>NZ_JAJNKD010000006.1:0-336634 GCF_021043325.1 Ideonella azotifigens
TGGCCAACCTGCTGCGTCACCCGCGTTCTGGCTTCGATGCCCCGTCCGCAAAGTGACCGCTGCGGCTCAAGGAATCACATGACTGCTGTCGCTGCGCTGGAAATGGATTTTGCAGGGCCGACTCCAGAACTCCCAGAAACCGATCTCCATTGGATTGATTCTCGGGAGATCTGACCATCGGATATCACCCGAAAGTCGTTTCGGGACAACGACTTGCGAGCTTCGCAAGGCCGACGAAAGAGGTCCTGAGGGCTCTCCTTGTCAAAGAGACCGAATGCCGAGTGAAACACCGCCGCGTGAGATTTTCGGTGAAATTCAAAGGCGCGACCAAAGCGTTCGACGGTGTGTCAGTGAATGGCTGCCCGTAGCACAGCTAAGGACTAACCTGGAGAGATTCCAGGACCTTCATGTACTCGTCGACATAGCGGCTTGTATAGGAAGTCGGCGACACATCCATGAAGCATGTCATGGCTTCCGCCGCGCGATTAATATTTCCATGCAAGGAGTAGATGCATGTGGCATATGAAATTTTGCCGTGATGGCTATGCGACCAGGCGGAGCGAGCCACCAAGTGCTGAGTGCTTCCTATTTTTGATACTTTAACTGGGAAGGTCTTGATGACCTTCGAGTCCCCAGCGGAGAGGGGTGTTATATGGGAATTAACGAAGAGCCCTTCGGCATTTGCTCCCACTTGCCCGCTCTTCAGCAGGCGTTCTTCAAAGCCCTGGTGGTCAAAAACGAAGAAATTGACTTTCTGAAAGTGATCATCATACTTCAGTCCCTGCGTATACAGCCTTCTAATGGCATGTCCATAAAAAACCCTCTTATCAGCTTGCACGCTCGCCGCAAGGCCAGAAACAAGATCGCCGCCGGTATTCTTCGAGCAGTCCGGCCCATCGTAGCCCGCCGTGGCCGGTACGATGAGGCTGATGCCGCATCCGTTCTTCACAACATCCGCGGCCAGCTTCCAATCAGAAGGTAGAGGAGATATCTCCAGCGGTTGGGCTGGTGCCGCATGGTCAATTGATATCTTCCCGCTGGCAATCAGTTTTCGCTTGGCTTCGTTGAATGGTTTGCCTGAATCGGCCCAAGACCTTTGCAGATCATCAGAATTTTCTGAATTGTTTGGGCTGTAGGCGTTTGGGAGAACTTCTTGGGCAAAGCAAGCGAGAGGCCATCCTGCACTGACATGGCCGACGATGCAACCGATCCAGCAAAGCCGAAATATTGACATCAGTGGGCACCCGTCTTCTTTTTGCCGGCCGATTTCGCCGCACTGGCTTCCACTTTCTTTTGCTGCATTTCCGGTGGAGTGTCTGTGTTCAAAGGCTGTGCTCTGGGTCAGTGTGCCCACCTGATCCCCGAGGGCATGGAAAGCTTTGACAAAAAAGGGCCGTTCCAAGCCCATCAACGATGACGGAATTCTCATCCACACTCTTCTCAAAAAGGTCAGGAGGTGTCTGGGAGATCAATTCGGGGACGTTTTGCAGGCGGCCATCCCCTTGGTAGGTTGCGCTTGTTTGCCCGCCAGCGAAGTTTTGCAGATACTGGGCTTGCCTTGCTTGTAGACGGTGCTGATCAGCAGGCGATTCAGCTTGTCGAGCTTCAGGTTGAGGAATTCCTCCCCACACTGCGCCGCAACTTCCTTCAGATCGTGGCTGTCAGGATCGAACAGGAAGACGCGATGAATGGTTGAGGTGCTCATGCCTTCGTCCAGGTACCAGACCGACAGATCTGGACGGCCGTCGAAGTTGTAATCTTCCACGATCAGGTGAGGCTGGCGTTCAACGTCCAGCGGCACGCTGCGGTCGACTGAGGCCTGTCCCGGAAGGGTGATCGAATAAGACAAGGCCTGCCTGGACACGGTCGCGGTGATGTCGGCCCCGCTGCAAGGTACGAAGTGGGCTTTCGTGTCCTCGGCGTCTGGCGCCGCGGCGGAAGCCATGCTGAGTGTGTTCCCCGCGCACAGAGTCGCCACGATGGCGAGATGGGCGAGTCGCTGGCGCGCGGGCTTGAGGAGGCGCTGGAGGCTCATTCGGTACGGGCCATGTTGGCGCGGACGGCCGCCTTCGGGGCAGGCGGATTGATGGTGAGGTCCGCAGAGTCGTCGGTACTGTCCGTCTTCAGTCCCTCGGAAAACGACTTGGATATCCAGTAGAAGCCGCCCGAGTCACATGCTTCGTAGGGCTGCTCACCAATGATGTCGGGATCGTAGCGCGGCGCCCATTGAGATTGCACGCCGCCATCGTTCGGGTTCGCGTTGTAGTGCTGGGACGTGGCAGTGATACGAGGGCTGGGCAGGGGGCGGCGCTCAATGTAGGCCCCTGTGTGGTCGGCCAAGTGACGGTATTCACCATACGCTTTGTAGTTGCCTGCCCACGTCAACTGCATCATGCCGCGACCATAAAATGCGGTGTAGTACTGGGTGGCAGGATTGGCAGCCGAGTAGGCGCCATAGCCCCATTCGTGCATCAGCCTGTTGTTGCCGCCGGGGTTGCGCCACTGGGCTGTTTCGAGCAGAACTTGAGACAAGAAGATCGCGATCCGCTTCGGATCCGGACCTATGTATTTCTGGATGCAGCGATTCAGCGCGTAGGCATGGTGGGCGATGCGCGTTCGGGCCGTGGCCCGCGTCAGCGTATAGGTTGCGTTGGCGGTAGTGATCGCCGTCCGGGGGTTGCCACTGCTGTTGTAGAACTGGTATTTTGGAAACGTCGAGGCCAATTCGTCGTGACTTAGCCAGCCGCATCGCCGGAACAATTCGATGAATGCTCGCGGATGGAAGCGCCACGGATTGGCGGGCAACGCTGGCGTCTGAACTGGCACCTGTGCCCAGAAGCACAAGGCCTCCGCATGCCGCTTGAACGCCGCAAAGTCGGTCTCCGTCAGCGGATCGGGGTTCTCAGGTGTGGCAGTCTTCAGCCAGCCCCAGCGTGCGTCCAATGTGCTGCCATCCCACTCCGTTGGAAAACGGCAGATCGCGTACGACAGACGCTCCGCAACGCTGGCGTCGGCCTGCGCTGCAGCGGACTCCTGTGCATCAACATGGTGGTCCAGATTGGTGTCCAACCAGCCGAGTACCGTGGCGGAGTCGCAGCGGCTGTCCTGGTCAGCGCTGTCGTCGATCAAGGACCAACGTTTCCAAGGTGGGAAGTCTGCGTCGCTGAACTTCCGCACGGTGGAGGCATTGAGGTTGACCCAGCCTTCGCCACCGGGATAGCGGACCTTGCGCCAATGGGGGAGGTCGGCGGGGGTGAGCGCTTCCTCCTCGGTGTTGACGACCCTGCCCAGGCGAAGCACCTCGTACACCGCGCTGGGGGCCGGACGTCCAGCCGCCGGATACGCGGTCGAGATGCTATTGGCGCTGGTGTATAGGGCGTACTCGGCCTCGGTTTCACGCAGCGGTGTACCTTCGATCGAGCCATCAGCGTGATAAGCGGTGACCGTGGCATCGCCCTGCTGCCCTTGGGCGCCACCGCCCTGGGCATAGCGCAGGCCGATGATCAGGTCTTGCGTGGCCGCGTAGGTTGCGGCCACGGTGGGTGTCACCACATTGGCGGCGGGTTGAGCCGCGTAGATCGTCGTGCCTGCCAGCCTGAAGTAGAGCTCGCCGAACAGCACGTCAGCACGGCCGTGCTGATCGAGAGGAAGGTCGCCTGAAGCCCGACCGACGAAGCGCTGCAGGCTTTCGTTGTCGCAAAAGATCTCGAAGTGGATGCGACTCGGCTGGCCATAGATGTAGCCGGCGTCGCCCAGTTCGGCCTTCCGGTTGATGGTGCGCCCTGCCGTCACCGTGCTGCGCACCGCATGCAGATGCATGTAGAGCGAATAGAAGGTGACGGCCACGGCCTGGCCTTTGCGCATTCGCGCCAATGTCCGTGTCATGGCGCACCAGCACTATGCCGTCGCTGGTCCAGCATTGGGCTCCTGAGGCTGCGCCGTAATTCAAGGCATGCTGCGAATCGGTGGATAAGGCGGTGGGCTGGCGAACGTGGATCACCATGCCATCTGCAACTGCACGCACGGGCAAGGCTTGGCCATTCGGGCCGTTTGGTGCGGTGAGATGCACGCCGCCGTGCCAACCCAGTTCGAGGCTGATTGGATAGCCGCCGACGATGCTGTTGTTGCCGCGTTTGGGCACATGCCCGGGGCTCACGCCGGTCATGGCGGCATCGAGCCATTGCTGTTCGGTCTGATTGGCAGTTCTGATGGGCAGGAATGGGGGGCCGCCGAGGATGCCGATGGCCTGGCCGGTATGGATGCGCAGCGCGCCGGCCACGGCATGTTCGCTGTCCTGGCCTGCGGCCAGATGCAGGTTCTCGCCAGCGGCCAGCGTGATGTCCTGCCCGGCGACCGTTGCCAGCCCCGCGCGGGCGCTGATTGCCACCACCGGATCGGTGCCGTGCGGCAACTTGGCCTGACCTGTGGTCTGCGTGAGCCAGGCGGGCAGTGGCGGGGCCTTGGTGTCGATGCTGCTCTGGCCGGCCTGCGTGCTGCCGATGTGGCCTGAGAGTTGCACCGCCTGGTGCGTCTGCGCAGCCTGGCTCAGGGCCTGGCCCAAGGTCTGCAACTGCCTGGCCAGCGCGATGCCGGCGGCGTTGTCGCCGGCGGGTTCTGCCGGCTGCGTCCCGAAGCTGCTGATCAGCACGCCCTGGCTGGCGCGCAGCGCGCCATAGGCGTCGGTGCGCAGTTCCAGCCCGGTGCCGCGGAAGCTGCCGCGGTGGTTGTCGGCCTGGTGGATCAGGTGACCCAGCGTGAGCTGGCTGGCGTGCTGGGTGCTGGCCAGCTGCACGCGCAGTTGTTGGTCGTGGTCATCGAACACCAGCTGGTTGAAGCCCTGGCCGCCGAACTCCTTGCTCTTGTAGCCTGACAGTCCGGCCGCGTTGCGCTGGCCGTCCTGGTCCAGCTCGCCCGGTGCGCCGCCGTGCCAGGCGGGCTGTGACAGGCGTGGGCATCACCGCCGCATCAACGGACGCCGTCCCACCGAGCAAAGCTGGTAGCAGCACAAAATGATTCAGCGTAGCGCGTCGATGCTTGCGATCTTCGACAGCACCGAAGCCATCTCATCGGCCGACAACTTTTCCGGTTTGGTGATCGACAGCGAAATACAGGGTATGGCCACCTGACCGTCACATATCAGAAAGTCATTGCTTCGAGTGCGCTGCCCGTCGCCGAACGAGTAGTCGACATAGGCGACTTGCGGTGACCAGTGAGCGGCCTTCACAGGTTTTTGCCAAGCGACGTGGCGGCTGTAGCGGCCCCCGGCATCTTCCTCCGCAATGAGTTCCTTGGGGCTCGCCACCGGCGCGGTCGGATCGGGTGGTAAAGCACTGGCGCCGCCGCAGTTGAAGGTCAGAGCACCTTCGATGCGCTTGCCGCCCTGCTGCCAACCGACCGCGTAGTCGATCTTGAGACCGGCCGTGCCGACAGACTCGCTGCGACCGTTTTGAATGTGTTGCCTGATGGCACTGACCTCATAGCCACATTTGCTATGCGTCGTGGCGATCAAGGCGTCCAGGTCTGGCGTGGCGGTGGCCGCAGTAGCCGTGCCGAGGAAGGCAAGGGCCCACAGCAGGCGAGGAGAGGTTGTGCTCATGTGACGGTTCTTCGAACGAAATCCGCAGGGATGCGTTGAGGGGTGCCCTGGGCGTCAGGAAACGTGGCCATGTCGTCCAGCACCATCAAGGCGTTGGCGAATGCTGTCGAACGGTCCACCAGCCCGTTCATGTCGGGTGGATTCTGGGTCACCGTGGCGGGATAGTTCACTGCCGCCGCGCAGTTGGTGAACGATTGGTTGTAGTACCAACTTTTGTTTCCTGCTGCCGTGGTTGCAATGGTGCGACGCTGATTGGCGGCTGTGACATCGGCGTACTTGTTTGCACTGTCCACCTGCGGCCGATTGGGGGTTTGCGCCGTTGGGACCGACTTGTTCGGCCATACCCAGTACGCGCCAGCGCTGTGGGCGGCGTGATACGCATCCGTGCCAATGCTGTCTCGCCAGGTGATCTCTTGGGCGCCGGGCGGCGTCACGGGGCTATGGCCCAGGAACCGGAAGTACTTGTAGTAGTTGTTGTTACCACCGTTGATGGCGCCGTTAGGGTTGGTCAGTTGCAGGTAGCCGCGTCCATACCAGCCAGAATGAAGGGTGGCTTGGGTACCGTTGGACTCGCGCAGGAAGCGAAACCACTGTGTCTCCTGTACCGCGTTGCCGAAGAAGCAAGCCTGACGAATGGGGGTGTCGATGCAGAACTTTCGCAATGCCTTGTTTAGCTCAGTTGCATGGGTGCTCAGCAGCGTATTGGCAGGTCCGATCGGCGGTGACTCCCAATGGCCTTGCGACGGGGAATTGTGAGAACCGGGCTTTCGGATGATGTTCTGCGGCACGAGTTGCAACAGCTCACGCTGCGAGCGCCAACCACATCGCCGGTAGTGATCGATGAACTGGAGTGGATGGAAGTGCCAAACGCTGCGGTCTCCCAGCGCTGCATTCCAAAACGCCAGGTGTTGCACATGCTGCTCAAATGCCTGCCAACTGGTGTCGGTCTCCAGCGGCTGGCCGGGGTCGCGCAGGCGGGCGTAGCGGGTGGCAAGGTCGCCTGCATCCCATTCCGTGGGCGCCTTGCAAATCAGGTGGCGAAGCTTTAATCGGGACGTGTCGTCGGTGGCGGTACTGAGCGCGATCGTCGGGGCATCGTCGCAAATGCCGTCAGTTGCGCTGGTAGCCTGGCCTTCGTCCCGGCGCTCCCAACCCAGCCAGTGAGGAAAATCCGCATCGCTCAGTTTGGCAATGGCGTTCGGTGCAAGGTCGATGTAGCCCACGGCATCGGGGCTGTAGCGCACCAGTTGCCAGTTCTGCCGTGTTTGCGTGGCTTCTGGCCCCAGCACGCGGCCAAAGCGCAGCCAATCCCAGCCGGCACTGGGGCAGTCGGCATAAAGCGTGCTCGAGAGACGAAAGAGTTCATATTCGTAGTCGTCCTGTGTCACGGGGGCGCCGACCTGCTCGTAAGTGCCGTTTGCGCCGGTGCGGTATGTCACTGCAGTGCGTCGCCCTTCCAGCAGACTGACACTGACAAAAAGCTGCTCGGGGTTCTGGCCGGCTTGGCCCGCGGGCACTGCAAGGTACACATCGTTTTGCGTGCCCGGCGAGTCCTGAATCAACAGCCGGCCCTGTGCGTCTGCATTGGGGTGGCTGGCAGCAAACTGCTGCTGCGCCGGTATGACAAAGTGTGCCCGGCCGAAAAAGTCGGCGCTGCCTGAGCCCTGTGTGACGCTAGCGCTGTCGCGCCAGAAAGCATTGAAGCTGGCCTCGGTGGCAAACACTTCAAAATGACAAGCCTCGCGGCCATAGAGCGTTCCCGCAAAGCCGAGCACGTCCTTGCGCCATACGAGCTGGTGTGCTGGGTGCACAACGTCAGGGCCGGACGTGGCTTGGCGCAACCAGGCAGGCAATTGCATCAGGCGATCGGCCTGCAAGCTGCTCCGGTTGGCAAGGTGCATGTATAAGGAATGAAACACCATGTCGGTGTTCTCGCCGCTCTTCGTGGTGTGTCGAATCAGCACGAAGCTGGTGTCGTAGTCGCCTTGGCCAGGATAGGTTTCGACCGCAGCTGCAAAGCGAAATGCGACAACGACGCCATCAGCGATCGCTCGGATGGGCTCACCATTGCCAGTTAGGTGAATGCCGCCATGCCACCGATGCACAGGCCCTGCGGGTGTGTTGACACTGCTGACCGGATACCGGCCTTCGTTGGCATTCACGTGGGTTGTGATCAGCCGTTCCAGGTAGGCTTCGTCACTTTCATTGGCCTGACGCGCCATCAGGATCGGGTAGCTGACAAGCATCCGGAAGCGCTCCTTAGACGGAAAAGGGGAATGAACCGTTGAGCTGGAATTCGCCTCGCGGTAACAAAGGCATCGCGTAGCTCGTGCCCTCACCACCCTCAAACGCCTTGGTTCCCGCCTTGACCGTGACCGTCCCCGGGCACTCGACGGTGATGTTCCCGCCCTCCAGCACGATGCTGGCGCCACCGGCGGTGGCCAGCGTGATCTTCTTGGCCGCAGCCCAGTCGATGTGCTGGCTCTGGCTCTGGATGGCGAGCTGGGCCTTGGCGGCGAGTTGCAGCGTGCCGGCCTGTGCCTGGATGTCCAGCGGGTCCTGGCCGGCGATCAGCGTGATGCCGGTGCCGGCCGCCTGACTGCCGGCCTCTATGGCGCCGCCGAGGATGCCGATGGCTTGGCCGGTGTGGATGCGCAGCGCGCCGGCCATGGCATGCTCGCTGTCCTGGCCGGCGGCCAGGTGCAGGTTCTCGCCGGCGGCCAGCGTGATGTCCTGCCCGGCGATCGTCGCCAGCCCCGCGCGGGCGCTGATGGCCACCACCGGATCGGTGCCGTGCGGCAACTTGGCCTGGCCCGTGGTCGTCTTGGCTGCCGCATCGCCCTGGGCCCGGCCCAGCGCCTGTTCGTCGGCCATGCCGCTGACCTGCGTGAGCCAGGCGGGCAGTGGCGGGGCCTTGGTGTCGATGCTGCTCTGGCCGGCCTGCGTGCTGCCGATGTGGCCTGAGAGTTGCACCGCCTGGTGCGTCTGCGCAGCCTGGCTCAGGGCCTGGCCCAAGGTCTGCAACTGCCTGGCCAGCGCGATGCCGGCGGCGTTGTCGCCGGCGGGTTCTGCCGGCTGCGTCCCGAAGCTGCTGATCAGCACGCCCTGGCTGGCGCGCAGCGCGCCATAGGCGTCGGTGCGCAGTTCCAGCCCGGTGCCGCGGAAGCTGCCGCGGTGGTTGTCGGCCTGGTGGATCAGGTGACCCAGCGTGAGCTGGCTGGCGTGCTGGGTGCTGGCCAGCTGCACGCGCAGTTGTTGGTCGTGGTCATCGAACACCAGCTGGTTGAAGCCCTGGCCGCCGAACTCCTTGCTCTTGTAGCCTGACAGTCCGGCCGCGTTGCGCTGGCCGTCCTGGTCCAGCTCGCCCGGTGCGCCGCCGTGCCAGGCCGGGCTGTGGCCCGTGCCGTCCGAATTGGCGAGATTGCCTTGCGCGCTGGGGCTGCTGTCGCTGCTTTGCGCAAAGGCAGACAGGTCCGACTCGGCCGCTTCGCCGCCCGGCGTGGGCGCCACACCGCCTTCGCCCCGGCCGTCGTACAGGCTGCACAGCACGATGGGCCGGTCGATGTTGTCGTCCACGTGCGCCACCAGCACCTCGTGGCCAATGCGTGGCGTCCAGTGCACGCCAAAGCCTTCGCCTGCCAGTGGCTGCAGCACCCGCACCCAGGGGCTTGCCAGCGTGGTCAGCTCGGCTGCATCGGCCTGGCCCTGGAACTCGTAGCGGATGCGCACCCGGCCCAGGCGGTCGGTGTGGACTTCCTGCTCGCCGGCGGGCGAGGTGCTGCCGTCCGGGCCGACCACGCGGGCCAACAGCGGGCCGTCCACGCGCGGCCGGGCATGCAGCCGCGCGCCGGTGTCGTCCAGCAGCTGCGGGCGCCAGGGCACGTGGGCGCGCAAGGCCTCGAAGCGATTGGCATAGCCACGGGCTGCCGCGCGCTGGCGCAGCGCCGGCTCGATCCAGTCCGGCAGCAAGGCCGGATCCTTGCCGGCGGGCGTCTTGAAGGCCTTGGCGATCGCGTCGCTCAGGTCCTTGGGCAGGTTGTTGATGCCGACGTGGGTCACGCTGGTCAGCAGGAAGCGCTTGTCTTCCTCGGGCTTGAACGGGTCCAGTGCGTCGAGCGAGGATTCGGCCAGCGCGAAGCGGGTGCCAGCCTGGAAGCTGCGCACCACGGATTGGCCCAGCCAGCGCTTGTGCCGCGCTTCGATGGCTTGCTGGGCCAGCGTCAAGGCGCGCTGGGCCTGGCCGCCGTCGGCGAACAGGCCTTCGCCCAGGCTGTCGTAGGCTTCCAGCCAGGCGGCGTTCTCGCCACCGACGATGCCGGCAGTCGGCACTTCGGCGGCGATCAGGCGGCCGCTGGCCACGTCGTAGCTGGTGGCCGAAGCCACGGCCAGGGCTTGGCGGCGCTGGCCGCCGAAGGCCTGCACCGTGTCTTGCGCTTCCTGCACGCCGTCGCGGTGAAAGCGCAGGCCCGCGCCGCCCAGTGCGCTCGCCGACGAAATGTCTTCGGGGCAACTGTCGGCCGAGGTGCTGTCGGCGAAGAAGACCACGCAAGGGCCGGGCTGGCCATCCGTGCTTTCTTCGAAACGGTAGGCGATGCCTTCCGCGGCAAGCTGGCGTTGTACGAAGGCCAGGTCGCTTTCGCGGTACTGCACGACGTACGGGCGCAGGCCACCTCCGGCCGAAGCGGCGAGGTGCTCGGTCACGCAGGATGACCAGCGCCAGCTGCCCAGCGCGCTGTAGCGGGTCAGCACGCTGTCGATCATGTCGGGGAAGGCCACGTCCTGCCACACCTGGCTGCGCAAGGTCTGTGACAGGAAGCCCAGCCAGGGCTGCACGATGAACTGGTAACGCGCCAGGCCGCCATCGCTGTCGTCGGCCATGGCTTGCAGGACGTGGCCGCTGCGCGGCTGTTCGCTGCCGTCCGACAGCCGGGTCAGCAGCGTGAGCGGTTGGCCCAGCATGGCGTCCAGGTCCAGTTGCGCGGACTCGGCCACGCAGCTCAGCTGCAGTTGCCAGGGCTGGCTCAGCGCTTCCTGCAGCGCCCAGGCTTCGACCTGAAGCTGGGCCAGCTCGCCTTCGGCTTGAAGGCGGTAGAGGCGGGTGCCGTCATCGAAAGGTGCAAGCGAAGAGGGGAAGCTCATGGGCCGGAACCGTCAGGGGCGGCAGCTCAGGGACGAGCAGAGGCCTGCGGCGAAAGAGAGGTGGGGCAGGCTTGCGCCTTGCCCCAATAGCCATCGCAGATGCGGCGGCGGCAGGCCAGCATTTCTTCGTCGGCCAGCGAATTGCATCGGCTCACCAGCTCGGCAATGCTGCTGGCCGAGTGCGTGCCGCCGGGGCTGGCTGGCGCGGCCGGGAAGGCGGCCAGCGGTGAGGCTCCGCGCTTGTCCAGGCTGGCCATGATGGCGGCCACCACGTCGGCGTCGGGGTCGGTCTCGTGCGCGCGGCGCGTGGCGGGTTTTGCAGCCGGCTTGGCCTTGAGCGCTGCCACATCGCGCTCCGCGGCGGCCCGGGTCTTGCCGTTGGCGGCGGGTGCCGCAGCGGCCACTGCGCGATCATTGCCCGTGGCCGGCTTGGCCTTCTTTGCATCCTTGCGCGGCTCGGCCTTGGCTTCAGGCTTTGCCTTGGCGCGGACTTCCGGCACATCGGCAGGAGGGGATCGCTCAGCCAGTGAGCCACTGGCCAGTGCCGTGGCAGCGCCGACTGGGGCGCCATGCACAGCAGCGGGTGCAGTGGTGTCGTTGGCGGAAGCCAGGCGTTCGATGCGTGCGGCCCCTGATGCAGCTTCCTCGGCCACGAGTGGCGCAGCGGAGGCTGGCGTTGCTGCGGCAAGCGTTTCGACTGGCGCCGAAGCGGTGGCCATCGAAGCCGGTGCCGATGCGGCGGCTGGCGCGGATGCAGCAGCCGAGACGGCAGCCAACGCGAATTCCTGCCCGCCTGTGGCGGAGGGGGTTGCGCCGCCAAGCCAGAGCCAGCCGGCGGCAGCGGCCAGCAGGCCGGTGCAGCCGAGCAACCAGCCCGTCGAGGACTTGCGGCGGCCCTTGGGCGAGCGAGCCGTGGTCTCGCGCTCAATCGCATCAAGCAGGCGGACCGAAGGGGCACTCTTGCCGGCACCGAGGCTGGGGGTGCTGTCGGACGTGCCCATCAGGCTGGGGCGCTGCGGCTTTGAGCTTGCCCCGTGTTGTTGTTTTGGTTCCATGGAGGAAACCTTCTCCCTGCAGGACCCCCGGAGGCAAGGGTCGTCAGCGGCGATTCTATGAATTCAGCTTGCGCTGGCGTCCCCCCAGTTTGTACGCAAATGCAAGCAAAATGAAACGAAGAGCGCTTGCGTTTGTTCGCGCATTTGCTCATCTGTTCGTTGATTCACTCAGACGCCGCCGCGGCGTTTCGGTTCCCTTCATGCTCCTGACTTTGGTGGTGTTTTTCGTGTTGGCCATCGGCCTGCTGGCGCTGCTGGTTTTCCCCGCCGCGCGGGCGTGGGTTCGGGGCGCTGCGGTGCATGGCCGGCAGCGCGGGGTGGCGGCACTGGGCGGTGCCGTGTCGGGCGCGCGGCGCCAGGGCGGGGTCGCAGGCACTGCGGCGGTTGGTGGCGCGCGCGCGCTGATCGATCATTTGCGGCGCCGGGCCTGGTTGCTGGGGGGCGCGCTGGCTCTGCTGGTGAGCCTGCCGCTGGCCGCCTTTTGGTTGCGCATGTGGTTTCCGGCCGACAGCTTTGACCACACGGCGGCCCACGCGGTCGATGAGCATGTCGCAATGTTGTTACAAGGGGAACAACTTGTACCGCCGCCGCCGCTGCCGCCAGCGCTGTTTTTGACGCCGGAAGTCGAGCAGGCCGTGCCGATGGTGCAGGGCGCCAGCCGCCAATGGGAACTGCTGGATGACGCCTTTCGACAGAGGTTGCTGCTGGTGTTCAAGCTGATGGCCGAACGCCATGGCTACCGCATGGTGTTGATCGAGGGATACCGCAGCCCGGAGCGGCAGGCGATGCTTGCAACCATGGGCAGTTCAGTCACATTGGCCGGCGCCGGCGCCAGCTACCATCAATACGGACTGGCAGCCGACTGCGCTTTCCTGCGCGATGGCAAGATCGCCATTTCCGAACGCGAGCCCTGGGTTGCCCGGGGCTATGAGTTGTACGGCGAGGTGGCCGCGTCCCTGGGCATGACCTGGGGGGGCGGTTGGCGCAGCCTCAAGGACCTCGGTCACGTGGAGCTGCGCCGCCCTGGCGTGCTGCGAGGCGGGGCCCAGCCGGCGACAGGAGAAGCGCTTTCGCCCTAGACTGCCACCGAGATTGTTCTGCCATCAAGGCAGTGCAACGACAGACCAACATGAGCGCGCGGAACCACCGCCGCCTTCAGGAGGACGCATGTCCAAGCCATTCATTGTTGTGGGCGACAAGACCAATCACGGCGGTGTCGTGATTGCCGGTGCGCCCACGACCACCACGTCTGGCAAAGCCATCGCCCGCGTCGGCGACCAGGTTTCCTGCCCGCATCGAGGCCATGGTGGCACCACCGTGATCGCCACCGGGGACCCGACCTGCATGATCGATGGCAAGCCCGCAGCCCGTGACGGTGACACCACCGCCTGCGGCGCCACGCTGATCGCCTCGCAGGCGGTGACCACCGATTGATCGCGGGTTGACCCCGGCTGGCGGCGGGCCAAGGCCCGCGGCACTCAAGGCGACATGAAGTCTTTTCTCAAGGGCCTGGCCCTGCTGGTAGCGACGTGCTGCGTGGTTTGGATTGCCGTGTTATGGCGATGGCAGGCCCAGCACCGCGACGTGGGTGTTGGCGACATGCTGCTCTACCTCGGGCTGCTGCCATTGGTGGTGTTCGGCCTGCTGCTGGCCTTGCGTTGGGCGCTGCGCAGCGCTTCGGCGCGGCAGGCCGCCGCCAGCGTGGCGGCCACCGCGCCTGCCGCCAGCGGTGCCGCGCAGGCGGTGCCTGCGGCGGCGCCCGCCGGGCCCACGGCCTGGTGCTTGCTGGGCCATTGGCAACAGACGCCGGCGGGCGACGACGCCGCCGCCTTGCTGGCCGCGACACAGGCCGGCGCGCCACGCCCCAGCCCCGACCGCCACTTGCGCGACGACGAAGGCCTGCCGGTGCTGAGCGCCCGCGTGGCCGAGCTCGACGAGGCCGGCATGCGCGACGAACTGGAGCAACTGCCGGCCGGCACCAGTCAGTCCATCCAGCTGCCCTTGCGCCTGGTCCGGGCGCTGGCCTGCCTGGCGCCGCTGCTGGACGCTGCCTGTGCCCAGTTGCAGGCCTGGCCCGCGCGCTTTGCGCTGGAAGATGCGGAACAGCGTGCCCGTGAGCCGGGGCGCGTGCGCGTGCTCGCGGCCTGGCCAGCGGACTGGTCCGAAGCCGAGGCTGCCGCCGCCCAGGACTGGCTGTCTCAGCGCCTGAGCCAGTGCGGCGAGCCGGTGCTGGCGCCGGTCTGCTGGGTGCTGCAGGCCAGCCGCGCCAGCGGACCCGAGCTGATGCTGGCGGCCGACAAACTGCTCGACGCCCTGGCCCGACAGCACCGCGACGATCTGGTGCTGGTGCTGGCCTGCCACAGCGACCTCGACGACAGCGCGCTGCAGCGCCTGCAGCGCGAGCGGCGCCTGTTCCATTCGGCGCGCCAGCCCAAGGGCCTGATGCCGGGCGAGGGCGCGGCCGTGCTGCTGCTGGCTGCCACCGCCGAGCCGAGCCTGCTGCAAGACCTTGCGCCCCCGCCGCAACTCGGCCGCCCGCAGGCGCTGCGCCGGGACCAGAGCGTGGATTTGCCGGGCCGGACCCAGGCCGACCAGGCGCAGCGCGCCGCCGAGGCTGCGCTGGCCCCGGCCGGCACCCCGCCGCCGGTTGCCACGCTGGTCAGCGACAGCGACCAGCACACCGCCCGCGCGACCGAGCTGTTTGCCGTGTCGCTGGCCCAGCTGCCCCACCTGGACCCGGGCAGCGACATGCGGCTGCTGGGCACGCTGACTGGCCACCTCGGCGCCGCTGGCGCGCTGGTGATGCTTGGCGCTGCGGCCGCCCAGGTGCAGGAAAGCCAGGCCCCGGTGCTGGCGCTTTCGTTGACCGACAGCCATTGGCGGCTCGCCACGCTGCTGAGCCCGCCACTTGCGGCCAGCCTCTGAGACCGCTGCCCCTCTTCCTGCCGTACCACTGACGATTTTTCGATCGCGCTTTCCATGACTCGTTTTCTGCAACTGCTTCTGGACCCGCGTGTGCTGGGCGTGCTCGGGCTGGCCGCGCTGGCGGCCTTCCTGTTCCTGGGCGCCGATGCGCTGCAGCTCGGCTTCATGGTGGCACTGGCCGTGCTGGGCGCCATCCTGCTTGTTGCGCTGATCGTCTGGGGCGTGAAGCGCTGGCGCGTGCGCCTGGCGGCCAAGCGGCTGGAGCAGGACCTGGAGGGCACGCTGGTGGAACCGGCGCGGCACAAGGCGGGCGCCAAGGCCGGTGCCGAGACGGCGGTGATCCGCGACCGGCTGCACGAAGCCATCAAGACGATCAAGACCTCCAAGCTCGGCGAGCGCACCGGCCAGGCCGCGCTGTATGAGCTGCCCTGGTACATGGTGATCGGCAACCCGGCGGCGGGCAAGAGCACGGCCATCGTGCAGTCGGGGCTGCATTTTCCTTTCTCTGGCGGTGCCGAGAACATCATCCAGGGCATTGGCGGCACGCGGAACTGCGACTGGTTTTTCACCAGCGAAGGCATCCTGCTGGACACCGCCGGCCGCTACGCGGTGCACGAGGAAGACCGGCCGGAGTGGCTGAGCTTCCTGGCCATGCTCAAGCGCAACCGGCCGAAGGCGCCGATCAACGGCATCCTGATCGCCGCCAGCCTGGCCGAGCTGACCGAGGCCAAGCCCGATGCGGTGATCCGCCTGGCCAAGAACCTGCGCCAGCGCGTGCAGGAGCTGACCGAGTCGCTGGAGGTTTTTGCGCCGGTCTATGTGCTGTTCACCAAGGCCGACCTGATCACCGGTTTTGTGGAGTTCTTCGAGGACCAGGACCCGAAGGAACGCGAGCGCGCCTGGGGCGCCACGCTGGCCTACCAGCCCGAGACCCCGAAGGACGCAGTGGAGCTGTTCGACGGCCACTTCGACGAGTTGCAGGACGGCTTGAAGGAAATGGCGCTGGCCCGCATGTCGCTGAACCGTGGCAAGGCCTTGCCGCCTGCCGTGTTGGCCTTTCCGCTGGAGTTCTCGGCCACGCAGCCTGTCCTGCGCAGCTTCATTGCCACGCTGTTCGAAGAGAACCCCTACCAGTACCGGCCGGTCTTCCGCGGCTTCTATTTTACCAGCGCGGTGCAGCAGGGCGCCGTGGGCCAGCGTGCGCGCAATGGCGTGGCCGAGCAGTTTGCGCTGCTGCCGCCGGCCCAGCGCGGCGGCGCGCTGGTCACCAGCGAAAACGGCTTCTTCCTGAAGGACTTGTTCGCCAAGGTGCTGTTCGCCGACCGCAACCTGGTGCGCCAGTACGCCAGCCGCGGCAAGACCCGGCTGCGCGTGGTCAGCTTCGCGGCCGGCGTGGTGCTGCTGGCCGCCGTGCTGGCCGGCTGGAGCTGGTCCTACCTGGGCAACCGGCAGCTGGTGGCCAGCGTGCAGGCCGACCTGGACAAGGCCGTGAAGCTGCAGGTGGGCCAGATCGACCTGGCCTCGCGCATCCAGGCGCTGGAGCTGATCCAGACCCGGGCCGAAGAGCTGGCCGCCTGGCGCGACCACCATCCGATGTCGGTCGGCCTGGGCCTCTACCAGGGCGAGCAGCTGGAGCGCAAGCTGCGCTCCGAGTATTTCAACGGCGTGCGCAAGCTGATGCTGGAGCCTGTGGCGCAAGCGCTGGAGGGCTACCTGCGCGAGGTCAACCAGCATGCCGGGCAGCTCAAGCCCTTGGGCCGGCCGGCCACGTCCAGTACCAGCGTGAGCGCCGCCGCAGTCGCGGCCAGCGCGGCGACGGCAGAGGCCATTCCGGCGGTCTCGGCGCCGGTGGTGCCGGCAGCGCCCGGTGCCGTGCCATCGCGTTATGTGCAGGCCTCGGCCACCGATGTGGAAGACGCCTACAAGGCCTTGAAGACCTACCTGATGCTGGCCGAGCGCCAGCGCATGGAAGTGGGTCACATGACGGACCAGATCACGCGCTTCTGGCGCGGCTGGCTGGAAGACAACCGCGGCAACCTGCCGCGCGAGCAGCTGATGCGCAGCGCCGAGCGCATGATCACCTTCTCGATGTCCAACATCGCCGATCCG
This sequence comes from Ideonella azotifigens, assembly GCF_021043325.1. Classification (NCBI taxonomy): domain Bacteria; kingdom Pseudomonadati; phylum Pseudomonadota; class Betaproteobacteria; order Burkholderiales; family Sphaerotilaceae; genus Ideonella; species Ideonella azotifigens. The sequence continues at coordinate 16,825 of NZ_JAJNKD010000006.1, forward strand.
GCCTTCCCGACGCTGAACAACAACTTCGGCCTGGTCGACCAGACCCGCGACAACCTGCGCAAGGTCGTGCAGGGCACGCCGGCACTCGAGCGTGTCTATGCCGACATCAAGGCCCGCGCGTCGACACGCTACCCGTCGATGACGGTGGCGCGCATCGTCGGCGAAGCCGGCAAGGAGAGCGTGGTCGGCAGCTATGTGGTCTCTGGCACCTTCACCCGTGAAGCCTGGCAGGGCTACGTCAACGACGCCTTCAAGGACGCCGCCAACAACGAGCTGCAAAGCGCCGACTGGGTGCTGAAGACCTCGACCCATGACGACCTGTCGCTGCAAGGCAGCCCGGAGCAGATCCGCAAATCGCTGACCGACCTGTACAAGACCGAGTACGTCACGGAGTGGCAGCGCTTCATGCAAGGTGTGTCGGTGGCCGAGTTCACCGGTTTCGACAATGCCGTGGCGCAGATGAACCGGCTGGGCGACAGCGCCGAGTCGCCGCTGCGCAAGCTGATGAACACGCTGTTCGAGCAGACCTCCTGGGACAACCCGGCGGTGCTCAACGAGCAGCTCGCCAAGACCCAGCAAGGCGTGGTCGAGTGGATCAAGCGTTCGGTGCTGCGCATGGCGCCAGCGCGGGTGGAGGTGGGCGTCAACGTGTCGGGGGCCGACAGAGGCGTGGCGATGGGCCCGGTGGGCCAGGAGTTCGCGGCACTGGCCCGCATTGCCAGCGCGCGCGACGGCGGCGCCAGCCTGCTCGATGGCTACCTGCAGTCGCTGAGCAAGCTGCGCACGCGCTTCAACCAGATGAAGAACCAGGGCGACCCGGGCCCGGCCGCGCGTCAGCTGATGGCCGCCACGCTGGAAGGCAGCGGCTCGGAGCTGGCTGAGGCGCTGCGCTTCGTCGAGGAGCAGATGCTGACCGGCGCCAGCGACTCGGCCAAGGCCACGCTGAAGCCGATGCTGGTGCGGCCGCTGATGCAGGCCTTTGGCGTGCTGGTGCCGCCGGCCGAAACCGAGCTGAACCGGCTCTGGACCGCGCAGGTGCTGCAGCCCTTCCAGCAATCGCTGGCGGGCAAGTACCCGTTCGATTCGTCCTCGCGCATCGAGGCCAGCGCTACCGAGGTCGCGCGGGTGTTCGGCCCGTCGGGTGGCGTGGCCAAGTTCGCCAGCGAGGCGCTGGGCCCCTTGGTCACGCGGCGCGGGGACGCCATCTCGCCACGGTTGTGGGCCAACCAGGGCCTGCACCTGCGCACCGAGTTCGTCAACGGCTTCCCGACCTGGGTGGCCACGCTGGACGGCGCTGCGGGCAATGCCGGCGGTGCCGCTGCGGCAGGGTCTGCGCAATCGGCCTTCCAGCTGTTGCCGTTGGGCGCACCGGGCTTCCTGGAATACACCGTCGAGATCGACGGCCAGGCACTGCGCTACCGCAACGGCGCGGCCCAGTGGACCAACTTCGTCTGGCCCAATGCGAACGGTGCGCCGGGTGTGCGCATCACCGGCTTGACGCCGGACAACCGCACGGTCGAGGTCTTCAGTGCGCCGGGCGCCTTCGGCTTCGAGCGCCTGATCGAGGCTGCGCAGGTCAGCAAGCTGCCGGATGGCGTGCGCGAGCTGCGCTGGGGCGAGGGCAAGCAATCGATCGCGGTGCAGTACCGTGCGATCACCATGCCCGGCGCTGCGGCGCCAACGGCCGCTGGCAATGGCGGCGGAGCCAAGAGCCTGCGCGGCCTGGTCTTGCCCGAGCTGGTGGCCGGCTCAGCGGCCACTGACGTGGCTTCGGCTGCATCGGCCGGGGGCGCGCAATGAGCCGCACGGCCGAGGTCACGCTGGCCTGGTTCGGCAAGCTGCCGTCGCGCGGCGACTTCGTGCGCAGTACCCAGCAAGGCATGCTGACGCAGATGCTGGACCAGTGGCTGGCGCAAGGCCTGGCCCTGTTGTCGGCCGACTCGCGCTGGAAGCAGATCTACGACGGCGCCGCGGCCTGTCCGTTTGCGCTGCTGGGCGTGCGCAGCCGCGTCGCCCTGGCCGGCTTCATGCGGCCCAGCAGCGACGCCTCGGGCCGGCGCTTCCCGTTTGTGCTGACCGGCTCGCTGGAGCTGGACGCGCCGGCTGGCTTCCTGCCGCTTGCACCGCTGGCGCTGGCGCCGCTGTGGGGCCAGCTGGAAGCGGGTTGCCGCCAGGCTGGCACCGCAGACGATCCTTCGCAGGTGCTGGGCGAGCTGGGTTGGCCGAAGTGGGAGGTCGAGGTGGAGCGGGCGCCGCTCGCGGCAACGCTGAAGGACTTCCTCGACAGCCAGACGCTGGCCTCGGTCGAAGGCCTGCTGCGCGGCGGTGGCCACGAGGCCGTGGACCTGCGGCGCATCCTGGTGGCGCTGGGCCTGCTGCTGCAGCCGGTGCCGGCCAGCGGTGTGTCCAGCCTGGACAAGGGCCTGAGCTTGCCGTTGCCGGCAGACGCGCTGTACAGCGCGCAGGTGGCGGCCTTCTGGCTGGCGCTGGTCACGCCGTTCATTTCCCGCGGGGATTTCGAGCTGTCGCTGCACCTGGCGCGCAATGCCGACGGTCACCCTGTGCTGGCGATCGGCTTTGCCGGCGCTTCGCCGAACACGCTGCACGCGATGCTGGATGCCGACCAGGCTGGCGAGACCTTCGTGGAACTGCTGGGCCCGACCTGGGTCGACGAACACCTGGAGCAGGACTACGCGATGAAGAAGCTGTCCAGCTACCTGCTGCAGCCCCAGCTTTCGCTGAGCCAGGCTTTCAGTACCTTCAAAGAATGTTTCCTCGGAGAGTAGTGGTGATGTCCTGTCCGCTCCTGAAGCCGCGCCGCGGCGCGCATCCTTCGCCGGCCCATGCGCTGACCGGCCACCTGGCTTCGACCAGCCTGGCCCTGACCCTGCTGCTCGGCGCTTGCGAGCAGGCGGCGGCGCAGGCCGGCGCCGCCGCCTTGCCCGCCGCGTCGGCGCCCAGCGTGGCCACCACGTCCGCAGCCAATGGCAAGGTGGTGGTGGCCGGTGTCGTGCCGGACGAGGCGACCCGCGCGGCCATCCTGGCCAGCGTGCGCGAGCTGTATGGCGCCGACCGGGTCGTCGACCAGCTGGGCGTGGACAAGCTGGTGGCGCCGCCGAACTGGACGGCCCATGTGCAGCGGGTGCTGTCGCCGGAGTTGAAGAAGGTCAGCGGTGGCCAGCTGCGCATCGTCGGCAACGTGGTCGAGCTCAGCGGCCAGGTCGACGGCGAGGCGGCGCGCCAGCAGCTGTTGAGCCAGGTGGCCACCCAGCTGAACAACCCGACCTATTCGGTGCGCGACGGGCTCACCGTGCCGGCGGTGGGCCAGAAATCGCTGGACGACGTGCTGGCCAGGCGCACCATCGCCTTCGAGGTGGGCAATGCGCACATCACGCCAGCTGGCGTGGCGGTGCTGGAAGAACTGCTGCCGCTGATGAAGCAGATGGCAGGGCGCCGGTTCGAGATCGTCGGTCATACCGACGACATCGGCCTGCGCGAGGCCAACGTGGCCCTGTCGGAAGCGCGCGCCAAGGCAGTCAAGGACTACCTGGTGGCCAAGGGCATTGCCGCGGCCGACATCGTCACCTCCGGCGCCGGGCCCGATCGGCCGGTGGCTGACAACCTCAGCCCGGCCGGCCGGGCCAGGAACCGCCGCATCGAGTTCCGCGTGCTGGCCTAGCCCCGGGCCGCCAACGGCCTTCAGCCGTTGTCGTCGCGGCGCTCGATGCCCAGCAGCTCTTCGACATGCGCCAGCGAGCCCCCATCCTTGACGACCGCGCGCAGCCAGTCGTGCAGCGGCATCGTGCCCCAGCGCGCGGCCTTGTCGGCCAGGTAGGCGACGGGGCTGTGCGGTTCGGTGGCGCGGAAATATTCGGCCACCAGGCGCAACTGCTCCAGGGCCTGGGCGCGCGACTGGATGCGGCCTGGCATCACGGCCCCCCCGGCGGGGCCCGGCCCCGCGGCGGCCAGCTCGGCTTGCGCCGCCTCGGAGGCATCGGCCGCGGCCAGCGGCGCGCCCACGAGCCCGGCTTCGCGACCCAGCTTGGACAGCGCATCGTGCGCCGCTTCCAGCGCCCGCCTGGGGCCCACAAACGATGGCCCGTCCTGGCCCAGGCGGGCGTCCACGGCGCGCTCCAGCGCCTGCCAGGCGCTGCGCGCGCGTTCCACCTGTGCCACCTGGGCTTCGTACGCCCGCAACCCGGCACCGCTCAGCGTGCGTTGCACCAGTTCCAGTGTCAACGGAGGCTCGCCAGCCTTGCCGGCGCCTGAGGAGGGGGATGCTGCGCTGTCCGACTCTCCGGCCAGGCGACGAGCCCTCGCGGATTCGATCTCGGCCAGGCTGTAGCCCTTGGCGCCTCGCGGCACCAGCACGATCTGGCGCGACAGTGCCTGCACCTGGCCGCTGAGCCAGCCCAGGTTGCCGATGCGTTCTTCCTGGTCGCCGTCATCAGGCAGCGGATGCAGGTGCGCCCAGTGCCGGTCCAGCAGGCCGGCGCACAGCGCCAGCCCATCGGCCAGGCCCTGGAAACCGTGCACGCGGGCCAACGCCTCGGTCAGCCAGCCAGCCACGCGCAAGTCCTTGCTGCGCTCGCGCAGCAGCGCCTCGCTGGCACGGGCCACGCCGGGCCAGTCGGCCACCTTCAGCGTCGCGACCCACTCGCCCTGGTCCAGCGTCGGGTCGTCCTCGCGCCGCATGTCCTGGATGGCGTCCACCTCGGCGGACAGCGACATGTCCACGCCACCCGGTTGGGCCGGCGACACCGGCGCCAGCAACGACTCAAGCTCCATCTGGTTGTGCTCCCCTGCAAAACAGCTGGCAATTCTCGCATCGGGGCCGGCGAAGGAGGTCTTGCAGCCGGTCGCATTCGCGCCTGGTTTCCCCTGCGGGCAGACAAGGTGCGAAGGCGCTCTGTGCGCACAGCCACGGGTGATCCCCCTAGAAAGGAAATGCCGCTTGCAGGGAATTCTCTGAGAGAACTCTTGTAGAAATTTGGTCACTTCGCTACATTGATTCGGCGCTGCATCCGGTGGTTCACCGGGCGGCAGAACACGGTTGGAGCTGGCGTGGTGCCGGCTTGTCTTGTCTTTGGAAGGTGTGAGAGATGAATACACGCAAGTTCATGCTGGGTGCAGGCCTGGTTGCTTTCTTCGCCACCCTGGCGCCCCTGGCTGTGCAGGCGCAGGAGGCGGTGGCGCAAGAGGTGTGCAGCAACTGCTACCTGGAAGGCCTGTCGGCCGACACCAAGTTCGCCACTGGCCGCATGCTGGACAACTACGAGACCTTCCTGTGGTCGCACAAGACCGGCACCACCGAGCGCCTGGGACGCAGCGTGCTGGACGTGCTGGGCGTGTCTGGCGGCCATCCGGTGATCTCGGGCGACGGCAAGGTCGTCGCGTCGATGATCCTGTCGGACGACGGCACCTACGGCACCGCCGGCCGCTGGACCCGCAAAAAGGGCTGGTCCACGATCCAGCCGCTGCCGGCCGACGGTGCGGTGATGGACGCCACCGACAGCTCGGTCTGGTCCATCTCCGGGGACGGCAAGACCATCGGCGGCCTGTACTGGCTGACCAGCGGCAAGGCGCACGGTTTCTACACCGACGCCAGCGGCATGGTGGGCCTGCCCACCGACGGCGGCTCGTCGCGCATCAACGCCATCAACCAGGACGGCACCGTGCTGGTGGGCTGGGAGGAAAGCCCGACCAGTGGCACCTGGCGCACGCTGATCTGGTCGCATGGCAGCAAGACCGTGATGGGCGCCGCGGACGACCTGCCAGGCACCGCCGAAGCGGTCAACGCCGCCGGCACGATGGTGGCCGGCCAGAGCCTGGACACCAACACCTTCTTCAACTCGGCCGCGCTGTGGCACTGGAGCGAGAAGAAGCAGACCTGGAAGAGCGAGATCCTGGGCGTGTGCCCTGGCACCACGATGGGCGGCATGGCCAGCGCCGCCGCGTTGACCGATGACGGCAAGATCGTCACCGGCATGTGCCGGCTGTACTTCAGCCCCGTGTCCAGCGGTTTCATCTGGACCCAGAAAGCCGGCATGCAGACCGCCAAGGACTACCTGGCAGCGCGGGGCTACAGCAACAGCGCCTACGACATCATGCACGTGCCGCTGGTCTCGGCCGACGGCAAAGCCTTCGCGCTGTGGGAAAAGAAGAAGACCTCGCCGTACACCATCCGCGGCGTGATCGTGCGGCTGAAGAAAACGGCCTCCGAGTGAGCCTGTGAGGGTGGGGGAAGCCGCCGGTTTCGACGGAGGCCGGCCGCCTTCCCCAGTCTTTCAGCCCGCGACGTGCGCGAGCATCTCGTGCACATCGTGCGCCATGACGGCCAGGAAACCCGCCAGTGCCAGGTAGCAAAAGCCGTATTCCAGCTTCACCGCGGTGGACACGGCGTAGTAGCCATTGGCCTCGGCGCTGTTCGGGTCGTACTTCCAAGCCTTCCATGCCTGCGGCGCTGCGAGCAAGGCCATCAGGATGAGCAGCGGGCTCGGCCGCCACAGGAACAGCGCGACCAGCACCGGCACGCCCAGCAGCCAGATGCGCGGCGACAGCACCGCGGTGATGCGGCCGCCGTCGAACGGCGAGATCGGGATCAGGTTGAACAGGTTCAGGAAGAACCCGCTGTAGGCCACCGCCAGCAGCCAGTGCGTGTCGTGGCCGTCGCGAGCGAAGAAATACGCCACCAGCGCGCCCACCGTGCCCAGCAGCGGCCCGGCCAGGCCGACAAAGGCCTCGGTCTCGGCGTTGTGCGGCTGGTCCTTCAGTTCGACCCAGGCGCCGACGAAGGGAATGAAGGTCGGCAGGCCGACGTTCAAGCCCTTGTGCCGCGCGGCCCAGAAATGGCCCATCTCGTGCACGAACAGCAGCACCACAAAGCCGGCGGCATAGCGCCAGCCGTAGACCCAGGCATAAAGCACCAAGGACAGCAGCATCGTGCCGCCGGTGGCCAGCAGCTTGCCGAACTTCAGGCCTGAGAACAGCAGGAACAGCAGCTTGATCATGGTCGGCTCCGCCGTGGCTTCAGGCTGCAGGGCCCTTGTTGCGGCGGAAGAACTTCATGATGCCGCCACCAAAGGCCAGCGCGCCGATGAAGAACAGCTTGGCGAACTTGGCCACGAATGCAAATGCCAGCGCCAGCAGCCCCAGCTTCTTCGCGCCTACGCCCAGCACCAGCGCCGCCAGGCCGTATTCGGCCACCTTGTCGGTGCTGCTGTTGAAGTCTGTGTAGCGCTTGCCTTCGTTGAAGTCCAGCGCGCCCAGCAGGCGTTGCGCTTCGACCTTGTCGGTTGGCAGGGACTTCAGCGCGGTCACCAGGTTCAGGCTGATGTAGCCCTCGCGGCCCAGCGCATAGGTGTTGTAGTTGACGCCGGGTTCGTCGCCCGCCGGCGCATCCTTGCTGCGCGAGGCCATGGCCCAGACCAGGCGGTGCGTGCCCTCGTCGTACTTCGGCGGCTCGGCCCAGCCGGTGATCTCCATCGCCGGCACGCCCAGCTTCACACGCTCCTGGTTGCTGGCTTCGGTGCCTTCGCGGTAGGACTGCAGCAGCTCATCGGCCTTCCACTCCTTGGCGTCGCCGTCCTTCACGTAGCCCGAGGCCTCGTAGCGCAGCGTGGCAAACCAGTCGCCTTCGCCCTTGGGGAAGACCAGGCCTTGCAGGTCCGAGTATTCGCCCGGGTTGCCCATGGCCCGCATGACCCTGGCGGCTTGCGGCTGCGGAATGAAGACCTCGCCGGCAGGCAGGTGCAGCGTGGCCTGGCCGGCCAGCGCGATGTCCTGCGGGCCGGCCTTGGCGACGCCGCGGGCTTCGCTCCAGGCCTGGGCGGCCTCGGTCGCGCGGGCAGATTCGGCAGGCTTGTCCTGAGCATGGGCCGTAAAAGCCGCTGCCGACAGCAGCAGGGCAGGCAGCAGGCGCTGCCACGGCGTGGTGGTGGTGGTGTACATGGGTTCCTCCCTCTTGAAAAACTGGCTTTGCTGCCCGCTGCCATCGTGGGCGATGGTCGTTGCGGGCGGCCGGCGGTTCGAGCCGCCGGTCCTTGGATCTATCTCAGACGTTGAACAGGAAGTTCAGCACGTCGCCGTCCTTGACGACGTATTCCTTGCCTTCGGCCCGCATCTTGCCGGCGTCCTTCGAGCCTTGTTCGCCCTTGAACTTGACGTAGTCGTCATAGGCGATGGTCTGGGCGCGGATGAAGCCGCGTTCGAAGTCGGTGTGGATCACGCCTGCCGCCTGCGGCGCGGTGTCGCCGATGTGGATGGTCCAGGCGCGCACTTCCTTCACGCCGGCGGTGAAATAGGTCTGCAGGCCCAGCAGCTTGAACGCCGCGCGGATCAGCCGGTTCAGGCCCGGTTCGTCCTGGCCCATCTCGGCCAGGAACAGCGCGCGGTCCTCGTCTTCCATTTCCGACAGCTCCGCCTCGGTCTTGGCGCAGATCGCGACGACCGGGGCGTTCTGCTTGGCGGCGTATTCCTTCAGGCGGTCCAGGAAGGGGTTGTTCTCGAAGCCGGATTCATCCACGTTGCCGACGAACATCGCCGGCTTGGCGGTGATCAGGCACAGCGGCTTGACCAGCACCCACTCTTCCTTGCTGAAAGGAATGGCGCGCACCGGCTGGGCCTGGTCCAGCGCGGCCTGGCACTTCTCCAGGATCTTGACCAGTGCCGCGGCTTCCTTGTCGCCCGAGCGGGCGTTCTTGTTGTAGCGGTGCAGGCTCTTCTCGACCGTGCCCAGATCGGCCAGGCACAGCTCGGTCTGGATGACCTCGATGTCGGAGATCGGATCGACCTTGCCGTTGACGTGGATCACGTTCTCGTCTTCGAAGCAGCGCACCACGTTGACGATGGCGTCCGTCTCGCGGATGTGGCTGAGGAACTGGTTGCCCAGGCCTTCGCCCTTGCTGGCGCCGGCCACCAGGCCCGCAATGTCGACGAACTCGACGATGGCCGGCAGGATGCGCTCGGGCTTGACGATCTCGGCCAGCGCCTGCAGCCGTGGGTCCGGCAGCTCCACCACGCCCACATTGGGCTCGATGGTGCAGAAGGGGTAGTTCTCGGCAGCGATGCCGGCCTTGGTCAGGGCATTGAAAAGGGTGGACTTGCCAACATTGGGCAGGCCGACGATGCCGCACTTCAGGCTCATGGGGGACTTTCGGAGAGGGAGGGGAACAGGCCTGCTGGCGGCCAGATGGCGAAACAGCCCTTTTGGGGCCTGGGCAGGCTGCGGAATTTCCGTTCGTCGCTGAAAGAAAACCGTCGCGGCACTGTCAAGAAATGGATTTTAGGGCGTCCCTACAATGACGACATGACCGCTTTCGACGTGCGCATCCTGGGTTCCGGCATTGTCAGCCGTGCCATGGCGCTGACTTTGGCCCGCCAGGGCCTGCGCGTGGCGCTGCAGGCCAAACCGCCGGCAGAAGCCAGCGAGCGGCGTCCGGACGTGCGGGCTTATGCGCTGAACCCGGCTTCGGTCACGCTGCTGGAAGGCCTGCGGGCCTGGCAGGCGCTGCCGGAAGATGCCCGCAGCGCGGTGCTGGACATGCGGGTGCATGGCGACGCGCATGGCGCGGCCATCGAGTTTTCCGCCTGGCAGCAGGCGGTGCCGGCACTGGCCTGGATCGTTGACGCGGCAGCGCTGGAAGCGGTGCTGGAATCGGCCGCGAGCTTCGCGCCGCTGGTCACGCTGCAGCCCGAACCCGGCAATGCGCCGCTGACGCTGATCGCCGAAGGCAAGGCCTCGGTCGAACGGGAGCGGCGTGGCGTGGGTTTCGAGCGCCATGCCTACGGCCACCGCGCAATCGCGGCCCGGCTGGTAAGCGACCGGCCGCACGGCGGCACTGCGCTGCAGTGGTTCCGCAGCCCGGACATCCTGGCGCTGCTGCCTTTCGACCGGCCGCAGCCGCAACATGCCTACGGCCTGGTCTGGTCGCTGCCCGAGGCGCAGGCCCAGCAGTGGCTGGCCGCGCCGGTGGCCGAATTCGAAGCCGAGCTGAACCAGGCCACGGCCGGTGCCGCCGGCACGCTGAAGCTGGCCAGCGAACGCATGAGCTGGCCGCTGGCCATCGGCCAGGCGGAGGCCGTCACCGGCCCCGGATGGGCGCTGCTGGGCGATGCCGCTCACCAGGTGCACCCGCTGGCCGGCCAGGGCCTGAACCTGGGCCTGGCCGACGTGGCCGCGCTGGCGCAGGTGCTGGCCGAGCGCGAATCCTGGCGCGGCCTGGGCGACGCTGCGCTGCTGCGCCGCTACGCCCGCCGCCGTGGCCCGGCCCAATGGGCCATGGCGCGCGCCACCGATGGTTTGTGGAATTTGTTCACGCCCGATCACCCAGGGCTGCGGGAACTTCGCAACCGCGGCCTGAGTCTCGTCAACCAGCTGGCGCCGGTGAAGCGCTGGCTCGCCAGCCACGCGCTGGATGTCTGAAGCCCACCAGGACCTGAAATGACTTCCTTCTCTCGCGCGGCCACTGCCGCATTGCTGGGCGCGCTGTCGCTGGCCTTCGCCGGCACCACGCTGGCCGATGAAGCCGCGATCCGCAAGACCCTGGCCGACCGCATGCCCGGCCTGCCCAAGATCGACGAGGTCAGCAAGACCTCGATGCCCGGGCTGTGGGAAGTGCGCATGGGCACCGACGTGGTCTACAGCGATGACACCGGCAACTACATCATCGAGGGCTCGCTGTTCGAGACCAAGACCAAGAGCGACCTGACCAAGGCCCGCATCGACAAGCTGACCGCGATCGACTTCGACCAGCTGCCGGTCAAGGACGCGCTGGTGGTGAAGCAGGGCACCGGCGCGCGCAAGATCGCCGTCTTTGCCGACCCGAACTGCGGCTACTGCAAGCGCCTGGAAAAGGACTTGCTGACGCTGAAGGACGTGACGATCTACACCTACGTCATTCCCATCCTGGGTGGTGACTCGCCTGCGAAGTCGCGTGACATCTGGTGTGCCAAGGATTCGATGAAGACCTGGCGCAACTGGATGATCGACGGCGCGCAGCCGCCGAAGTCGATTGGCGAGTGCGATTCCACCGCCATCAGCCGCAATTCCGAGCTGGCGCGCAAATACAAGGTCAACGGCACGCCGGCCATCGTCTTCGAAGACGGCACCCGTTCGCCGGGCGCGATGCCGGCAGCGGCCATCGAGAAGCAACTGGGCGCCCAGAAGGTCAGCAGCAGCAAGGGCTGAGCACCGGCCCGGAAACCTGGCCAAAGGAAGCGGTGGGAAGCCTGTCTTTTTCCCGCTTCTGTGTTGCGCAGCAGCCGCTGCGGCAGCTTGACATGCGGTCACAATGGCGGTTCATGAGCCTCCTGTCCGCCTCCGGTCCTGCCCACCCCACCTTGCCTGAGGCGGCCGAGCCGCCGCCGCGGGCCCGCTGGCTTGCCTACCTGGGCTTGCTGCCGTTTTTCCTCGGTGCGCTGGTGATCTGGAACCTGCAAGGCGAGGACCGGGACCGGCTGGCCCTGGTCCTGGCCAGCTACGCTGGGGTCATCGTGGCCTTCCTCGGCGGCATTCACTGGGGCCTGGCAATGCGTGTCGATCCTCAGGGGCCGCGCAGTTTCGGCTGGGCGGTGGTGCCGCCCATCGTTGCCGGTGTCGGCATGGCGATGCCGGCTGCGGCCGGGCTGGCCTTGTTGGGGCTGGCGCTGGTGGTCTGCTACCTGGTTGACCGCCGCTTGTACCCCGCAGGCGGCATGGCCCACTGGCTGACGCTGCGTTTTCGCCTGAGCATGCTCGCAGCGCTGTGCTGCTTCCTCGGTGCCGCTGGCGCCTGAGCTTCGGCGGACCCTCCGTCAGACACCCACTGAACGATGATTGCCTACCGCATTGACGTGGCCGACGCGGCCACGCACCGTTTTCGCGTCACGCTCAGCGTGCCGGCACCCGAAGCCGAAACCACGCTGAGCCTGCCGGTGTGGATCCCGGGCAGCTACATGGTGCGCGAGTTCGGCCGCCACCTGAGCCAGCTGCAAGCCACGCAGGGCAAGCAGCCGGTGGTGCTGGAGCAACTGGACAAGACCACCTGGCGCGCCGCCTGCAAGGGCCGCGGCACGCTCACCGTGCAGTACGAGGCCTATGCCTTCGACACGTCCGTGCGCACCGCCTACCTGGACGACAGCCGCGGCTTCTTCAACGCCACCAGCCTGTGCCTTCGCGTGCACGGCCAGGAAGCGCAGCCGCACCAGGTGCAGATCGGCACGCTGCCCAAGGGCTGGGATGTGGCAACGGCCATGCCCGTGGCCGAAGGCAAGCGCAGCTACCTGAGCGCCGACTACGACGAGCTGGTCGACCACCCGTTCGAGCTGGGCACGTTCTGGCGCGGCGAGTTCGAGACGAATGGCGCGCGGCACGAGTTTGTCGTCTCCGGTGCCTGGCCGGGCTTCGACGGCGAGCGCCTGCTGGCCGACACCAAGCGCATCTGCTCCACCCAGATCAGCTTCTGGCACGGCAAGAAGAAGCCGCCGTTCAAGCACTACGTGTTCATGCTGAACGCGGTGGAGGACGGCTATGGCGGCCTGGAGCACCGCGCCAGCACCGCCCTCATTGCCAACCGCCGCGACCTGCCGCGCGCCGGCATGGAAGGACTGCCGGACGGCTACCTGACGCTGCTGGGCCTGATCAGCCACGAGTATTTCCACACCTGGAACGTCAAGCGCCTGAAGCCGCGCGAGTTCCTGCACTACGACTACACGCAGGAAAACTACACCCAGCTGCTGTGGCTGTTCGAGGGCTTCACCTCCTACTACGACGACCTGATGCTGGTGCGTGCCGGCATCCTGGACGCGCCGCGCTACCTGAAGCTGCTGGCCCGCACCGTCAACGGTGTGGGCGCGTCGCCAGGCCGCCAGGTGCAGAGCGTGGCCCAGTCCAGCTTCGATGCCTGGGTCAAGTACTACCGCAGCGACGAGAACACGCCGAACTCGACCATCAGCTACTACACCAAGGGCTCGCTGATCGCCTTGCTGCTGGACCTGCGCTTGCGCGCCAACGGCAAGACCACGCTGGACGACTTGATGCGCCACCTGTGGACGCAGCACCTGGCCAGTGGCGTCACAGAAGAAGCCGTGTTCGCCGCGGTCACCGAGCTGGACAGCGCCGCATTGGCCGACGAACTGCGCAGCTGGGTGCATGGCCGTGGCGAGCTGCCGCTGTTGGCTGCCCTGGCCGCGGCTGGCGTCGGCCAGGGCAGTGAAGCCGCAGGCTGGGCGCCGTCGTTCGGGCTCAAGCTCAGCGAAGGGCCCATCACCGGCGTGCAGGTCAAGGGCGTGCTGGCCGGCAGCGCCGCCGCCGCGGCAGGCCTGTCGGCGGGCGACGAACTGCTGGCCATCGACGGCTGGCGCATTCGCCGCTTCGACGACGCGCGCTCGTGGGTCGCCCCGGGCGCTGCGATGCAGCTGACGTTGGTGCGTGGCCAGCGCCTGCGCGAGCTGACGCTGAAACCCGCGGCCACGCCGCTGGTCGCGCCGCTCACGCTGTCGCTGGTCGACAAGCCCGAGGCCGCAGCGCTGGCCCTGCGCCAGGCCTGGCTGGGCCGCTGAGCGCGGCCTCGGCGCAAGATGCAGGCGGGCAAGGTGGCCTCATCGGCTGCCGGCCACCTGCCGATGGCCAGTGAACAGGTGAACACCAGGTGACGTCCGCCAAGCCTTCGCGGCGGCGCCGAGCGGCGCTGTGCGTGCTGGTGCCTGCCGTGCTGGGGCTGCATTTGTGGCTGGCCAACGGGGTGTTGCGGGACCGACTGGGCGAAGGTGCGTCTGACAGGTCGCCTGCGGCCATCGAGGTGGCCTTTGTCAAGACGCTAGCGCCCAGCCTGCCGCCGGTGGCCGTGGCGCCGCCGCCCGCACCGCGCCCTCGGCCCAAGCCCGCCGCCGCCGTGCCGCGGCCTGCCGCGTCCGCCCCCGAGCCCGAAACCGCGCGGGCCGATCCGGCCATGGCGCCGGACCTGCCGGACGTCGGCGCGTCGCAGCCGGAGCTGGCGGCGGCTGAAGCGCCACCGGTGGTCGCCGAGGCGGCCTCCGCGGCCGGCGAGCCTGCGTCCGCGCCCGTGGTGGTCAGCGCCGCTTCCGCCGCCTCGGCGCCGGAGGCTTTCGACTGGCCGCCGTCGACCCGGCTGAGCTATCACCTGACGCTGTCCAACTACAGCGTGCGGCCCATCTACGGCAGCGCCCGGGTCGAATGGCTGCGCCAGGCCGAGCACTACCAGGTGCGGGTGGTTGCCAAGGTGCCGGGGCTGGTCGAGCGCCGCCTGCTCAGCGACGGGTTGCTAGGCCCCGAAGGCCTGGTGCCACAACGCTTCGACCAGGAAACCGAGGCGCTGATGATGTCCACCCGGCGCGAAACCGTGCTGTTCCGCAACGGTCGCGTGGAGTTCACCAACGGCAAGACCGCGGCCGTCGTGCCTGGCTTGCAGGACTCGTCCAGCCAGTTCGTGCAGACCTCCTGGTGGTTCCTGACCCACCCCGAGCTGCTCAAGCCCGGCCAGGTGCTGGAGGTGCCGCTGGCGCTGACGCGGCGCCTGGGCGTCTGGCGCTACATCGTGCAGCCACCAGAGATCCTGCAACTACCGATGGGCCCGGTGCAGGCCTACATGCTCAAGCCCGAGTTGGCGAACCGCAAGGCCAACGAGCTGCTGATCACGATGTGGATCGCGCCCAGCCTGCAGTACCTGCCGGTCAAGGTGACGATGCAGCAGGACCCGAACATCGTGCTCGACATGGTGCTCGAAGGTTCGCCGCTGCAGTCGAAATGACGCACCCTGTCCTGCGGGTACGCAGGCCCACCCGCCGAGCGGGTTGCGCGGTCCGCTTGGGGCGGCCCGGCGCTGGACCGCGGCGCGCTGCACGCATGGCGATCACGTAAGCCTCGCTCAATTCCTTTGGCTTCGGCTAGCCTTGTGTTTTTCGAGTAAGAGCCAGGAGACCCTGATGGACTACGAATGCATCATGACCGAGGTGCGCGGCGAGAGCGCGCTGAAGACCGGGCTGATCACGCTGAACCGGCCCAAGCAGATGAATGCGCTGAACGACCGGCTCATGGACGAACTGGGCGCGGCGCTGCTGGCCTTCGACGCCGATGACGGCATTGGCTGCATCATCGTCACCGGCAGCGAAAAGGCATTTGCCGCCGGTGCCGACATTGCCGCGATGGCCACGCTGGGCCACATGGACGCCTGGAAGGCCGGTTACATCTCGCGCAACTGGGAAACCATCCGCCAGGTGAAGAAGCCGGTGATTGCCGCGGTGGCCGGCTTTGCGCTGGGCGGTGGCTGCGAGGTGGCGATGATGTGCGACATCGTGCTTGCGGCCGACAACGCCAAATTCGGCCAGCCCGAGATCAAGCTGGGCATCGTGCCGGGGGCTGGCGGCACCCAGCGCCTGCCGCGCGCGGTCGGCAAGGCCAAGGCCATGGACATGCTGCTGACCGGCCGCATGATGGGCGCCGAGGAAGCCGAGCGGGCCGGCCTGGTTTCGCGCATCGTGCCGCTTGCCGGCCTGCTGGACGAGGCCTTTGCCACGGCAGAGCTGATCAACGCGCTGGGCGCGCCCAGCATCGCGCTGACCAAGGAGCTGGTCAACGAAGCCTTCGAGAGCGGCCTGTCCTCGGGCGTGAAGGCCGAACGCCGGGTGTTCCATTCGCTGTTTGGCACCGAGGACCAGCGCGAGGGCATGGACGCCTTCCTGGCCAAGCGCAAGCCCGCGTTCAAGCACCGTTGAGGTGCGCTGGTGGGGGTTGGGAAGGCGGGCCAGGAAATGCTGCAATTCGGCAGCTTAATCCTGCTGGGGTGAGGCCGATAAGGACTCATCATCAGACTGAGATCTGGAACATCGCCATGCAGGTCGACGCAGCCCACGCCGCCATCCCTTCCCCGTGTCCCCAAGCCTCGCGCCTGCCGGTCGCCGCCGAGCTTCGCCAGGTCAGCCGCGAAATGCCTGACGCTTGCGAGCGGCTGGAATATGTCGGCAAGATGACAGAGAAGGCCGCCAACAAGGTGCTGGCCTCCATCGACGCCGCCAAGCCGGCCTGCGAGCAACTGGTCAAGCGGGGCGAAGACCTGGCCGCGGTGATGCGCCGCCAGGCCGACCAACCCGAGATGACCATCGAAAAGGCGCGGGCCTTGATGCGCATGTGTGCCGACTACGTCGACAACACCACCAAGTTCGCCCGTCAGCAGAACGACTGCCTGACCGACATCATGATGGCCCAGGATTTCCAGGACTTGTCCGGCCAGGTCATCAAGAAGGTCACCGACATCCTGCTGCGTGCCGAGGCCGAACTGCGCCACATCGTCGAAGACGAACTGCCCAGCGGCTGGAGCGAGGCAGACATCGTGCAGCCCGAGCTGGCAGGCGTGCAAACGCCGGACCGCGCGATGCAGCAGGACGACGTCGACGCGCTGCTGGCGGCGATGGATTTCTGAACGAGGCGCCCCGTCAGGGCTTCTTCGTCACGGTTGCAGCCAGCAAGGCTCGGCACCTGCCGAGAACTGGGCGCGCCGGTGGCCGCCGGGTGCCAGGCCCAACCAGTCCAGCTTGCGGACCTCGCCCATCACCATCGCAAAGTATTCACGGTTGCTGAGCGCGGGTGCCTGCAGCGCTGCGCTGGCCGCCAGAGCGGCCGGGTCCATCGCGGTGGGCAAGTCCTGCGGCGCCAGCGTGGTACCAGGGGCGCGCTGTGACAGGTAGTCCAGTGCGGCAGGCGTCAGCTTCAGCTGGGCCCAGCGCGAAGAGGCAGCCAGGCCTTCCTCCTGCACCTCGCAATTCAACGTCAACCGCAGTTGCCAGGCCAGGCGCGGGCACCACATCAGCAGCACCGCTTGCGGCTGGTGACGCAGGTGAGTCACCTTGGGTGCGCGAGCATCGGTGAAGAAGCACAGCCGGCGCATCGCGGGGTCCACCTCGCGCAGCACCACGTTGCGCGCATCCGGCAGGCCGTCCGGCCCGACGGTGGCCAGCGCGGCAATGCGCCAGCCATGGCCCTTGGTCGCCGCCGCCAGGCTGAGTTCCTGCCACAGCCTCTCTTCCAGCGCGGCCAGGCCGTCCGGGCCTTGCCATGCGGCCTCTTCCGCCAGCAGCGGGGTGGCAATGTCGGCGTTGTGGTTCATCGGTCCTTACCCAGGTCTACTGCAAAAGGCAAAAGCACTGAATGCAGACTCGAAAACGCCGCCGCGCGTTCCCTTCTTGCGCTTTCTTAACCTTCGCGGCGCAGCGCGGGGAAGAGGATCACGTCGCGGATGCTGGGCGAATCGGTCAGCAGCATCATCAGGCGGTCGATGCCGATGCCGCAGCCACCCGTCGGCGGCATGCCGTATTCCAGCGCGCGGATGAAGTCCGCGTCATAGAACATGGCTTCTTCGTCGCCCGCGTCCTTGTTGGCCACTTGCGACTGGAAGCGTGCGGCCTGGTCCTCGGCGTCGTTCAGTTCGGAGAAACCATTGGCGTATTCGCGGCCGGTGATGAACAACTCGAAACGTTCGGTGATGGCTGGGTTGGCATCCGAGGCGCGCGCCAGCGGGCTCACCTCGACCGGATAGTCGATGATGAAGGTCGGCTGCCAGAGCTTTTCTTCGACCGCGGCCTCGAACAGGCCGAACTGCAATGCGCTGAGGCCCCAATGCTTGGGCGGCTCTTCGCCCAGGCTCTTGAGCTTGGCATGCACCGCCTCGGCCGAGTCGGCTTCTGCTTCCGTCAGCCCGGCGTGGGCAACCAAGGAGTCCCGCACTGACAGGCGGGCAAACGGCAGGTCCAGGTGCACTTCCTTGCCGGCGTAGGTCACGCGGGCCGAGCCGGTGGCCTGCTCGGCCGCATGGCGCAGCACGCCTTCGGTGAAGTCCATCAGGTCGTGGTGGTTCCAGAAGGCCGCGTAGAACTCCATCATCGTGAATTCGGGGTTGTGCCGAACCGAGATGCCTTCATTGCGGAAGCTGCGGTTGATCTCGAACACCCGCTCGAAGCCGCCGACGATCAGGCGCTTCAGGTACAGCTCGGGGGCAATGCGCAGGAACATTTCCTGGTCCAGCGCGTTGTGGTGCGTCACGAAAGGCCGGGCGTTCGCGCCACCCGGGATCGGATGCAGCATCGGCGTTTCGACTTCCATGAACTGGTTGGCCACCATGAACTGGCGGATCGAGCTCAGGGCCTTGCTGCGCGCGGCGAAGCGGTTGCGCGCCTTTTCGTCGGTGATCAGGTCGACATAGCGCTGGCGGTACTTCTGCTCCTGGTCGGCCATGCCGTAGAAGTCGCTGGGCAGCGGCCGCAGGCTCTTGGTCAGCATGCGGATGGACGTGGCCTTGACCGACAGCTCGCCGGTCTTGGTCTTGAACAGCGTGCCTTCGCAGGCCAGGATGTCGCCCAGGTCCCACTGCTTGAAGGCGGCCAGCACTTCGGGGCCGACGGCGTCCTGCGTGATGTAGAACTGGATGCGGCCGGTGGCGTCCTGCACCGTGGCGAAACAGGCCTTGCCCATCACGCGCTTGAGCATCATGCGGCCCGCCACGCTGACCTTCACCGCCTGCGGCTCCAGCGCCTCGTTGGCCAGGCTGTCGTAGGCCTCGTGCAGCGCGGCGGCACGGTGCTCGGGCTTGAAGTCGTTCGGGAACACGGCCGTGCCGGCGGCCTTGGCCTGCGTGCGCATCCCCGCCAGTTTCTCGCGGCGTTCGGCGATCAGCTGGTTGTCATCGGGCGGCACGGGAGGCTGGGTGTCGTGGCTCATGGCACAGGGCAGGCAGGCGAGGGCGCAGGGTGCGTCTCGCGGGGGAACAACAGGATCGGTGGCGGGGCTTCAAGCCGGGGCGCCACCGGAAGAACCCGCGATTTTAAGCGGCCGGCACCGGGGCGTCGCAGCGCCCGGTCCTAAAATCACTCGCTTTGACACGCCTGGGCGCCGCTTCGGCCACTTTCCTCATGCATCGCAAACTTGCCGTGGTCGGTCTGGGCTATGTGGGCCTGCCGGTGGCCGTGGCCTTCGGCCGCAGCCATCACGTGGTCGGCTTCGACATCCAGGTCAGCCGCGTGGCCGAGCTGAAGGCCGGCCATGACCGCACTGGTGAAGTTACGCCCGAGGCCCTGCGCGCCGCGGACATCCGCTACACAGCCGACATCGCCGACCTGCGCGCCACGGACTTCTTCATCGTCGCCGTGCCCACCCCGGTGGACAAGGCCAACAAGCCGGACCTGTCGCCGCTGATCTCGGCCTCGAAAAGCGTCGGCCAGGCGCTGAAGAAGGGCGACATCGTCGTCTACGAGTCCACCGTGTACCCTGGCGCCACCGAGGAAGACTGCGTGCCGGTGCTGGAGCAGGTCTCCGGCCTGAAGCACGGCGTGGACTTCTTCTGCGGCTACAGCCCAGAGCGCATCAACCCCGGCGACCGCGAGCACCGCTTCGAGACCATCAAGAAGGTGGTTTCGGGCTGCGACGCCGCCACGCTGGACGTTGTTGCCGAGGTCTACGCGTCCGTCGTCACCGCTGGCGTGCACCGCGCGCCCAGCATCAAGGTGGCCGAGGCCGCCAAGGTGATCGAGAACACCCAGCGCGACCTGAACATCGCACTGATGAACGAGCTTTCGGTGCTGTTCGCCCGCATGGGGATAGACACCGCCGAGGTGCTGGCCGCGGCAGGCAGCAAGTGGAACTTCCTGCCCTTCCGGCCCGGCCTGGTGGGCGGCCACTGCATTGGCGTGGACCCGTATTACCTGACCTACAAGGCCGAGCAGCACGGCTACATCCCGCAAGTCATCCTGGCGGGCCGCCGCATCAATGACAACATGGGCCGCTACGTCGCGCGCAACACCGTCAAGCTGATGCTGCAAAAGGGCATGGACGTGCCGCGCTGCCGCGTGGGTGTGCTGGGCATCACCTTCAAGGAAAACTGCCCGGACATCCGCAACTCCAAGGTTGTGGACCTCGTGCGCGAGCTGCGGGACCACGGCACCACGGTGGTCGTGATGGACTCCTGGGCCGACGCCGCCGAGGTGCAGCACGAATGCGGCTTCGCGCTGGCCGAGCCGGCGACCGAGGCGCCATTCGACGCGCTGGTTGTCGCCGTGGCGCACCGCGAATACCGCGCGCTGACCGTGCCGCAGTTGCGCGCGATGCTGCGCGGCGATCAGCCAGTGCTGGCCGACGTGAAAGCCCTGTTCCCGCGCGACGAACTGGCCGCCGCCGGCGTCAGCGTCTTCCGCCTATAGAGGTTGACAGTCTCTCGACCATGCCCGCTCGTCACGCCATAACGCGCCCGCTCGGCGTTGCAAATGCTCGCCATAGCGCGAGCTATGGCTGTGCTTTGCGCCTTGATCGGACACGTTCTGGCGCACCGCTCGGACACGTCCGAGAAACTCTCAACCTCTTGCCATGACCCAGAAAAACTTCGCCCTGATCGGCGCCGCCGGCTACATCGCGCCGCGCCACATGCGGGCCATCAAGGACCTGGACCAGACGCTGGCCGTGGCCTACGACATCAACGACTCGGTCGGCATCATCGACAGCCTGCACCCGCAGGCCGAGTTCTTCACCGAGTTCGAGTGTTTCCTGGAACATGCGAACCAGCGCAAGCGCACGCCGGCTGAGGCGCTGGACTTTGTGGCCGTCTGCAGCCCCAACCACCTGCACCATCCGCACATCGCCGCCGGCCTGCGCCTGGGTGCCGACGTGATCTGCGAAAAGCCGCTGGTGCCTACCGTGGCGCTGCTGGATGAGCTGGAGCGTGTCGAGGCCGAGACCGGCAAGCGTGTCTTCAACATCCTGCAGCTGCGCCACCACGACGCGATCCTGAAGCTGCGCGACAAGGTCGCCGCTGCCCCCAAGGACACCAAGTTCGACGTCGAGCTCACCTACATCACCTCGCGCGGCAAGTGGTACGCGCAGAGCTGGAAGGGCGACCCGCGCAGGAGCTTCGGCGTGGCGACCAACATCGGCGTGCACTTCTTCGACATGCTGCACTTCATCTTCGGCAACCTGCAGCAGAGCACGGTGCACCTGAACGAGGACGCTCGCGCCGCTGGCTTCCTGGAGTACGAACGGGCGCGGGTGCGCTGGTTCCTGTCGATTGACTCGAACGACCTGCCGTTAGAAGTCCAGGGCAAGAAGACCACCTTCCGCAACATCGACATCTCCGGCGAGCAGCTCGAATTCTCCGAAGGCTTCACCGACCTGCACACCGTGAGCTACCGCGAGATCCTCGCCGGCCGCGGCTACGGGCTGGCCGATGCGCGGCATTGCATCGAGACGGTGGCGGCGATCCGCACGGCGAGCCCGGCCGCGCTGGGCGCGGATGCGCATCCGTTCCTGCACAAGGATTGAGTTGGATTCTTCATGCGTTGCCTGATCACATTGCTCCTTGCCGCCATGTTCCCTCTTCTTTCAAATGCAGCGGACCTGCAGGCAGGTCAGGTTTGGACATACAAGACACGAGCCGGCGAAGCCTCTTCAACCCTCACCGTTCTGAAGGTTGAGCAGTACAACGATCTGGGCCGGGTCGTTCACATTCGAGTCGACGGAATTCACATGACGAATCCTGTCAAAGGAAACGTCGTGACCGATATCCCGCATTTGCCGTTCAAGGATTTGGCGCTGCAAGGCAGTGTCGTCAAGCAGCTTCGCAAGCTTTCCTCCTTGCCGGATTTTCAGGAAGGCTACGACACCTGGAAGAAGGCATATCTCGCTGGACAGGCCGGGGCGTTTGAGACGCCAGTGAGCACCACGCTTGATGCCATGCTCGGTGCGAAATGGGAGGAGAAGAAGTGAATGGGCCTCTTCTATCGACAGGCAAGTCATTGGTCGTGACCGATCTCCGACCATGAGTGACGCTGCCTGGCACCACCCCAGCGCCATCGTGGACGACGGCGCCACCATCGGTGCCGGCACCAAGGTCTGGCACTTCAGTCACGTCTGCGCTGGTGCGCGCATTGGCGAGAACTGCTCGCTGGGCCAGAACGTGTTCGTGGCCAACGACGTGAGCATCGGCCACGGCGTGAAGGTCCAGAACAACGTGTCGGTCTATGACGCGGTGACGCTGGAAGACGATGTGTTCGTCGGCCCCAGCGTGGTTTTCACCAACGTCTTCAACCCGCGCGCCGCGGTGCCGCGCAAGGCCGAGTACCGGCGCACCCTCGTCAGGCGCGGCACCTCGCTGGGCGCGAACAGCACGCTGGTCTGTGGCGTGACGGTGGGTGAATTCGCCTTTGTCGGCGCTGGTGCGGTTGTCACCAAGGACGTACCGGCGTTTGCACTGGTGACCGGCGTGCCGGCCAAGCAGACCGGCTGGATCAGCCGCCATGGCGAGAAGCTGGCGCTGCCAGTGCGCGCGGTGGATGGCGCCGAGGCCGTATGCCCGGCCAGCGGCGAGCGCTACCGGCTGGTGGGCGGTGCGTTGGCGCTGGTCGAAGGCGGCTGATCAGTCCAACTCGGCCAGCCGGCGCTTGAGCCGCTGCTGCCAGTCTGCGTCTTTCTCGGCGGCGATCAGCCGCTTCAGGATCTCGACCTGGGCCACGTCCAGCGCCTTCTTTTCAGAGACCTCAATGTCCGGCTTCACGCCCACACCTTCCCAGTCGGTGTGCGTGACCGGGCTCACGCTGAGTCCGGCCGGCACGTTCATCATGAAGTGCGCGGTCAGCCGGCGCCGGTCGCCAGGGTGGGCGCCACCACCGGTCACTTCGCCGACCAGCGTCGCGCGGCCGGTGTCCTTCAGCGCCATCGCGAAATCCTCGCCGGCCGAGAAGGTGTCCTCGCTGGTCAGCAGGTAGACCGGGCGCGACTGGCCGTAGCGCTTGCCGGGCACCTGCGCGGTGGTCCAGCGCGCATCGGTGCGGTGGTTGTCCCGCGGCCAGACGATGTCGTTCAGGTGCGTGGGCTGGTCGAACAGGTAGCTGGCCAGCAGCATCACGCTGTCCGGGTCGCCGCCTTCGTTGTGGCGCAAGTCGATGATCAGCGCCTGCGTGTCGGCCAGCAGCGTCATCGCGGCATCGATCCGGCCGGCGACGAATTCCGGCCGGCCGAACTGGCGCAGGTCCAGGTAGCCGATGTTGCCGCGCAGCCGGCTCAAGCCGGCAAAGCCGAAGTTGAAGCGCTGCCATTCGACGAGGTCCCTGGCCTGGTCTTCCTGCGTCTGGTCCTGGCCCGTGTCTTCGGAAATGGCCTTCTCGAAGTAGCGCACCTCCAGGTGCTTGTCGTGCAGTTGTTGCTGCATGGCCTCGGTCAAGGTTTCGGCCAGCTTTTGGGCGCTGGTGATGCGGTCGAAATCGCCTTGCTGCAGGCGTGCCTGCAGCGCCTGCGCCAGCTGCTTCGCCTTGGCCTCGTCCACATAGTGACGCTGCATCTGTGCGCTCAGCTGCGTGACGACGTCCTGCCGCATCGTCGCGTCCAGTCGCATGTCTTTTTGCGGCGGTCCGGTTTGGGCCATGCCCTGCTGCCAGGCCAGGCCGGCGCCGGCCGCGGCCAGCAATACCGCGACTGCGGCCGTCAACTTCTTGGTCCTCGATTGCATTGCGCTGCTCCAGTTGAGACCGCGTGATGGCGGTCGACAACAGGAGCTTCGCGGCCGAGTGTGGAGAAACTATGGAGATGAGGGCGCGGGCAGTGCGGCAGGCGGCGCTGGCAGTTCGACCCGGTAACCCAGCCCGTAGACCGACTGCACCACGTCGGCCTCGGGCCAGTGCACGGCGATCTTTCGGCGCAGGTTCTTCACGTGGCTGTCGATGGCGCGGTCGGTCACGTCCAGCGCGTCTCCGCGGATCAGGTCCAGCAACTGCGCACGCGACCAGATGGCGCCCGGCCGCCGCGCCATCGCCGCGAACAAGGCGTATTCGGTGGGTGTGAGCTGCAGCGACTGCGAGCGGATCGTCACGCTGCGGGTCTCGTCGCTGACGATCCAGGCCGGCTCCGGCTCCGGCGCTGCCGTCACGGGCAGCCTGCGCCGCAGCACGGCCTTGATGCGCGCCACCAATTCGCGCGGACTGAAGGGCTTGCAGAGGTAGTCGTCGGCGCCCACGTCCAGCCCATGCAGCCGGTCGATCTCCTCGACACGCGCGGTGACCATGATGATGGGCACGTCCGAGCGTTCGCGCACCGCCTTGCACAGCGACAGGCCGTCCATGCCGGGCAGCATCAGGTCCAGCACGATCAGGTCCGGCATCTGCTGCTGCACGCGGGCCCAGGCCTCGCGGCCATCGGTCAGCACCTGGGCCTGGTGGCCTGCGGCGGTGATGTAGTCGGCCACGATGGCCGCCAGGTCCGCTTCGTCTTCCGCGACGAGGATGCTCGCCATTCAACAACTCTCCAGCGGCAACACAATGCGGGCCCGCAATCCGCCCAAGGGCGACGAGCTGAACAGTAGCCGGCCGCCATTGGCTTCAATGATCTGCCGGCTCAGCGCCAGCCCCAGTCCTGCGCCGCCGGTGCGCCGGTCACGCGAGGCTTCGACCCGGAAAAAACGCTCGCCCAGCCGCGGCAGCTCGGCTGCCGGCACGTCGGGCGCGCTGTCGTCGATGTCCAGTTGCAAGGCCTGGTCCTGCACCTGGCCGTGGACCTCGATGCTGCCCCCGCGCTCGGTGTAGCGCACGCAATTTTCCAGCAGATTGCCCAGCACCTGGCGCAGTCGCTCCGGATCGCAGCGGACTCTGCTGGCTGCGGGTGCCATGCCTGCGCGTGACTGCAGGCCAGCTTCCGAGAACCGCGGTGCAAAGGCTCGCAGGACTTCGACGGCCAGCGGCCAGGCATCCATCGGCACAGGTGCGTTGGCCAGCCGACCGACGTCTGCCCTGGCCAGATCATGCAACTCGTCGACCAGCCGGGCCAGTGCCAGCACCTGTCGGTGCATCAGCGCCAGGTGCTCGGGGGTCGCGTGGCGCACGCCGTCCTGCAGTGCCTCCAGCTGGCTGCGCAAGACGGCCAGCGGCGTGCGCAGCTCGTGCGAAGTGTTGGCCACCCACTGGCGGCGGCTGTCCTCGGCCGCCGCCAGCTGCGCGGCGAGTTGGTTGAAGCTGCGTGCGAGCTCGCCCAGCTCGTCCTGGCGGCTGTCGACCAGCCGCGCATCGAAATGTCCGGCGCCCAGCTGTCGTGCGCCGTCGACCAGTTGCCGCACCGGCCGTCGGAAATTGGCCGCCAGCGCAGCAGCTGCAAGCGCTGCCAGCAAAAGGCTGATGCCCCCGAGCACGGCCAGCGGGCGCTGCTGCTGGACCAGGAAGGCGACCGCCAGGTTGTCGGCCGGGTTCTCGGCGCGGGCCAGCAGCAGCGAGCCGACCTTGGCGCCATCGACCATGACGGGGCGCTCGATGGTGTCGATGGACGCGACGACGATCAGGCCGCGATGCGCCTTCACACCGGCCAGCAGTTGCCGCTGCGCATTCAGCAGGCCCAGGCGCTCACCGAGCGTGGCGGGGGCCAGCGTGTCGCGCAGCCAGGCCTGGCGCTGGGCCGCGTCGGCTGGCAGGAAGGACCAGTCGCGGTGCTGGCTGAAACGTTCGGCCAATGTGCGTGCCAGCAGGTCCAATGCAGCCCGGTCTGGCGCAGACGACGCTTGGGCCCCGCCCGACAGGCTCCAGCGCACCAGACCCACCCCTGCAGCGCCCACCACGAGGAAGGCGGCCAGGATGGACGCGAACAGGCGCTGCCCGATCGAGAGCTTCAGGTGGGTGGACACGGGGCGAGGCGGTGCGCGAGCTGCGTTGAAAAGGGTCGCATCATCGCGGGCCTTGGCTTGTCCGACAATCCGCCCATGCAATTCACCGACCTGCAGGCCCAGTATGCGGCGCTGAAAACCGAGATCAACGCCCGCATGCAGCGTGTGCTGGACCATGGCCAGTACATCATGGGCCCCGAGGTGGCCGAGCTGGAAACGGCACTCGCGGCGCGCACGGGGGTGCGCCATTGCATCACGGTGGCCAGTGGCACCGAGGCGCTGCTGATCGCGCTGATGACGCTGGATCTGAAGCCCGGCGACGAGGTCGTCACCACGCCGTTCACCTTTGCCGCGACGGCCGAGGTCATCGTGTTGCTGGGCGGCGTGCCGGTGTTCGTGGATGTGGAGCCGGACACCGGGCTGATCGACGCAGCACGCATCGAGGCGGCCATCACGCTGCGCACCCGCGCGCTGATGCCCGTCAGCCTCTACGGCCAGGTGGCCGACATGGCGGCGATCCAGGCCGTCGCCAACAAGCATGGCCTTTCGGTGATCGAAGACGCCGCGCAAAGCCTGGGCGCGACCTTCGGCGGCCACCAGTCCTGCGGCCTGTCCACCTGGGGTGCGACCAGCTTCTTCCCCAGCAAGCCGCTGGGCTGCTATGGCGATGGTGGCGCGCTGTTCACCAACGACGACGCGCTGGCCCAGGCCGCGCGCGAGATCCGCGTGCACGGGCAGAGCGCCCGCTACACGCACACCCGCCTGGGCGTGGGCGGCCGCATGGACACGCTGCAATGCGCCGTGCTGCTGGCCAAGCTGCCGCGCTTCGAGTGGGAGCTGCAGCGGCGCGCGGCGCTGGGCCAGCGTTACCGTGAAGCGCTGGCGGGCCTGCACCTGGACCTGCTGGCGATGCGCTTCGGGCGAACCTGCGTCTGGGGCCAGTTCACCGTGATGGTGGACAGTCGCGACGAGGTCGTGGCCTCGCTGAAAGCCGCCGGCATTCCAACCGCCGTGCACTACCCACGCCCACTGCACCGCCAGCCGGCCTACGAGCGCTTCGCCGCGGCCTGCCCGGTCAGCGAACAGCTGGCTGCGCGCGTGCTGAGCCTGCCGATGAGCGCCGATCTGACCGAGGTCGACCAGGACCGCGTGATCGCGGCGCTGGCGGCTGCTGTGGGCCAGCGCGCCTGATTCGGCCTGGATGCGCGACACCGCCACACCGCCGCTGCAAGGCCTGCTGCGCGCCAGCCTGACGCTGCTGGCCGGCGGCGCGCTGGCGCAGGCGCTGCCGCTGCTGCTGGGGCCGTTGCTGACGCGGCTGTTCACGCCGGCGCAGTTCGGTCAGTACCACCTGTTTGCCGCGGTGGCGACCAACTTGGGTGTGGTGGCCTGTGCGCGCTATGAATTCGCATTGCCGTTGGCCCGTTCGGACGATGAGGCCCAGGCGCTGCGCGTGCTGTCGCTGCGCATCCTGCTGGGCGTGGCGCTGGCCAGCGCACTGGGTGCGCTGGGCTGGGCCGCGCTGGGTGGCGGCGCCTGGGTCGCCTGGCTGCCGCTGGCCGTGGCGGCAGCGGGTGTGGTGTCGCTGGCGACGCTGTGGGCCACGCGCGAGCAGCGTTTCTCCGCGCTGGCCGCGGCGCGGGTGCTGCAGTACGGCGGTGCGGCGCTGGCGCAGGTGGCGGCGGGCTGGGCCGGCGCGGGTGTGGCCGGGCTGATCGCCGCGCCCATCGCGGCGACCTTGCTGGCCACGGTCTGGCTGCGGCTGCCGCTGAGCGGCAGTGCGCCTGGGCTCGGCGCCGTGGCGCGCCAACACCGTGTCTTCCCGCTGCTGAACACGCCGCATGCCTTCACCGGCGCGCTGCAGGACACGCTGGGCGTGGCCCTGATCGCCGCCAGCCTGGGCCCGGCGGCGGCTGGCTTCTGGGGCCTGGGCCTGCGCTACCTGAAGGCGCCGGCCACGCTGGTGGGCAGCGCCGTCTCGCAGGCGCTGTACCCCAAGCTGGCGCAGGCCGGCACGCGGCCCACGCGCGCCGCGCGCGCGGCGCTGCGACGGGTGATGCTGGTGCTTGCCGCGCTGGCGCTGCCGCTGGTGGCGCTGCTGTGGGCGCTGGCGCCCTGGGGCTTTGCCTGGCTGTTCGGGGCCGAATGGCGCGAGGCTGGTGAGCTGGCGCGGGCGCTGGCGGTCTACATCGGGCTGCATTTCGTCTCGGCGCCGCTGGCGGTGGTGACCATGGCCTGGCAGGCGCAAGCCTGGGCGCTGAAGCTGGCGTTGGTGGGGCAGGTGGCCTTCGTGGCCGCGCTGGCGGCCGGGCTGCACTGGGGCGGGCTGACCGGGGCGGGCTGGGCGGTTTCGGGCGCGATGCTGCTGTACTTCGGCTACTACTTGCTGCAACTGGCGTTCTGGCCGGTGGACGATGACACGGCCACCGAGCCGGTGGTGGAAGAATCGCGGCCGTGACTTCGTTCAATGCTTTCCTGAATCGCTGCCGCCGGCGCCTGGTGCGCTCGCTGCTGTTTCGCATCGTCTTTGGCGAGCGCTCCGGCGGCAAGCTGCTGCCTCACACGCGCATCTCCCCCGCCGCGCACCTGGAGGCCGAGGACAAGCTGGTGATGGGCGACCACGTCTACATCGGCCCGTTCAACTACCTGGAAGCCAGTGGTGGCATCACGCTGGGCGAGGGGGTGCAGATCACCAGCCACTGCGCCATCGTGACCCACAGCTCGCACCGCTCGGCACGGCTGATGGGCGAAGGTTTCGTGCGCTGGCCGGCGGCGGGCTTCGGTGAGCGGCCGGGCTGGATCGCCGGGCCTGTGGAGATCGGCGCCTACAGCTTCATCGGCCCGCATTCGCTGATCGAGGCCAACACCAGACTGGGCCGCGGCACGCTGGTCTGTGCCGGCAGCTTTGTGCGAGGGGAGTTCCCGGATTTCGTGATCCTCGAAGGCCGGCCGGCCCGTGTGGTCGGCGATAGCCGGCGCGCTGACGAGCGGCTGCTGGAACGTTTCCCCGAACTGCGCCCGCTGTACGACGCCTGGGCCGGGCCCGTGACGTGAGTCCCTTGCGAACGCCACTCCGTCTGGTGCTGATCGGCGACGGCGAGAGCCCGCACCTGCTGAAGTGGGTGCGGGCGCTGGCCGCGTTGTCGCAGCAGGTCGAGCTGCATGCTGTTTCCAGCCGCGGTTTCCTGCCGGAGATCGAGGCCTTGCTGCCGGCCGAGCGCCGGTTGGCGCTCGGCCATGCGATGCAGTTCGAAGGTGGCAATGGCGGGCTGCTGCGCCAGCTGCCGCGGCTGGCGCGTTGGCTGAAAGCCGTGCGGCCCGACTGGCTGGCGCCGCACTACCTGACTTCGCACGGCACGCTGGCCTGGCTGGCGGTGCGGGTGTTCGGCGTGCAGGCCCGCATCGCCGGCTCGGCCTGGGGTTCGGACATCCTGGTCACGCCTGGGCGCAGCGCGCTGATGCGCTGGGTCACCGGCCGCGTGCTGCGGGCCTGCACGCTGTGCACAAGTGACTCGCAGCACATGACGGCGCGCATGCGGGCACTGGGCGCAGGGGAGGTGATGATCTTTCCATTCGGCCTCGAAGCGCTGCCGCCGGCACCTGGCGCGAAGGATGCAAACCTGTTTTTTGCCAACCGCGGCCTGGAGCCCATTTACCAGCCGCAGCGCGTGCTCGCGGTGTTCGCCGCGCTGGCGGCGGACTGGGCCGAGGCGCGGCTGGTGCTCGCGCATGACGGCTCGCTGCGCGCCGGGCTGGAAGCACAGGTGGCCCGAGATCGCCAGTTGCAGGGACGCGTGCGCTTCGTGGGCCGGCTGGACGCCGCCACCCAGGCCCGCTGGTATGCCCGCGCTGGCTGGTACCTCAGCCTGCCGCAGAGCGATTCGGTCTCGGTCTCGGTGCTGGAGGCCATGGCCCACGGCTGCGTGCCCATCCTGTCGGACTTGCCGGCCAACCGGGAGCTGGTGGCCGATGGCCGCAATGGCGTGGTCCTGGCGGATGGCGAAGTGCTTTCCCGCCCGCGATTGGCCGCGCTGGCACTGCGTGGCGGCGAGGTCGCCGCTGCCAACCGCGAATGGGTCGTGCAGCACGCCTTGTTTCCACGCAGCGTTGCAGCCTATGTACAGCGACTGCAAGCCCTGTCATGAACATCCTGTACCTCAATCACTACGCCGGCTCGCCCGCGCTGGGCATGGAATACCGGCCGTACTACCTGGCGCGCGAATGGGTGCGCGCCGGCCATGCCGTCACGATGCTGGCGGCCAGCTTCTCGCATGTGCGGGCGAAGCAGCCACAGCTGGACCCGAACGCCGGGGCAGACGGCACGAGCGAGACGATTGACGGCATTGCCTACCGCTGGTTCGACACCCCTGCCTATCAGGGCAATGGCATGGGCCGCATGCGCA
Organism: Ideonella azotifigens; assembly: GCF_021043325.1. Lineage (NCBI taxonomy): Bacteria > Pseudomonadati > Pseudomonadota > Betaproteobacteria > Burkholderiales > Sphaerotilaceae > Ideonella > Ideonella azotifigens. The sequence goes on from NZ_JAJNKD010000006.1 coordinate 46,835, forward strand.
ACATTGCCAGCTTCCTGGCCCAGGTCTGGCAGCAGGCGGACGCGTTGGTGGCCGAGCTGAAGCCGCAGGTGGTGATCGCTTCCAGCACCTATCCGATGGACATCTGGATCGCCCAGCGCCTGGCGCGCAAGGCGGGGGCGAAGCTGGTTTTCGAGGTGCATGACCTGTGGCCGCTGTCGCCCATCGAGCTGTCGGGCATGTCGCCGTGGCACCCGTTTGCGCTGATCTGCAGCAGCGCCGAGCGCGCGGCTTACAGGGATGCGGATGTCGTGGTTTCGATGCTGCCCAAGGTGCACGAGCACATGGCCTCGCGCGGGCTGGACCTGAAGAAACTGGTGATCGTGCCCAACGGCATTTCGCCGGAGGAATGGGATGGCAGGCCCGAGCCGCTGAAGGCCGAGGTGGCGGCCTGCATCGGCGCTGCGCACAGGGCCGGCCGCCACGTGGTCGGCTACGCCGGCTCGATGGGCCGGCCCAACGCGCTGGACACGCTGCTGGACGGTGCCAAGCTGCTGGCCGATTCGCCGGTCGAGTTCGTGCTGGTCGGCGACGGGCACGAGCGTGAGCGGCTGGTCAGGCGCATCGAGCAGGAAGGTTTGTCCGCCCGCGTGCACTGGTGCGGGACCATCCCGAAGGCACAGATCCCGTCCTTCCTCGCTGCCATCGAAGTCGCCTACATCGGCTGGCAGCGCGTGCCGATCTACCGCTTCGGCATTGCGCCGAACAAGCTGATGGACTACATGATGGCCGGCTGCCCGGTGCTGCATGCGGTGGAGGCGGGCAACGACCCGGTGGCCGAAGCGGGCGCAGGCATCACCGTGCCGCCCGAGTCGCCAGAGGCGGTGGCCGAAGGCGTCAAGCGACTGCTGGGCCTGCCGGCTGCCACGCGCAAGGCCATGGGCAAGCGGGGCCGGACCTTCGTGCTGGCCGAGCATGCCTACCCGGTGCTGGCCAAGCGATTCCTTGCAGCCTGCATGCCGTCGGCGCCGCGCCCGGGTCAGTCCACAATCCAGGGTTTGCCGCCCCGTCCCTCCCAATCCCCTCGTCGTCCATGAGCACTGAACCGTTGCCCTTCCTGCCGTTCGCCTTGCCCGAGATCGGTGAGGAGGAAATTGCCGAGGTGGTGGACACCTTGCGCTCCGGCTGGGTGACCACCGGCCCCAAGGCCAAGCGCTTCGAGGCGATGTTCACCGAATTCTTGGGCGATGCGTCGCTGCAGTCCATCGCGGTGAATTCGGCCACTGCCGGCCTGCACCTGGCGCTAGAAGCGCTGGGCGTTGGCCCCGGCGACGAAGTCATCACGACCACGCACACCTTCACCGCAAGCGCCGAGGTGGCCCGCTACCTGGGCGCGGACGTGAAGCTGGTCGACATTGATCCGGCCACGCTGTGCATTGACCCGACCAAGATCGAGGCCGCGATCACGCCGCGCACCAAGTGCATCATCCCCGTGCACTACGGCGGCCTGGCCTGCGACATGGTGGCGATCCTGGCGATTGCGAAAAAGCATGGCCTGAAGGTGGTCGAAGATGCGGCGCACGCGCTGCCCACCACGCTGAAGGGCGAGCTGATCGGCACGCTGCAGAGTGACGCAACCGTCTTCAGCTTCTACGCCAACAAGACCATGACGACCGGCGAAGGCGGCATGTTGGTGACGCGCGACCCGGAGCTGGCCGCGCGCGCCAAGGTCATGCGCCTGCACGGCATCAGCCGCGATGCGTTCGACCGCTTCACCGCCAAGGTGCCGAGCTGGTACTACGAGATCGTCGCGCCCGGCTTCAAGTACAACCTGACCGACATAGCCGCGGCGTTGGGGCTGCATCAGCTGGGCCGCGCGCGTGGTTTCCAGCTGCGCCGCGCCGAACTCGCCGCGCAGTACAACGCGGCGCTGGCCGAGTTGCCCGTCGTCCTGCCGCCGCAGCCGCCGGCGGGCGAGCTGCACAGCTGGCACCTGTATGCCATCCGCCTGGCCGAGGGCACCCGCATTGGCCGTGACGCCGTGATCGAAGCGCTGTTCAAGGACGGCATTGGTTGCAGCGTGCACTACATCCCGCTGCACCAGCAGCCGTACTGGCGCGACCGTTACCAGTTGCGCGCCGAGGACTTTCCGCAAAGCCAGCTGGCCTATGAGCGCATGCTGAGCCTGCCCCTGTACACGCGCATGACGGACGCTGACGTGCCCCGCGTGGTGTCCTCGCTGCGGCGCGCGCTGGTGGACTGAGGGCTTGGTTGCGGTGGCCAAACGGCTGTTCGACCTGCTGGCTTCGGCACTGGGCTTGGCAGCGCTGCTGTTACCTGGGCTGATCGTGGCTCTGCTGATCAAGCTCGATTCGCCCGGCCCGGTGTTCTTTCGCCAGCAGCGCGTGGGCCGCTTCGGCGTGCCGTTTCGCATCCACAAGTTCCGCACGATGCGCGTGGACGCCGAAGCCGCCGGGCTGCTGACCGTGGGCGCCGATGCGCGCATCACCCGCGTCGGCGCCTGGTTGCGCTCACACCGCGTGGACGAGCTGCCTCAGCTGATCGACGTGCTGCAAGGCACGATGAGCCTGGTGGGACCGCGCCCCGAGGTGCCGCGCTACGTCGCGCTGTATCCCGAAACGCTGAAGGCCCAGGTGCTGTCTGTGCGCCCCGGCATCACCGACCCGGCTTCGCTGCGCTTTCGCAACGAAGGCGAACAACTGGCCGCTGCGGCGGATCCCGAGCGTGAATACCGCGAGGTGATCCTGCCGGCCAAGCTGGCTTGCGCGGCCGAGTATGCGGTGAGCGCGTCGCTGTGGACCGATCTGGGCGTGCTGCTGCGCTCGCTGCGCGTCTTGTTGCGAGGCTGAAGCCTTGCCGTCTGGAAACCCAATGACCTCCACCCAATTCATCGGCCAACCGACCCGGCGTCAGCTGCTTGGTGCTCTCGCCGCAATGAGCGTTGCAGGCGTGCTGCCGTCGCAGATCTCAGCCGCAACGGCTGCGCCACTGGTGCTGGCCTATACCGACGGCCAGGTGCCCGTGGCCTACACCAACCTGCAGGCGTTCTACGCGCAGCTGGGTGCCGTCGGGCTGGGCTCGACTTGGTCGCTGCTGGCCGACGGCTCGCTCAGCGACGTGGGCATGAGCAGCACTACGCAGAAGATCATCAAGTTCGCGAAAAAGAAGGCGCTGCCGCTGTACCCCACGGTGTCGGACTACAGCGACGCGCTGGGCGAATTCGACCCGGCCGTGTCGCGCGGCATCCTGGCCAGCGCGGCGACGCGGGAAGCTTCGCTGAGCGCGATGCTGCAGCTTGCCGTGGGGCAAGGCTTTGCCGGCATCGACCTGGACTGGGAAGCGGTGGAGGAAGGCAATGCCACGGCGTTCTCGTCCTTCGTGGCGGACCTGGCCGCGCGCCTGCATGCGCAAGGGCTGAAGCTCATCCTCAGCGTGCCGCCGAAGTTCGACGACACATCCTCGCCCTGGCTGGCCGGCTACGACTACGCGGCACTGGGCGTCTCGGTCGACTGGCTGCAGGTGATGACCTATGACGAGGTCGGCCCCGGTTGGTGCACCACCGGCTTCAACCATGGCAAATGGCCGGGCCCGGAGTCCGGCCTGGACTGGCAGCAGGCGGTGCTGGGCTACACGCTGGCGCGTGTGCCCGCGGCCAAGGTGCTGTCCGGCCTGCCGGCCTATGGCTACGACTACAGCACCGGCAAGGTCGTGTACTGGTCCAAGTATGGCAAGACCATCGCTGCGCACGCTGGCGCAGTGATGGTGCGAGACAGCGCCTCGGCCACGCCGTCCGCCAGCTGGGGCACTGTGACACCGCAGCGCGATGGCAAGCCCTGGAGCAAGGCCACCCGCCAGCCCGTGCTGTGGTTCGACGACGCGCAAAGCCTGGCCGTCAAGACCGCGCTGGTGCGCAGCCTGGGCCTGGGCGGCACCAGCGTCTGGGCCATGGGCTATGAAGACGCGGCGTTCTGGGATGCCGTGACCGCCGGCCTCAAGCCCTGAGCCTGCGAAACCACTGAAGCCGATGACTGTCCCCACTGCTTCGCGCTGGTTGCGCCTGGAACAACTGCTGGCCCGGCTGCGGCCGCACCGCGCGCCGCTGAGCCTGGCGATCGACGCGCTGATGGTGGCACTGGCCTGGAACGCCACCTACTTGTTCCGACTCGGCTTCGAGCGCTGGTGGGATGCGCGGCCGTGGTATGACGGCTGGGTGCTGCTGGGTGTGGTCGCGGCTTATCTCGCTGCTTTTGCGCTGCTGAAGGTGCCGCAAAGCATGTGGCGCTTCTCCGGCTTCGGCGAGGTCAAGCGGCTGACGTTTGCGTGCGGCGCTGCCGGCCTCGCGAGTGCCGCAGCCGTCATGGGCCTGCAGCTCTACCAGGTGCCGCGTTCCGTGCTGGCGTTGCACCCGCTGTTCAGCCTGATGGCCGTCTGCATGGTGCGCGTGGCCTACCGCATGCTGTACGAGCACGCCCGTGCCCGCATTGCCGGCAGCAACGGCACCGAGCCGCGCCGCGCGCTGGTGCTGGGCGCAGGCGAGGCGGCAAAGCGTTTGCTGGCCGGCATTCAGCACCAGGGCTGGATCGTCACTGGGCTGCTGGACGATGACGCCGCCAAGCAGGGTGCGCGCATTGCCGGCGTGCCGGTGCTGGGGCCGCTGGAAGCCATCCGGGATCGCGGCGTGCGCGGCGATGCGACGCACCTGATCATCGCGCTGCCGTCGGCCACTGCGGCCCAGCGCCGCCGCGCGGTGGAACTGGCCAGCGCGCTGGGCCTGCCGGTGCTGACCGTGCCGTCGGCCGAAGAGCTGCGCAGCGGCGAGGCCGCGGTCGACCGCGTGCGCGACATCGAACCCGAGGACCTGCTCGGCCGCGAGCCGGTGCAACTGGACGAAGCCGGCATCGGCGAAGTGCTGCGTGGCAAGACAGTGCTGATCACCGGCGGCGGCGGCAGCATCGGCTCGGAGCTCTGCCGCCAGGTGGCGCGCTTCCAGCCGGCGAAGCTGGTCATCGTCGAACTCTCCGAGTTCAACCTGTACACCATCGAGCAGGACCTCAGCCTGCGTTTCCCTGCGCTGCCGCTGGTCAAGTTGATTGGCGACGTGAAGGACCTGGACGGACTGCGCGCCATCTTCGAGCGCGAACGCCCGCAGGTCGTCTTCCACGCGGCGGCCTACAAGCACGTGCCTCTGATGGAGGTCGACAACGCCTGGGCTGCGCTGCGCAACAACACGCTGGGCACGTACCACGCCGCGCTCGCTGCGGCCGAGGTCAAGGCGGAGCGCTTTGTGCTGATCAGCACCGACAAGGCCGTCAACCCGACCAACGTGATGGGTGCCACCAAGCGGGCTGCTGAGTTGGTGGTCTCCGCGATGGCCGCCGAACACGCCGGCACCCGCTTCATGGCCGTGCGCTTCGGCAACGTGCTGGGCTCGTCCGGCAGCGTGATTCCCAAATTCAAGCAGCAGATCGCTGCGGGCGGTCCGATCACCGTCACCCACCCCGACATCATTCGCTATTTCATGACCATCCCCGAAGCCGCGCGCCTGGTGCTGCAGGCCGCAGCCATCGGTGAAAGCGGTCAGGTGCTGGTGCTGGACATGGGTGAACCGGTGAAGATCGTCGACCTCGCCAAGACCATGATTCGCCTGGCCGGCCGCAGCGAACAGGAGATCCGCATCGTCTTCACCGGCTTGCGGCCGGGGGAGAAGCTTTACGAGGAGTTGCTGGCGGACGGGGACTTGACGGTGGCCACCGCAGTCAAGGAATTGCGGCTGGCACAGCTTGACGACTCGCTTGAAGGTGCGCGGCGATTGCTGGCCTGGGTCGCAAGTTCACCGGTGCAGTCGGCCGATCTGGTGCGCGATGCGTTGAGCACCCTTGTCAAGGAATACAGGCGGCATTAGTCGACGGGAATGCACCGAATGCCCGACAACAGTGTTGTTTTCATTTCTTAACCTTTGGGTCGGCAGCGATAATGCTCGATTTTGGGCCTAACCCGCCCGATCCGAGGGCTTGTTGCGCACCGAGTCCCTTTGTCGAGAGGAACGACATGTACGTAGATGATGGCGCCCGCGATTTGGGTGGCTCGCATCCGGCATCCAGCGCAGGTGTTTCGGAAGCATTGAGCCTGGATGATGTCCAGGAAGCGCAACGGATTGGCCTCGGTCCCTTGAGCTTCGCGCTCAAGCGTTTGTTTGACCTGATCAGCATCGTCGTGATCCTCGCCCTGTTCGGCTGGATCATGGTGCTTGTGGCCATCGCGGTGCGATTCAGCAGCGGGCCCGGTGTGTTCTATGGCCACCAGCGTGTGGGAAAAGACGGCAGGCTGTTCAACTGCTACAAGTTCCGCTCGATGGTCGCGAACTCGGATCAGGTGCTGAAGGATCTGCTCAACAGCAGCCCCGAAGCTCGCGCCGAATGGGAGCGCGATTTCAAGCTCAAGGACGACCCCCGCATCACGCGTGTGGGTCGCTTCATCCGCAAGACCAGCCTGGACGAATTGCCGCAGCTGTGGAATGTGGTTTGCGGCGAGATGAGCATCGTCGGGCCACGCCCTGTGGTGCAGGCCGAGCTTGATCGCTATTACGGCGATGCCAAAGCGCATTACTACAGCGTGCCGCCCGGCCTGACCGGCCTGTGGCAGGTGAGCGGTCGAAACAACCTCGACTACGACCAGCGCGTGCAGCTCGACAAGGCTTACGTGGAGAACTGGAACGTGTTCTCAGACTTCATGATCGTGATGCGCACGGTGAAGGTCATGGTGGGGCGCCACGGGGCTTATTGAGGGCAGGCGTTTGTGTCGGACTGCGCGCGGGTCAGCAGGCGACGTCAGTTGATCCTTGTTGATGACAGCGTCATCCAAAGGGCTACAATCTCTGTTCAATGGTTGAACACTTGCCTTCCGACGAACCGGAAACCCAAGGCGCGCATCTCGAACTGCTGAGCCTGATCGAGCAGCACCCTGAGTACTCTCAGCGGAGGCTGGCCCAGGCCATGGGCATCAGTCTGGGCAAGGCGCACTATCTTTTGAAGGCGCTGTTCGACAAGGGTCTGGTGAAGGCGGGTAACTTCAGGCGCAGCGACAGCAAATTGAGCTATCTCTATGCGTTGACGCCTGCCGGGGTCCGTCATCGCATGCAGTTGACCCAGAGTTTTTTGCGACGAAAAGAGCAGGAGTTCGAGTTGCTTCGCGCTGAGATCGACCGCCTGCGCACCGCTTTGGGCCAGCAGGCCGCAGGTTCGCGTTCACCCGATACCGTCAGCTGAGTCGCGCGGTTTTTTATTCATGACCACCGTAACCCTGGCCAGCGGCCTGCAGTTTTCCTCGGAGCCTGGCAACACCGTGCTGGATGCCGCGCTGGCCCAACAAGTCGTCATTGAGCACAGTTGTCGCACAGGTCGTTGTGGCAGTTGCAAGGCCAGGGTGATGTCGGGCGACGTGGGGTTGCTGCGTGAAGCTACCGCCTTGTCGCAGCAAGAAGCGGAAGCGGGCTGGATCTTGACCTGTGCACACGAGGCTTGCAGCGACTTGCTGTTGGACATTGAAGACCTCGGTGCATTGGCTGGTATCACGCCTAAGACCTTGCCTGCTCGCATCGCCTCGCTGGATCGTCTGGCGCCGGACGTGTTTCGCGTGGTGCTGCGCCTGCCGCCAACCGCGGCTTTTCGCTTTCTGCCAGGGCAGTACATTGACCTGACCAGCCCGACAGGCGTTCGTCGCAGCTACTCGATCGCAAGTGCTGCAACGAAAGCAGGTCAGCTTGAACTGCAGATCCGGCAAGTCGAACATGGCGAGTTCAGCCACTACTTGTTCGAGCAGGCCAAGGCCAACGACTTACTCCGCTTTGTCGGGCCGCGTGGCACGTTTTTCCTTCGTCCGGTTACCGGCCTAGACCTTGTGTTGTTGAGCACTGGCACAGGCATTGCGCCGATGCTGTCCATGCTGGCGCAAGTGGCCGAGATGCCGGCCGAATTGCAGCCGGCCTCCGTCACGCTCTATTGGGGCGGTCGCCAGCCTGCCGATCTTTACCTGGATCCCGCTGCGTCGCTCGCCACGCTGCGCTACGTGCCGGTGTTGTCGCGTGCGGATGCAGGTTGGACGGGGGCACGTGGTCATGTGCAGGACGTGCTGCTGGCCGAAGGCCGGGACTTGATGAATGCAGCGGTTTACGCATGTGGCTCGGAACAGATGATCCACGGCGCGCAACAGAAGCTGTTGGCGGCCGGACTGGATCCCAAACGGTTTTTCTTTGATGCCTTTGTCAGCTCCAACTGAGCCGGCATCTTTCCCCTGCAGGTGAGGACTCCAATGAAGGCAGTGATTCTGGCCGGCGGCCTGGGCACCCGGCTCAGCGAAGAGACGGCGACACGTCCCAAACCCATGGTGGAGATCGGCGGCAAGCCCATTCTTTGGCACATCCTGAAGATGTACTCCCACCACGGCATCAACGACTTCGTGATCTGCTGTGGCTACAAGGGCTACGTGATCAAGGAGTACTTCGCCAACTACTTCCTGCACATGTCCGACGTCACTTTCGACATGGCGCACAACAAGATGGAAGTGCACAGCAAACGCGCGGAGCCATGGAGCGTGACACTGGTCGATACCGGTGATGACTCGATGACCGGCGGCCGCTTGCGCCGCGTGGCCAAGTACGTTGAGAACGAGGAGGCCTTCTGCTTCACCTATGGCGATGGCGTGAGCGACATCGACATCTCGGCGTCGATCGCGTTCCACCGTGCGCACGGTAAGTCGGCCACGCTCACCGCCACCTTCCCCCCCGGCCGCTTCGGCGCGCTGGACATGAAGGACGGCCGCGTCAACAGCTTCCGCGAGAAGCCCAAGGGCGACGGCGCAATGATCAACGGCGGTTTCTTCGTGCTGTCGCCCAAGGTGCTCTCCGAACTGAAAGACGACTCGACCATCTGGGAGCAGGAGCCGCTGGTCAACCTGGCCGACCGTGGCGAGCTCATGGCCTTCGAGCACGGCGGCTTCTGGCAGCCGATGGATACGCTGCGCGACAAGCACCACCTCGAAGAGCTGTGGGCTTCCGGACGCGCGCCATGGAAGAAGTGGGACTGAGCCCGTGAGCGTCGATGCATCGTTCTGGCGCGGTAAACGCGTCTTCCTGACCGGTCACACGGGCTTCAAGGGCAGCTGGCTGAGCTTGTGGTTGCAAAGCCTGGGCGCCGAACTGCATGGGTTCGCCTTGTCGCCACCCACAGATCCGAGCCTGTTCAGGGAAGCGCGTGTGGCTGCAGGCATGGCCGGTACCACCGGCGACATCCGTGATCTTGCCGCGTTGCAGACCGCCATCAGCGCTTTCCGGCCGGACATCGTGATCCACATGGCTGCTCAGCCGTTGGTGCGCCTGTCGTATGCGGAGCCGGTAGAGACCTACGCCACCAACGTGATGGGAACCGTCCATCTGCTGGAAGCCGTGCGGCAAACGCACAGCGTGCGCGTGGTCGTCAACGTGACCACCGACAAGTGCTACGAGAACAAAGAGTGGGCCTGGGGCTACCGTGAAGACGAACCCATGGGCGGCTACGACCCTTACAGCAACAGCAAGGGTTGCGCCGAGCTTGTCTCCAGCGCCTATCGCCAGTCCTTCTTCCAGCAGGGCGGTCCCGCGCTGGCAACCGCACGCGCGGGCAATGTCATCGGCGGCGGCGACTGGGCGTCCGACCGCCTGGTGCCCGACATCCTGCGCGCATTCGAGCGCAGTGAGCCGGTGGTGATTCGCAACCCGCATTCCACGCGCCCCTGGCAGCACGTGCTGGAGCCGCTGGCCGGCTACCTCGTGCTGGCTCAGCACCTGTGGGACGGCGGCGCCTCGTTCGCCGAAGGCTGGAACCTGGGGCCGCGTGACGAGGATGCGCGCCCGGTGCAATGGATCGTCGAGCAGTTGGTCGACCAGTGGGGTCGCGGTGCCCGCTGGCAGCTCGACGGCGGCGCCCATCCACACGAGGCCAACTACCTGAAGCTGGACATCTCCAAGGCCCGCGCGCGCTTGGGCTGGCAGCCGAGCTGGCGCCTTGCAGACGCGCTGCAGCACATCGTCACCTGGCACCAGGCCTGGCTGGCCAAGCAGGACGTGCGCGCCCTTTGCCTGCAGCAGATAGCCCAATACACGAACGACTCGAAGACCATCGCATCATGACCGAAGCCCCGATCAATTTCGTCAAGAAGACCCCCGACCAACTGCGCGCCGAGATTTCCGCGCTGGTGCAGCAATTCTCGGACGTGGTCCACGCGCCGAAGCCCTTTGTTCCAGGCGAAAGCGCAGTTCCGGTCTCGGGCAAAGTGATTGGCGCCAAGGAGCTGCAACTGATGGTCGAGGCCAGCCTTGACGGGTGGCTTACCACCGGCCGCTTCAATGCGATGTTCGAGGAACGCCTCGCGAAGTTCCTAGGCGTGAAGCACTTGATCACCGTCAACTCGGGTTCGTCGGCGAACCTGGTGGCGTTCTCGACGCTCACGTCCGATCGGCTGGGCGACCGCGCGATCAAGCCGGGTGATGAAGTCATCGGCGTGGCCGCCGGCTTCCCGACCACCGTCAACCCAATCCTGCAGTTCGGCGCCGTGCCGGTGTTCGTCGACGTCGACCTTGCCACGCACAACATTGACGTCTCCAAGATCGAGGCCGCCATTTCGCCCAAGACCAAGGCGATCATGTTGGCCCACAGCCTGGGCAACCCGTTCAACCTGGATGTTGTCACCGCGATCTGCAAGAAGCACGGCCTATGGCTGGTGGAAGACTGCTGCGACGCGCTCGGTGCGAAGTACAACGGCCAGTTGGTCGGCACCTTCGGCGACATCGGCACGCTCAGCTTCTACCCGGCGCATCACATCACGATGGGCGAGGGCGGCGCGGTGTTCACCAACGACCCTGAGCTCAAGCTGATCGCAGAGTCTTTCCGCGACTGGGGCCGTGACTGCTATTGCCCGCCCGGCAAGGACAACACCTGTAACAAGCGCTTCTGCTGGAAGCTCGGTGAACTGCCAGAGGGCTACGACCACAAGTACACCTACAGCCACCTCGGTTACAACCTGAAGATCAGTGACATGCAGGCCGCCTGCGCGCTGGCACAGATGGACCGGGTCGAAGACTTCATCGCCGCGCGCAAGGCTAACTTCAAGTACCTGAAGGAGCGCCTGGCCAACTGCGCGCAGTTTCTGCATCTGCCCGAGGCCACGTCCAACTCCGAGCCGTCGTGGTTCGGCTTCCCGCTGGTGCTCAAGGACGACGCCGGCGTCAAGCGTGCCGACCTGATCAACTTCCTTGACCAAAGCAAGATCGCCACGCGCCTGCTGTTTGCCGGCAACCTCACGCGCCAGCCCTACATGATCGGGCGCAACTTCCGCGTGAGCGGCGAGCTGACGAACACCGACAAGGTGATGAGTCAGACGTTCTGGCTAGGTGTGTGGCCGGGTTTGACTCACGAACAGCTCGACTATGTCGTCGAGAAGCTCGAAGAGTTCTTCGGGCTCAATTTCTGATGAGGGCTGTTGCAATGCCGGATGATCGCCGTTTCCATCCTGGCCGACTGCGCCACACTGTTCTGGAGATGGCATACGCCGGCTCGACGGTGCACATTGGGTGTGCCTTCTCGATCGTGGAACTGCTTGCCGTTCTGTATCGCGATCATCTGCGGTATCCCGGTAACGATCCGAAGGCAGAAGGCCGCGACTATCTCGTCTTGAGCAAGGGACACGGCGTGATGGCGCAATACGCCTGCATGCGCGAGATGGGATGGATCGGCGAGACCGAGATCCAGAGCTATTTCTCGGACGGCACTCATCTCAAGGGGCTGTCCGACTCTCGCATTCCTGGCCTGGAAGTCACTTCCGGCTCGCTGGGCCACGGGTTTTCGGTGGGCGTCGGCATCGCGCTCGGTGCGCGCAAGCAAGGCACCGACCAGAAGATTTTCGCGATCGTGGGGGATGGTGAGCTCAACGAGGGTTCTATCTGGGAGGGCATGCTCTTCGCTGCGCATCATCGGCTCGACAACCTCATGATCATCGTGGACGAGAACGGGTTCCAGGCCATGGGCGCCACCGAGGACGTGCTCTCCCTCGGCAACTTGCGTGCAAAGTTTGAAAGCTTCGGCTTCAAGACACAGGAGGTGGACGGGCACGACGAGGCTGCTATTGACTCGGCCATTCGTTCGCTATGGGCGACCGCGCCCGGGCAGCCGAAGGCGCTCGTTGCCCGTACCGTCAAGGGCAAAGGAGTGCCCTTCATGGAGGACGACAACCGCTGGCACTACACCCGGCTGACAGCCCAGACCTTCGCCGAGGCCAAAGGGGCCCTCGGCTTGTCGGAAGGTTCGAAATGAGAGACGCTTTCTCCGATGCCTTGGTGCGACTGGCCGTCCAAGATCCTAAGGTGTTGCTGCTGACGGGCGACCATGGCTACGCACTGTTCGATGCTTTCCGCAACCAGTGCCCAGCTCAATACATCAATGCAGGCATCGCCGAACAGAACATGGTAGGCATGGCTGCGGGCCTCGCACGAGCGGGCTTTCGACCGTTCGTCTATGGCCTCAGTGCGTTCGTGCCTTTACGCGTTCTTGAGCAGATTAAGCTGGACATCGCGCACGACGGCCTGCCGGTCGTCCTGCTCGGCGATGGTGCCGGTTTTGTGTATAGCCACCTCGGTACAAGCCACCAGTCCACAGAAGACATCGCTTGCACGCGCGTCATCGCGGGGCTCGACGTGCTGTCACCTGCAGATCGACACGAAATGACCGCCTGCATGGCGCACGCTTACGCGGCCCGTAGGCCGGTATACCTGCGCATGGGCAAATCCGATCGTGGCGACGTACATTCTTCTTCATTGGCGCCGCTTGAAGCCGGCCGAATGATCCAAGTGCGCGCGGGCCAGCTGGATTTGCCGGCGTTCATCGCAACCGGATCTATGGTAAGAACCGCACTCGATATCGCTGAGCAGCAAGTCGATGCCGGTGTGTGGAGCGTTCCTTCCATCAAGCCCTTGGATGCAGCCCAGGTTGTGCGGGTGGCCCGCGACAGCCGTGGTGTTGTCGTGCTGGAGGAGCATTCGACTTATGGAGGCCTCGGATCCGCCATTGCGGAAATCGTTGGAGAACACAATCCCGTTCGGGTGATGCGAATTGGGGTATCCGACCGGTTCTCCGAGCACTGCGGTACGTATTCGTACCTCCTGAAGGAACATGGCCTGGATCATGACTGCGTGCTGGAGCGAATCCGCATGTTCATCGGGAGTACTCCGGCTTGAGCAGCGCATCTACTACAAAGCCCGACATCATGGTCGGCGATATCGACGCCATCGTTGCACGCGATCTCGACTGGCAGGTGCTTTCCGGCTTGCGCGTCGTGGTGACCGGTGCCGGCGGTTTCCTTGGGGGGTATTTGACGCGTACGCTGCTTGCGCTACACAGGCTTGGAAAGGTATCCCAACCCGTTCGCGTCGTGGCGCTGGTGCGCGATCTGGAACGTGCGCGACGGTTGTACGCTAATAGCCCGGATGCGCGGCTTCTTGAATTTGTGGAATGGGATCTTAACGAAATCGCCGTTCCTGAACTGGGCGACGTTCATTACGTTCTACATGCTGCCAGCCAAGCTAGCCCCCGCTTCTACGGAACGGATCCTGTTGGGACAATGCTCCCCAACACCGTGGGTACGGCTTCGCTGCTTGAGGCGCTTAGGCGAGGCGGCGATGCCCGTGGTTTCCTCTTTGTGAGCAGCGCCGAAGTTTATGGCGCAGTCCGAGCGGAGGAGTTGATTGGTGAGTCGAACTATGGTTTGGTCGACCCGATCTTGGTTCGCTCCTGCTACGCCGAGAGCAAGAGAATGGGCGAGGCGATGTGCGTTGCTTGGAACCATCAACATGGTGTGCCCACCTACATCGTGCGCCCCTTCCATACGTATGGGCCGGGACTGACGGCCAACGACGGGCGCGTGTTCGCCGATTTCGCTTTTAATGTCGCACGTGGCGAGAACATCGTCATGAACAGCGACGGCACCGCTCGGCGTGCCTTCTGCTATGCGAGCGATGCGACCGCAGGCTTTCTGACAGTGTTGCTTAAAGGCGAGCCGGTCGTGCCCTACAACGTCGCGAACTCGTCGGCTGAATTGTCGGTCATGGAGCTCGCCGACTTGCTTGTCGGCCTATATCCGGAGAAGGGCCTGCAAGTCGATCGTCGTGTCGACACCGGCGGCAAAGACTACCTGCCCAGCACCTTCAATCGGCTCGTCCCGGACACTGCGCGGATGGAATCGCTCGGCTGGAAGGCCGAGATATCCCCGGCCGTGGGGTTCAGGCGAATGATCGAAGCACATCAGCAATGACCCAAGGCGACACCATTGGCGTGCTTGCCGCGACCATTTCCCGCTTCGCGCCGCGCTTGATGCGCGGCGCGAATGCCATTTACGTCGTTGACGCGCGGTCGATGCGCAATGCCAGGAGTGTTTCGGAGACGCGAATGTCGCCTACGAGTACGCCACTGCACACGGTCGGGGCCCAATGACCGACGATGTTGCCATTTCTGTTGCCGCCCGGAGAGGCGGGCGGTTTGCCCACCTGCGCAGCGTGATTGGCCTTGATTTCCATGTCTTGGTAACTTTGATGTTCCGCAGCTGGACCATCCTGGCCGGCGCCGCGACGATGGTGCTGCTGCCGCTCTGGCTCACCCCGACGCAGCAGGGTTACTACTACACCTTCGCCAGCATACTGGCGTTACAGGTGTTCTTCGAACTCGGCTTCAACCAGATCGTGGTGCAGCTCGTCAGCCACGAGGTGGCGCATCTCGAGATCGACGCCGAGGGTGCGCTCCGCGGCGAGGCTGTCCACCTTGATCGCCTCGGCTCGCTGGCGCGGCTGATGCGCCGCTGGTATGCAGTCGCTGCCTGCCTGTTCGTGGCACTTGGTGGCCTGGCCGGGATTACGTTCTTCTCGCACAAGGGCGTGCTGCCGCCGTCGTCGTGGCTAGGTGCATGGCTGCTGCTGACCTGCGCGTCGGCGGTCAATCTCTACCTGAGCCCGGGGCTGGCGATGATGGAGGGTGCCGGGCGCGTCGGCCAGGTCGCGCGCCTGCGTCTGGTGCAGTCGTGCATCGGGTACCTGTGCCTGTGGTCGGCGCTGTATCTCGATGCCGGTCTGTGGGCGACGGCTGCTGCGCCTCTCGTCGGCGCGAGCGGGACCGGCTGGTGGCTGCGCAAGCGCGGCGACATGCTTCGTCGCGTGGCGTTGCGCGAGGTGCCGCAGGCCCATCGCCTGCTGTGGCGGCGCGACGTATTCCCGTTCCAGTGGCGCATCGCGCTCAGCTGGGTAAGCGGCTACTTCATCTTCAACATGTTCACACCGCTGGTGTTCTCGCGCGTGGGCCCGGTGGAGGCCGGCAGGCTCGGCCTCGCGCTGACCATGTTCAACGCGGTCTCGACGATCGGCATGAGCTGGATCAACGCGCGCAACCCGCAGTTCACGATGCACATCTCGCGCGGCGAGCGCGCAGCTCTTAATGCGCTGTTCGGCAATGTCCTGTTGCGGTCCTGCGTTGCGACGGCGCTGCTGTCGACCCTAGTGGCGGGTGGCGCCGCGCTGCTGGCGGTCGCGGGCGTGCCGGCGATGGCGCGCATCGCGTCGCCGGCTGTGCTGGCGTGCCTGGCCTGGGCGACGGTCGTCAACAGCGTCGTCTTCGGCGCGGCCGCCTTTATGCGCGCCCACCGCGAGGAGCCGATGCTGCCGGTCTCCATCGTCACGGCTGTGCTGACCGCAGCGGCCGCCTGGTTCGGCTCGCGCGTCGGCGTGCTGCCGATGATGCTGCTGTACGCGGTGGTGCCCACCTTCGTCACGCTGCCCTGGACGCTGATGCTCCTGTCCCGCTATCTCAAGAGAACTGCCTGACGTGTCTTCGACCCTCGACCTCGCGCGAACGCCTCCCGGGCAGGCCCTGCTGACGATCATCGTCCCCACCTACAACCGGGCGGCGAACCTCGAACTGTTGCTGCGCACGCTGAGGCAGGAGCTGGCGACCTGCGCGGACGCGGTGACAGTGCTGGTGTCCGACAACGCCTCGGTGGACCGGACGTCGGAGGTTGTGCAGGCGATGCAGTCCAGCTGGCCGGCGCTGGTCGCTCAGCGGCATGCAAGCAATCTCGGGCCCGACGGCAACTTCAGCTCGTGCGTCGAACGCGTGTCGACGCGCTGGTTCTGGATCATCGGCGACGATGATCTTCCCAAGCGCGGCGTGATCGCGCAGGTCGTCGCGCTGCTGCGCGAGCGTCAACCGTCGCTCGTTTACCTGCAGAGCGAGTGGCTGCCCCAGCTCACCGGACCCGACCAGGGCGAACCGGTTGGATGCCTGCGCGTAGAGACGATGCACGCCGAGGCGTTCGCCCATCGCGTGCACATCTGGTTTACGTTCATCTCCGGCATGGTCGTCGACCGCAACGCGCTGATGGGCGTGGTCGGTAGCTCCGCAATCACCCGCTTCACCGCGACCAGTCTGATCCAGCTCGGCTGGATCCTGCCGCTGCTGCGCACAGAGGGGAGGCGCTTCTCGTTCGTCGCCGACCGCTGCATGCTAGCCACTAAGGACAACTCCGGCGGCTACGCGCTGTTGACGGTTTTCGGAGCGAACTTCGCCCGGATTGTCAACGATTGTTTTGGCCGCGACAGCCGGATCGCGCGCGTCCTGATCCGCCGCAATCTGCTGCACTTCATGCCGGGCATCCTGTGGGGCGCCCGCAAGGGAGTTGCCGGCCGCCACGCCGCGGAGGACGCGTGGCCCGCGATGCGGCGCGAACTGGGCGACCAACCACTGTTCTGGTTGCTGCTCGTGCCGCTCGGTCGCTTCCCGGGCTGGCTCGCGCAGCCGTTCTACCAGAGCTGGCGCGTCTACCACCGGCTGACGCTCGAGCTCGACCGTCTGCGTCTGCGCGCAGCGGGTGCGAAGGCATCGCGATGAGCGGCGTGCTGTCAAAGGTCGCCGTCCACCTGCGCCGGCCGCTACCCGAGCTGGTCGCGTTCGCCGCCGACAAGCTGCGCTCGAGGCTCTGGCGCCGCCACTTGGCGCAAGTTGGGAGCCGCTTCCACGTGTGCCGCGGCGCGCAACTGCAGGGCGGTGAATGTATCCGCATCGGCGAAGGCTTCTACGCAGGACAGATGCTGTGGATCGAGGCGGTGCGCCGTTACCGGGAGTTCACCTTCGAGCCGCTGATCGAGATCGGCAACGGCGTGATCTGCAGCCAGCGCGTGCACATCGCCGCGACCGCACGCGTGACGATCGAAGACGGCGTGCTCTTCGGCAGCGGGGTCCACGTCACCGATCATGGGCACGGCACCTACCGGGGCGACACCCAGGATTCGCCCGACGTACCGCCCGCCCTGCGGCGACCTGCCACTGGCCGGCCGGTGCGCATCTGCCGCAACGTCTGGCTCGGCGATAACGTCGTGGTGTTGCCCGGCGTCACGATCGGTGAGGGTAGCATCGTTGGTGCGAACAGCGTCGTTTCCCGCGACCTGCCTATGCGCGTGATTGCCGTCGGCGCCCCTGCCGTGCCCGTCAAGTTCTTCGATCCTGTGATTGGTCGCTGGGCGACCATTCCCGACCATCCATGACCACCCTCGGCATTTGCATCCCGACCTACAAGCGGCCCGACTTCTTGCGCCGTTGCGTTGAGTCAGCCATCGAGTCGGCTGCAGGCCGACCGATCCGCGTGTTCGTGGCCGATGATTCGCTGACGGACGTGAACCGGCCAGTGCTCGACGCGCTGTGCGCCGCATACTCTTTCGTACACGTCCACCGCAACGAGCGCAACCTGGGTATTGATGCCAACATCCAGCATGTGGTCGACTTGTGCGACTGCGACTATGCGTGGCTGATCGGCGAGGACGATCTGTTCCTGCCCGGAGCGGTGGCCGCGATGCACGATAGGCTGCAGGGCCGCGACGACCCGTTCGTGTTCTCCAACTACCAATGGGTCACCGAAGACCATGCGACGGTGCTGGGCGTCGCATCGCCCGGGGCCGTGGACGGCGAGCGAGCAGCCGCCGACTTCATCCCCGAACTGCTTGCCTCTATCGGCTTCATCGGGGCGGTGCTCGTCCAGCGCGCCGCCTGGGGTCGTACGGACGCTGCGCCCTATTTGGGCACGTACTTCGCACACGTTGGCCGCATCGTCGACATGCTCGCGGCGCGGCCCGTTGTGCAGATATCGGCCGCCCCGTCCGTCGCCAACCGTTCGCAGGGCGAGGATACCTTCACCTGGAAGAAGGATTCGTTCGGCG
This sequence comes from Ideonella azotifigens, assembly GCF_021043325.1. Taxonomy (NCBI): domain Bacteria; kingdom Pseudomonadati; phylum Pseudomonadota; class Betaproteobacteria; order Burkholderiales; family Sphaerotilaceae; genus Ideonella; species Ideonella azotifigens. Next base: position 65,088 of record NZ_JAJNKD010000006.1, read on the forward strand.
TTTTCCTTGGCTTCGAGCGCATGTGCCGCATCGCGGCAGAGCGCGGGCCCGCGCTAGCGGGGGCGCTGCAGGATGCTGCCGTCAATTACCGCCGGGAGCATGCCTATCTTTCCCTGAAGTCGACGTTCCGGTTGCGCTCCCAAGGTGCCTTTGACCTGCGCCAGTTCCGCGTCTACATCGCCCCGGCGACGACGATAGAACCTTGGCGGAAGGCCTGGCTCCTCCTGCTCGCCTTGGCCCCACGTCTGCTGCTCAGGCCCTTCGCCCGCGCCTATGTTGCGTTGGTGGCCCGCCGGCGTCAGGGCGCCGCGTCCGTGGTGTGCTGACCTACCTATTTCTTGGCACTTTCATCGAGCGACCTTGACCACACTGTTTCAACACAATCTCCAGCAGCATCTCGAGCTGTTCAGCCGTCTCAGCGTCCTCGACGACAGCGTCATGGGAGCCGCGCAGGCAATCGCCGATTGCCTGCGTGCCGGCGGCAAGCTGATGATCTGCGGCAACGGCGGCTCGGCCGCCGACAGCCAGCACATCGCCGCCGAATTCACTGGGCGCTTCATCAAGGATCGCAAGCCACTCGCCGCGATGGCGCTCAGCACGGACAGCTCCGCGCTGACCTGCATCGGCAACGACTACAGCTTCGCGGAGATCTTCTCTCGCCAGGTCGCCGGGTTGGGGCGCCCGGGGGACTGCCTGCTGGGCATCTCGACCTCGGGCAACTCGGCGAACGTGATCCGCGCGGTGGAAGTCGCGCGCGGGATGGGTATGCGCACGATCGGCCTACTCGGCCGAGACGGTGGCAAGCTCGCGACGCTGTGCGATTGCGCCATCGTCGTCCCCGCCGAAGTCACGGCGCGTATCCAGGAGGCACATATCCTGATCGGCCACTCGATCTGCGGCGCGGTCGAGCAGTCGCTGGGGTTGGTGCCGCAGCACGGGGAAGCCGAATGATGCCGTCGCGGGAGCAATTGTCTGCGTGCCGTGTGCTGGTCGTTGGCGACGCGATGTTGGACCGTTATTGGTTTGGCTCTGTTGACCGCGTCTCGCCCGAGGCGCCGGTGCCGGTGGTACGCGTGCAACGCGAGGAAGATCGGCTCGGCGGTGCAGCCAATGTCGCGCTGAACGTCAAGCGACTCGGCGCGGCGTCGACGTTGCTGACTGTGGTAGGTGACGACGCGCCGGCTCGGACGCTGGAGTCGCTGCTGGAGCGCGAAGGCGTTGCCGCGCGGCTCGGGCGTGACGAGAAGCTCACCACGATCGTCAAGCTGCGCGTGATCGGGCGTGCGCAGCAGTTGCTGCGCGTCGACTTCGAGAGCACACCTGACCATGAAATTTTGACGCAAATGTTGGCCGACTTCGCACAAGCGCTGGGAAGTTCCGATGCCGTGCTCTTCAGCGACTACGGCAAGGGCGGCCTGACGCACATACCGCGCATGATCGAGCTGGCCCGCGCGGCGGGCAAGCCGGTGTTGGTCGACCCCAAGGGGAGCGACTATGGCCGCTATGCCGGTGCGACTGTGCTGACGCCGAACCGTGCCGAACTGGCCCAGGTCGTGGGCGCCTGGTCGGACGAGGCCGACCTGCGTCGGCGCGCGAGGCGCCTGCGCGAGGACCTGCAGCTCGATGCGCTGCTTGTTACCCGGTCCGAAGAAGGCATGAGCCTGTTCGACGGCGTTGGTGACAGCGGCCAGCTCGACGTAGCGGCGCTGGCCCGCGAGGTGTTCGACGTGACGGGCGCGGGCGATACCGTGATCGCGACGCTGGCCGCGATGCTCGGCGTGGGCATGTCGATGCGAGATGCCATCCAGGTTGCCAACCGTGCCGGCGGCATCGTCGTCGGCAAGTTTGGGACCGCCACAGTGAGTTACGAGGAGCTGTTTGAATGAGAGTCGTCGTCACCGGCGCTGCTGGTTTCATTGGGTCCAACATCGTCCGCGGGCTCAACGCGCTCGGCATCGACGACGTCATTGCGGTCGACGATCTGACCGACGGACCGAAGTACCGCAACCTCCTGGGCGCCCAGCTGTCCGACTACTTTGACAAGGACGAGTTCTACACGCGCTTTGCACGCGGCGAGTTAGGCCATGTGGACGTGGTCATGCACGAGGGCGCATGCTCCGACACCATGGAGCACGATGGACGCTTCATGTTGGAGAACAACTATCGCTGCTCGAAGATGCTGCTTGATGCCTGCATGGCGCAGGGTACGCGGCTGCTTTATGCATCGTCTGCAGCAACTTACGGCGGCAGCTCGTGTTTCCGCGAGGAACCGGAGTTCGAGCAGCCGCTCAACGTCTACGGCTACTCCAAGCTGCTGTTCGACAACGTCGTGCGCCGCATGGTCGCACGGGCGCCGTACCAGGTCGCTGGGTTTCGCTACTTCAACGTTTATGGGCCGCGGGAGCAGCACAAGGGCCGCATGGCCTCGGTTGCCTTCCACCACTACAACCAGTTCATCGAGAACGGCTGCGTGCGCCTGTTCGGCGAGTATGGCGGCTACGGGCCAGGCCAACAGGAACGCGACTTTGTCTTCGTCGACGATGTTGTCGCCGTGAAGCTGTGGTTCCTACAGAATCCGCAGGCGCGCGGCATCTTCAATCTTGGCACTGGCTCTGCGCAGCCGTTCAACGATGTCGCCTTGGCTAGCGTTAACACCGCGTTGACCTTGCGCGGTGAGGCAGCCCGCCCGCTGGAGCAATTGCTGAAGGACGGTCTCGTCGAGTACATCGGCTTCCCGCAGGCGCTGGTCGGAAAGTACCAGTGTCATACGCAGGCCGACCTGACGGCCCTGCGCTCGACCGGCTGTGACCACGAGTTCACCGACGTGGCGTGCGGCGTTGATCGCTACGTGCGCTGGCTTCACGAGAGCGCGGTCCATCCCGCTGCGGCTGCCGCATGAGTGCGGGCCTGGCGGACAAGATCGTTCTTGACGACGCGACGCTCGCGCAGCGCGTCGCGGCGCTTCCGCGCCCGCTGGTTTTCACGAACGGCGTGTTCGACATCCTTCACCGCGGGCATGTGAGCTACCTGGAGGCAGCGCGAGCACTTGGCGGTGCACTGGTGCTGGGACTCAACAGCGACGCCTCTGCGCGCCTGCTGGGCAAGGGGCCTGATCGCCCGCTCAACGGCGAGCTCGATCGCGCCTTCGTGCTCGCCGGGTTGGCATCGGTATCACTGATCGCGTTCTTCGACGAGCGCACGCCGGTGGCGCTGCTCACGCAAGTGCGTCCCGATGTCTATGTGAAGGGCGGCGACTACGACATGGAGACACTCGAAGAGACGCGACTCACGCGTTCGTGGGGGGGGCGCGCCATCGCGATCTCCTTCGTTGACGGCTTCTCCACCACCGCATTGGTGCGCCGCATCCGCGGCACAGACGCATGACGCGAGCGGTGTTCCTCGACCGAGACGGCGTCGTCAACCGCGATCATGCCTACGTGCATCGATGGGAGGACTTTGAGTTCGTGCCCGGCGCGCTTGATGCCGCGAGGCGACTCGCGGACGCCGGTTTTCGCCTGGTCATCGTGACCAACCAGTCCGGCATCGCTCGCGGTTACTACACCGAGGCGCAGTACTTCGCGCTGACCGAGCGCATGTGTGCGGTCTTCGAGCGGCAAGGCGCGCCGCTGGCCGCCGTTTACCATTGCCCGCACCATCCCGCCGGCAGCGTCGTCGCCTTCGCACGCGAGTGCGACTGCCGCAAGCCGCGCCCAGGCATGATCCTGCGCGCCGCCGCAGAGCACCTGCTCTCGTTGCCGGAGTCGATTCTGGTTGGCGACAAGCTCTCGGACATTGAGGCCGCGCGTGCCGCAGGCGTAGGGCGTGCCTACCTCGTGCGCTCAGGCAACGAAGCGTCGATGCCCGATATCGGTACCGCTGACGCGGCCTACGCCGACCTGGCGCAGTGCGTGGACGCGTTGCTGCACACCTGACCCGTTTTCAGATGGCTTCCCGCAAAGTCCTTTGCTTCATCGTCGCCCGTAACTTCGGTGACATCACGTTCATGAGCACGTATTTTCGCGAGCTGGCCGCGCGCGGCTACGCCGACGAGTACATCGTGTGGACGCGCGCGCCCATGGGTTTTCTGTTCGACGGCATCCCGAACTGCACGGTGCTGTACTCGAAGTTCCCGGTGGGCTCGTTCGGCAACTTCCGCTGGCGCGACTGCCTCGCCTTTTTGCGAAGCGCCTGGAATGTGCGTCGCATGAGGCCGACTGTCTCACTCGACATGGTGGGCGACTTCCGGGAACGCTTCTTCGCTCGCCTGATCGGCTCTCATCGCCATTTGCACATTGGCTGGACGCGCGAGCACCCGCACCGCGGCATCATCCGCACCCCGTTCGGTGTCGGGCGCCCGGCGGTGCTCGTCGGGCCGGAGACGCCGAGCGTCTATGCGGCCTACACCCGCTTTGTCGACTACCTGCTTCGTGAGGCAGGCCTGGCCGACCGGCCCGGGCCGCTGCCGCCGCTGCGAACGCATGAGGCTGTACCTACGGTGGGACTGCATCCCTCGGCCTCACAGGCCTGCAAGCTGTGGCCGCAGTCGCACTGGACGCAGCTCACGCAGGCGCTGCTGGGCGCGGGTGTGGATGTGGTCGCCTTTGGGGCGCCGGGCGAGCGCGACGCGCTTGAGGCACAGTTCGCGTCCTTCGGCGACCGCGTGCGCATCTCCACCGGCAGCATTCCGGAGTTCGCGCGCGAGCTCGCTCGACTCGACGTGTTGGTTGGCTTGGACAGCTTCTCCGTTCACATGGCCGAGAACGTGGGTACGCCCTCGGTGATGATCGTCGGTCCAAACGACCCCGCGCTGTTTGCGCCGCCGCGCGCAGCGGTGCTCTCGGACAGCGGCGGCTGCGCTGCTTGGCCTTGCTACAACCGGCCGAGCTGCGTCGGGACGGCAGGTGAGTACGTCTGCATCCGCTCGATCTCCGTGGCGCGGGTGCAGGCTGCGGTGGCCGAGAGGTTGTTGGCTAGCCGCGCGGCCGAGGAGCAAGTGAGTGATGTCGCCTGCTAGCCAGCCGCGTGTGCTCGTGCTGCTGGCTGCCCGCAACGGCGCGAGCAGCATTGAGCGCCAGATTGGCACCGTGCTTGCGCAGAGCGGCGTGGCCGTGCGCGTACTGGTGCGTGACGATGGGTCGAGTGACGACACGCGTGATCGGGTGCGCGCTTTCGGTGAGCGCGACCCGCGGGTTGCGTTGCTCGACGAGCACTCTCCGAGTGGCTCCGCCGGCGCCAACTTTTTCCGCCTCGTCGCTGCAGCCGATCCCGGCGAGGCCGACTTGGTTGCCTTTTGCGACCAGGACGACGAATGGTTCCACGACAAGCTGCAGCGTGCGGCGCAGGCCCTGTCGCGAGCTGGCGCGGACGGCTACTCCGCGGCGACGCTCGCGCGCTGGCCCGACGGACGTGAGCGCCCCCTCGTGCAGAACCTGCGCGCGCGCGCGGCGGACTATCTCTTTGAAGGCGCCGGGCAGGGCTGCACCTTCGTTGCCACCGTGAGCCTCTTCGCGCGCTTGCGTGCGGCGATCACGCAGGCTCCCGACCTGTTGCCGACGCTTCACTACCATGACTGGGTGCTGTACGCGCTGGCGCGCTCTGCTGGGTTGCGCTGGGTCATCGACCCGTGGCTCTCCATGGTCTACCACCAGCACTCGGCGAACGACACCGGGGCGCGCAGTTCGCTAGGCGGTGTCTCGCGCCGCATCGCGCAGATCCGTAGTGGTTGGTATCGCGCTCAAGTCGACGCGGTAACAGCTTTTGTGCTGCGTGCCCATCCCGGCGACGTACAGGCCATGCGCTGGCGCACCTTGCGCCGGCCCGGGCTGTTCGCCGCTTGGCGGCGACTTGGCTTTGTGCTGTGCCACGGTCGTCGGCGACCGTTGGACCGGTTGATTCAAGCGCTGGCGGTGGTGGCCGGACGCCTTTGACCCGCATGACAGAATTACGGCGTGAGAGCAAGCAGCGCTGTGCTCGAACTAGCGGCTCAAGGACGGGCCATTGAAGGAAAGATGATGAATCGAACTCAGCTCGCAGACGTCATTGTTGCGCGCCTAGAAGCAGAACAGGATGCGCTCCGGAACGCTTGGCAATCCAGCGGCGGCGTGAGCCATTTCACGGTTGACGATTTGTTGCCGGAGGAGATTGCGCAGCGCATTCGAGCTGCCTTCCCTTCTGGCGAGTCGATGAAGATCAAGCGCAGCCTGCGGGAGCTGAAGTTCATCGCGGCGCAGATGAACGAGTACGACCCGCTGCTCGAGGAGGCCATCTACGCATTCCAGGACCCGCGCATTGTGGAGGTCGTCGGGCGCATCACAGGCTTGAAGAGCCTGGAGCCAGACGAGCAGCTCTATGCGGGCGGCATCTCCATGATGGTGAAGGGCCACTTTCTCAACCCGCATGTTGACAATTCACACGACAAGCAGCGTGAACGCTATCGGGTGCTCAACCTGCTCTACTACGTGTCGCCCGGCTGGAAGCGGGAGAACGGTGGCAACCTGGAACTGTGGCCCGATGGACCGACCGGGGAGCAGGTGACTGTCGAGAGCCGTTTCAACCGCCTCGCCGTGATGGTCACCAACAAGAGTTCGTGGCATAGCGTGTCGCAGGTCCTGGTGGACAGCCGGCGTTGTTGCGTTTCGAACTATTATTTCTCGCAGGCCTCACCCGAGGGAGAGGACTACTTCCACGTTACATCGTTCCGTGGTCGTCCTGAGCAGAAGCTACGCGACTTGGTGCTGCGTGCTGACATCTCGCTGCGCATGGGCCTGCGCAAGCTGTTTCCTAAGGGCGTAGCCGAGAACAAACACTTCTACAACAAGAAGTGAACCGAGGCGGCCGGGCCGGCGTCACTGCACGGGAGCCGGCAGCGTGGGGCGCGGCGCTCGGCGCCGCTGCGGCAGTAACCACAGAATTCCGCAGATGATCATCCCCTGCACAAGTAGCTTGAACGAGATGTCCGCCGGATCGCGCCAGAAGTGGATGGCACAGGTCATTGAGACCAGGCCGAAAATCTGCTTGAACGGACCATCCCGCAGCGATCTGAACCAGACCGCGAACAGAGTCACCATCACGAACAGAAACACGTGCGGGTAGCTCGTGATGTAGTCAATTGTCGCGAACCCGCTCATGCCGCCTACCGGCGCCCACGAGTCGAAGCCCGCAGACAGAGCCAGGTTGTATGGACTAAGTGCCGTCATGTCGTCCTCCGACATGCCCAAGCGCAGGAAAGACGGAATCACGGCCAGCGTCAGCCAACTGGCGGTCGTCGCCGCCGACCCAGAGTGCCCGACAGCGCCCGATTGGTTGACCGAGTCCGCGATGCCTAGCGTCAGCGCGTTCAGGGCTGATTCCATTACCAGGCCGTAGACCGGCCCCAGAACGTTCATTTCCTCGCCGCCGCCGCCGGAGCGCAGCAAGCCCACGCCGGAGCCGATCGAGACCACGATTGCTCCCACGATCACCAGCTTGCGGCCGCTGATCGATCCGCGTAAGTACAGCAGGATGATCATGATCGCGAGTTCCTTGATTAGTACCAGACGCGTGCCTCCCATGACGCGCAGCAGGGTGGTGAATGCATACATGCCCACGTACAGCGTCCACATGGGGCGCGAAGGGTGCTTGCCCAGGAGCACGAGAATGAAGCAGAGGAAAATGATCTCATAGAGGCCTGCGACGAAACCCCAGTAGGGAATGTCCTCGTAGCTGTTAAGGATGTATGCGCCGGACAGGACGGTGCCAAATGAGTTGAGCAGGTGGATCTGGAATATTGACGCCAGCACCACGCTGGTGACGAACAGGCCGGGGAAAATCACGCTGCTGGACAGGCTCGCTACTTGTTCCCCGTTGATCGCGCGGCGCAGTTCTGCTGAAAGATTCAACGCACGGTCGACCAGCACCAGCACAACCAAGTACCAGAGCATCAAGAGCGTCTGCGCGTCGATACGGCGCTCATCCACGTAACGGCTCAAGACCGGCGCGTCGACGAACATCAGGGTGGCGGCCGGGCCGATCATGTATATGAACGCGGGCCAGATCAGCAAAATGACGTAGTTGCGCATCTGCAGATAGCGCACTGTCTGCCAGCTCAGCAGAACAAAGGCGCCCAGCGCGATCAGGATAGAGATCGTTGCGGGATCGTCGCTCATGCAAATACCTTCGCCGCCCGGCCCCACGTTAGAGGGGTGGGCGCTTCTTGCCGCAGTGAGGGCGGCGTTTCAGATGGCCCTTTGCTACGACTCGCGGCTGTTGTCACTCAGGGGGCCATCAGATTTGAGCGACTTGACTGCCGCCGCGCCGCGAAGGCGAACCATGTGGCACTGACCAGTGCGCCGAGCAATGCCCCAATCAGCACAAACCTCGACCGTGTGGGTCCAATCTTGCGCTCAGGAGGTGTTGCGATGTCCACAACCTGGATCAGCGCGCCCTCACGGCTCTCATCAATGCGTGCCGACTCATAGTCGCGAGCAAAAAGTTCGAACAGCGTTTCTTGATATTTGAACTCGCGATACTTGCCGATGTAATCCCCCGAACTCGTTTGCTTGTCGGCCTGAGACTCAAGTTTGGCAAGTTGGTCTGTCAGCGCATTCACCGATTCCTGAGCTGCTTGAACTTCCGGTGTGCCGTCCGCCAATGTTCGGCGGAGTACCTGGAGGCGGACCTGGCCCGCGGTGAGTGCTGCCTGCAGTCGCGAGTAGCCTTCGGCTGCGGAACGCGGTTCCGTCTTCAGTGCGCCGGCAGTGTAGCCACTGGACTCCAGTGCAAGTTGTGCCGCAGTAAGCTTGTCTCGGGTCTGCCGAAGCAACTGCTCGAAGAAAACCCGGCGCTGTTGGGCTGAGGTGACTGCGAGCGTATCGGTTAGTGCACGCAATTCCTCGACATACTGATTGGCAATCGCTGCCGCACGCTCAGGACTGGTGTCGGTCACTTCCACACGAATCAACCCATCACGCTTGCCAAGCAGGATGGAAGTCGCTTTGCCGAGGCGCTTGCGAGCGTCAACCATGAGGCGAACGTCCCACAATTTCAGAAGATCGAACTTCTTGATCAGCCTGTCCTGCACGGTAACACTCTGCATCAGCGCGATGTACTGTTCAGGCTGGCTTTTGCCGCTGCCTAGGCCCGCGAGCCCAGACAGCGCCCCTAGCGAGGCCAATGCGCTGGCGGCCGAACTTTGCTGCTGCTGAGGAGGAAGGAACAAATTGCTTGCGGTAAACGTCGGTTTGACCAGGAAACTGGCCCCCGCCCCCAGTGCACCGGCGACCACGGCTGCCAGCAGGGTTGAACGCCAGCGTTCCAGTGCAGGGGCATACAGGGCCAGCAAGTCGATGCGCTCGTCGTCGCTGACCGGGAATTGGGTCCTTGCGCGTTCAGTTTGCGTCATCTCACAACCCCAGCGACTTGATACCGGCAACGCCCAAACCGAATTGATACAAGATCTGCGTCCAATCCTTGGCGTCCTGCACGAACGTGGTCTTGTTCGTCTCCTCGGGCACAAACACCGTGTCGCCTGGAAGCACAATTTGCGCTTCAAACGTTCGCTCGCCGTTCTGACGCGCGCTGACCACGGTGCCGTTGGCGCGGATCAGGAACATGCTTGCAGGATCGGCACCGCGGGTGGGCCCCCCAGCCTGGTCCACATAGTGTGAAATGGGTTTGTCACTTGCGTAGATGAAGCTACCCGAGTTGAACACGCTGCCGAACACGCCTACAGAAGTGCCCTTCGCAGGAATGCTAAGGCGATCCCCGTCTTCGAGCGCCATTGCCGGCAGCGCTGTTGCGTCAGGTGGCAGTTGGAGGACGACCCGACCTGTGGGACGGACCTGGCGAAGACGGTCCACCAAGCGAGCATTCGCTGCGTCAGCAGTCGCAAGCGTTGCGACCTCTTCGGTGGTCGCGACGCGTCTGCTCGATGCGCCCTTCGCGAGATCGGTTTCCAGGTCGCGAAGGGCCCGGTCGAAGTTCTGCTGCTGGGCTTGCCGAACGCTTTCCCGGGTGAATTCGGTGCCGTACAGGTAGGCATCCGGTGTGAAGCCACCAGCTGCCTGCACTGCATCCGCAAGGCTGCTGTTCGGCGGTAGCACATAGTCGCCCGGGCGTACGACTTCGCCCTCGACGCGTACACGCTTGTTTTGCTTGTCTTGCGGCAACGCGGCGCTGATTGCACTGAAGACCCGAACGAGGTCGCCTGCACCCAGGGGGCTGTGGGCGCCTTCCGATGCCAGCATGGAAACTTGTGCGACCCGACCTGTTGAGCGATCCGAAAGGCGTTCGACGGCCACGCGGGACCGATCAGCCACGGCATTGAATCCGCCAACCATCGCGATCGCGTCTACCAAGGTTTCGCCCGACTTGAGCTCGACAACCGCAGGCAGGTTCACGCTGCCGATCACGCCCACCTGAGGTCCCACCGGACCGATGTGGACGACGTCATCTGGCTGGACCCATTGATCGCCGCCACGGTCGCCCCTGACGATCAGGTCATAAAGATCCAGCTTTGCAACGACCTTGCCGCCTCGCCGCAACGTGATGTCGCGGAAGCTTCCGGCAGCACCCGGCCCGCCAGCGCGCATCACCGCATGCAGGATGGACGACAGCGCGCTAACGTTGACACTGCCGGGCCGCTGTGCGAAGCCGGTGACAAAAACTCGCACCGACCGCAGTTGGCTCACACTGGCTGAGAGCTGGAAATTGCGGAACACCTGTGCTACGCGGCGGCTGATCACATTCCCTAGCTCGGCTTGTCGTGTTCCAGCCACCGTCACCGTGCCCACGCGCGGCACGGCGATTTGCCCCGAACGGTCGACCGTCAGCCGCAGGTTGGCATCTGCCGAGCCCCACATCGTCAGGGCAATTTCGTCGCCGGGCTTGACGATGTAGTCGTCTGGCACCTGGGGTAGGGGATCCTGATTGCCCAGGCCGTCAGGCAGGTCCGTTAGCAGGTCTGCGCCCAGTCGGCGAATCTGTTCGCCATTGGTGTTGCCCGGCCCGTTGTTGGCAGAGCCGTTGTTGGGAGACAGTTGGTTCAGCCGGCTCGCCTGTGTCTGTACGTAGCGCTCGAACTCGTTGGGCACGTACGGCGTGCGTTGAATGACGATTTGACTGTCCCGCCGATTGCGGACGGCGTTCAGCGTGTTCGCAGTCTGGTCCGCTGCGGTGGGCCTCAACTGCGCCGAGCTTGTGTCCTGTTCGGCTGATGTGCCTGCGTTGCCCGACGACTGTTCCCGGTCAATGTTCTGTTGGGCAAACGCCGAGGGCAGCAGGCCATGAACGGCCATCAGCATCAAGCCGCAAAGGGCGAGGTGCTTCATCGGCCTGCGGCCGGGCTTTTGCAAAGAATACATGGATGACAGCGTGGGTCGTGTTGGTGTCGCGACGGGCTTGGACCCTTCGCGTGATCGGCAGATTCTAGCTAGCCAGCCTGATCGCTTTTGGCTGAGCGATATGGTGTTTAAGGCGCCGAGAGCTTCTCCCTGGAGGACTGGGGTTGGTTTACCTCAAGGCGTCTCGTCCAAACCGAGGCTGATGTGCGCCAGCGTTTCCGCCGCATTCTCGCGTTTCACAACCCCTGAGTTGTGCAGTCCAGGTTCGAGGACGACTAGCACGACCTGATCGTGTCGCTCCTTGGGGAGCAGCGCTCGCGCATTGTGATCGGACATCACGATGAGGCGGGTCGGCCGAGTGGTGCTGATCAGAGCTTGGGCCACGACATCGTCGACCGCGCCGAACTGCGTGAGGTAGCTCTGTTCGGTCATCTCGAAGGCCCGAGAGAACATGAGTCCGCCAGACTGTTCGCCGATCAACGGCAAATGCGGAACGTTGACATGGGCGTAGATGAAATCCGCACTCGGATCTGCCAATTGCGTTGCCAGCCAAGCCTGCGCGCCGGCCAGCGTGTCGCGATGGAGGGCTACGGCGGCGGGAGACTTGAGGTACTTGAATGGAAACTCCGCCGGCAGCAAAACGATGTTCGTCCACCATGGGTCGATGATCGAGAAATCGCTGTGCAGCGTTCGAGGATTGTAGATGCTGGTTGCATGGCATTCGTCGGCCTCCCGTGCAAACGCTCGGCAGTAATCGTGATACCAGCCCCAGATCCTCAAGGATTGCCCCTGTCGGTTGAGTGCATTGACAAGGCCATCGGGGGCGGCCGTGGTTGCTCCGAAAAGTGCGGGGATGGCGGATAGGGTGCCGCCGCCTGGCAGGTGGGCGTCGTGATGCAGCGTGGCCTCCGCCCGCAGGAGAGCAAGCGAAGGCCACGCCGAGAGGTCAGTTGCACGCTGACCGTAAAGGTAGTCGACCGACAGCTCGTCAAATAGCAGGACGACTGTTCGTGGTTCGCGGTGTGCGACTTGCGTACGCACCAGCCCCGCAACGGCGTGGGCAGTTGGTGACAGGTCGGCCAGCTGACGTTCCGCGAGGGATGGCGCACGCAGCAGATGGAATGCGAAAAGAAACGACAGGGGCCAAAGGACCGCCAAAGTGCGCTGGACTCTCGATGTCGGATATTGGCCCGGTCGCAACACGGCCCATGCGCCGACCGTTGTGAGCATGATGGCCAAAGCGCCAACAACCCAGACCGCGTTGGCGCGGTGCGCACGCAGGATCGGGTCGAGCAATTGCAACCTGGTGAGCGCGGCCATGGCGAACCAGATGCCCACCAGCAACCACAGGATGGTGACTGCGTCACCGCCACGCCTGCCTCCGATGTGGCCGGCCAGCATCATCGTCAACCCCACCACCATGGCAGTCACCGTCCACGCTGCGGCGGTCTCGATGCTATCGAAGGCGGTCCAGTGCAGCCAGGCAGGCGTGGTCGCGAGCGCGTCTAACAGCGGAAAGAAGCCCAGCGTCGCCAACACGGTACCGCTGAGGAGTGGCTGCCGCCAGTGCCGCATTGATCCACTCACGTCCTGCGCATAAAGTGGTGCAGCCTACGTCCGCCGGCCAGCGGATCGCTGAAGGCCAGGCACTCAAAATGCGGATCGAACGCTGCCCGGAACGCGTCTTCAGATAGCGTCCGCAGGTAGCTGGCGGTGATGCCACTGCGGGCGGCGAGAAGTTGCCGAGCCATGGGATCGTCCGGTGGGATGTACTCGACGACCGCATGTGGCGACAATTCTGCGAGGTAGGCCGCGATCGCGTCGAACGGCACCTGGCGCGAGATTGACAAGTGATGGATCAGTGCAAGGGACAGACTAAGGTCGCATTGCATACGCTGCGAGAACGAGGCGCGTTCTTGGCCTGCCCAGCCATGGCTAGGTGTCGGGTTGGTGAGGTCGACCCGCACCGTGTTGAGCAATGCTGCGTGAGGCGCAGCGAGGCTGCGTTCGTAGATCCCTTCGGCGCAGGCCGCGTCGAGTTCGACGGCCGTGCAGGCGACGTTGCGCGACGCGAGTTCATGCGCATAGTGGCCGTCGTTGGCGCCGAGGTCGATGGCCCGGGTTGGCCGAGCACGGTCCACTGCCTCAAGCACGAACGCGAGCTTGCTCCGCGCCTCACTTTCTGTGTAAGTGTTGTGATTCCGGTAATCCGACCATTCGGAGGCTGCTTTGGTGCGCGGAACCAGCCCGCGTATCGCGGCTTCAAGTGAGTCTACGAGACGGAGACCGAACTGGGGCGCTTGTTCGGGTGGCATCGCATGTGCACTGCGGTCCAATGTCTCCGTTGCGGCACGGCTCGCCCGTCTCGCTGCGCGCGCATGCAGATGCAAATGCAGGGCCAGCCCTGGCTTCATCCAGGTGCGGGCAGGCAGCATGGCGGAGCACACAGCCAGCGGCATGCCCTCCAGGTTTGTGCCCTGCAGCATTCGCAACGAGGGCAAATGAAAATATACGGCGAGTGGTCCCAAGAAGTGTTCGCAGAACTGACGGTATCCCAGCCATCGCCCGTCGTTCGGCAGGCGTGTGAATGACAGCAAGTCGATGAAGACGGGCTGGGATCCTCTGAACTGGACGTTGAACGCGCTGGCGTCTTTCAGCGTCATGCCGTGGCGTAGCGCTCGGCGTAACACTTCTAGTGTCAACAGGGAAGCGGCGTGGAGTTGTGCGTCGATCCACTCCGATGGATAGCTGATGATTGGCAGTCGCTCGGCTTCCCAGGCCGCCCAATCCTTTGGCAGGCTCGGCGGGAGTTCAGCTACACCGCAATGTGCAACCAGCAGGCCGGCGGCCACGAGTTCATCGTAGAGGCCCGAATCGAACAGCATCCGCATGTCGCCAATGGCGTCGGGATGTACGGCGCGTAGAAGCCTGCCGTCGCTTTCCAGTACAAAACCTGCTGGGTCACGAAACGAGGCGGGGTGGCGTCGTGTGGTTGCCTGGGCGTCCGTCATTCGGCGGAATTTTTATCGGTGCCAACGCGTTGTCTCAGCCAGGTCCATCTGCTGCGCAACCAAGCCCTCACGGAACGCAGACCGACACCAATGCCGAACACCACGGCCAGCAGAGACTGAAAGATCAGACTGCCGGAGCCCGGATCCAGGTAGGCGTGGGCAGCGACCGGCGCTGCAATCAATGCACCCCCACAAAAAATGATGCGCAGCGGGTCGGTCGCCTTAGTGAGGGGGGGCGTGGATTGGTCGGGCATCGTACAGATCCAGTAAGGATGGAGGCTCTCTGTTTGTGCGCCAGAGCGATGCATTAGGCGCCGTCAGGTTAGTCATGCATCATGGCAACGGCATCAATCCGCAACCGGCCAGATGCTTCACCGACGAGGTGCCGGAGGTGCACGAGGAATGCATTGATAACAACAGTGGTGTCGTTTTGGTTTTGCAGCACGCCGGGAGATGCCACATGGCCGTTGGATTCTAGCGGGCATCGCCCCTGTGAAATTCGAGGGGCCAGGGACGCTGATTCTCTTGATGTCCCTGCGCCGCGGTGCTATATGCCGCCTTCTTTCGGGCGTGTCAAGCATTACAAGCGATAATGGAAGGCAATGACCAACGAAACCGCCGCCCTCGTGCCGCCGGACGCCATCGAGGCGCCGACCCCTCCCGCTCGTTTTGACACCCTGCCGCTGGACCCCAAGCTGCTGCGGGCCGTGGCGGATCAAGGCTATGCGTTCATGACGCCCATCCAGGCGAAGGCCATTCCCATCGTGCTGGAAGGCAAGGATGTGATGGGAGCGGCGCAGACCGGGACCGGCAAGACGGCCGCCTTCTCGATTCCGCTGCTGCAGAAGATGATGCGGCACGAGACCAGCAGTGTGTCGCCGGCCCGGCATCCGGTGCGGGCGCTGGTGCTGGCACCGACGAGGGAACTGGCCGACCAGGTCGCGAACAATGTGAAGGCATACGCCAAGCACAGCAACCTGCGTGCAGCGGTGGTGTTTGGCGGTGTGGACATGAAGCCGCAGACGCTTGAGCTCAAGGGCGGCGTCGAGGTGTTGATCGCCACGCCGGGCCGCTTGCTGGATCACATCGAGGCCAAGAACTGCGTGCTGAACCAGGTTGAGTACGTGGTGCTGGACGAGGCCGACCGCATGCTGGACATCGGCTTCCTGCCGGACCTGCAGCGCATCCTGAGCTACCTGCCCAAGCAGCGCCAGACACTGCTGTTCTCGGCGACTTTCTCGCCCGAGATCAAGCGCCTGGCCAACAGCTACCTGCAGGATCCCATCCTGGTGGAAGTGGCGCGCGCCAATGCCACGGCGACCAATGTGGAGCAGCGCTTCATCAGCGTGACCGATGACGACAAGCGTGCCACGGTGCTGAAGGTGCTGCGCGAGCGCGGCATCAAGCAAGCCATCATCTTCGTGAATTCCAAGCTCGGCGCAGCTCGGCTGGCGCGCTCGTTTGAGCGGGATGGCCTGCGCACGGCGGCCTTGCACGGGGACAAGTCGCAGGATGAGCGACTGAAGTCCCTTGCTGCGTTCAAGGCAGGTGAGGTGGACATCCTGGTCGCGACTGACGTCGCGGCGCGCGGGCTGGACATTGCCGACCTGCCGGCGGTCTTCAATTTCGACGTGCCGTTCAATGCGGAAGACTATGTGCACCGCATCGGCCGCACGGGTCGCGCGGGCGCTTCGGGCGTGGCGATCACGCTGGTGACGCGTGATGACACGCGCTTGATCGGTGACATCGAAAAGTTGATCAAGAAGAAGATCGAGCTGGACGCGGTGGAGCTGGACGAGGAGCGCCCGCGCCGCAGCAGTTGGCAGCGCGACGAGGGTCGTGCAGCCGAGCCGCGCGCTGAGTACCGCGGGGAGTCACGGACTGAATCACGCACTGGTGCTTCGGTTGGCGAGGGTGCCGAGTCCCGTCGGCCTTTCCCGCCGCGCCGCAGCGAGTCGCGCTCCGCGCCCCGTGATCCGTTCTTCGATCGTCCCTACGAGCCGACGGCCAGCCTGGATGGTCCGGCGGCCTGGGAGAAGTCGGCACCGGCCGTGCCTTCGGCGGCACGCCTCTCGCCCAACATTCGACCCAAGCGCAAGCTTGCAGCCTTGCTGGGTGGCGCAAAGAGCTGACGCTTGCTGCCACCGTGAACGGCGCCCTGCGGGGCGCCGTTTTGCTGGTGGGTCGCAACTTGGTTTGAGGCCTTCAGCCCTGCCACATGAAGACGGCGGGCAGCTTGTCTGGCAGTTCCGGTTTGGCTGCACGCCAATTCGCCACCGACTGGGTCTTGCACCAGCCCGCGGGTGACGTCAGGCCACACGCCACGCTGAGCATGGTTTCGGCTTGCAGCAGTTGCAGCAGCGCCGTCATCAAGGCCTGGTTGCGGTAAGGCGTTTCAATGACCAGCTGGGTCTGGCCTTCGCGGCGTGAGCGCTGTTCCAGCTCACGCACCCGCTGCGCGCGGCTGCTGGCTTCCTGCGGCAAATATCCTTCAAATGCAAAGCGCTGGCCGTTGAGTCCGCTGGCGGCCAGGGCCAGCGTCAGCGAACTGGCGCCGGGCAGGGGTTGCACGGTCACGCCTGCGGCGTGCGCCGCTTGCACCAGCGCTGCGCCGGGGTCGGCCACTGCAGGCAGGCCCGCTTCTGACAGCAGGCCCAGGTCATGGCCCGCCAGCGCGGGCCCGAGCAGTGTGCGCCAGGTTTGTGCGTCGATCTGTGCATTCGGGTCGCCCTTGCGCGGCCGCGGCAGCTCGACGATGTGCAGGCTTTGCAGTGGCGCGTGCAATGGTACGCAAACATCGACGCGCTTGAGGAATGCGCGTGCGCTCTTGGCGTTTTCCACCACCCAGTGGTCCAGCCGGGCGGCGATGGCCAGGATGGCCGGGCTGAGCACGGTCTCGATGGCCTCCGGCTCGGTGCCCAAATCCAGCGTGTTCGGGACCAGCAGCAGGCGGCCGGTGGTGTGGGTAATGCTCATGGGTTTGCCTTCAGCGGGTCCAGCCCGGCGCTGCGCAGCAGCTCGCAGGTGCGCATCAGCGGCAGGCCGATCAGCGCGGTCGGATCGTCGGACTCGATGGCTGACAGCAGCGCAATGCCAAGCGTTTCGCACTTGGCGCTGCCGGCGCAGTCATAGGGTTGTTCGAGCCGGAGGTAGAACTCGATCTCGGCCTCGCTCAAGGTGCGGAACTGCACGTGCACCGGTGCCAGCCGGACCTCTGCGAAACCAGTGCTGGCGCGCACCACGGCAAGTGCGGTCTGGAACACGATGCGGCGCCCGCTCATCTGGCGCAACTGCTGCACCGCGCGCTCGTGCGTGCCGGGTTTGCCGATTGGCTGACCGTCTACGTCCGCCACCTGGTCCGAGCCGATGACGATCGCGTCCGGGTGCCGGGTGGTCACCGCCTGCGCCTTGGCCAGCGCCAGGCGCCGGGCCAGCACGGCCGGCGCTTCGCCGGGTTGTGGCGTTTCGTCGACCTCTGGCGAAACCGTGTCGAACGGCAGGCGCAGGCGTTCCAGCAGCTCGCGCCGATAGCGCGAAGTGGACGCCAGGATCAGGCGAGGCGCTGTGTGTGAAGGGGGCGGGGTGGCGGGCAACTCGGTCATCGCGGGATTCTCCCATCGGTCACCGCCGTACACTGGTGCCATGAGTGTTTCCGCGTCTTCTTCCGCACCTGACCCGCTGCGTCTGGATGTGGCTGCCCTGGCTGAGCAGGGGCGTTTGATTTCCGGGCAGTGGTCGGTTGCCGAGATGTCTCGGCTGGACGAGGCCCAGCTGTTGACGGGCGATGCCGACCCTGCCGTGGTGCGCTGGCAGGCTGAAGGCGAGCAGCGCCCGGTGACGGGTGGTTCGCCCGAGATCTGGTTGCACCTGCAGGCCGAGGTGAACTTGAGTCTTTGCTGCCAGCGCTGCCTGGGGCCGGTGGCCAGTGATGTGGCCGTGGATTGCTCGCTGCGTTTCGTGTCGGATGAGGCTTCTGCCGCCGAGATGGACGCCGACAGCGAGGACGATGTGCTGGCCTTGCAGCGCTGGACCGATTTGCGTGAGCTGGTGGAGGACGAGCTGTTGCTGGCCTTGCCGCTGGTGCCGCGCCATGAGGTGTGTCCGGAGCCGCTGCCTTTGCCGGACGATGAAATCGAGGCTGACGAGGCTCAGCCCAATCCGTTTGCGGTGCTGGCGCAGCTGAAGAAAAAGCCGGATTGATGGGTTGGGTCATGCCGGGGGCACGGTGGGTCAGGCCGTGCCCCACGGCTGTTCCGGCCAATTGATCCGTGCTATGATCCGCGGCTTTTCCGCATTGCCCTTCAGCTACCAGCTGACTGGCGATCGAGCGGGGGTCGAGCGGGCCGGATGGGCCAGGCGCCACAGCCAGTTTCTGGCCGAGGTTCTGGTCAAGGTCCCGAGCGTTTTGGCATGCCCTGATGGGCGGTCATTGGCCTTGGCTCATGCGGTTCGGTGGCCTCAGGTCTCACCGATTTCATTGACTTTGGCGCTTTGCGCGGCCGCTCTGTAGGGCTGGCTCGCTGCAGCAGCGTCGTTATTCGCCGGGGCCCCGGCGTCCCAGGAGAATTCCATGGCCGTTCAGCAAAACAAGAAGTCGCCCTCCAAGCGTGGCATGCACCGTTCGCACAACGCGCTGACCCAGCCGGGCACGGCGGTCGAGTCGACCACCGGCGAAATCCATCTGCGCCACCACATCAGCCCGACCGGCTTTTACCGTGGCCGCAAGGTCTTGAAGACCAAGGCAGACGCCTGACCTGCCCGTTGGGCTCATGGGTTGGCGCTTTGCCTGCCCCGAGTGCATGCCGCCCGCGTTCAGGGTGGTGGTTCCGCACCCCAATTCAAATCCCGCGCCGCCTCGCTGTTCTGAAGCCAGTTCGCGCGGGTTTTGTCGTGGCTGCTTCGTTGTGAGTCGGGCCGTCCTGGCCTGAGATTGCCGTGTCCGAATCTGTTTCCTTGACGCCGCTGAGCCGCGTCCGCCTAGCGGTGGACTGCATGGGTGGCGACCATGGACCCTCGGTCACGCTGCCGGCCTGCCGGGCTTTCCTGGACTCGCATCCTGACGTGGAATTGCTGCTGGTGGGCACGGCCGATGCGCTGGTGCCTGCCGCGCACTGGCCGCGCTGCACGCTGGTCACCGCGACAGAGGTGGTGGCCATGGACGATACGGTCGAAGTGGCCTTGCGCCGCAAGAAGGATTCTTCGATGCGCATCGCCATCTCGCAGCTCAAGCTGCGTGACGGCGTGGCCAAGGCCGATGCCTGCATTTCGGCTGGCAACACCGGTGCCTTGATGGCATTGGCGCGTTACCTGCTGAAGACGCTGGAGGGCATTGACCGTCCGGCCATCGCGTCGGTCATCCCGAACGTGCGCGGCGAGTTCACCACCATGCTGGATCTGGGCGCCAATGTGGACTGCTCGGCGGAGCACCTGCTGCAGTTCGCCATCATGGGCAGCGCGCTGGTTGCGGCGGTCGAGGGCAAGCCCAATCCAACCGTGGGCCTGCTGAACATCGGCTCCGAGGTGATCAAGGGCAGCGAAACCATCAAGCGTGCCGGCGACCTGCTGCGCGCTGCAGCCGCCAGCGGGCACCTGAATTACCACGGCAATGTCGAAGGCAACGACATCTTCGAAGGCACGGCGGACATCGTGGTTTGCGACGGCTTCGTCGGCAATGTCGCGCTGAAGACCACCGAAGGCCTGGCGCACGCGCTGAGTCAGTTCATCCGCGAAGAATTCACCCGCAACTGGCTGACCAAGCTGGCTGCCCTGGTGGCGATGCCGGTGCTCAAGCGCTTTAGGGCGCGGGTGGACCCGCGCAGCTACAACGGCGCTGCGTTGCTGGGTTTGCAGGGCCTGGTGTTCAAGAGCCATGGTTCTGCCGATGCGTACGCCTTTGGCCGTGCCTTGTCGCGGGCTTATGATGCGGCGCACAACCGCTTGCTCGACCAGGTCCATGACCGCATCGTCGAGACCCTGCAGGCCATGCCTGCGCTTCCCGGTGATCAGCCGGTCCGACCCGCTGCATGACGCTTTCTTCTGCCTCTTCGGGTGCTGCCGCCAGTGCATCGCTGCCCAGCCCCCAGTTTCCCGCGGTGATGCCACCTGCTCGTCACGCCCGCATCACCGGCACCGGCAGCATGTTGCCGACGCGCCGCGTGAGCAACGAAGAGCTGGCCGCTGAACTGGCCGAGCGTGGCCTGGAGACTTCGGACACCTGGATCGTCGAGCGCACCGGCATCCGGGCGCGTCACTTTGCCGCCGCCGAACAATGCGCCAGCGACCTGGGCCTGGGCGCGGCGCTGAATGCGCTGGAAGCCGCCGGCCGGCGCGCCGACGAGGTCGACCTGATCATCGTCGCCACGTCCACGCCGGACATGGTCTTCCCGTCGACCGCCAGCATCATCCAGCGCAAGCTTGGCGTGCACGGTTGCCCGGTCTTCGACCTGCAAGCGGTGTGCTCCGGCTTTGTCTACGCGCTCTCGGTGGCGGATTCGATGATCCGCACCGGGGCTGCGCGTTGCGCACTGGTGATCGGTGCCGAAGTGTTCTCGCGCATCCTGGACTTCAACGACCGCACGACTTGCGTGCTGTTTGGTGACGGCGCCGGCGCCGTGGTGCTGGAAGCCTCGGACGAGCCTGGCATCCTGGCCAGTCGCATGCATGCGGATGGCCGCTACCGCGAGATCCTGTGCGTGCCGGGTACAGTCGCGGGCGGCCAGGTGCTGGGCGATCCATTGCTGAAGATGGATGGTCAGGCGGTGTTCAAGCTGGCGGTGTCGGTGCTGGAGAGCGTGGCGCGGGAAACCCTGGCTGCAGCTGGGCGCACCGAGGCCGACATCGACTGGCTGATTCCGCATCAGGCCAACATCCGCATCATGCAGGGCACGGCGCGCAAGCTGAAGCTTGGCGCCGACAAGCTGATCGTCACGGTGGACGAACATGGCAACACGTCTGCTGCGTCCATTCCGCTGGCCCTGGACCATGCCGTGCGCTCCGGCCGCGTGCAACGTGGCCAGACCGTCCTGCTCGAAGGGGTGGGCGGTGGCTTCACCTGGGGCGCGGTGCTGCTGGATTTCTGAAGATTCGACCCAAGCTGGTGTGATCCCATGAAACGATTCGCTGTTGTCTTTCCCGGACAGGGTTCCCAATCCGTCGGCATGCTTGACGCATGGGGCGGGCACCCCGCCGTGCAGCAGACGCTGGATGAGTCCAGCAGCGTGCTCGACCGCGACCTGCGCACGCTGATCCAGCAAGGCCCGAAAGAGCAGCTGGACCTGACCGTCAACACCCAGTTGGTGATGCTGGTGGCGGGTTTGGCCTGCTACCGCGCATGGTCTGCCGAGACGGGTTTCGTGCCGGAGGCCATGGCTGGCCATTCGCTGGGCGAATACACCGCGCTGGTGGCCTCCGGCAGCCTGACGCTGGCCGATGCGCTGGTGCTGGTGCGGCTGCGCTCGCAGGCCATGCAGGATGCGGTGCCGGTTGGCCAGGGCGGCATGGCGGCTATCCTCGGGCTGGACGCGCAGATGGTCCGGGCCGGTTGCGCAGAAGCCATGCAGTCTTGCGGCGAGATGGTGGAGGCAGTCAATTTCAACGACCCGAAGCAGACCGTGATCGCCGGCACCAAGCTGGGCGTGGACACAGCCTGCGCCACGCTGAAGGGCATGGGCGCCAAGCGTGCCTTGCTGCTGTCGGTCTCGGCGCCATTCCATTCCACGCTGATGAAGCCTGCCGCCGAAGCGCTGAAGGTGAAGCTGGCGGAAACCACCTTTGCAGCACCCAGTGTGCCGGTGGTCAACAACATCGACGTGAAGGTCGAAAGCAGCGCTGAAGCGATCCGCGACGCGCTGTACCGCCAGGCCTTTGGCCCGGTGCGCTGGGTTGAGGTCGTGCATGCCTTGCGTGCGCAAGGCCTGACGGACGTGATCGAGTGCGGCCCTGGCCGTGCGCTGACCGGCATGGTCAAGCGCATCGAACCTGAACTGAATGCGGTCTGCGTGTTCGACCCGGCCAGCCTGGCCCTGGCCAAGGAGGCATTGGCATGAGCACGGTTGCAAACACCTCAGTGGCACCAGCGCAGGTTGCGCTGGTGACTGGCGCGACGCGCGGCATCGGCCGGGCGATTGCGCTGACCTTGGCCGCACGCGGTTTTCGCGTGCTGGGCACCGCGACCACCGATGCCGGCGCGCAGGCGATTCGCGACGCGCTGGCCGAATTCCCTGGCTGCGACGGCCTGAAGCTGGATGTGACCGACGCCGCCGCGGTGGACGCCTGCATGGACCAGCTGGTCAAGGATCAGGGTGGCCTGCATGTGCTGGTCAACAATGCCGGCATCACGCGCGACCAGTTGGCCATGCGCATGAAGGACGACGACTGGGATGCCGTGCTGGACACCAACCTGCGCGCCGTCTTCCGGCTTGCGCGGGCGGCGATCCGCCCGATGATGAAGCAGCGCTTCGGCCGCATCATCAGCATCACCTCAGTGGTTGGCGCTTCCGGCAATCCGGGCCAGGCCAACTACGCAGCCGCCAAGGCCGGTGTGGCCGGCATGACGCGCGCGCTGGCGCGCGAGCTCGGCAGCCGAAACATCACGGTCAATTGCGTCGCGCCCGGCTTCATTGCCACCGACATGACCGACACTCTGCCCGAGGCGCAGAAGGCTGCGCTGCTGCAGCAGATCCCGTTGCAGCGCCTGGGCCAGCCGGAGGAGATCGCGCATGCGGTTGCCTTCCTCGCCAGCCCGGAAGCGGGTTACATCACTGGAACAGAGCTGCACGTCAATGGCGGCATGTTCATGAACTGATCCCCCCGCCGGGCTCTGCGCTTGCCAGCGTAGAATCCGGCCCGTTTTACGCAATCCCTCCTGGAGGAGTCATGAGCGACATCGAAGCACGCGTCAAGAAAATCATCGCCGAGCAACTGGGTGTTCCCGAAGCCGACGTCACCAACGAAAAAGCCTTCGTGGCCGACCTGGGTGCCGACTCGCTCGACACCGTCGAACTGGTGATGGCCCTGGAAGATGAATTCGGCATTGAGATTCCTGATGAGGAAGCCGAGAAGATCACCACTGTCCAGTTGGCGATCGACTATGCCAAGGGCAACGCCAAGGCCTGACAAGGCCTTGCAGTTCCGCCCCCGCAACGATCTGATCTGAACGCATGACCCGTCGACGTGTCGTCATCACCGGCCTGGGGCTGATCAGCCCGGTCGGCAACACGGTTTCCGAGGGCTGGAGCAACCTGCTTGCAGGTCGTTCCGGCATCGCGCCCATCACCAAGTTCGATGCCTCCGGCATCGCCTGCCAGTTTGCAGGCGAGGTCAAAGGCTTCAATGTCGAGGAGTACGTTCCCGGCAAGGAAGCCAAGCACATGGACAGCTTCATCCACTTTGGCGTGGCCGCTGCCATCCAGGCCGTGCAGGATGCCGGGCTGCCCACTGGCGACGCGCTGACCGAGGAGACGGCCGAGCGCATCGGGTGCATGATCGGCTCGGGCATCGGCGGTCTGCCGGAGATCGAACAGACCGCTCGCATGGTCGTTGATCGTGGCCCGCGCCGCATCTCCCCATTTTTCGTCCCAGCCTCGATCATCAACATGATCTCCGGCCATGTCTCGATCCGCTTCGGTTTCACCGGTCCGAACCTGGCCGTGGTCACCGCTTGTACCACTGGTTTGCATTGCATCGGCCAGTCGGCACGCATGATCGGCTACGGCGATGCGGACGTCATGGTCGCCGGCGGTGCCGAGGCCACGGTGTCGATGCTCGGGGTTGGCGGCTTTGCGGCTGCGCGCGCGCTGTCCACCCGCAATGATGACCCGGCGACCGCTTCGCGGCCCTGGGACCGTGACCGAGACGGCTTCGTGCTGGGCGAGGGCGGTGGCGTGGTGGTGCTGGAAGAATACGAATACGCGAAGAAGCGTGGCGCCAGGATTTACGCCGAAGTGATCGGCTTCGGCATGGGTGCCGACGCGTATCACATGACTGCGCCCAGTGTGGATGGCCCCAAGCGCTCGATGAAGGCTGCGCTGCGCGACGCCGGCCTCAATGCCGACGCGGTGCAATACCTGAATGCCCATGGCACCTCGACGCCGCTGGGTGACCTGAACGAGACCAACGCGATCAAGCTGGCCTTTGGCGACCACGCCAGGCGCCTGGTCGTGAACTCGACCAAGTCGATGACCGGCCACCTGCTGGGTGGCGCAGGCGGCATCGAATCGGTGTTCACCGTGATGGCGCTGCATCACCAGATTTCACCGCCGACCATCAACATCTTCAACCAGGATCCCGAGTGCGACCTGGATTACTGCGCCAACACGGCGCGCGAGATGAAGATCGACATTGCGGTGAAAAACAACTTCGGCTTCGGCGGCACCAACGGCACGCTGGTGTTCAGGCGCATTTGAGCGCCGCCACGCGAGCCAAGTTGTTGCGTCGCCCCATGCTGTCGAGGCGGGCCTGATGCGCCGCACGCCGCCTCCCTCTGACTGTGCGCTTGCAAGGCGTGGCCTCTGGTCCGCGCTGGTTGCGGCCATCGGTGGTCTGGCGGTGAGCGCCTTCGTGGGCTGGTTGTGGATGCACTTGCGCCAGCGGGCCGGTTGGCCTGTCACTGGCGCGCTGCCAGGTGCGGGTGGCATGTTCGAACTGCTGGCGGCCGGAGCCTTGCTGGCAGTTGGGTTTTATCGATGCCTGGCAACACGGCCGGTCATGCGCCTGCGTTGGGATGGCGCGGGCTGGAGCCTGCTCGCCGCTGACGGTCGCACGCTGGACGTTGCTGGCACGCCGACGCTGGTGCTGGACTGGGGCGATTGGATGCTGCTGCGTTGGCACGGCATCGCCGGCCAGCCAGTTCGCCACTTGCCAATGTCCCGCGGCGCCGCGGGAGCGATGGCTTGGCATGCGCTGCGCATCGCGGTGCGCACGCCGCCGGTGAACGTGCAGGTTCGCATGCAGGAGCCCGTTTCGGGTGCGGGAGCGCCCGTCGCATGAGCAGCCTGCAACCCGATGTCGACGCCGCGCTGGTCGAGCGCGTCAAGCAGGGCGACGTCAAGGCTTTCGAAATGCTGGTGGTCAAGTACCAGCGTCGCATCGAGCGGCTGATCGGCCGCATGGTGCGCGACAGCGACCTGGTGTTCGACATTGCCCAGGAGACCTTCATCCGCGCTTATCGTGCGTTGCCGCAGTTCCGTGGCGAGAGTGCGTTTTACACCTGGCTTTACCGGATCGCGGTCAACACTGCGAAGAAGGCGCTGGTCGATTTGAAGCGGGATCCCGTGATCACCGAAGCCGCAATGGCAACAGGGGATGACGATGACGAAACTTCCCGGCCGCAAATGGAACAAATCGACATGGCCACGCCTGAGGCCCTGTTGGCGAGCAAGGAAATTGCATCCACGGTGAACGCGGCGATCGAGGCCTTGTCCGAGGACTTGCGGCAGGCCATTACGCTGCGCGAGATCGAAGGACTGAGTTACGAAGAGATTGCTGACGTGATGAATTGCCCGATCGGTACCGTTCGATCGCGGATTTTTCGCGCCCGTGAAGCGATCGCACTGCGCTTGAAACCGCTGTTGGATACCCAAAACGGTGAACGTTGGTGACCTGGATTTTGTCGAGCCTGACCGCTGTCTGGAGCTGAGATGATGTTGGAGCCGTCGAACGATCATGAGCGCATGCTGCAGGGCCTTTCGGCACTGAGCGATGGCGAGGCCGATGGGCGCGAACTGCGCCTGTCGGTGGATGCCTGGCGCCAAGACCCTGAGCTGCGCGCGAGCTGGCACTGCTATGCGCTGATCGGGGACGTGCTGCGCTCGGACGACCTCGCGTCGGCACCGAAGCAGGACGCCAGTTTCCTGACTGCCTTGCGCAGCAAGCTGGCCCAGGAGCCGGTGGTGCTCGCGCCGGCGGTGCTGGTGGCGCAGCCGGCGAAGCCGGCGGTGGTGGCCGCGGCGGGCGGGAGCGGCCGGGTGGCTGCCATCGGGCGGGCGCGGCGTGGCTGGACGACGACGGCGGCGGTTGCTGCCAGCTTCATGGTCGTGGCCGGTGTGTCGCTGGTCTGGCGCGCCGGGCCATCTTCGGAGGCGCCGGTCGCTGCCGAGCTGGCGCAGGCGGACGAAAGTGCCTCGACGCCGGCTTCGTTGACCGAATCGGGCAACGCGATGGAACGCAGCCCGGACCTGGACCGCTACCTTGCGGCACACCGCCAGTTTGCGCAAGGGCCTTCGCTGGCCGCGCCCGGTGGTGTGCGCCAGGTCGCGCTCACGCCGGAAGGCCGCTGACCGCAAGATGACAGCGGAGAGCAGGCCTTGGGTCGCAAGGCGGATGGCGGGTGCGGCTTGGATCGGCGCCTCGCTGGCGCCATGGCGCGTCTGGCCCGGTGTATTGATGTCTTGCCTGCTTGCCAGCGGGTCGGCGGCTGCGCTTGCGCAGGCGACGAGTGATGCAGCCGGCACGCTGGATGCGCGTGCATGGCTGATGCGAAGCAGCGAAGCCGCAGCCTCGCGGAACTACCAGGGTACGCTGGTGGTCAGTGGTGGCGGCTCGGTCAGCAGTTCGCGCGTTGCGCACTATTTCGATGGCACCCAGCAATACGAGCGTGTCGAAGCACTGGACGGCGAGCCGCGCAGCATCTGGCGCCACAACGACGAGGTGCAGACGCTGTGGCCGCGCGCCCGCGTTGCGCTGATTGAGCGCCGCGACCCCCGCGCCACGTTCCCGTCGCTGTTGTCAGGCTCGGAGCGCCGCGTGCTGGAGTGGTATGAGCTGCGTTCGCTCGGCCGTGACCGCGTGGCAGGCCTGGACGCCGACGTGGTCTTGCTGAAGGCCAAGGACAACGCCCGCTTCAGCCAGCGCCTATGGGCCGAGCATCAGACCGGTTTGCTGCTGCGCGCCGAGGTGATTGGCAGCAGCGGGCAGACCTTGGAGTCGGCCGCGTTCTCCGAGTTGGTCATTGGCGTGAAGCCTCAGCCCGACCAGGTGCTGGCCGGCATGAAAAAGCGCGACGGGTATCGCGTGCTGCGGCCCGCCGTGCTGCCGACCTCGCTGGACGCCGAAGGCTGGACGCTGGCTGCGTTGCCTGCCGGTTTTCGCGAAGTGCATTGCGCCAAGCGCTCGCTGGACCCGACGGGCGCCGCGGATGCCCCCATCGTGCTGCAAGCCATCTATTCCGATGGGCTGACCCACGTGTCGGTGTTCATTGAACCTTTCCAGCCCGAGCGGCACCAACGCGAAGTCCACGCGGCCATCGGGGCAACTCACACCTTGATGGCCAGGCGCGATGATCAGTGGGTGACCGTGATGGGCGACGTGCCCATGGACACGCTGAAGAAGATCGCGGCCGCGCTGGACCACAAGCGTTGAGACCCTGAGGTTTTGCAGTCCGCCCACCAGAGGCGGTGGTTCCCAAGAAGGAGAAGGCATGTTTGGGGGTGTTGTTTCGTCCGTGCGCGAGCGTGCGCGCGTTGGTGTTGCCGTTGCGCTGCTGAGCGTTTCCGCGGCGGGTTTGCTGCCGGCGCCCGCATTGGCGCAGAACCGGGTGCTGCCCGATTTCACCGACCTGGTCGAACAGGTCGGCCCGGCAGTGGTGAACATCCGTACCAGCGAGAAGGTGCATCTGGGCCGCGGTGGCGCGGGCACTGGCCCGCAGATGGACCCGGGCCTGGAAGAGTTCTTCAAGCGCTTCGGCATTCCGATGCCGCGCAACACGCCGCGCGGCGGTGGCAATGGCAATGGCGACGATGACGACGAGCCGACGCGGCGCGGCATCGGCTCAGGCTTCATCCTCAGCGCCGATGGCCTCGTGATGACCAACGCGCACGTGGTCGACGGTGCCGACGAACTGCTGGTGACGCTGACCGACAAGCGCGAGTTCAAGGGCAAGGTCATTGGCGCAGACAAGCGCAGCGACGTGGCCATCGTGAAGATCGAAGCGGCTGGCCTGCCGTTCGTCAAGGTCGGCGATGTCGGCAAGCTGAAGGTCGGCGAATGGGTCATGGCGATCGGCTCGCCGTTCGGCCTGGACAACTCGGTGACCGCTGGCATCGTCAGTGCCAAGCAGCGCGACACCGGCGAACTGCTGCCCTTCATCCAGACCGATGTGGCGATCAACCCCGGCAACTCTGGGGGGCCGCTGATCAACATGCGCGGCGAAGTCGTCGGCATCAATTCGCAGATATACAGCCCGTCTGGCGGCTATGCCGGCATCTCGTTCTCCATCCCCATCGACGAAGCGATCCGCGTGGCCGATCAATTGCGTGCCACCGGCCGGGTGATCCGTGGCCGCATTGGCGTGGCAATCGCACCGGTGACCAAGGAGGTCGCGGAATCGATCGGCTTGGGCAAGGCCAGCGGCGCGATGGTGCAGTCGGTTGAAGCCGGCCAACCTGCCGAGAAGGCTGGGCTGGAAGCGGGCGACATCATCGTCAAGGTCGATGGCAAGGCCGTGGAGCGCGCCACCGATCTGCCGCGCATGATCAGTGCCGTGAAACCGGGCAGCAAGGTCACGCTGCAACTGTTCCGCCGTGGCAGCTACAAGGATGTCGCGGTGACCGTGGGCGAGTTCGAAGCTGAAAAGCCGGCCGTGCCTGCAGCGCCAGTGAAAGCTTCGCTGGGCCTGAACGTGGTGGACTTGACCGAGGCGGAGAAGCGCGACTTGCGCGTCAAGGGCGGTGTGAAGGTCGACAGTGTGGAAGGCGCTGCGGCCCGTGCCGGCCTGCGCGAGGGCGATGTGATCCTGTCGGTCGACAACGTGCAGATCAGCGATGCCAAGCAGTTCGGCGGCGTTGTCGCCAAGCTTGACAAGACCAAGCGGGTCACGGTGCTGGTGCGCCGCGGCGACTGGGTCAACTATGTGGTGATCCAGCCAGCGCGCTGAGCCGGGGTGGACAGCCGGCTTCCCGCAGCCGGTCTCCATGTTCAAAGACCCGCCAACCTACTGGGATGGCGGGTCTTTTCATTGGATGAGAAGTCGCCGCGATGTTTGTAATTGCTAACCATGTTTTAATAGCTTGATGGTTATTCTGTCCGATCTGTGAGTGAGTGCTGACATGGCGCTGGGTCGTGATGATTGTGATGACCGGGCGATACAATCCAGGCTTGTTGCGGGTCATTCGACGCGTTGCTGCAATCTCTCCGTGGCGCTGCCGCCACGGCTGGGCGAGCGCTCAAGACCTGTGAATAAGGTGTGAATAATTATCGGCTGCGGCCCTTGTTGGCGGTCTGCAACGACCCCGGTTCCATCCAAGACGGCCTTTGGACTCGGGCCCTTTTGGCTACAATGAAAGCCCAACAAGCAGTTGCCATACGTTTTGTTGGAAGGCGCGTCTTCAATTGGACGTGCCTTTTTTTTGACTCTTTGCCCGCTTCACCGCCTTGATGCGGCTCGCCCCTCGCCGTCGCATTCCAATGCGTCGCCAGGGCGAGCTTTTGGCGCTTGTTCAGCAGCTTTTCAGCTGTTTTTGCTGCGTGTGCATCTGACGCGGCAGGCGTGAGCCGTCGCTGGCCACGCTGTTTTTCTCCGGCGCTGCGCCGGCCTTTGCCGACCCATGGACCACATCAGAAATTTCTCGATCATTGCCCACATCGACCACGGCAAGAGCACGTTGGCCGACCGCATCATCCAGCGCTGCGGCGGTCTGAGTGATCGCGAGATGGAGGCGCAGGTGCTGGACTCGATGGACCTCGAGCGGGAGCGCGGGATCACGATCAAGGCGCAGACGGCCGCGTTGCAGTACACGGCCAAGGACGGCAGGACCTACAACCTGAACCTGATCGACACGCCCGGGCACGTGGACTTCTCGTACGAAGTCAGCCGCTCGCTGTCGGCCTGCGAAGGTGCGCTGCTGGTGGTCGATGCCAGCCAGGGCGTGGAGGCGCAGACGGTGGCGAACTGCTACACGGCGCTGGAGCTCGGTGTTGAAGTGGTGCCGGTGTTGAACAAGATGGACCTGCCTTCGGCGGATCCCGACAACGCCAAGGCAGAGATCGAGGACGTGATCGGCATCGACGCGACCGACGCGATCCCCTGCTCGGCCAAGACCGGCATGGGCATCGACGAGATCATCGAGGCGGTGATCGCCCGCATGCCGCCGCCCAAGGGCGTGGTCGAGGCGCCGCTGCGCGCGATGATCATCGACAGCTGGTTCGACAACTACGTCGGCGTCGTGATGCTGGTGCGTGTGGTCGACGGCACGCTCAAGAAGGGCGAGCGCATCCGCATGATGGCGTCGAACGCGGTCTACCCCGCCGACCATCTGGGCGTGTTCGCACCGAAGTCGACGCCGCGCGAGCAGCTCAATGCGGGCGAGGTCGGGTTCATCATTGCCGGTATCAAGGAGCTTCAGGCGGCCAAGGTCGGCGACACCGTCACGCTCGAGAAAAAGCTGCCCAACAATCTCGGGCCTGCGGAAGAAGCGCTGCCCGGCTTCAAGGAAATCCAGCCGCAGGTCTTTGCCGGTTTGTATCCGACCGAGGCGAGCGAGTACGACCAGTTGCGCGACGCGCTGGAGAAGCTCAAGCTCAATGACAGCTCGCTGCGCTACGAGCCCGAAGTCAGCCAGGCGCTGGGTTTCGGCTTCCGCTGCGGCTTCCTGGGGCTGCTGCACATGGAGATCGTGCAGGAGCGGCTGGAGCGCGAGTTCGACCAGGACCTGATCACGACTGCGCCCAGCGTGGTTTACCAGGTCGAGCTCAACGATGGCACCGTGATCGACGTCGAGAACCCGTCGAAGATGCCGGACCTGGGCCGCATCCGCGAGATCCGCGAGCCCATCGTGACGATGCACCTTTACATGCCGCAGGACCATGTTGGCGTGGTGATGACGCTGGCCAACCAGAAGCGCGGCGTGCAGCTGAACATGGCCTATCACGGCCGGCAGGTCATGCTGACCTACGAGATGCCGCTGGCGGAGATCGTGCTGGACTTCTTCGACAAGCTCAAGAGCGTGTCACGCGGCTATGCGTCCATGGACTACGAGTTCAAGGAATACCGCGCCTCCGACGTCGTGAAGGTCGACATCCTGATCAACGGCGACCGGGTCGACGCGCTGTCCATCATCGTGCACCGCGCGCAGAGCCAGTTCCGTGGCCGGGGTGTGGCGGCGAAGATGCGCGAACACATCCCGCGCCAGATGTACGACGTGGCCATCCAGGCGGCGATCGGTGCCAACATCATCTCGCGCGAGAACATCAAGGCGCTGCGCAAGAACGTGCTGGCAAAATGCTATGGCGGCGACATCTCCCGCAAGCGCAAGCTGCTCGAAAAGCAGAAAGCCGGCAAGAAGCGCATGAAACAGATCGGCTCCGTCGAGGTGCCGCAGGAAGCCTTCTTGGCCATTCTTCAAGTGGATGACTGACAACAACAAACCGATGAGTGCTCTCACCGCCGCCTTGTATGGCGCCCTGATCGTCTACCTTGGCGGTTGGTACCTGGATTACTGGTACGGCAATTTCTCGCTGCTGCTGTTCATCCTTTCCGCAGTGACCTGCGCTTTCTGGCTGGCCGAGCGTTTCCGCTTCCGGCCGGCGCGCGAGAAGGCGGCCCGCCAGCTGGAAGCCGGCGACGCGGCCCGCCGCGCCGAGCTGGCGCGGCTGGGCATCGACAAGGTCGACGGCGACGTGGCCGAGGCCCGCGACAAGGTGCTGCAACAGCCTTGGTGGCTGGACTGGACGGCGGGCCTGTTCCCGGTGATCATCGTCGTGTTCGTGATGCGCTCTTTCCTCTTCGAGCCTTTCAAGATCCCGTCAGGCTCGATGATCCCCACCTTGCAGATCGGTGACCTGATCCTGGTGAACAAATTCCACTACGGCATTCGCCTGCCGGTGATCAACAAGAAGATCATCGACAACCATGAGCTGCAGCGCGGCGACGTGGTGGTGTTCCGCTATCCGGTGGACCCGCGCATGGACTACATCAAGCGTGTGGTCGGCCTGCCGGGCGACGAAGTCTCGTACCTGAACGCACAGCTGAAGATCAACGGCCAGCCGGCCCCGCTGACCTCGCTGGGCGAAGCCTACGATGACGAGAGCATCCACTACATGGCCCAGTTCAGCGAGCAGCTGGGGCCTGTGGAGCACCGCATCCAGCGTCGGCCGCAGATCGCGCCGTTCAACGAGATGCAGGTCAGCCGCTTTCCGCAGCGCGAACTGTGCCGCTACAGCATTGAAGGTTTTGTCTGCAAGGTGCCGCCCGGCCACTACTTCATGATGGGCGACAACCGCGACAACTCGCTGGACTCGCGTTACTGGGGTTTCGTGCCGGACGAGAACGTCGTTGGCAAGGCGTTCTTCATCTGGATGAACTTCGGGAACCTTGGCCGCATCGGCAGTTTCCATTGATTGACGGCGTTTGACCAAGGGTGACATGGCCACAGCTAGCATGATCCGAGCCCCCCGCGCCGCTGGCGCTGCCCGCCAGCGCGGCATCTCCTTCCTGGGCATGGTGTTCCTGGCGATCATCATTGCCTTTGTCGGCGTGGTGGCCATCAAGGTCCTGCCCACGCTGAACGAGTACTTCACGATCCGCCGCGCGGTTCAGAAGATCGCCGACAGCGGGGCATCGAGCGTGCCGGAAATCCGCCGGGCCTTCGAGACGCAGAAGCAGATCGAATATTCGATCAGCGACATTGGCGGCGGTGACCTGGAGATCGACACCACGGGTGACAAGGTGAAGATCCGTTTCGCCTATGACAAGGAAGTGGAGATCATGGATCCTGTCTTCCTGCTGATCAAATACCGGGGCGGCAACCGCTGAGCCAGCGCAAGCACCCAGACACGATGGATTCCCGCCACGACGCCCTGCAAAAGCGACTCGGTCACCGGTTCAACCGGCCCGAGCTGCTGCATCGCGCGCTGACCCATCGCAGCTTCGGTGCCGAACACAACGAGCGGCTGGAGTTCCTCGGTGACGCCATGCTGAACCTGGCCGTCTCGCGCCTGCTGTTCGACCGCTTCGGCGAGTCCGACGAGGGCGACCTGACCCGTGTGCGAGCCCACCTGGTACGTGAGGAAAGCCTGCACAAGGTGGCGCTGCAACTGCGCCTGCCCGAAGAGTTGCGCATGTCCGACGGCGAAGCCCGCGGCGGTGGCGCGCAGCGTGCGTCCATCCTGGCCGATGCGGCCGAAGCGGTGATTGGCGCGGTCTATCTGGACGGCGGCTACGAGGCCGCGCATGGCCTGGTCGAGCAATTGTTCGGCGAGATCATCGTCTCGACCACGGCAGACAGCTGGCGCAAGGACGCCAAGACCGAATTGCAGGAATGGCTGCAGGGCCGGCGCGTGCCGGTGCCCAGCTACCGCATCTCCGGCACCCGTGGCCAGGCACATGCGCAGACCTTCGAGGTCGAGTGCGCGGTGCCCAGCCTGCAGGTGCTGGAAACCGGTGAAGGGCGCTCGCGCCGTGCCGCCGAGCAAGACGCTGCGCACAAGGTGCTGGCTCGTTTGCAGGCCGATGACGCCGCACAGCAGCGGCCACCGCGCGGCTGAAGCCCACCTGCGCCTGAAAACGGCGCTTTCCTTTTCTTGTTCCTGCTTGCGCGTCTTTTGCGTCGCCGGCCCTTTGCCCTCAGAATCCCGCCGTGGACCCAGACATGCCCCCCATTCCCCAGTCGCCCGCGCTGGATGAAGCCGCCGCTGACGACGGCGCACCCGCAGCCACCGCACAAAGCGCTGAGCTTGGCGCAAACCCGGACGGCCAGCGCTGCGGCCTGATCGCGATCGTCGGCCGGCCGAACGTCGGCAAATCCACGCTGATGAACGCGCTGGTCGGCCAGAAGATCAGCATCACGTCGAAGAAGGCGCAGACCACACGGCACCGTATCACCGGCGTGCGCACGGTGGACGAGGCGCAGTTTGTCTTCGTCGACACGCCCGGCTTCCAGATGCAGCATGCCAACGCGCTGAATCGCACGCTGAATCGCACGGTGCAGTCAACGCTGGGCGACGTGGACCTGGTGTTGTTCCTGGTGGAGGCGGGCCGCTTCGGCATGGCGGACGCCAAGGTGCTGGCGCTGGTCCCCGAAGGCAAGCCGACGGTGCTGATCGCCAACAAGCTCGATGCAGTCCAGCGCCGCAACGACATGCTGCCCTGGCTCAAGAGCATGCAGGACCGGCATGCCTTTGCCGAGTTCGTGCCGATGTCGGCCCAGAAGCAGAGTGACGTGGACCGGCTGTTTGCGATCCTGAAGCCCTACCTGCCCGAGCAGGGCTGGTTTTACGACGAAGACGCGCTGACCGACCGCAGCGAGAAATTCCTCGCTAGCGAGATCATCCGAGAAAAGCTGTTCCGCCTGACTGGCGACGAGTTGCCCTACACCTCCACCGTCGTGATCGACCAGTGGAAGGAAGAGGGCAACCTGCGCCGCATCGCGGCAACCATCGTCGTCGAGCGCGATGCGCACAAGGGCATGATCATTGGCGAAGGTGGCGAGCGCCTGAAGCGCATTGGCAGTGAGGCGCGCCAGGAACTGGAGCGCCTGATGGAGGCGAAGGTCTTCCTGGAGCTGTTCGTCAAGGTGCGCTCGGGCTGGGCTGCGACCGAGGAACACTTGCGCAGCTACGGCTACGAATGACCGTGCCGGCGGACGCTGGCGACCCGGTCAAGGCCAAGCCGCGGTCTGCGGCCGGTGCGCGCAGCCGTGCCAAGACCGCTGCGCTGCCACGCAGCCGCAGCGCACCCGCGCCGGCCTACGTGCTGCACCGCTACGACTGGAGCGAGACCAGCCTGATCCTGGACATCTTCAGCCGCGAGCAGGGGCGCATCACCGTCGCCGCCAAGGGCGCCAAGCGGCCATATTCGCAGCTGCGGCCAGTGCTGCTGCCGTTCCAGCGCCTGCTGGTCGCCGCCAGCCGGCCCTCGCGTGACGAGACCGCCGACGTGCTGACGCTGCGCAGCGCCGAATGGGCCGGCGGCGGCCCGATGCTGTCCGGCGCCGCGCTGTTCTCCGGCTTCTACCTCAACGAGCTGCTGATGAAGCTGCTCGCCCGGCACGACCCGCACCCGGTGCTGTTCGACGCCTATGCCGCGTCCATGCCCGCGCTTGCCGCGGCCGACGACACGCTGACCCAGGCGGCTTTGCGGGCCTTCGAAATCGTGCTGCTGCGCGAGATCGGCCTGCTGCCGCAACTGGACCGGCTGACGAGCAGCGGCACTGCGCTGGCCGCCGACTCGGCCTACCAGCTGCGACCCGAACTGGGTCTGATCGCCCATGCGCAGGGCGATGCTCCGCTGGCCGGCCGCCAATTGATGGCCTTGCAGCAGGCGCTGAACGCCGGCGAGATGGGCCAGCTGCAGCGTCTTTGCGCAGACAACCTGCCGGCGCTCAAGACCACCTTGCGCGGCCTGCTTCACTATCATCTCGGTTCACCCCGGCTGCGCACCCGTGACGTGATGATCGACGCGCAGCAGTTGATGGAACCGCACCGATGAACCCACTTGTCGCCCCCGAAGCCGCCGCCCATCCCTTGGCCGGCCTGACTGCGCTGTCGGTCAACCTGAACAAGGTCGCGCTGCTGCGCAACACCCGCCACCTGGGCATTCCCAGCGTGCTTCGTGCGGCCCAGCTGGTGCTGGAGGCCGGTGCACAAGGCATCACCGTGCATCCGCGGCCCGACGAGCGCCACATCCGCGGCAGCGACGTGCACGAGCTGGCCGCGATGCTGCGCGAGCAGTGGCCGCAGGTCGAATACAACATCGAAGGCAATCCGCTGCAGAACCTGATGGACTTCGTTCGCGCCGTGCGCCCACACCAGGCCACCTTCGTGCCGGACAGCGAAAGCCAGTTCACCTCCGACCACGGCTGGAACCTGCCGGCCGATGCCGACACGCTGCGGCCCTTGATTGCCGAATGCCACACGCTGGGCGTGCGCGTCAGCCTGTTCATGGACCCGCTGCCCGAAGCGATGGCGCATGCCCGCGCGCTTGGGGCCGACCGCGTCGAGCTCTACACCGAGACCTGGGCGAGTTCGTTTGGCACGTCGCGGCAGGCCGAGGTAGGCGCGGCCTTCGAGGCGACCGCCAAGGCCGCGCTGGCTGCGGGCCTGGGCGTCAATGCCGGCCATGACCTGAACCGCGACAACCTCGCCGAGTTCCTGCGCCTGGCACCTGGTACCGCAGAGGTATCGATCGGCCATGCGCTGATCGCCGACGCGCTGGAGCTGGGCTATGCCGAGACGGTTCGCGCCTACCTGACTTGCATTCACCAAGCCTCGCAATCGACATGATCGTCGGCATCGGCACCGATGTCTGCGACATCCGCCGCATCGTCGCCACGCTGCAGCGCCGTGGCGACCGCTTCGCCGAGAAGGTGCTCGGGCCGGCCGAATGGCAGGTCTTCCTGCACCGTCGCGGCCGGATCGAGTCGCGGGGTTTGGCCTACCTGGCGACGCGCTTCTCCGCCAAGGAGTCCTTCTCCAAGGCCATTGGGCTGGGCCTGCACATGCCGATGACCTGGCGCGCCTGCGAGATCCTGAACCATGCCAGCGGCCAGCCTTTCATCCGCCTCCATGGTGAGCTGGCCGAGTGGTTTGCCGCCCGCGGTTGGCGCGCCCACGTCACGCTGAGCGACGAGACCGACTACGTCTCCAGCTTCGTCGTTGTCGAGACCGACCCTGGCCGGACCGACGCTGCGCCACCGCCCTACATGCCTTCCTCTCTTCCCACCAAGCCATCCTGATGAGCGATCAACGCCCCGTCATCCTCGACATCGCCGGCACCACGCTGGACGCCAACGACCGCCGCCGCCTGGCGCATCCGCTCACCGGCGGCCTGATCCTGTTCACCCGCAACTGGCAGGACCGGCGCCAGCTCACCGAACTGGTGGCCGAGGTCAAGGCCATCCGCGAAGACCTGCTGGTCACCATCGACCACGAAGGTGGGCGTGTGCAGCGCATCCGCACCGACGGTTTCACCCACCTGCCGGCCATGCGCCACTACGGCGAGCTGTGGATGAAGGACGCGATGCGCGCCACCGCGGCGGCCAGCGCGGCCGGCCACGTGCTGGCCAGCGAGCTGCGCGCCTGCGGCGTGGACTTCAGCTTCACGCCGGTGCTGGACCTTGACCACGGCCGCAGCGAAGTCGTCGGCGACCGGGCCTTCCACCGTGACGCGCGGGTGGCCACGCTGCTGGCCCAGAGCCTGATGCTGGGCCTGCTGCAGGCCGGCATGCAAAGCTGCGGCAAGCACTTCCCCGGCCACGGCTACGCCACGGCGGACAGCCATGTGGCCCAGCCGGTCGACAAGCGCTCGAAGAAAGCCATCCTGGCCGAAGACGCCAAGCCCTACGACTGGCTCTCCGGCACGCTGACTGCCGTGATGCCGGCCCACATCATCTACCCCAAGGTGGATGAGCTGCCGGCCGGCTACTCGGCCACCTGGCTGCAGGACATCCTGCGCGACCAGCTGGGCTATGCCGGCGCCATCATCAGCGACGACCTCAGCATGGAAGGTGGCCGCTGGCTGCGTGGCCAACTGGTCAGCCCGACCGAGGCCGCGGTCGCCGCGCTGAATGCCGGCTGCGACCTGGTCCTGCTGTGCAACCAGTCGCGGGTGGACGGTGGTGCGCCGCTGGACGCACTGCTGGACGGCCTCGGCGAGGCGCTGGCCAAGGGGCGCTGGCAGGCCGACCCGCTGGCCGAAAGTCGCCGCGCGGCCTTGTTCCCGGCCACCTCGCCGCTGCCCTGGGACGAACTGATGCGCCACGCGCCTTACCAGCTGGCGCTGGAGCGCCTGCACGGCTGAAGCCAACGCTTGGCCGGACGAAAAAAAGCCGCCTGGCCTCACGGCCCGGCGGCTTTTCCATGTCCGCGCAGCCTCAGGCTGCGTGGTGGACCGGCTTCAGTTGGAAGCCGAGGCGTCGAACGGCAGGTGCACCTGGTTCAGGTCCTTGCGGGTCTCGACCAGCACCAGCGGGCCTTCATCGGCCACCACCAGCGGCGGCCGTTCGCGCGGCACGTGCACTGGCTTCGGTTCGGCGGCGATGGCGGCTTGCGCGGCCTGGATCTTGTCGACGTCCGAGTTGACCCAGGTCAGGCCGGCGCCTTCGGCGATGCGTTGCAGGTCGTCCATCGGCAGCTCGAAGCGGACCGGTGCCGGCGCCACGGCCGGTGCAGCCACCGGCGCAGCGATGGCCGCCAGTGCCACCGGCGCCACCACTTCGGGTACCACGGGCACGGCTTCGGGTGCTGCGGTCAGCGCGGTTTCCACAGGCGCTGCGGCCTGCTCGAAGCGGGCCTGCGGCAGCTCGCCATCGGCCTCGCCCTGGGCCACGGTTTCACCGGCCTCGTTGCGCTCGCGGCGCGGGCGGTTGCGACCGCCACGGCGGCGGTTACCGTCTTCGGTGCCGGCGGCTTCGCCTGTTTCGGCATTCGCCTCGACGGCTTCGTCGGCATTGCCACCGGCTTCGCCTTCGTCGCTCACGCCGTCTTCGGACGCTGCACCACCTTCGCTGCGCTCGCCATCACGACCACGGCCACCACGACGGCGGCGACGGCGGCGGCCTTCGCGGTCCGCGTCGCTGCCTGCTTCGCCGGCCGGCAGTTCGGCATCGGCCCCACCTGCGGCCAGCGCGGCTTCGGCAGTCTGCGCCTGCAGCAAGGTCTCGTCGCTCACCGGGGCCTGCGGTTCGCGGGCCGGGCGCTCGGAGCGCTCGCCGCGTTCGGCACCGCGCTCGCCACGTTCCGGACGCTCGCCGCGCGGCTTGCGTTCGCCGCGCTCGGCCACTGGCGGCGTGCCGCCTGCGTCCAGTGCCATCACGTCGGTGCGCTCGCCGCGGCGATTGCCGTCGCGGCTTTCACGGCCCTCGCGGCCTTCACGACCTTCCCGTGCCTCGCGGCCACCTTCACGACCGCCTTCGCGGCGCTTGTTGTTTCCGTCAGTGCGCGCTGCGCCTTCGCCGCGGCCACCCTGGCGAGCGGCCTGGCCTTCGCGGGCTTGCTCCGGCTTGCCGGCGCCGTCACGTGGGCCGCGCTCATTGCGCTCGCCACGTTCACCGCGTTCGTTGCGGCGGCCGTTGCCACCGCCTTGGCCAGCGCCGCGTGGCTTGTTGCCGTCGCGCTGGCCGTCACGGCCGGTGGTGCCAGGCTTGTTGGCCGTGTCGGCGTCGGCCCGCTTGACCGGGGCGGGCGCCGGGGCGCCGCCGAACAGGTTCTTCAGCCAACCGAAGAAGCCGCCACCTGCAGCAGGCGCGGGTGCCGGGGCGGGTGCGCGAGCAGGTGCAGCCACCGGTGCGGCAGCAGCCGGCACCGGCGCCGCCACCGGCGCGGCGATAGGAGCCGGCTGGTCGGGCAGCACGCCCTTGATCACCGGCTCCTGCTTGGGCTTGGCCTTTTCGCGGCGCGAGATCGAGACCTCGTCGTCCGGCTCCTCGATCATCGTGTAGCTGGCCTGCAGGTTTTCCAGGCGCGGATCGTCGTGGCGCAGGCGTTCGAGCTTGTAGTTCGGCGTCTCCAGGTGCTTGTTGGGCACCAGCAGCACGGTGGTGCGCTGCTTCAGCTCGATCTTGGTGATCTCGGTGCGCTTTTCGTTCAGCAGGAAGGAGGTCACTTCCACCGGCACCTGCACGTGCACGGCGGCGGTGTTTTCCTTCATCGACTCTTCCTGGATGATGCGCAGGATCTGCAGCGCGGAAGATTCGGTGTCGCGGATGTGGCCGGTGCCGTTGCAGCGCGGGCAAGTGATGTGGCTGCCTTCGGAGAGTGCAGGGCGCAGGCGCTGGCGGCTCAGCTCCAGCAGGCCGAACTTGCTGATCGACGAGAACTGCACGCGGGCGCGGTCGAAGCGCAGCGCGTCC
Source organism: Ideonella azotifigens (assembly GCF_021043325.1). NCBI lineage: Bacteria > Pseudomonadati > Pseudomonadota > Betaproteobacteria > Burkholderiales > Sphaerotilaceae > Ideonella > Ideonella azotifigens. The sequence goes on from NZ_JAJNKD010000006.1 coordinate 105,195, forward strand.
TTGAGGCGCTGTTCCACCTCGCGGCGGTTCTTGCTGTCCTCCATGTCGATGAAGTCGACCACGATCAGGCCGCCCAGGTCGCGCAGCCGGCACTGGCGGGCGATTTCGTCGGCGGCTTCGAGATTGGTGCGGGTGGCGGTCTCCTCGATGTCGCTGCCACGGGTGGCGCGGGCCGAGTTCACGTCGACAGCGACCAGCGCCTCGGTGTGGTCGATCACGATGGCGCCACCGGACGGCAGGTTCACCGTGCGGCTGAAGGCCGTTTCGATCTGGTGCTCGATCTGGAAGCGCGAGAACAGCGGCGCGTCGTCGCGGTAGCGCTTCACCCGTGAGGCCGATTCCGGCATCACGTGGTTCATGAACTGCTGCGCCTGATCGTAGATGTCGTCGGTGTCGATCAGGATCTCGCCGATGTCCGACGTGAAGTAATCGCGGATCGCGCGGATCACCAGCGACGATTCCTGATAGATCAGGAATGCACCCTTGCCAGCCTTGGAAGCGCCATCAATGGCCTCCCAGAGCTTGAGCATGTAGTTCAGGTCCCACTGCAGCTCGGGCGCCGAGCGGCCGATGCCGGCGGTGCGGGCGATCAGGCTCATGCCCTTGGGGTATTCGAGCTGGTCGAGGTTTTCCTTCAGCTCTTCGCGCTGCTCACCCTCGATGCGGCGCGAAACGCCACCGCCGCGCGGGTTGTTGGGCATCAGCACCAGGTAGCGGCCGGCCAGCGAGACGAAAGTCGTCAGCGCCGCGCCCTTGTTGCCGCGTTCTTCCTTCTCGACCTGGACCAGCAGTTCCTGGCCGTTCGAAATGCAGTCCTGGATCTTCGCGTCGCGAACGCTGACGCCTTCGCGGAAGTAGGTCTTGGCGATTTCCTTGAACGGCAAGAAGCCGTGGCGGTCTTCGCCGTAGTCGACGAAGCAGGCTTCGAGGGAAGGCTCGACGCGCGTCACGACGGCCTTGTAGATGTTGCCCTTGCGCTGTTCGCGCCCTTCGATCTCGGTCTCGAAGTCGAGCAGTTTCTGCCCGTCCACGATGGCCAGACGCCGCTCTTCCGGCTGCGTCGCATTGATCAGCATGCGTTTCATGTGCACTCCTTCAGCGTGCCGCTGCCCCAGTTTCGGGGTGCGCGGCACGCGCATGAAGGTGTCAGCCGCCTGAAAAACAGGACGGGCAACACCTCAACCGATGCACGAGAAACAAGAAATGAAGCCGGAAGAAGGAATCGCCCTGGACTGACAAAGAACCGCGTTGGCGGCTCAGCGCGTCAGCGTTGGCGCGTGCGGCGAATCGGCTCCGGCCCAGGCGCCTGCTCGCCGCTTCCCGAGCCGCCCGGCGCTGAGCGCACGCGGCTGCACCCGGCGGCGCTCAGGCCGCACCGGCAACGTGCCGGGGCCTTTCGTCAGCAGGGCAGGGGAATGGGAAGACAACGTGCGCACAGCGGTGGCGTTGGAGTTGATTCGACCGCCGGACCTCGCTCGCGCCGCGGGTCGCGCGGCACAGGCAGGGCCCGATGAAAACCTTGTTTGGATGTCCTGCACAAAGGCAGGACGGCACATTCCATGAATTCTCTGCCGCCTCTCTCGTGCCGGCCGCGGGTCACGTCGGGACCCGCCATTCCGGCCTTGAAAAGGCGTTGCATCACCTTGGACACGCGCTACTTCTGCGTGTGCCGCCACCATATCGCCCGGAGCACCCGGGTAAACTCTGAATAATCAAGCACTTAGGGCTCAATCGTGGCTCAGACCATTATAAAGGCTAAAAACAGGCCTGCCACGGGCCCGTCACGCAAGGCCACGACGACGGTGCGTGGCGGCGTCCAGCCTGGCAGCGCCACGCCGAAACGGCCGGCCAAGCCTGCAGCCAAAACGCTTGCCAGGCCGAGCACCGCCCCTGCGGCGATCCCTCGCGCACCGCTTGCGGTCAAGCCCGCACCGGCGCCGGCAGCCCCGCCGCCGGTCCAGGTCCAGCAGCTGACGATTGACGACGGCAGCGCCGGTCAGCGCCTGGACAACTTCCTGCTGCGCGTGCTCAAGGGCGTGCCCAAGACGCATGTCTACCGCATCATCCGCGCCGGCGAGGTGCGGGTAAACAAGGGACGCGCCTCGGCCGACACCCGGCTGGAACTGGGTGACATCGTGCGGGTGCCGCCGGTGCGCGTCTCTGCCGCCAGCACCGACGAAGCTGCAGCCGCAGCGGTGCCGCCACGCGAATTCCCGGTGCTGTTCGAGGACGAGCACCTGCTGGTGATCGACAAGCCTGCGGGCGTCGCGGTGCATGGGGGCAGCGGCGTCAGCTTTGGCGTCATCGAGCAGTTGCGCCGCGCCCGGCCGCAGGCCAGGTTCCTGGAACTGGTGCACCGGCTGGACAAGGAAACCTCCGGCCTTTTGCTGCTGGCCAAGAAGCGCAGCGCGCTGACGGCCTTGCAGGACCAGTTCCGCCAGCGCGAAACCGGCAAGACCTACGCCGCGCTGGTGATCGGCCACTGGCCCGAAAGCAAGAAGGTCATCGACGTCGCGCTGCACAAGTACCTGACGCCCGAAGGCGAGCGGCGGGTGCGGGCGGTGCCCGAGGACCATGGCGAAGGCCGGCGCTCGATCTCGCTGGTGCGGGTCGTCACCCGCTATGCCGCGTTCAGCCTGCTGGACGTGACCATCAAGACCGGCCGCACGCACCAGATCCGCGTGCATTTGATGCACGAAGGCCATGCCATCGTCGGCGACGACAAATATGGCGATTTCGGGCTGAACAAGGCGCTTGCGGCCGGCCGGATGGTGGCGGGTGCCAAGTTCGAGCGCATGTTCCTGCATGCCCGCCGGCTGGCCTTCGACCATCCCGCCAGCGGGGAGCGCATCGAGTTGGCGGCACCGCTGCCTCCTGAATGCGAGACACTGCTGACCCAGTTGCCAACCGGCTGAGCCTGCTGTTGGCCCCCATTGGCCCCGTTGGCCGAGAATTCACCGCATGACCCGACCCCGCCGCTTTGACCTGATCGCCTTCGACTGGGACGGCACGCTGTTCGATTCGACGGCGCTGATCGCGCGTTGCATCCAGCAAGCCTGCCGCGACCTGGGTGTGGCTGTGCCGACGCTGGAGCAGGCCTCCTATGTCATCGGCCTGGGCCTGCACGATGCCCTGCAGCACGCCGTGCCTGGCCTGCCTGCCGAGCGCTATCCGGAGCTGGGCCGGCGCTACCGCCAGCACTACATGGCATCGCAGCATGACATCAGCCTGTTCACCGGCACGCTGGAGATGCTTCACGCCTTGCGCGAGCGCCAGCATTTCCTGACGGTTGCCACCGGCAAGAACCGCAGCGGGCTGGACGAGGCGCTGGCGCACACCGAGTTGCGCGGCCTGTTCGACGGCAGCCGCACGGCAGACGAAACCTTCTCGAAGCCGCACCCGCGCATGCTGGAGGAGCTGATGCGCGAATTCGGCGTGGCGCCCGAGCGCACGCTGATGATCGGCGACACCACGCATGACCTGCAAATGGCCGTCAATGCCGGCACGTCGTCCGTTGGCGTCAGCTTCGGCGCGCACGATCATGCGTCTTTTGCGCCCTTGAACCCCCTGTTCGTGGCCCACTCCACTGCGGAGCTGGCCCAGTGGCTGCTTCACAATGCGTGACGTGAACGCCGCTCCTTTTGTCCAACAGCCGCTCTGCGCCAGTGACGCATTGGTCGAGCGCGGCACCGCCCTGGTGTTTGACGTGACGCTGTGGGGCCAGCCTGCGCGCGCCTTTGCGATGCGCTTCGACGGCCGCGCCGTCGCCTACATGAACCGCTGCGCCCACGTGCCGACCGAGTTGGACTGGCAGCCCGGCGAGTTCCTGGACCACGACAAGCGCTGGATCGTCTGTTCGCTGCACGGCGCCACCTACGAGCCTTCCGATGGCCACTGCATCGCCGGTCCCTGCCGCGGCGAGCGGCTGATGGCGCTGGACCTGGTCGAACGCGAGGGCCAGGTCAGCTGGTACCCGACGCCGGACATCCAGCCCCTGAGCTTCGACTGACATGTGACTGACGCGGCCGATCTGGCGCCCTTCGGCCAATCAGCCCTTTCTTGATTTCCCTTCACAGGCTTACCCGCTTCCCTCTTGATGAACCCGCCCACTGAACCGACGTTCCAGGATTCGCCCGAACTGCCGCCGCCACCGGTCCCGCCCAGCCCGGCGCCGGCCGCAGTGGCCTCTGCCGAGCCCGACCGTTTGCAAAACCTGGAATCGCTGATCCGCCAGCTCGGCGGCGAAGTGCTGCGCGAACGCCGCAGCGAGCGCCGCTGGAAGCTGGTGCTGCGCCTGGGCTGGTTCGGCCTGGTGCTGGCCATCATCTGGGGCGTGATGTCGCAGCGCGGCCATGTCAACTCGCCTTCCGGCCCGCACACCGCTTTGGTCGAAGTGCGTGGGGAAATTGCTGTCGACAGCGCCGCCAGCGCCGAAAACCTGGTGGCCTCGATCAAGAGCGCCTTCGAGGACCAGACCGCGAAGGCCGTGGTGCTGCGCATCAACTCACCCGGCGGCAGCCCGGTGCAGGCCGGCATCATCAACGACGAGATCCGTCGCCTGAAGGCCTTGCACCAAAAGAAGGTGTATGCCGTGGTCGAGGAAATGTGCGCCTCCGGCGCCTATTACATTGCTGTTTCTGCTGACGAGATCTACGTCGACAAGGCCAGCATCGTCGGCTCCATCGGCGTGCTGATGGATGGCTTTGGCTTCACCGGCCTGATGGACAAGCTGGGCGTCGAGCGCCGCCTGCTGACCGCCGGTGCCAACAAGGGCATGCTGGACCCGTTCTCGCCGCAGAACGAGAAGCAGACCGCCTACGCCAAGGCCATGATCGACCAGATCCACCAGCAGTTCATCGCGGTGGTCAAGCAAGGCCGCGGCGATCGCCTGAAGGAAACACCTGACACTTTCTCCGGCCTGTTCTGGAATGGCGAGCAGGCCGTGCAACTGGGCCTGGCCGACCATTTCGGCAACCTCGACTATGTCGCCCGTGAAGTGATTCAGGCCGAGGAAGTGATCGACTACACGCCGCAGGAAAATGTGGCTGAGCGGCTGGCCAAGCGGTTTGGCGCGTCGATCGGCGCCGGTGCTGCCAAGGCGCTGACCCAGATTGGCACGCTGCGTTGAGAAGTCGTCGTGGCCAGCGATGACCCTAGGTTTTGTAGGGTACTGAGCCGCTTGCCCAGGCAGAATGACGGCCTTGCTGCGATGCAGCACTTGAGCCCGGGTCCTTATGACAGGGCTGTGACTTAGAGATGAGCCTTCACCCTGCCGAAAACGCCGCGCCTGCCGCGGCCCGCCCTGTGACCAGCCTGCCGCGCCTGCGCGAAATGGCTGCGCGTGGCGAGAAGCTGACCATGGTCACCTGCTACGACGCGACCTTCGCGCAGTTGCTGGAAGAGGCCAGTGTTGACACCTTGCTGGTCGGCGATTCGCTGGGCAACGTGGTGCAAGGCGAAAGCAGCACGTTGCCGGTGACGCTGGCGCACATGGCGTATCACACCGCCGCGGTGGCGCGCGCCAAGCGCAACGCCTGGCTGATCACCGACATGCCGTTTGGCAGCTACGAAGCCAGCCCGCAACTGGCGATGGCCTCGGCCGTGACGCTGATGCAGGCCGGTGCGCAAATGATCAAGCTAGAAGGCGGTGGCGTCACGGCCGAGACGGTGCGTTTCCTGACCGAGCGCGGCATTCCGGTCTGCGGCCATTTGGGACTGACGCCGCAGCGCGTGCACGCGCTGGGCGGCTTCCGCATCCAGGGCCGTGAGGAGGCCGCTGCTGCGCTGTTGCGGGCCGATGCCGCCGCGCTGGCCGATGCCGGCGCTGCGATGCTGGTGCTGGAACTGGTGCCCTCGGTGCTGGCGCGGCAGATCACCGAAGCCCATCCGCAGATGATGACCATCGGCATTGGTGCCGGTGCCGGCACCGCCGGCCAGGTGCTGGTGCTGCATGACCTGCTGGGCCTGACGCGTGGCAGGCGCCCGCGTTTCGTGCGCGACTTCACCCGCGAGCCCGGCAGCGAGGGCGATGCGCCGGGCCTTTCGGTCGCGCAGGCGCTGCGGCGCTACGTGGTGGACGTCAAGGCCGGGCTGTTCCCCGACGAGACGCTGCACGGTTATTGAAAGCGCAGTCGCCGGGGTGTTGCAGCCCTGGCAACTGACCGGGCCGCAAGGCCCAGCCGGCCCGGCTGCGGGCCGCGAGGAGAATCTTGCATGCGTGTGATCCACACGGTGTCCGAATTGCGCGAAGTGCTGGCCGGCCAGCCGCGCACCGCGTTTGTGCCCACCATGGGCAACCTGCATGAAGGCCATCTGTCGCTGGTGCGCGAAGCCGCGCGCCATGGCTCGCCAGTGGTCGTCAGCGTCTTCGTCAACCGGCTGCAGTTCCTGCCGCATGAAGACTTCGACCAGTACCCGCGCACGCTGGCCAAGGACGCCGAGTTGCTGGCTACTGCTGGCTGCGACATCGTCTTTGCGCCCGCCGAGGACGAGCTGTACCCGCAGCCCCAAACCTACAAAGTGCAGCCGCCGCCCGCGTTGGGTGACCTGCTGGAGGGTGAATTCCGCCCCGGCTTCTTCACAGGCGTGTGCACCGTGGTGATGAAGCTGTTCCAGGTCGTGCAGCCCGCCGTCGCGGTGTTCGGCCAGAAGGACTACCAGCAGCTCAAGGTGCTGGCTGGCATGGCCGAGCAGTTCATGCTGCCCACGCGGGTGCTGGGCGCGCCCACGGTTCGGGCCGATGACGGCCTGGCGCTGTCCTCGCGCAACGGTTACCTTGGGCCGGCCGAGCGCACCGAGGCGGTGGCGCTGTCGCAGGTGCTGCATCAGCTGGCCACCAGCGCACGCGTGCCCGGCCCGTCGCTCGCCGAGTTGGAAGCCAAGGCGGCACAAAGCCTGCGTAAGCGTGGCTGGCTGCCCGATTACGTGACCCTTCGCCGCCGCAGCGACCTGCTGCCGCCGAGCGACGAGCAACGACTGGGCAGTGAACCGTTGGTGGCGCTGGCCGCTGCGAAGCTGGGCCAGACCCGCCTCATCGACAATCTCGAGCTCTGAGAGAGCTTTTGATTTCCGCCATCTCTTTCGCCGTTTTTTACTGGAGTCGACCCGCATGGCCATCGTGACCTCTTCCTCTGCCGGCACCGCCGCTGCTTCGGCCCAGCCCATCCAGATCGTGCGCCCCAAGGCGGCCAAGCCGGTGCCGGTGCAGCGCTGGTCGGTGGCGGAAATCGAAGCCCTGTTCGCGCTGCCTTTCCCCGAGCTGCTGCACCGCGCGCAGCTGGTGCACCGCGAGCATTTCGACCCGACCGAGGTGGAGCTGGCCACGCTGCTGTCCATCAAGACCGGTGGTTGTCCGGAAGACTGCGGCTACTGCCCGCAGTCGGTGCACTACGACACCGGCGTGGACGCGACCAAGATGATGGAAGTGGACGCTGTGCGCGAAGCTGCCATCGCCGCCAAGGGCGCTGGCGCCACGCGCTTCTGCATGGGCGCCGCCTGGCGCGCGCCCAAGGACCGCGATGTCGAGAAGGTTGCCGACCTGATCCGCGAGGTCAAGTCGCTGGGCCTGGAAGCCTGCTGCACGCTGGGCATGTTGAATGAAGACCAGGCCGTGACGCTGAAGGAAGCCGGCCTGGACTACTACAACCACAACCTCGATACCGCCCCCGAGACCTACGGCAAGATCATCTCCACCCGCGACTACCAGGACCGCCTGGACACGCTGGAGCATGTGCGCAACGCCGGCATGTCGGTCTGCTGTGGCGGCATCGTTGGCATGGGCGAAAGCCGCACCGAGCGTGCCGGCCTGGTCGCGCAGATCGCCAACCTGGAGCCCTACCCGGAATCGGTGCCGATCAACGAGCTGGTGCAGGTCGAAGGCACGCCGCTGCACGGCACCGACAAGCTGGACCCGTTCGAGTTCGTGCGCACCATCGCTGTCGCCCGCATCACCATGCCCAAGGCGCGCGTGCGCCTGTCGGCCGGCCGCCAGCAGATGGGCGAGGGCATCCAGGCCCTGTGCTTCCTGGCTGGCGCCAACTCCATCTTTTACGGCGACAAGCTGCTGACCACCGGCAACCCCGAAGTGGACCGCGACCGCGAACTGCTGGAGCGCCTGGGCCTGCACTCGCGCCACGTGATGGGCTGAAGGGCCGAAGAGACATTTGCCATGTTCCGCACCCTGCTGAAATCCAAGATCCACCGCGCCACCGTCACCCACTGTGAGCTGCACTACGAAGGCTCCTGCGGCATTGACGAGGACCTGCTGGAAGCGAGCAACCTGCGCCCCAACGAGCAGATCCACATCTGGAATGTCAACAACGGCGAGCGCTTCGTCACCTATGCGATCAAGGCGCCGCGTGGCTCCGGCATCATTTCGCTGAACGGCTCGGCCGCGCGCCGCGCCAGCGTGGGTGACCTGGTCATCATCGCCGCCTTCGGCATGGTGCACGAGGACCGGCTGGACGAGGTCTCGCCCAAGCTGGTGTTCCCCGATGCGATGAACCGCATCGTCGAAGTGCGCAGCGAAGTCGCCGGCCCGCAGGCGGGCGACGAGATGGGCGCCGACATGAGTGGCGATCCGATCTGAGCCTGGCGTGACCAACCAGGATTGGCGTGTCCGCAGCCTGAAGGCGGTCTGGCACCCGTGCACGCAGATGAAGCTGCATGCACGGGACATCGAACCCCAGCCGCTGATCCCGGTGGCCCGCGCCGAAGGCGTGTGGCTGCATGACTTCGACGGCAGGCGCTACCTGGACGGCATCAGCTCCTGGTGGGTCAACCTGTTTGGCCACAACCACCCGGCGATCCGCGAGGCGCTGGTGCAGCAACTGCAGTCGCTGGACCATGTGATGCTGGCCGGGTTCACGCATGCACCGGTGGTCGAGCTGTCCGAACGGCTGTCCGCACTGACCGGCCTGGGCCATGCGTTCTACGGCAGCGACGGCGCTTCGGCGACCGAGATCGCGCTGAAGATGAGCGCGCACCATTGGCGCAATGCCGGCCGGCCCGGCAAGAACTGCTTCGTCGGCATCGCCGGTGGCTACCACGGCGAAACCGTCGGCGCGCTGGCCGTGACCGACATCGCGCTGTTCCGCGAAGCCTACGCGCCACTTGTGCGCCTGGGGGCCACCGCGCCCAGCCCGGACGCGCGCGGCGCGCTGCCTGGTGAAGATGCTGCTGCCGTGGCCGAACGCGCCGCTGCCGCACTGAGCGAATGGCTGGCCGCGCATCACGCGCAAACCGCCGCCGTCATCGCCGAGCCGCTGGTGCAATGCGCCACCGGCATGGCCATGCACCATCCCGTCTATCTGCAGCGCCTGCGTGAACTCTGCGACCGCTACCAGGTGCACCTGGTGCTCGACGAGATCGCGGTCGGCTTCGGCCGCACTGGTTCGCTGTTCGCGCACCAGCAGGCCGGCATCCTGCCCGACTTCCTGTGCCTGTCCAAGGGCCTGACCGGCGGCACGCTGCCGCTGTCTGCCGTGCTGACGACCGATGCCGTCTACGCCGCCTTCTACGACGACGAGGTCGCGCGTGGCTTCCTGCATTCGCACAGCTACACCGGCAACCCGCTGGCCTGCCGCGCCGCGCTGGCCACGCTGGACCTGATCGCGTCGACCGACATCGTCAACGCCAACCAGACCACCGGCGCACGCCTGTGGGCGCAGTTCGAAGGCGTGACGCAGCACCCACGTGTCAGCCATGCGCGCCGCCAGGGCATGATCTTCGCGTGGGACGTTGCCAGCAGCCTGCCTGATTTTTCGCGCCGCTACGCTCGACATGCGCTCGCGCAAGGCCTGGTGCTGCGGCCCATCGGCCACACGCTGTACGCGATGCCGCCGTATGTGATTTCCGAAGACGAAGGCCGGTGGCTGGCAGACGGCGCGCTGAAGGCGCTGAACGCCACCTTGGCCGAAGAAACTGCCGGCCTGCCGGCCCAGGCCGGGGTGCTCGATGGCGTCTGAACAAAAAGCGGTGGTGGGCTGTTTCGTCACCGGCACCGATACCGGCGTCGGCAAGACCCTGGCCAGCAGCGCGCTGCTGCATGCGCTGCGCCGCCATCATGTGCGCGTGGTCGGCATGAAGCCCATCGCTTCCGGACTGATCCCGCACCCGGAACATGCCGGCCAGATGGTCAGCGAAGACGTGCTGGCGCTGCGTGCCGCCTCCAACATTGTCGTGCCGCCCGAGCTGGACAACCCCGTCGCGCTGCCCGAGCCCCTGTCGCCGCACCTGTCGGCCGAGCGGGCCGGCCAGTGCATCGAGATCGCGCCGCTGGTTCAACATCTGCGTGCCCTGCAGGCCCAGGCCGACGCGGTGGTGGTCGAAGGCGCCGGCGGCTGGCTGGTGCCGCTGAACGAAAGCGACACCATGGCCGACCTGGCCAAGGCCATGGGCCTGCCTGTGGTGCTGGTGGTTGGCCTTCGGCTAGGCTGCTTGAACCATGCGTTGCTCAGCGCGCAGGCCATCCGCGCCAGCGGTCTGCGGCTGGCCGGCTGGATCGCCAACCACATCGATCTCGAAATGGCCTGCCCGGCCGAGAACCTGAGCTACCTCAAAGCGCACATGGACGCGCCGCTGCTGGGCTTGCTGCCCTGGCAGGCTCGGCCGGACGCCGAGGCCTGTGCGGCCGAGCTGGTGCTGCCCCGGGCCTGGCGTGCCGTGGTGACCGCGCAAGGATCGGCGCCGTGACCGCCAGCTGGATCGACGAACTCGGTGGCAGGCTGGCCGAGCTGGGCGAAGCCAGCCTGCTGCGCCGCCGGCGTGTCGTCGTGCCCGAAACCGGCGCGCGGTTGACGGTGGACGGCCAGTCCATGCTGGCCTTCTGCAGCAACGACTACCTCGGCCTGGCCGGCGACCCTGCACTGCGCGCCGCCGCACATGCGGCCATCGACGCCTACGGCATCGGCTCCGGCGCCTCGCCCATGGTCAGCGGTCACAGCGCTGCCAATGCGGCCCTGGAAGACGAGCTGGCGGCCTTTGTGCAGCTGCCCAAGGCGCTGTATTTCTACGCTGGCTTCGCGACCAACGCCAGCATCGTGCCGGCCCTGGTGGGCCCTGGCGACGCGATGTTCTCCGACGAGCTGAACCACGCCAGCCTGATCGACGGCATGCGCCTGTCGAAGGCCCGCATCCAGCGCTACGAGCATGCGGACCTGGGCCGGCTGGAAGCGCAGCTCGCGACCAGCACCGCACCGCGCAAGCTGGTGCTGACGGATGCCGTCTTCAGCATGGACGGCGACGTGGCCGATGTGCCCGGCCTGCAGGCACTGTGCGAAAAGTACGACGCGCTGCTGCTGATCGACGACGCCCACGGCTTCGGCGTGCTCGGCCCGCAAGGCCGCGGTGTGCTTGCTGCTGCCGGGCTGACCGGTGCCAACGCTTCGCGCCGCGTGATCTACATGGCCACGCTGAGCAAGGCGCTGGGCGTGGCAGGCGCCTTTGTGGCGGGAGATGCAGTCGTCATTGAATGGCTGCTGCAAAAGACCCGCAGCTACACCTTTGCCACCGCCGCGCCCGCGCTGCTGGCCGAAGCGGCGCGTGCCGGCCTGCGCGAAGTGGCGCAGCCGCAGGGCGACGCACGCCGCGCCGCGCTGCAGGCCCGCATTGCCCAGCTGCGCGACGGGCTGGACCCGACGCGGCATCCGGAGATTGCCGCGGTCGGCTGGCAGCTGCTGAAGTCCGACACGGCCATCCAGCCGCTGATCATTGGCGACAACGCTGCGTCGCTGCAGCTGATGGACGCCTTGCGCGAAGCCGGCCTGTGGGTGCCGGCCATCCGCCCACCCACCGTGCCGGCCGGCACTGCGCGGCTGCGCATCGCGCTGTCTGCGGCGCACACCGAGGCCGATGTGGCCTTGCTGGTCGACACGCTGCGGCGCCTCGCCGCCGCCAGCCTGCCAGGCTGAGCGGCCTCAGCGATTGCTTATTGCGCAGAGGCTTCGCAGCCCTGTGGCAGTGGGCCTCAACCGCCAGCGGCGTTGCCGGCCAGCTGCGTGCGCAGTGGCTGGCTGGGGAAGCTGTGGCGCACGATGCGCCAGATCACCTGGCCGAACTGGCGTGTCAGCGAGCCGGTGTTGTAGGGCACGCCGTAGCGGCGGCAGATGTCCTTCACCACCGGCGCCATTTCGACGTAGCGGTTGGCCGGCACGTCCGGGAACAGGTGGTGTTCGATCTGGTGGCTCAGGTTGCCGGACATGAAGTTCAGCAGGAAGCCACCCGAGAGGTTGGACGAGCCCAGGATCTGGCGGAAGTACCACTGCGGCCGGGTCTCCTTGCGCACCACGCTCTTCGGGAAGGTATGCACCTCGGTCGTGAAGTGGCCGCAGAAGATGATGGTGTAGGTCCACAGGTTGCGCAGGCCATTGGCCACCAGGTTGCCGGTGAACACGGTCAGGAAGCCGGGGCCGGCCAGCAGCGGGAAGAACACATAGTCCTTCAGCAATTGGTAGCGCACCTTGCGCAGCACCGGCAGCGCCAGGTGCAGGATCAGCTTGCGGTGCTTCGGGCCCTTGCCGATGTTGCCCAGGCGCAGATCCTGGATGGCCACGCCCCACTGGAACAGCAGCGCGAAGATCAGCGCGTACAGCGGCTGCAGCAGGCGGGCAGGGTGCCACTTCTGCTCGGGGAACAGGCGCAGCACGCCGTAGCCGATGTCGTCGTCCATGCCGTGCACGTTGGTGTACGTGTGGTGGCGGAAATTGTGCGTCTTGCGCCAGCTGTCGGCGGTGGCGACGATGTCCCACTCGAAGGTCTTGCCCTGCAGGTGAGGGTCGCCCATCCAGTCGTACTGGCCGTGCATCACGTTGTGGCCCAGTTCCATGTTGTCGATGATCTTCGACAGGCCGAGCGACAGCGCGCCCAGCACCCAGGCGGCCAGCCACCACGGCGCGGGCAGGAAGGCGCCGGCCATCAGCAGCACGCGGCCGGCCACGCCGGTGTAGCGCACAGCCTTCACCACGTTGCGGATGTAGCGTGAATCGCGCTCGCCAATGGTGGCCTCGGTGCGGGCACGCAGCGCGTCGATCTCGGCGCCGAAGCGTTCGAGCTGGTCGGGGGTCAGGGCAGCAACACTCATGAATTCAATGGAATCAAAGGTCGATCGTCAAATCGGTGCAGGGGCGGCTGACGCACAGCCGCAGCGCGGCTTGCGGCTCGGCGTCGCGCTGGCCGTTCACCAGGTCTTGCGTCATGCCTTCCACGCGGGTGCAGACGCAGGTGTGGCAAATGCCCATGCGGCAACCCGAAGGCGGCTTGAAGCCCTGGGCTTCCAGCGCAGTGAGCAGCGACTGACCGCCCGGCACCGTCAGCGTCTGGCCGCTGCGGCGCAGCGTCAGCTGCACGGGCAGCGCGTCAGCCGCGTCTGTCATCGCGCTGGCGGGCAGCGAGAAGGCTTCGCTTTGCAGGCCGGCCACGCGGCCGTCCAGCAGCGCGCGGGCGTTGGCCACGAAGTCGCCTGGGCCGCAGGCCATCACGCGGGTTTCGGCCAGCGCTTCGGCGCTGCCGGCATCACCCAGCAGCGCAGGCAGGGTTTCGGCCGACAGCCGGCCGGCGGATTCACCCTCGGCCAGCGCGGCCTCGCGGGTCAGCACAAAATGCAGCTTGAAGCGAGGGTGCTGGCGGGCCAGCGCGCGCAGTGCATCGGCTTCGATCAGGCGGTCGCGCTGGCGCGCCCAGACCACCAGCTGGACCTCGGCCTGCGGGTGCTGCAGCAGCGCGGGCACCAGGCTCAGGAAGGGCGTCACGCCGCTACCGGCGGCCAGCAGCAGCCAGCGGCCATTCGGCTGGGCCGGCACCGTCATGTCGCCAAAGGCGGCGCCAACGCTCAGCAGGTCGCCCACGCGGGCATGCTGGCACAAGTGGGTGGAGAGGCGGCCCTGGTCGACGGCCTGGACGGTGATGGACAGCAGGCCATCGGCGCCCGGCAGGCGGCTCAGGCTGTAGCTGCGGTTGACTCGGTGGCCGTCGATTTCGGCGCCGACCTGCAAATGCTGGCCAGGCTGCACCGGGCCGACATGGCGGTTGGGCTTCAACACCAGGGTCACGGCGCCTTCCGACGCGGCGCGGCGCTCGACGATGCGTGCCAGTGGGCGGGCCCAGGTCCAAAGCGGGTTGAACTGGCCGGCCCAGAAGTCGAACAGGGCAGGATCGATCAGCGAATGCGCGTAGCCCGTGCGTTGGGCCGGGCGCGTCAAGGTCGTGGACACAGGCACTCCGGTCAAGGTGATGCCTGCAGTATACGGCCGTCAATACGCGCGTCTATACAGCCGTATATTAATTGAGGGTTAATTGACGCAGCGCAGCCTTGCGCACTGCACGCGGCAGGCCGGTATCATCGCTGGTCACCCTGATGCCCATGAACAGCGCCCTGGCTTCCACCTTGCCTCCGACCCCGCCGGCGCCCGCAGCCGATCCGGCGCTGGCGGCTGCCGAGCCGGCACCTGTGCTGCCCCAGGGGCCGGGTCGCAAGGCGCACATTTCGCGTGAAGACATCATGCGGGCCGCGTTGAAGCTGCTGGGCCCGCACCGCAGCGTCTCCACGCTGAGCCTGCGCGAGATCGCCCGCGAGGCTGGCATTGCGCCCAACAGCTTCTATCGCCAGTTCCGGGACGTGGACGAACTGGCCGTGGCCCTGATCGAGCAGGCTGGCGCGTCGCTGCGGCAGATCATCGGCAAGGCACGGGGCCGCGCCGGCACCGAACGCAGCGTGGTGCGCAGCTCGGTCAAGGCCTTCATGGAACAGCTGCATGCGGACGACAAGCTGCTGCACATCCTGCTGCGCGAAGGCGCGGTGGGTTCCGACGCCTTCATGCAGGCGGTCGACCGGCAGTTGAGCTTCTTCGAGGAAGAGCTGCGGCTGGACCTGATGCGCATGGCCAAGGATGGCCGCACCGGGCTTTATGAGCCCGCATTGACCGCCAAGGCCATCACCCGGCTGGTGTTTGCAATGGGCGCCACCGCAATGGACCTGCCGCCAGAACGCCTGCCGGCGCTCACCGAGCAAGTGATCGTGATGGTGCGCATCATCATGACCGGCACCCAGGCCCTGGCACGCGACCCGACGCTGCCGAAATAGGCCAGCGGCACCCATGGCTGCGCCCGGTTCAGCCGGGTTTTTTCATGTCCTCGCAAGGGTCTGGCCGCGGGGCTGTCGCGGTGCGCTGCACCTGCTGGTAGCGCCCGGCGTCTCCGCTGCCGTCAGGCTCCAGCCAGGCGACCGAGACGATCTGCGCCGCCTGTACACCCGCGGCGCGCAGGTAGAACGGCACGCCCAGGTCGCTGCGCACATGGCCGTTGCCGGCGATCAGCACCACCTGCGGCGCCTGGCCGGCCGGCTCGCTGGCGGCGGCGGCCGTGAGCATCGCCTGCGCCATCGCTGCGTCGCGCACCCGCTGGGCCAGGGCCATCGGGCCAAACAAGCTGGGCGGCAGCGCGCCGCAGTGGCTGGCTTCGATGTCCGCCTCCACCGCCTGTTGATCGGCCGGCAGCCAGCCGGGCGCGTCCAGCAGCGGCAGCAGGTCCGCCGGCACGGCGGCACGGCCTTCGCGCACGACGCGGCGCACTGCGTCGCGGCTCAGGTTGCCGCCTGCGAGGTGGACGTCGCCTGCCAGCGCCGCGTCGAACAGCGGCTGGTGCAGGGGCCAGGCCCAGGCCTTCAGTTCCAGGCCGCCGGCTTCGGCGACCATGGTCGCATTCGCGTGTTGCTGCCGGACGCTCTGCTGCAGCGCTGCGTCATTGGCCCGGTCCATCTGCTCGAAGACAACCCAGGTTTCGCGCCCGGCGGCGTGGTTGGCGGCCGCCAGTTGCCGCAGCCAGGCGGCGCGCTGCGCGTGATGCAGCGGGTTGTCATGCTGTTCGCCCAGCAGCAGGAAGGAAGCGCGGGCGGCTTCGGGCGTCGGCCCACCAGCTGGCGGCGTGGTCTGGCATCCGGCCAGCAAGGCGAGGCTGGCGCTGCAGAGCGCCAGCCGTTGGCGAAGGCGTTTCAAGACTTCAGCCCGCGCTGGCAAAGCCGCGGCCCGGCCACGAGGGCGAAGCGACGCTGCGGCCTGGCAATGCCAGCTCGCGGCGCAGGCGCTGCATCGCGTAGGCGGGAATCGGTCGGCGCCAGTCGGCATGCGGATGGGCGCAGCCCAGCATCGCTGGGCGGCCGGCCAGCACCGCGGCGCGGAAGCTTTCGGTCAGGGCAAAGCGCAAGGCATGGCGCGGCGCGCTGGCGTCTCCGCCGCCCAGGTAGACGGCCTGCACCCAGACCCGCGGCTGGCGGTCAACTTCCACGTACAGCCGGGTGGCAGCCTGGTCCAGCAGCACATGCAGCAAGCCCGGCGGCTGGCCACCGGCCTGCTCGGGCAGCACGGTCTGGGTCAGCGTGGCGGTCCATTCGGTGCCGTCGGGCACGTGAGCGGTCCAGTCGCTGCCAGCCGGTGCTGGGGTTTCGCCGTGCAAGGTTTCGAGCAGCCGGCTGCGCACGGTGAGTTCGTCCTCGAACTGAAGTTGCCAGTGCGGGCCCAATGCCACGTTGCGAGCGCGCCTGTGGGCCTGCAGCTGGCGCTGGTGCTCACGCCGGTGCGACCACCAGGCCTGCAGCGTGGCCAGCGCGTCGCCGGCGGGCGGCAGCGGTTTGGGATGCGGAATCATGTTGGCAGTATGCGGGCGCCGGCCGCAGGCGCCATTGGGGAGATCGCGTCCTGTCCGCTTTCGGCGGCCTTCAGGCTGAACAAGGCACGCCGCAGGCCGGCGCTGCTGGGGTTGTCGACGAACACACAGCGCTTGCCGGTGCGCTTGCAATGGTCCTTCACGCGCCAGTAGGCGTCGTGGCTGATGCAGCCGGTCTGGCAGATCACCAGGTCGGCCGCGGCCAGCGTGCTGTCCAGGCGCGTGGTGCTGTCTTCCTCGCCGCCGTCGTGGTGCAGGAAGCGGCCACCGCCTTGCTCGATCATCTGGCGGTAGACCGGCACGCTGCCGGTGCGCCCGCCGACACACAGCACTGCGCGGTCCAGCAGCGCCGCGGCCAGCGTTTCGGGGCTGTCGGACAGCTCGGCGCTGACGTTGGCGCGGTCGCTGTCGCGCTGGGCCTGCAGCCGGTGCAGCTCCTGCAGCGCTTCATGGGCGCGCAGGCGCTCGCGCTCGGCTTCGTGGCGGCTGCGCAGCAGCGCGCGCTCCAGGTCCTGGATGCGCTCGACCTGCTCGGCCACCTGCCGGGCCAGCTCGCTGCGTTCGCGCAGGGCCGGCACCTCGGCCTCGAAGCGGCGCTGTTCCTGCCACAGGTCGGCAATCACTGTGTCGCGGCCAATCAGCTCGGCGCGGGTCTGCATCAAATGCGCCTGCAGTTCGTCGAGCTTGCGGGCATGTTGCTCGGCCTGGCGGGTGCAGCGCTGCTGGGCTTGGTCCAGCTCGCGCGACAGCACCTGGTTTTCGTCCAGCAGGGCCTGCAGCCGCGCGAGGTCGGCCCGGTCGGCGGCGCCGTTCTGGTGCTGCAGCATGTGGATGTCCTGCAGCACCTGCTCTTCCAGCATCGCATCGCAGCGCGGGTGCGTGAGCGTGGCCCACAGCGCGCCAGCCACGCTGTCGCCAGCGGCCGAGCGCCGGGCCCAGAACTCGGCCAGCGCCTCGGTGGTCTTCAGCGGCTGGCTGTGGCGCAGTGAGATCGCGTAGCGCCGGTCCAGCTCCTTCTGCACCGCTTCGGACATCGCATTGCGCAGCTTGCATTCGGCATTCACGCCGCAGTGCAGCTCGTAGTCGCTGGCCACGGTCTTGCCGCCCAGCTGCTTGTCCACCAGCTTGCGCACCATCGCAATCGGCAGGCACACGCCGATGACCGGGCACTGCGCATGGCCGGACAGTTCCCAGATGCGGCGGCGGCGCGAGCCGCTGGGTGGCATCGCCTGGGCCGGGTGGGGGTTGGTGCCGGTCAGGGTGGCGGCAGCTTGGAAGGGTGGCATCGCGGCTCCCGGGTCAGCAGGGCGAGTCTTCGAGGGCAACGCTGGCCAGCAACTCGCGCCACTCGCAGCGCTCGGCCTGGCCCGGCGCCCGCTGGCCGCCGATGATGGCCAGCGTGCGGCCATCGGCATCGAACAGTTCCAGTGAACTCACCAGCCCTTCACTGGCCGGCAGCCGCACCCGCCAGGCGCTGGCAATGCAGTCCTCGCGCAGCTGCAACTGCAGGCCTGCGTCGTTCACCTGCAGCCACGGGCCTTGCACTTCCACGTGGTGCAGCGGGCCGCTGCAGGTCTGCACCGCACCCGGGTTGCCGCAGCACAGGCTCAGCGGCAGGCCGGTCTGTGCGGCGCGGGCCAGCACTTCATGTGCGGCACCACCGTCGACCGGCTGGGCAAATTCGGGTGATGCGAGCTGCAGCGCTGCCAGCCGGGTCAGGCCATGGCGGCGCAGCAGCGCGTAGAAGTCCTGCGGCACGCGCATCGAGGCCCAGCCGGCGCGAAAAGCGCGTGGGTCAACACGAGTGGCGGGGCACGCAGCCGGTGCATGGCTGTTCGCTGCGTGCTGCGGAAACTGGGCAGCGGCTGGCGCGGCAAAACGCGCCACCAGCGCGTCGAATGCGGGCACCCGGCTGCGCGGGCCCAGCGTCACCTCGTGCAGCGGCAGGCCTTGGGCGTCGAAAAACTGCAGGCTGCGCTGCAAGCCATTGGCCGTGTGCTCCTGCACCGCGAAGCCGCGCGCCCATGCCGCGTAGAACAGCCGCAGCTCCAGTCGTCCACCCGAAACATGGCCCTGGTCGCCGCACAGCAGCGCCCGGCCATAAGGGCTGCTGGCGGCCAGCGTGCAGGCCGCCTGGCCGGTGCGCGCCTGCACCTCGCCCAGCGCGCCGATGCCGGCCATCAGCGCCGGCCAGCAAGGCTGCAGCGGCACTGCTTGTCGCCGGGCGTCGGCAGCGGCGGTTCGCGAGCGCCGCGCCGGAGGGTCGGTCGCAAAGCCGGGCCATGCGGCGGCGCGGATCGAAGGCGTTGGTGGGACGGACGGACGGCCGCGGCCGGTGGGCTCGCTGCGCGGCAGCACGGAAAGGGTCATGGCGGTACAAGAACCAGTGGGCGGCATCCCCGCGGCCGCTTCACTTGGTGAGGATGAGCTTGCCCAGCGCCGTCAGGCGCAAGCGATAGACCTGGTCGCCGTGCGCGATTTCGGCCTGCTGCGCCTGGGCCAGCAAGTCCTGGCTGCGCCAGCGCGGGCAGGCGGCCCCATCGGGTGCGCGCGCCGGTGTGGCGCTGATGGCCGGCGTGTTCGGTGCGGACACCGAGACCGGGGCGGTGAAGGAGGTTTGAAGGGCTTGCATGAATGCATCGTAATACGAGCGATTCTTATTTGCATCCATAAAGTCGTGCTGGGCACATGGTTTCTGCATCACGATGCCCGTCAGAACGGCGGGAATTTGGGATCGGATCACCTGCCATTTTGTAAATGCGAATGAGGTGCATTAAAATCTACGCCATTCAAGTAGACGCATGACAGCGGCGCTGGACTTGGGCCGAGCGCCGTCCGTCAAAGCCTGTCCTGGCAGCGTGGTGCTGTGCGGGATCTGCTGATGCTTCCCAGAGAGACGTTTCGATGATCAGAGCTTGGATGGTGCGGCTGCACCGCTGGTTTGGCCTGGCAGCCGCGCTGTTCCTGTTCATCGCCGGGGCCACCGGCGCCGTCATTTCATGGGACCACGAGCTGGACGCCTGGCTGAACCCGGCGCTGTACGAGGCACGCAGTGGCGGGCTGGGCCAGGCTCGGCCGGTGGCCGAGCTGGTTGCTGCGGTGGAAGCGGCGGATCCGAAGGTGCGCGTGAGCTACTACCAGCTGGCGGTCGAGCCGGGAGAGACCTTCAGTGTGTCGGTGGTGCCGCGGGTCGATCCGGCCACCGGCCAGCTCTTCGAGCCTGGCTACAACCAGGTGGCGCTGGACCCGGTGACGGCCGAGGTCCAGGGCAGGCGCGAATGGGGCGCGGTGTCGTTGAGCCGCGAGAACCTGCTGCCCTTTCTCTACAAGCTGCACTACTCGATGCACTTGCCCGATGCCGGCAGCATCGAGCTGGGCATCTGGCTGATGGGCCTGATCGCCATCGCCTGGGTGCTGGATTCGCTGATCGCGCTGTGGATCTCGTTCCCGAATGCCGCGCAGTGGAAGCGCTCGTTTGCGTTCCGCTGGGGCGCCAGCGGGCACAAGCTGGTGTTCGACCTGCACCGCTCCGGCGGCGTGTGGCTGTTCCTGCTGGTGCTGTTGCTGGCCATCACTTCGGTGGCCATGAATCTCAACACGCAGGTGATGCGGCCGGTGGTGTCGGCCTTCTCGACGCTGTCGCCATCACCCTTTGCCAGCCGCACGCCAACGACGCCCACCGCGGCAGCGGAGCCGAAGGTCAGCGCCGCCCAGGTCGTTGCGCTGGCGCAGGCCGAAGGGCTGCGGCGTGGCTTCAGCGAGCCGGCTGGCGCGGTGTTCCTGTCGCCCGAGTTCGGCCTCTGGGGCGTGGGCTTTTTCCGCCCCGGCCATGACCACGGTGACGGCGGCCTGGGCAACGCCTGGCTTTATTTCGACGCCGGGACCGGCGAGCTGGCCGGCGACAGCGTGCCCGGCACCGGCAGCGCTGGCGACATCTTCATGCAGAGCATGTTCCCGCTGCACTCGGGCCGCATCATCGGCCTGACCGGGCGGGTGCTGATCTCGCTGATGGGTGTGGTGATCGCCTCTTTCAGCGTCACTGGCGTGCTGATCTGGGCGCGCAAGCGGCGCGCGCGCAGCGTGGTGCAGAAGCTGGCGGTGGCGAAGTCAATGCGCGCGGCCGCCTGAGCGGCTTGCTTCAGGCACCGTCCTGGCAGGCCGGGTCGCTGCACAGCCCATAGAGCGACAGCGCGTGTTCGCGCAGCTCGAAACCGCGCTCGGCGGCAATGCGCTGCTGCAGCTGTTCGATCGCCGGGTCGCAAAATTCCTCCACCTTGCCGCAGCGCAGGCAGACCAGGTGGTCATGGTGCTCGCCGTGGTTCAGCTCGAACACGGCGCGGTCATTGTCGAACTGGCTGCGCAGCAGCAGGCCGGCCTGCTCGAACTGCGTGAGCACCCGGTAGACGGTGGCCAGGCCAATGTCCGAGCCGTCGTTCAGCAACTGTCGATACACGTCTTCCGCGCTCAGGTGGCGGCGCTCCGAGCGGTCGAACACGGCCAGGATGCGCAGCCGCGGCAGGGTTGCCTTCAGGCCGCTGGTCTTCAGTTCTTCGGCCTGGATCTGGGGGGTTTTGTGCATGGTGGCGGCAAACGCGGATCGTGATGACGAACGGGCAATGGCCGATTATTGCAAATGAGATCGATTTGCATCAATGCAGGATCTGGGATCGAGGTCTTTGTGCCGGGGTTCGCTGCAGCCGGCTGTAGCAAATCCCGAATACGAGCGATTCGCGATCCATCCGGCCGGGCATGGATAACCATTTGGCCCATGGGGTGATGCGGCGCAGAATGCCACGATTCGCAGCGGTTCGAGCGCTGCCCCTCACACACAACAACCTCAAAGGAGCGGGCCATGAAGGGCGACGCCAAAGTCATTGAATTCCTGAATGCGCAGCTGAAGAACGAGCTGACCGCCATCAACCAGTACTTCCTGCATGCCCGCATGCTCAAGCATTGGGGCTTGTTGAAGATCGCGGCGCACGAGTACAAGGAATCGATCGAGGAAATGAAGCATGCGGACAAGCTGATCGACCGCATCCTGATGATCGACGGCCTGCCTAACCTGCAGGACCTGGGCAAGCTGTTCATCGGTGAAAACGCCGTCGAGACGCTGCACTGCGACCTGAAGATCGAAATGGGCTCCCATCCGCTGCTGAAGGACGCGATCGCCCACTGCGAAAGCGTGCGCGACTATGTTTCCCGCGACGTGCTGCTGGAGATCCTGGACGACACCGAAGAGCACATCGAGCACCTGGAAACCCAGATCGCGCTGGTGGCCCAGGTCGGCGAGCAGAACTGGCTGCAAAGCCAGATGAACGAAGACGAATCCTGAGCGCCTCGCACACGCGAAGGAAAAGCCGGCCTTGCGCCGGCTTTTTTCATGGGTGCAAGGGCGGCAACGGGTGCGACATTGGCATCACCGGAACGAGCCGCCAGCGTGCAGCGCGTCACGGGACTTGGCCCCACCGGACCACAGGTATTTGAGAAGCATTTGCATTCAGGTTATGCTTCGCCTGCGTTTTCGATTCCCGAGTTCACGTCCCTCGCAGGTTCCCATGATCGTCTGCCTTTGCAACCGCGTCAGCGACCGAGACATCCGCCAAGTCGTCCAGGTGCACGGTGTGCGCGACTTTGAAGTCCTGAAAGACATGACCCGCGCCGCATCCTGCTGCGGCTGCTGCCACGACTGCGCACGCGAAGTCTTCGACGCTGCCTGCGCCACCCAGCCGCACGAAAGCGCGCAGACGACCTGAAGACCTGGCCTGGCGTTCAGTCGCCTGCCAACACCACCTTGTTCCGGCCTTCTCGCTTGGCGCGGTAACAGGCTGAATCGGCGTCCCGCAGGACTTCGGCAGCACTCACATGCCGGCCGTTGACCAGCACCAGTCCCATGCTGCAGCCAACCGAGTGGCTTGCACCTTCCCAGCTCAGCGCGTAGCGGCCAACGTCGGCGCGCAGCGTTTCGGCAATCGCCTGCGCCCGTTCCAGCGGGCAATGCGGCAGCAGCACCGCAAATTCGTCGCCTCCCAGGCGGGCGGCCAGGTCGGAGCGGCGCAGCGGCGCGGCCAGCACCTGGGCAATGCCGCGCAGCAAGGCATCGCCGGCTGCATGGCCGCCGCTGTCGTTGACCTGCTTGAAGCGGTCCAGGTCTATGAACAGCGCGCAGAACGGCGCGTGTCCGGCTTCCTGCGTCAGCGTCTCCAAGGCCGCTTCGAAGGCGCCGCGGTTGGCGAGGCCCGTCAAGGCGTCGTGGCTGGCAGCCCAGGTCAGCTGTTCGCGGTGGTGCCTGGCCTGGGTCACGTCGTCGACGACCCAGATCGTGCCGGCACCGCGGTTGCCTGGCTGCACCACGCGGCCGCGCATGCGGGCCCAGAAGCCTTCGCCGTCCATGCGCTGCAGCCGGACTTCGCCTTCGAAGCTGCCGTGTGACGCAAACGCTGGGCCGATGCGTGCACGCTGCTCGGCATGCGCTGCGTCGTCGGCATACAGCACCCGCGTGCGCTGGCCCACCAGCTGCTCGCGCTCGGCCCGGAAGATCTGGCAAAAGCGCCGGCTGACGACTTCCAGCCGGCCGTGGCGGGTCAGCGCAATGCCCACCTCCGCATGGTCGACCACGGCTTCGAGCTGCTGCAGCAACTCGTTGACCTCCTGCTGGCGCTGGGCGCGTTGTTGCAACAGTTGCTGGAAGGCCCTGGCCATCGCGCCCACCTCGCCATGGCCCACAGGCCAGCGCTCGGCGCTGTCGTCGCCATTGACCAGCATGGCCTCGGCACGGCGCTGCAGCCGCGAGATGGGCCGCACCATGCGCCAGGAGCCGGCGCCCGCCAGGCCGCCGGCCAGCAAGGCTGCCAGCGCCGCAGCAATCCAGGCGCTGCGCCGTGCATCGTGCACCGGCAGCAGGGCGGAGGCCTCCGGGGTCAGGCGCACATGCACCCAGTCCGACAGCGGAATGCCGGCCATGGCCACCAGGTAGCCCTCGGACCACTCGGCCCGGCCCTCGGGCTCGGCCGGGCTGCCTTCCGCCTGCCAGCGGGCGACGACTTCGCGCAGGCCGGGCTCGTCTACCGCCAGGCCGAGCAGGCGACCACTGTCCGGGTGGGCCAGGATGCGGCCTTGCTTGTCCATCACCAGGTCGATCAAGCCATCGGTGCTGGCCTTGATGTTGAGCTGCGCAAACAGGCTGCTCGATTCGAGCAGCAGGCCGCCGGCCAGCAGGCCCAGGTGCCGGCCCTGGGCGTCCAGCACCGGGGCGGCAATGACCAGCAGGGGCGCATTCAGCGTGCGGCTGCGCAGCGGCGCGGAAACCACCGGCTGGTCGCTGTGCATGGCGGCATGGAAGTAGTCGCGGTCGCCCACGTTGGGCAGGTCCTGGGTGCTGCCTGCCTTCTGGTCGACGCGGGCCAGCATCCTGCCGCTTGGCGCCACCGCAAAGGCCCCGTCGAACAGGCTGGCCAGTGCGGTTTCGCCCATCAGCAGTTGCGCCAGCGCGCCGCTGTCTCGCCAGTCGACGCTGCTGCTGTGCTGGGCCACGCGGGTCAGCACCTGGCGCAAGGTGTTCAGCTTGCTGCCCAGCAGCGCGGCGGTGCGCTCGCGGTTGTCGCGCTCCGCATTGAGCAGCATCTGGCGCAGGTCGGCCTGTGTGACCTGAAGCACCAGTTGCGCCGTGCCCAGCGCAGCGAGCACGCCAATCGTCACCACCATCGCGGTGATGCGGAACTTCAGCGTGCGGAGGATGGCGAACTTGCCCAAGGCGCGCGAAGGCTGGCGTGAGCGAAGAGGTGATGCGGCGGCGGCAAAGCGGTTGTCAGTCGCTCAGCAAGCCCTTGGTTTCGATGAAGCGCACCACTTCTGCCAGCCCCTCGCGGGTCTTCAGGTTGGTCATCACGAAGGGTCGGTTCGGCCGCATGCGCCGGGTGTCGGCCTCCATCACCGACAGGTCCGCGCCCACATGCGGCGCGAGGTCGGTCTTGTTGATGACAAACAGGTCGCTCTTGGTGATGCCGGGGCCGCCCTTGCGCGGGATCTTCTCGCCCGCGGCGACGTCGATCACGTAGATCGTCAGGTCGCTCAGTTCGGGGCTGAAGGTGGCGGCCAGGTTGTCGCCGCCGGACTCGATGAAGACGATGTCGGCGTCCGGGAACTGCGCCAGCATGCGGTCCACCGCTTCGAGGTTGATCGAGGCGTCTTCACGGATGGCCGTGTGCGGGCAGCCGCCGGTCTCCACGCCCATGATGCGCTCGGGTGCCAGCGCGCCGGCCACGGTGAGCAGGCGCTGGTCTTCCTTGGTGTAGATGTCGTTGGTGACGACGACCAGGTCCCACTTGTCGCGCATCGTCTTGCACAGCATTTCGACCAGCGTCGTCTTGCCCGAGCCCACCGGGCCGCCAACGCCGACGCGCAGTGGTGGCAAGGTCTTGGTGCGTTGGGCGGGCAGCTGGGTCATGGTGCGGGTCCGGCGATGCAGGTGAAGACAACAAGGGCTTCATCATGACATGCGCGGCGCCTGCCGAAGCGGCCCGAGAACGAGGAGGTGCGCAGGCGGCGGCCGGCCGAAAGGCGAGGGGGAGGACCTGCCGGCCCGCACCGCCGCCTGCGCGAAACTGCCGGGCCGGCCTCAGGCCGCGATGCCCACCGTCAACGATGCGACGTAGCCGGCGCTGTTGCTGCCGCTGATCTCGGCGATCTGCAGTGTGGTGCCGTCGCTGAAGACGTTGTCGGTCGCAAAGCTGATGCTGGCCAGGTTGCTGACGCTTTCCTGATAGCCACTGGCGCTGTAGACCGTGTTCAGCGTGGCCAGCGGGAAGCTGAGCTGCGAGGTCTTGACCTTGTGCGTGGCCGAGGTGGCCACGTCCAGGCTGGGATAGACCTCGAAATGGATGTGCGGCATGCGGCCCGAATAGCAGCCGGGGAAGATGGTGGTGAAGGTTACCTCGCCACTGGCATTCGCTTCCTGCACCCCGCGCAGGTAGCTCACATTGGTCAGCGAGCTGGCGTAGAGCGAGTAGTCACCGCCCTGGTCGCAGTGCCAGAGGTAGACGGCGTAGCCGGCCAGCGAGGCGCAACTGCTGTTGGTGTTGACCAACGTCAACGTCAGTGTCAACGGCACGCCGCTGGCTACCGCGCTGCTGCTGCCCAGGCTGGGCGTGATGTCGCTGCGCACGATGCCGCTGAGCAGCAGTGCGTTGGCGACGCTGCCGTTGACGCTGTTCGAGCCATCGCCAGGGTAGGGACCGGCGGTCTCTTCGGGGATCACCGAGCAGCTGCCGGTCGTGGTGGTCGTCGTGCCGCTGCCACTGCCGCTGCTGCCGGAGTCCGTGCTGGTGTCGGTGGTCGTGCTGCTGCTGTCGCCACCGCCGCCGCAGGCCACCATGGCCAGCGAGCCCAGCGGTGCCAGGCTGCCTGCGGCCAGCCAGCGCAATGCGCGGCGGCGTTGCAGCTCGCGTGGCAGGGTCGCCGGCAGGGACTGCGCAGCGGCCAGCAGGCGCAGGTCGTGTTGCAGGCCTTCGTCGGCATGCGCTGCGTGCGCGCCGGCAATGTTCGGGGCAGTGGATGGCATGTGGGCTCTCCGCCGGTGGACCGGCTTGTGGGCACAGCGGGCAGTGGGTGCCTCGGCGATGTGCTGAGCTGGATGCTCGCGGCCGCAGGTTGCCGCTCTGTTGCTGTTGCGTAAGCCGGAACTCGCGCGTGCGCTGCGTCACGCAGCGCGGCCTGGCGAGCGCCTCAGGAGCGGAACAACCGCGAGTACTGCGCCTCGTGCTGGGCGCTGAGGATGGCCAGCATCGGCGTGCAGGCCTGGCGCTGGTCCTCGGGCAACTGCAGCGTGGCATCTATCACTGCCGGCAAGGCCTCCACCAGCCGCGCCAGCATGCGCTGGCCGGCGCTCTGGCCCAGCGGCACGGACTTGATCGCGGCCTGCACCATGTTCTCGGCCCAGCCAAAGGCATGCGCCAGCAGCGCCTCGCGGCGGGGTGCGCCCGTGTGCAGCGCGGCCAGTGCAAAGGCCACCGGCCAGGTCGGCGCAGGGGCCAGGCTGCCGAGCGCCACCACGCGTGGGTCCTGCGGCTGGCGCTGCAGCAGCCAGAGCTGCAGCGAACGGCCCATTTGCTCGGTCTGCAGCCGCATCTCACTGCTTTCGCGGGTCTGGCGCACCCAGTCGTTCAGCGCGGTGACGCGCACCAGGTCGTGCTGCTGCCAGGCCTCGTGCGCGGCGGCGGCAACGGCCAGGTCGGCACGCGACAGCGCCAGCTTCAGCTGGTCCAGCAACCAGTTGCCGGCCGAGACCTCGTCCCGCACCAGCCCGCTTTCGATCGCCGCTTCCAGTCCTTCCGAATAGCTGAAGCCACCGACCGGCAGCGCTGGCGAGGCCAGCCACATCAGCTGCAGCAGCGCGCTCGGGCTCAGGGCTTCGGCAGAGGCCACGGACTCAGTGATCGTGGCCGTGGTCATGCCCGTGGTCGTGGCCGCAACCGGGGCCATGCACGTGCGGTGCCGCGGCGACGGCAATGCCAATCGGCTTGCCGCGCACCGGCGCAGGGGCCGCGGCAGGCGCGTGATCGTGCCCGTGCCCGTGCCCGTGCCCGTGCCCGTGATCATGGCCTGCGCCGTGGTCGTCATGCGCATGACCGTGGGCATGTCCACCCGCCGCGTAGGCACCGGCCTCCGGCTCGAAGGCGGTCTGTGTTTCCCGCACGATCAAGTGCATTTGCCGCAGCATGTCGGCCAGCACGTGGTCAGGCTCCAGCAGCAGGTGATCGGTCTGCAGCGCCAGTTGCACGTGGCGGTTGCCCAGGTGGTAGGCGGCCCGCATCAGATCGAACGGGCTGCCGTGCTCGGCGCAGGCGCGCACTTCCAGCACCGGCTGTGGCGCGGCCTTGACGGCAATCAGCGAGCCGTCCTCGGCCACCAGCACGTCGCCACCGCGCACCACGCTGCCCCGCGCCAGGAACACGCCCAGCCGCCGGCCGGTGGAATCCTGCGCCTCGAAGCGGCTCTTCTGCCGCACATCCCAGTCCAGCTCCACCGTGGCGGCGCGCTTGAGCAACACAGGGGCCAGGCCCTGGCCGCGGGAAATGAGTTTGCGAATGGTCAGCATGGCAGCGGTTCCCTGGGCGGGGCACAACAGGATCAAGCCGACATGGTACCGGGTGGCAATGCTGGATCAGCCGTTGCTGGCGATGTCGCGGAGTTTGTCTGCATCGAGGATCATGATGCGCTTGTAGACGGCGGCGACCACGGCTTCGTCGGCGAGTTGGCGCAGTTCCTTGTTCATGGTCTGGCGCGAGACGCCCAGCATCGTCGCCAGATCGCCTTGCGACAGGCCGATGCTGAGACTCTGGCCGCTGCGCAGCGGTGTGCCGGTCTGGCCGGCCAGGCTGGCCAGCGTGGCGGCCAGGCGCACCCGCAGCGAACCCAGCACCTGCTGGTGCAGGCTCTGCAGGCTTTCACGCTGGCGCCGCAGCGCCAGGCGCGAGACGTCCTTCCAGAGCCTGGGCTCTGCGTCCAGCTCGGCGATCACAGCGTCTGCCGGCAGGTGGATGACCTGCGACTCCTCATGCGCCGTGTAGTTGTAGAAACCCAGGGGGGTTTCGTCCAGCAGCCGCACCAGCGGGGCCACATGGCCGGGTGACATGAAGCTGTGCAGGTACTTGCGGCCGTCGGCATTGGTGCGGCTGATCTCCACCATGCCCGAGACCAGCACCAGCAACTCGCGCCGCGCAATGTCGTGCCCCAGCACCAGCGCACCGCGCGCATGGCGCACCAGCCGTGCCGACTGCATCAGGTTGGCAATGCGAGGATAGGGCCATTCGGAAAACAGCTCGGTCCAGCGCAGCACGCGCTGGATCAGCAGGCTGTTGTCGCGCAGCGTCTCGCCATCGGCTTGATCGGCTTCGGTGGACGGGCTCGGGGTGTCATCAGGGGTAGGCAAGGGCGCGGCGCGATGGCAGTGTGAAGAAGTTCTATTGCCGCGGATCTTCCCCATTCTGTCAATCGGTTGACAGATTTGGCCGAGGGCCGCGGCCTATCGTTGTCAAGGACAGGCACGGTGCAGCTGGCACCCGGGCCTGTCCACCGCAGGGAGTCCAAAACATGAAATATCAGGCCAGCATCCTCGCTCACGATGCTTTCTTATTCAAGACCCGCATGTCGCTCGGCAGCGCGGTCTTGCTGGGCGCTGCTTGGGCCTCACCGGTGTGGGCTGGCAGCGTCACCGTGTCTGGCGCGCTGGACCAGTACGTGGCCTGGGCCAAGGCCGGCTCGCGCACCCAGTACCGGGTGGACGATGGCGGCAACATCGCCTCGCGCATCAACTTCAAGGGCACCGAAGATCTTGGGGATGGGCTGCGTGCCAATTTTCTGATGGAGAGTGGCTTCAACGCCGACACCGGCACGGGTACCGTGCCCGGGCCTGATTTCGGCTGGACGCGGCAGATCTATGTGGGCCTCGCCGGCCGCTGGGGCTCGGTCGACCTGGGCCGCATGTACACCCCCGTCTTCTATGGCATCTACCGGGCCGATCCGTTTGGCCTGAACGTGGTGTTCTCGCCGCTGAACCTGGTTTCGGCCATTGACGGCCAGACGCGGCTGAACCCGTTTGCGGGTCGCGGCAGCAACATGCTGCGCTACCGCACCCCGGCCGAGTCGCCGCTGATCCTGGACCTTGCGTGGGCACCGGGCGAGTCGCTGGTCGAGAGCCGCCACAGCGGGGACTTGGTCGGGGGCCGCATCGGCTGGGCCACCGACACCTTCTACCTCGGCTATGGTCTTCAGCGCGCGCGCGAAGGCTCCGCCGCCAGGCCCGTGCCCACGCCTGCCACGTCCAAGTACCAGGCCTTCAGCGCCTCGTACAAGTTCAACGAGCAGTTCCAGCTGACGGCCAACTTCGTTCGCAACACCTCGAACCTGGACGGCGTGCCGGCTGCCCGCATCACCTCGCTCGGCACCAGCTGGACGATTGCGACCACCACCACCTTGTTGGCCGAGGTCGCCCGGCGGGAACTGCACGACAGCCCGCGCGGCCAGATCGTGATGACCTTGGGTGCGGACTACTACCTCAGCAAGCGCACCGTGCTGTACGGCCGCGCACTGGGGCTGAACAACCGCGGTGGCTCGTCGGTCAGCATGGCGCAGGTGGCCATCACACCCGGCAGCGACGAAGACACCAAGGTGGTGGCCTTGGGCATGCGGCACAGCTTCTAGGCACCGTCCGAACCAGAGCAGTCCATGAAAGAAAGTCAAACCACGCCAGACGACGCCTTGCTGCACCAGGCCGAAGAGGCCGTGCTCTATGCCTATCCGGTGTACGAGATGTGCCGCATGCGCGCGCTGACCTCGCCGCAGCGACTGCCCGGCGGCGAAGCCCTGGCACCACCGCGGCGCTGGTGCAATCGCTTCATGCACGCCCGCCGGCTGATGCGGCCAGGCCAGAGCCGCGTGCCCACCCCCAATCACGACACGCTCTATTCCACCGCCTGGCTGGACCTGGCGGACGGCGCCTGGGTGCTGGACATGCCCGGCATGGCGGGCCGCTACCACGTGATGGGCTTGCTGGACATGTTCACCAACCCGTTTGCGCACCTCGGCCAGCGCCTCACCGGCAACCAGGCGCGCAGCTTCCTGATCACCGGGCCTGGCTGGCGTGGCGAGGTGCCGGCTGCCTTTCGTGGTCGCCACGAGCATGTGATCTCTCCGACACGCTGGGTCTGGCTGCTGGGCCGGATGCTGGTCGAGGAAGACGAGCGCGACCTGCCGGCGGCCCATGCGCTGCAGAACGCGATCCGTCTCTCCAGCCTGCCGGACTGGGAGGCCGGCCGGCCCAGCGAGGCCACGGCCTTCGACCCCGAATGCGACCCGAACGCTGCGCTGGATGCCACGCTGTTTGCGACCCAGGTCAACCGCGCGCTGCGTGACGACCCGCCGCCCGAGGACGATGCGTGGCTCAAGGCCGCACTGGCCAGTGCGGGCCTGGGCCCAGGCTGGCCGGTGCCGGAAGGCGAACAGCTCGCGTTGCTGCAGAAGGGGCTGGACCAGGCGCTGACGCGGCTGCGCACGCTGGAGAACGGCCGTCGCACCATGACCGGCTGGCTGCAGATGCCGCTGATCGGCAACACCTTTGCGCAGGACTATGAGTTCCGCGCGCTGGTCGCCTTGAAATACATCGGCATGCTCGAGAGCCGCGAGGCCACCTACTCGCTGGCACTGAACGATTCGCAGGGCCGGCCCCTCACCGGCAGCCACCGCTACCGCATGCGCTTCAAGCCAGGCACCTTGCCACGCGTCTATGCCTTCTGGTCGCTCACGCTTTACAGCAACGCCGATGGCATGCTGGTGCCCAACGTGCTGCACCGCCATGCGATTGGCGACCGCACGCCCGGCCTGCAGTACGACGCCGACGGTGGTCTGACACTGACACTCTCGCACGAGCCGCCGCAAGACCAGTTCGACATGCCCTCCGCGCGCGCCAACTGGCTGCCCGCGCCCGCCGATGGCTTCTACCTCTGCCTGAGGTTTTACCTGCCCAGCGACGCGGTGCTGGAGTCGCGCACGCCGCTGCCGCCACTGCAGCGCGAGGAGGGCATCGTCGCGGGGTGATAGGGTGCGGGCACGCGATGCGTCCCATGCCCTCCCACCCGATGCACCTGAAGTTCCGCTTTTCCCCCTGGCGCCTGGCTTTGCAGGTCTGGCCTTGCCTGCTCGCACCCGCCAGCCACGCTGCACCGGCCGATGACGCCGCCACGAGCTACCCCACGCGGCAGATCACATTGATCGTGCCCACCGCGGCGGCAGGCGGCACCGACACCGTGGCCCGGCTCTTCGCACCCGCGCTGGCGCAGCTGCTCAAGCAGCCGGTGTTGGTCGAGAACAAACCCGGCGCCAATGGCATCCTCGGCGCTGACGCGGTGGCCCATGCGCCCCCGGATGGTCACAAGCTGCTGTTCGCCTACGCCGCGGCCATGGTGGTCAACCCCAGCCTCTACCGCAAGCTGCCGTACGACACCTTGCGCGACTTCGTGCCCGTCGTGCAGATCGGCAGGGGAGGCAACCTGCTGCTGGTGCGCAGCGACATGCCGGTCAAGACGCTGCAGGACTTTGTTGCCTATGCCAAGGCCCGGCCTGGCCAGCTCAGCTACTGCTCCTGGGGCGCAGGCTCCGGCGGCCATCTCGCGATGGAAAGCCTCAGCAGGCAGGCCGGACTGCAGATGACGCATGTGCCCTACAAAGGCACCGCACCTTGCGTGCAGGACCTGCTGGGTGGCCAGGTCAACGCGGCATTTGCCGACACCACCTCCACGGTGGAACTCGTCAAGGCGGGCAAGCTGCGCCCGCTGGTCAACAGCGGCCCGGCCCGGCTGCCGCTGATGCCGGATGTGCCCACGATGAACGAAGCAGGCCACCCGTTCACCACCTATGCCTGGTACGGCCTTTTCGCTCCCGCCGGCACGCCGGACGCCATCGTGCACAAGCTCAACCGGGTCGTGAACCAGCTGATCCAGGATCCCGCCATCCGCCGGCGCATGAACGAGCTGAACACCAACGAGATGCAATCCAACACCCCGGAAGACTTCGCCGCCACCATCCGCCAAGACCTGAAGGACTGGGGCCAGTTGGTGCGGCAGACGGGGGTGGTGCTGGACTGAGGACGTGCGCTGATAGGGCCCCGCTGGGGTCGGCGCTGCCTTGTTGCTGCCGCACGATGAGAGCCTGGCGGAGCACGGCGTCGCCGCGCATCAGGCGCCCAGCAGCTCGGTCAGATGCAAAAAGCTGCGCGCATGAAGGTCGTTGCCGTCCTGCGGTGACACGTCCTTGATCTGCGACGCACCGAATTCGAGGGGGCGTTCGATGTAGGCCGTGCCCAGGCCGCAGGCGCGGGCGGCGGCGAGGTCGTCATGATGGGCTGCCACCAGCATGACCTGCGCGGGCTGAACGTCCAGCAGCCTGGCCACGCCCAGGTAGGTCGCGGGATCTGGCTTGTAGCGCTGGAAGGTTTCGGCGGAGAGCACGCAGTCCCAGGGCAGGCCGCCGCCGTGGCGGGCCAGGTCCACCAGCAGGCTGAGGTTGCCGTTCGACAGCGTGGTGAGGATGAAGCGCTGCTTCAGGCGCTGCAGGCCGGCCACCACGTCGGGCCACGGATCCAGCCTGTGCCACGCAAAGTTCAGTGCATGGCGCTGTTCTTCAGGCATGGCCTGGAGACCGAAGCGGGGCAGGATTTCGTCGAGGATCTGCCGGTGCAGGTCGTCGATGCGCGTCCAGCCTTGCTCACCGCGCATCACGCGTTGCATCGCCGGCCGGTAGCCCCCGCGCCAGGCCAGCGCAAAGGCATTGGCATCCACCGCCAGGCCCAGCGCTTCGACTTCGCGCACGATGCCGCCGTGCCAGTCGACCACCGTGCCGAAGACGTCGAAGGCGAGGACTTTGGGTTGGGAGAAGGGTGTCATGTCTCGGGTCCCGGAATGCGCTCGGCGCTGCACATTGCACAGTACCTGGCTTGCGGTGTGCGCAGAGGCTTTCCGCAGGCATGGCAAGGTGGTCCGTAGATGCTGAGCCGATGATGGAAGAGCGCGTTGGGGTTGGTTTCCTCAAAGCCGGTGATCTGCGAATAGGCGGCGAGGGCTTGCTGGCCGAAACCCTTCTCCTGGGCTTCCGCCAGCGAGCATTGATGTGTCTCTCGGTATCGCTTGATCTGCTCGAACGCATTCGTCAGATGAGGTGACACCGAGTTCCACTCCGCCTCCGTGAGCATCGGGATTTCCATTCTGCAGCGCCAACAGTAGATGGTCGAGGGCATGGCGTGGTAGTCGATGCGCGGAGCATCGCTGGGTGCTTCAAGTCTGGAGGCCGACATCTTGCCCGACGCCTTCAACTCAGCGGGATGCGTCTGCGGAAATCGCTGTCGGCGGCTTGCCGGTCTGCCGGTTCTCAGTGTTGAGGACGGGTATAGAGCGGGAGCGAGGATGCTCCCGCGGAAGCTGCGGGTTTGCCGGGCTGCGCTGCTTCAACCCTTGTTCGTCGCCAGCTTCTCGCCCAACTCGGCGTCTATGGCCTTGGCGGCTTGGTAGGCAGGACGTTCGCTCAAGCCCGCCGTGTAGGCCTCGAACTCGGGCCGCTTGGGAATGCCATTGAAGGCCATGCCCCACATCACATGGGAGCCGACGTACACGTCTGCCGCGCTGAAACGGTCACCGGCAATGTAGCGCTTGCCCTTGAGCGCCCGCGCCAAGGTGTCCAGCGTGTGTTCGTAGGTGCCATAGCCCACCATGCGTTGCTGTTCGGGGCTGATGTCTACCTTCAGCGACTGGTTGGTCACGGCGGCTTCCAGCGGGCCGGCGGCGAAGAACAGCCAGCGGTAGTAGTCGGCACGGTCCGGGTTGGCTGGCGCCAGGCCGGATTCGGGAAATGCATCCGCCAGGTAGGCGCAAATGGCGGCGCATTCGGTCACGACCTGGCCGCGGTGCACGACGGTGGGCACCTTGCCCATCGGGTTCAGCGCGAGGTAGCTGGCGTCCTTCATCGCCGGGCCGAAGCCCAGCACCTGTTGCCGGTAGGGCGTGCCGACTTCCTCCAGCATCCAGCGAACGATGCCGCCACGGGACCAGGGGTGGGTGTAGAAGACCAGTTCCGTGTCGGTTGATTCGGTCAATGCCATGGCGTTCCTCCTTGGGTGGGTGGTGCGAGCCTGCATTGTTGGCCTCGGCCAGCGGCGCGTTCAAGGCCCTTCTGCTGCAGGCGTTCCCTGGTGATACAGCAGTTGCCAGCCCTGCTGCGTGCGCCGCCAGACGGACGAGCGATGTGTGGCGTTGACCAGCGTGTCGCCAGTCGCGCGGTGGGCCGACTGGTAGGTGAGCAAGGCCGTGTCCGGGCCCAGGGGCGTGACCGCGTGGCCCCAGGCCAGCACGTCCGGCCAGTGGGCCTGGCCGGCGAGGAACTGCAGCACCGTCTCGCGGGTGTATGGGCGGCCGGAGCGGCCCACTTCGTGGAAGTCGGCATGCAGCAGTTCTTCCAGACGCGATGGTGAGCAGCGTGCGCCTGGGTGATGCAGCTCGGCTTCCAGGGCCTGCAGTGTGGCGCGCAGCGCGGCGTGAGGGGATGCCGATGCGCCAGCGTCCACCGGCGCAAAGCGCGCCTGGCTGCGGCCCTCACTGGTGATCTCCCCGGTGAACATCTCGAACGGGCGCACCCACCAGCCGGTCTGGTTGTAGAGCGGCCGGTAGACCACGAACGCTTCCAGGCTCTCGCTGTGGCGGGCCACGCCGACCACCTCGTATTCGCCGCCCTTGTAGTGGCGGTAGCGGCCCAGTTGAAGCTGGGGCAGGGCGGGCAGGGCTTCGGATTCGCTCATGCAGGTCTTCTGGTTTTCGGCTGGGATCGGCAGGGTAGCCCAGCCAGGGGTGTCGCTTCGCAGTCACCAAGCGCGTGAAATACTCGCGGCCATTTTTAACGATGCATGACGCCTGACGAAGCCGCGTGAACGCCGCGCGCTGTTCCTCGTCAAGATGTCCGTCCTTCCCCGGTCCTGCCTTGCCTTACGCCATGAATCGCCGTCACGTTCTCTGCCATCTCGCCGCCCTGTCCGGTGCCGCCAGCCTGCCCGCGCTGGCCGATGGCGCGCCCATCCTGCTGGGACAGTCCGCCCCATTCAGCGGGCCTGCCAGCGAGCTCGGCCTGGCGTTCCGGCAGGGGGCGATGCTGGTGTTCGACCAGGTGAACGCGCGCGGCGGCATTGGTGGGCGCAAGATCGAGTTGCGCAGCATGGACGACGGTTACGAGCCCGAGCGCTGTGCGGCCAACACCCGGTCGCTGATCGGCGCAGGCGTCACTGCGCTGTTCGGCTATGTCGGCACGCCCACCTCGCTCGCCGCGCTGCCCTTGTTCACGGCGGCCAAAGTGCCGTTTGTGGCGCCCTACACCGGCGCCGAGGCGCTGCGCACGCCGTTCAACCGCTACGTGTTCAACGTGCGGGCGTCCTACTTCGACGAGGCCGCCGAGATCGTCAAGCAGATCACCGCAGTGGGCATCAAGCGGGTGGCCGTGTTCTACCAGGACGACAGCTACGGTCAGTCCGGCCTGCAGGGCGTGCAGGCGGCGCTCAAGCCGCTGGGCCTGGCGCCGGTGTCGCTGGGCACGGTGGAGCGCAACTCCACCGACGTGGCCGCCGCGGTGAAGAGCGTGGTGGCCGGCTCGCCCGAGTGCGTGATCCAGATCAGCGCCTACAAGTCCTGCGCGGCCTTCATCCGTGCGGCCAGGCTGGCCGGCTTTGGCGGCAATTTCTACAACCTCTCGTTTGTCGGCACGCAGGCACTGGCCGACGAGTTGGGCTCGGCCGCGAAGGGCGTGATCGTCTCGCAGGTCATGCCTTTCCCGTTCTCGACCCGCACGCCGGTGGCGGGTGAATACCTCGACCGGCTCAAGGCCTCCCACCTGCCGGGCAAGGACCCGAGCTACAGCGGCATGGAAGGGTATGTCGCTGCGCGAACAATGGTCGAGGGCCTGCGCCGCGCGGGCAATACCATCCATGCCGAGAGCCTGGTGGCCGGCCTCGAATCGCTGCACGACTTCGACCTGGGCGGCTTCTTCGTCAACTTCTCGGCCCAGCGCCACAATGGCTCGAAGTTCGTCGACATGACGATCCTGACCGAGGACGGCCGCGTGCGGCACTGACCCAAGCGGGTGCCTGAATTGAGGGCCGTGTCAGGCAGCGCACGGGATGGGCCGCCACAATGGCCGCCGTGTCCCATTTGCCAACCTGCCGTACCGGTGCCGACACCTGCTTCGCGAGCCGCATCGCCGCTCACCTGCTGGCATGCTGCCTCGCCATTGGCCTGATCGCGCCCTGTGCAGCGCTGGAGCCTGACCGCCGGCTCGGCCAGCTGCAGCACAGCGCCTGGTTTGCGCGCGATGGCGCGCCGACCGAGATCGTCGGCATCACGCAGACGCCTGACGGTTTCCTCTGGCTGGGCACGACCAGTGGCCTGTTCCGTTTCGACGGGCTGAAGTTCGAGCGGGTCGACCTGTTCCCCGCCGGGAGCAGCCTGGGCCATGCCCAGAACATCAGCACCCTGACGCTGGCACCTGACGGCAGCCTGTGGATCGGCTTCAGGCTGGGCGGCGTGCTGCGCTGGGACGCTGCACCTGCGGCTTCGTCCGCCAGCGCACACTGGTACGGCACCGAAGCCGGCTTGCCAAACGGCACGGTCTTCCACCTGCTGCAGGACCGCGACGGCCAGGTCTGGGCGGCCACGGCGCTGGGCCTTTTTGCACTGCAGGCCGATGGCCGCTGGTCCGAGGTAGGCCCAGCACAAGGGCTGGACGGCCACTTCTACCAATACCTGATGCAGGACGCTGGCGGCACCCTGTGGCTGAACGGGCCCAACGGCCGCTGGGACCTGCGCCGGCCGGGCGCGTCGCGTTTCGAACGCGCCGTCGGCATGGACCAGGTGAATGACATGTCGATCGACCGCGAGGGCCGCCGCTGGCTGTGGGATCGCGACGACCGGCTGCGGCTGGCCGATGGCGCCGCGGCGCCACGGCTGCCGGTACGGTCCATCGGCCATCACGGTGGCGGCCTGCGCGCCGACCGTGATGGCGGCATCTGGCTGTTCCTGTCCGATGGCGGCATGCTGCGCCTGGCCAGGCCCGAGGATCCTGCCTCCGGCTTCGAGCATTTCGATGCGCAGGACGGCCTGTCCGGCGACCGCGTCACGGCCTCTTTCGTGGACCGTGACGGCAACCTGTGGGTGGGCACCGCCAAGGGACTGGACCGCTTCCGCCCGGCGCGCGCGGTGCCGGCACCTCTGGCTCACGGCTTGGAGGTGGGTGTGATGGCGCCACTGGACGACGGTTCGGTGGTGACCGGCTCGATCGGCCAGCCGCCGGCACGGCTGTGGCCAACGGGTGCTTTCGAGGCCTTGCCGGGCGACTACCGGCCCGGCGAGACCATGTTCGGCGCAGCGGTGCGGGCACCTGACGGTACAGCCTGGGTCGGCGGCATTCCGGACCTGTGGCACCTGGTGGACGGCCGCATGCAGCGTGTGGCCGCGCCGGCCGACATCGCGCCGAAGAACCCGGTGCAGATCCTGGCGGCAGACGCGCAAGGCGCGATCTGGGCCGCCTGGTGGGCCACGCCGCTGCGCCGCTGGAACGGGACCGGCTGGGATGCGGTGCGACCGGCCGAGCGCGGCGAAGAAGTGATGACCGCAATGCTGGACGACCGTGGCGGCTTCTGGCGTGGCCTGGCCAGCGGCGAGGTGATTCGCCGCGACGCGGCTGGCGAGCAGCGCTTCGGCCGCACGCAGGGCCTGGCGCTGGGCCGCGTGCTGAGCCTGCACGCGCGGGACGGCGAGCTGTGGGTGGGCGGCGAGCTGGGTGCATCGCAACTGCTGGACGGGCGCTTCCGTGGCCTGCAGGTCGACGGCGAGCAGGGGCTGCGTTCGGTCTCGGGCATCGTGCAGTCGGCAGGCGGGGACCTCTGGCTGAACGACGAATCCGGCATCCTGCGCATCCGGCGGTCCGACCTGAAGCGCTGGCAGCGCGAGCCGCAGTGGCGCCTGCCGGTCGAGCGGCTGGACTGGCGCGATGGCGTGATCGGTCCGTCGCCCTCGGTGCGCGGCCTGCCGTCTGCCACCGAAGGCCGGGACGGCCGGCTCTGGTTCAGCCGCAACACCGGCATCTATTGGGTGGACCCTGCACGGCCCGCAGCCGCCACTGCGGCACCGGTCGCGCGGGTCACCCGCGTCTCCGTGGATGACCAGCCATGGCCGACCTCGACCGACCTGCAGCTGCCAGCTGGCAGCCAGGTGGTTCGCATCGGCTACACCGCGCCTTTGCCCGGCGCGCCGGAGCGGGTGCGCTTCCGCCACCGGCTGGTCGGGCTGGATCCGGGCTGGCAGGCGCCCACCGAGCGCCGCGAGGCGGTGTTCACCCACCTGCCCCCGGGCGAATACCGGTTCGAGGTGCAAGCCATGGACGAAGGCGGGCGCTGGCAGTCTGCGGTGGCCGGCATGGGTTTCGCGGTCCAGCCCACGCTGACGCAGACGGGCTGGTTCCGCGCCCTGCTGGCGGCCACGGCTGTGGTGCTGGGCTGGCTGCTGTACCGCTGGCGCATGGCCTGGAACAGCCGGCGCGCGCAGGAGCGCATCGAGGCGCGCCTGGCCGAGCGCGAGCGCATTGCCCGCGAACTGCACGACACCTTGCTGCAGAGCACGATGGCGCTGACGGTGCAGATCGAGGCCGCCAGCATCCAGCTGCCCGAGAGCGACCCGCTGCGCCGCGGGCTGGTCTCGGCGCTGGACATGGCGGACGCGGCGGTCGCCGAAACGCGCGCCCGCGTGCAGGACCTGCGCCGCCACCAGCAGCCCGAGGAGCTGTCGCAGGCACTGCAGGCGGCCGTCATCGCGATGCGCGGTGCCGGCCATCGCCCCGGCGTGCGCGGGGAGTGCATCGGCAATGCGCGCGCGCTGGCGCCGGCTGTCTGGCAGGAGGCTTTCCGGCTCGGCCTGGAGGCCGCGCAGAACGCCTTGCGCCACGCTCAGGCCGGCGAAATACGATTGACCGTGCGCTACGGTCCGCAGGCGCTGGCCTTGTTCGTGGTCGACGACGGCATTGGCATGGACGTGTCTCCTTCTGACCTCACCCCGAGCCCGGATGGCCTGCCCGCCTGGGCCAAGCAAGCCCGGGACCGTGGCCACTTCGGACTGGTGGGCTTGTACGAACGCGCCCGCCACCTGGGCGGCCAACTCGACATCGAAAGCGCTGTCGGCCTGGGCACCCGGGTGCAGCTGAGCCTGCGCGCTTCGAAGGCCTACCTGCCCGGATCACGGTCGTGGTGGCCATGGTCGAGAAACCGGAAAACCACCGCGGGC
This sequence comes from Ideonella azotifigens, assembly GCF_021043325.1. Lineage (NCBI taxonomy): Bacteria > Pseudomonadati > Pseudomonadota > Betaproteobacteria > Burkholderiales > Sphaerotilaceae > Ideonella > Ideonella azotifigens. Next base: position 144,701 of record NZ_JAJNKD010000006.1, read on the forward strand.
TGAGCGCCTCAGAGACCCTCAGGCCTCGAAAGGTGTCTGGTCCAGTGCCGTGACCTGGATGGGCAGGTCGGGGCCGGTGACGGCGATGCTGCGCACGTCGCCCGGCATCAGGTCGATGAAGTTGTCGGAGAAGTTGACGCCGGGCGCGGCCAGCCAGATGCCCTTGGCCGGGCGTTCGGTGCGCAGCGTCAGGCCGCCCGCGTGGCGTGCTACCTGCAAGCCGCAGTCGCCCAGCGGGTGGAAGCGGAACGGTTCGGGCCAGGCGCAGTCGCGGGCGATGCATTCGCCGTCCACCCACAGGCTGGCTTCGACGACGGCCGGCGCGGCCAGGTCCAGAGGGAAATTCAGGTCGGTGCTGCCGTTGGATGGCGCCATTAGTTCAGCCGTCTGCACTTCACTGCTGACCCCGGCCAGCGCATGGCATTGCAGGCGGACTTCGCAGCGGGTCGCCGCAAGCGCTGACGAGATCCAGCAACGAGCTTCGCCGTCGACCTGCCGGACCGCGATGGCCAGCGGCGCCAGTGCGCGGCGGATCGCATGCCATGCAGGTTTCAGCGTGCCAAGCGAATCGATGATGGCCCAGCTGGTCACCGGCCAGCAGTCGTTGAGCTGCCAGACCAGCGCGCCGCCCACCGCCCGCCGGCCAGCGCCCAGCCAGCGGTGGCGGAAGTCCTGGAAGGCGTAGCGCATGGCCTCGGCCTGCACGAACTGGGTGGCATAGACCGCATCGGCCAGCGTGGGTCCGGCATTCAGCGTGTCGGCCACATACACCGCCAGCCGCCGGTGGCCATCCTGCAGCGGCAGGCCGGCTTTGTTGTGCGCGGCCATGGTGCGGCTGAGCGGGAATTGCTCGGCTTCGGGGATGGCTTGCTGCAGCAGGTCCAGCGACGGATGCGACTGCATGCCGAACTCGCTGACGAAGCGCGCCTGCACCGTGTGATAGCGCTGGTACGGCAGCATCGCGCCGTGCCAGATTTCCCAGCTGTGGCGGTCGCCCACCGTGGGGTTGTCGGAGGTCAGCGTGTCGTTGGCGCTGGGGCTGTAGGGGCTGCCGGGCCAGTAGGGGCGCTGCGGGTCCAGCCGGGCGCAGAGCTCGGGCAGCAACTGCTCGTAGATGGCGCGGGCCTCGAAGCGGACCATGTCCTTGCCCTTGCCGTACAGCCCCATGGACTCGGCAATCGCGTAGTCCTCGTTGTTGCCGCACCAGAGCGCCAGGCAGGCGTGGTGGCGCAGGCGCTTGACTGCGGCAGCGGCCTCGGCCTCCACGCTGCGCAGGAACTCGGGGTTGGCCGGGTAGATGCCGCAGGCGAACAGGAAGTCCTGCCAGACCAGCAGGCCGAGTTCGTCGCAAGCGGCGTAGAACGCGTCGTCCTCGTAGATGCCGCCGCCCCAGACACGCAACATGTTCATGTTTGCCTCGGCCGCTTGCCGCACGCGCAGCCGGTAGCGTTCGGGCGTGATGCGGTTGAGCAGGTTGTCGTCGGGAATCCAGTTGGCGCCGCCCATGAAGACCTGCCGGCCGTTGACCTCGAAGCAGAAAGAGCTGCCTTTTTCGCCCGCCACCGGCTCCTGCACCAGCCGCAGTGTGCGCAGGCCGATCCGGCGGTTGTGCCTGTCCAGCACCTGCTCGCCGGCCTGCAGCGTTGTGACCAGCGTGTACAGCGGCTGCGCGCCCTGGCCGTTGGGCCACCAGAGTTCCGGCGCGTCCACATGCAGGCTGGCCTCGGTGCCGGCGGGCACCGAAGCTTCGGCCACGAGCTTGCCTTGCGGGTCGAGGAGACGGTGGTGCAACGCCAGCGCCGCGTCCTGCGTTCCCGCCAGTTCGCAGCGCAGGTCTACCCGCGCATGGCCGAGGTCCGTCGCCAGGTGCACGGTGCTGTCCACCTCTTGCAGCCGGGTCTCGTAGGCTTCGAGCTTGACCGGCTGCCACGGCCCGGCCGTCAACAGCACAGGGCCCCAGTCCCAGCCGTAGTGGTACTGGGCCTTGCGCACATGCAGCCGGCTGGATTCACCATTCCACAGGTTGCGCCGCCCCAGCGCCGCCTCGCGCTCGCGCCCGCGTCGCTGGGCCGATTCGAAATACAGCCCCAGTCGGTTCGTGCCCGGCTTCAGCAGGCCACGCACCTCGATGCGCGCCGGAACGAACATGTTGTCGCTCACCAGCACGCGCTGCCCGTTCAGATAGACGGTGGCAAACGTGTCCAGCCCGTCCAGCACCAGGTCCACCTGCACGGCCAGCGCCGCGGCATCCACCTCGAAGTCGCAGCGGTAGCACCAGTCCTTCTCCGCCACCCACTGCACTTCGACCTCCTGCGTGCCGAAGTACGGATCCGGAATCGCCCCCTGCGCAATCAGGTCCTGGTACACCGTGCCCGGCACCGTCGCCGGCCGCCAGTCCGCCTCGGCCGCCAGGTTCTCCAGCATCGAGAGCTCAGGCGCCGCCATCCGGAACAGCCAGGATTCGTGCAGCGGGCGGGCGGTGGTGGCAGCGGGCATGGCGAGGCTCCGGGTGCGGTGGGCGGCATGAGGTCAGGACCGATGCTGGCACAGCCGCGGTCCTCGCGGGGCGTCTTGAGGCAGCGCCAGCTGGTGTCGAGTGCTTGCCACCAGGCTCAGGCTTCGCCGAACAAGGGCCGCAGCATCTGCACTTCTTCCACCATCCGGCCGCCCAGTTCCAGCAGTTTGGCGCTCCCCGGCACTTCGGCGAAGCCGGCGGCGCGGTAGAAGCGGATGCCGCGTTGGTTGCCGCTGAGCACCCAGAGCGATACCGAGTCGCGGCCTTGGGCCAGCAGCTCCGAGAGCGCACGCTGGAGCAGCGCACGGCCCACGCCCTGGCCCCAGGCGCTGGGCAACGCATACAGCGCCCAGATCTCGCCGCGCGTGGGCGGCGAACCTTCGTCGCGGCAAGGCCCATGGCTGACGAAGCCGAGCACCTGGCCCGCCTCGTCGCGCATCACCCGCGTGTTCGAGTCCTGGCGCGCGAGGATGCCGCGCCAGCGTTCGCTGCGCTGCTCGATGGAGAGTTCGGCCAGGAAGGCAGGAGGCAGGATGGCCGCATAGGCGGGCTGCCATGAACGCACGTGGGCCGTAGCGATGCCCTGGGCGTCGACTTCGGTGGGGTGGTCGATCTGCATCGGTCTGCCAAGGTTTGATGGTGGTTGTCAGGCCACCTTGGCCAGTCGTTCAATCGCCGCAATGCCGAGCAGCATCTTCTCGCGGGCGGACGAGTTGGCGGAATGCACGTGGATCCTGGGTGGCACGAAGCCTTGCAATGCAACCGCCTGTTCGATCCACAGGATCACGTCGTAACCGGTGCCTCGTTCATCGTCGCCGAGGTCGTGGTCGAGGCTGATCTCCCGAACATTGCCGGTCTGCAACAGCGCGATGGCTTCGTCAGGCCAGTACACCCTGGTCCAACCATCGGGTGTCTTGCGCTCGTCGTCCAAAAACACCCGCATGGGTCTGAGCTTTCGTTGCTGTCATTGGCTTGGCAGCGTGTGGCGGGAGCGAATCTCTGCATAGCAGGCGATGCACACCAAGCGCATGTTGTTGAATTCATGGAATGCTTGGGTCATCTCGCCCTCTTCCTCAAATTTCTCTTCGCAGGCATAGCACCAAGCTTGGCGGTCGTTGGGCTCAGACTTGTTTTCGATGAAGCCTACTGGTCTGGCATTCGGTCCAATCATGTGACAGCACACCACGGCGGAGATTTTTCGGCCGTGTCGGTCGCAATCGACGCTCAGCGGTTTGGGTTGTGTCATTTTCTAGTGCCGTGGCTGCGGCAAATCATACGGCCGCTCCTCGTTGACAGGCGCGGTCGCGCCACGCCATCAGATGCAGTTCGCCAATGAAAACGGCCGCCCCGTTGGGGGCGGCCGTGTGTGTGGGAGTTGACAAGCAGCAGCCGCCTGGCCGCTGCCCGTCCTCGCGTCAGTAACTTGCCTTCAGGCTGACGCCCGAGAAGGCTGAGTAGCCGCGCACCATGATGTAGTAGTCACCTGCCGAGGTGCTGGTGGTGGTGCAGGTCTCGTTGTTGCCGCTCAGGTAAGGCCGGCACGAGTACGTGGTGGTGGTCGGCCGTGACCCGAAGCGGGTGTAGAGGTCTGCGTCGCCCGTGCCACCCGAGGTGGTGATCGTCAGCGTCTTGCCGGCCGGGACTGTGATGCGCCAGTATTGCGCGCTGCTGGTGGCCCCGGAGATCGTGATGGCCTGGCCATTGGTCAGCAACGGATCACCACCGCCGCCGCCACCCGTCGTGGAGTAAGTGGCCGTCAGCGAGACGCCGCTGTAGGCCGAATACCCGTTGAGCAGCACGTAGTAGGTGCCGGCCGCAGGGTTGGTCACGGTGCAGGTTTCGGCGTTGCCGGTCTTGTACGGACGGCAGTCGTAGGTCGACAGCGTCGGGCGGGCGCCCAGCTTGGTGTAGAGGTCCACGTCACCGGTGCCACCCGAGATGGCGATGGTCAGCGAGGTTTGCCCACTCGGCACGACGATCTTGTAGAACGCCTGCGAGCTGGCCGCTCCGCTGATGCCGGTGACCGCGGTGCCGTTGGTCAGCACGATGTCCGTGCCACCGCCGCCACCACCGCCACCGCCGGTGCCACCGGTCACCGCCACGCCTACGGCATTCCAGGCATCGGCCACCGAGACCTGCTCAGCCGCGGTCAAGCCGAGGTTGATCGCGGCTTGTTTGGTCGCGTTGCCGGCTGCCAGGAAGTTGGCGTTGGAGGTCAGGATGTTGACGTTGGCTTCGTAGAAGACCCGGATGGCCTTGGCCATGCCGATGCCGGTCACGTTGATCGTGGACTTGCCGCGGGGATGGGTGCCACCCTGCGAGAGCAGGTAGAACGCCAGGTTGGCAATGCCCGAGCTGTAATGCACGTCCACATTGCCCACGCCGCTGACCCAGAAGTCCTTGGACGAGCCATCGGCCGCCGGGTCGCTCATGTAGCGCAACGCAGGCGGCAGGATGTCTTCGCCGACCTTCCAGGTGTCGGCCGAGACGGTCAGCGTGCCGGTCTTGCCGCCGTCGACATAGGCCTCGGTGAAGGCACCGAAGATGTCGGACATGGCCTCGTTCAGGCCGCCCGATTCACCCGAATAAACCAGCCCGGACTCGTTTTCGGTCACGGCGTGGGTCAGTTCGTGGCCGGTCACGTCCACGGCGCGCGCCAGCGGCAGGCAACCTTGGCTGGAGTTGCCGTCGCCGTAAACCATCTGCGTGCCGTCCCAGTAGGCATTGCAGTAGTTGGTGCTGTAGTGCACCGAACTGATCAGCGCGGCGCCGGCGTTGTTGTAGGAGTCGCGGTTCCAGAAGGCCTTGTAGGCTTCGTAGGTGGCGCCGGTGCCGTCGTAGGCGGCGTTCACGTCGGTGTCGCTGGTGGCCGCCTGGCCTTCGGAACGCTTCAGCGTGCCGGGGGTGCTGGTGCCGTTGTTGGCGCTGTAGATCTTGCGGTTCTCGGCGAAGTGGATCTGCGGATGCACCGCGACGATGGCACCGCTGTCGACATCGACGTAGACCTTGTCGCGCACCGGGTCCTGCCCGCGCGTGCCGGTCACCACCGTCTCGTAGGCCATGTGGAAGCGGCCTTCGGGCGTCAGCAGGAACACCTTGCGCGGTGGCGTGGTGGCCATGCCGGCGAAGCGCGCATCGGCCGCGATTGCGGGATGCACTGCGCTTTCGCCGACGTTCTTGGCGCCCAGCGTGGCCGCGATGTCGCCGCGGGCCGTGCCGTTGATCGCGAAGATCTTGCCCTTGCCGTCAATGTGCACGACCAGGTCACCGCCGATCACGTCCAGGCCGCGGTGGGTCTGGTTGTAGCGCAAGTGCTGGTTGCCGTTGGGGTCCACGTTGACCTTGCGCAGCTGCAGCTCGGCCGGGCGCAGGCGCAGGGCGGCCAGCGCCGGGACCAGCGCGGGGCGCATGGCCTGCTGGGTGGCGGCAAGGTCCGTCGCGTCCAGCCGCGGGGCGTGACCGAGGTCGCCTCGCAGGAACAGCGGCAGTCCGTCAGAGCTGGCCTGGATCACATCGACCGATGGCAGCGTGCCGAGCGCACGTGCGACGTCCGTCGGCGTGTTGCCGGGGATCGCGGCCATTGCGCTGGTGGCCAGCAAAAGGCCTGAGGCGGCCAGGGCGGTCATCAACTGACCATGGGCCCATCTGAAACTCATCGAACTCATCATTGCTCCCAACAGGTATGGGTTCACGCGCGGTAACGCGTGCTGCCATGTCGTCCATGCCCGCCCGGATTGGCGAGCGGACGGATGCTCGGAGTGCGACAAGGATGTGTCAAACCCCTAAGTCGTCAGTGACCTGAGGTGCCTCAAGCCATGTCCTACGAGGAGATGGCGCTGTCCCAGGCGTTGACCACGCATGGCGCTAAGGGATCGCCCTGATGGGACACGGCCTGGAAACAACGGTCACCTGTCCCCTTCACAGGTGACGAGGCCTTGCGTGCTGAGAAAAGGCGCGACGGGTGCGCCTCGCGACGTCGGTGAGCCGGCTGCCGTGGATCCGTGCAACGGCGCTCCCGCGCCGTTGCCGGAACTTGCTGAAGTTACGCCTGGATGCGCAGGTTCAGAACAAGAAGTACCTTTGGGCCATCGGCAGCACTGTCGCCGGTTCGCAGGTTAGCAGCTGGCCGTCGGCGCGCACGTGGTAGGTCTGCGCGTCGATCTCCATGGTCGGCAGGTAGCTGTTGTGCACCATGTCGGTCTTTCTCACGGTGCGGCAGCCGCGCACCGCGGCGAGCTGCTTCTTCAGGCCGAAGGCGTCGCCGATGCTGTTGGCCAGGCCCGCCTGGCTAACGAAGGTGAGCGAGCCGCGGGCCAGCGCGCCGCCGAAGGCGCCGAACATCGGGCGGTAGTGCACCGGCTGTGGCGTGGGGATGCTGGCGCTGGGGTCGCCCATCGCGGCCATCGCGATGAAGCCGCCCTTGAGGATCAGGCTGGGCTTGACGCCGAAGAAGGCCGGGCGCCAGAACACCAGGTCGGCCCACTTGCCGACCTCGATCGAGCCGACCTCGTGGGCAATGCCGTTGGCCAGCGCCGGGTTGATCGTGTACTTGGCCACGTATCGCTTGAGGCGGCCGTTGTCGTGGCGCTCCGGGTCGCCGGCCAGCTTGCCGAGCTGGGCCTTCATCTTGTGCGCCGTCTGCCAGGTGCGGATGATGACCTCGCCAACGCGGCCCATGGCCTGGCTGTCCGAGCTCATCATGCTGATCGCGCCCAGGTCGTGCAGCATGTCCTCGGCGGCAATCGTCTCGCGGCGGATGCGGCTTTCGGCGAAGGCCAGGTCCTCGGCGATGGACGCGTCCAGGTGGTGGCAGACCATCAGCATGTCGACGTGTTCGTCCACCGTGTTGACGGTGTAGGGCATGGTCGGGTTGGTGGAACTGGGCAGGAAGTTGGCCTCGCCGACCACGCGCAGGATGTCCGGCGCATGGCCGCCGCCGGCGCCTTCGGTGTGGAAGGCGCAGAGGCTGCGGCCCTTGGTCGCGGCAATCGTGTCCTCGACGAAGCCGGATTCGTTCAGCGTGTCGCTGTGGATCGAGACCTGGGTGTCGGTTTCGTCGGCGACCGACAGGCAGCAGTCGATGGCCGCGGGCGTGGTGCCCCAGTCCTCGTGCAGCTTCAGGCCGATGGCACCGGCCTCGATCTGCTGGCGCAGCGCCGCCGGCTGCGAGGCATTGCCCTTGCCGAGGAAGCCGAGGTTCATCGGGAAGGCGTCGGCCGCCTGCAGCATGCGTCGCAGGTTCTCCGGTCCGGGCGTGCAGGTGGTGGCGAAGGTGCCGGTGGCCGGGCCGGTGCCGCCGCCCAGCATGGTGGTCACGCCGCTGGACAGCGCTTCTTCAATTTGCTGCGGGCAGATGAAGTGGATGTGGCTGTCGATGCCGCCGGCCGTGACGATCATGCCCTCACCGGCAATCACCTCGGTGCCCGGGCCGATGACGATGTCCACGCCCGGCTGCACGTCCGGGTTGCCGGCCTTGCCGATGGCGGCGATGCGCTGGCCGCGGATGCCGATGTCGGCCTTGACGATGCCCCAGTGGTCCAGGATCACCGCGTTGGTGATGACCAGGTCCACCGCCTCGTGTGCGCCGGGGCCGTTGGGCACCTGGCTCTGGCCCATGCCGTCGCGGATGGTCTTGCCGCCGCCGAACTTCACCTCTTCGCCGTAGCCGCCGGCCTTCAGCGTGAAGTCTTGTTCAACTTCGAGGATCAGCCCGGTGTCGGCCAGCCGCAGCCGGTCGCCCGTCGTGGGGCCGAACATTTCGGCGTAGGCGCGTTTTCCAATCGTGGCCATCAAAGTTTTCCTTGCACCAGGCCGCGGAAGCCGTAGACGGTGCGGCTGCCGCTCAGGTCCACCAGTTCGACCGTGCGCTGCTGGCCCGGCTCGAAGCGCACGGCAGTGCCGCTGGCAATGTTCAGCCGCATGCCGCGCGCGGCCTCGCGGTCGAAACTCAGGCCGGCGTTGGTCTCGGCAAAGTGGTAGTGCGAGCCGACCTGCACCGGCCGGTCGCTGGCGTTTTCGACGACCAGCGTCAGCGTGCGGCGGCCGGGGTTCAGCGGCAGGTCACCTTCGTCGGTGAAGAGTTCGCCGGGAATCATCGGGCGGACCTTGGCGCCGAGGCCTGGCGCGCGCGCAGCTTGCGGCGCAGCAGCACGTTGGCGCCGTACAGCACCAGCGTGGCCGCCACGAAGGCGGCTTCGATGCCGTGGTGGCCACCGGTGTGGCCCGGGTGCGCGGAGGCGGCCAGCGGCAGGGCGGCCAGGGCCAGCGAAGCGCCCAGGTTCAGGGCGCGGCAAAACGGGGAGGGCAACAGCATGGTGGCTCCTGTCAGGCAATCGGTTGGTGCACGGTCACCAGCTTGGTGCCGTCGGGGAAAGTGGCTTCGACCTGGATCTCCGGGATCATCTCCGCCACGCCTTCCATGACCTGGGCGCGGGTGAGCACGGTCTTGCCCTCGCTCATCAGCTGGGCGACGGTCTTGCCGTCACGGGCGCCTTCCATGATGGCGGCGCTGATCAGGGCCACTGCTTCCGGATAGTTGAGCTTCAGGCCGCGCGCCAGCCGGCGTTCGGCCAGCAGCGAGGCGGTGAAGATCAGCAGCTTGTCTTTTTCGCGGGGCGTCAGTTCCATGCGGTGTTCCTGCGGCGGCGAAGGCCGGCCGGGTGAGGGTTGTCTGCAAGGCCGGTGCCAGTGTGCATGCCGCATGGGGCATGCGCAAAGCCTCTTGCGAAGCGGCTTGCAAGCCAGGTTGGGTACGGGCCGATTTCAGGGCAAGATAGGGAAAACGAGAAATCGATGCGAGGAAACGACTGCATGACCGTGATCAGCCCAGACCTTTCCCCTCGGACTGCAGACGGCCGCCGGCCGGACCCGGACTGGTGGCGCGGTGCCGTCATCTACCAGATCTACCCGCGCAGTTTCGCTGATGCCAACAACGACGGCATTGGCGATTTGCCCGGCATCACTGCCCGGCTGGAACATGTGGCCGAGCTGGGGGCGGACGCGATCTGGATCTCGCCCTTCTTCAAGTCGCCCATGGCCGACTTCGGCTACGACGTGGCCGACTACCGCGAGGTGGACCCGATCTTCGGCACGCTGGCCGACTTCGATGCGCTGCTGGCCAAGGCCCATGCGCTGGGCCTGCGCATCATCATCGACCAGGTGCTCTCGCACACCTCCGAGCAGCACGCCTGGTTCAAGGAAAGCCGCAGCAGCCGCGACAACCCCAAGGCCGACTGGTACGTGTGGGCCGAAGCCAAGCCCGATGGCAGCCCGCCGAACAACTGGCTCAGCGTCTTTGGCGGCCCGGCCTGGCAGTGGGACAGCCGGCGCCGCCAGTATTACCTGCACAGCTTCCTGACTGCACAGCCCGACCTGAACCACCACAACCCCGAGGTGCAGGACGCCTTGCTGGGCGACGTGCGCTTCTGGTGCGAGCGCGGCGTGGACGGTTTCCGCTTCGACGCCTGCAACCACCAGTTCTACGACCGCTCGCTGCGCGACAACCCGCCAGCCGATGCCAAGGAACAGCAGAGCGTGACGACGGTGCGGCCGGACAACCCGTATGCCATGCAGCGCCATCTGCACGACAAGACCCAGCCCGAGAACCTGGCCTTCCTGCAGCGCGTGCGCCAGGTGCTGGACGGCACCGGTGCGGTCAGCATCGGCGAGGTGGGCGACGACCACCCGCAGCCCATCATGGCCGACTACACCGAGGCCGGCAAACGCCTGCACATGGCCTACAGCTTCGCGCTGCTGACGCCGTATGTCTCGGCCAAGCAGATCCGAGAGCAGGTCGAAAGCCTGGAACTGGCGCTGGCGCGCACCGGTGGCTGGGGCTGCTGGGCGCTGTCCAACCACGACGTGCCGCGCGTGGCCTCGCGCTGGGCGCCCGCCAATCAACCCGACCCGGTGCTCACCCGCACGCTGCAGGCCCTGCTGTTCACGCTGCGCGGCAGCGTCTGCACCTACCAGGGCGAGGAGTTGGGCCTGCCCGAGGCGGACATTCCGTTCGAGCTGCTGCAGGACCCTTACGGCAAGACCTTCTGGCCCGAGTTCAAGGGCCGTGACGGTTGCCGCACGCCCATGCCCTGGCAGCACGACGCGCTGCAGGCGGGTTTCAATGCCGGCGCCGCGCCCTGGTTGCCGCTGGGCCAGGGCCACGGCGAGCGCTCGGTGGACCTGCAGCAGGCCGACCCGGCCAGCCCGCTGCACCATGCCCGCGCACTGCTGGCCTGGCGTCGCGGCGAAGCCAGGCTGCGCAACGGCAGCATCCGCTTCCATGACGCGGCCGAGCCGGTGCTGCTGTTCGAGCGCGCGCGGGGTGCCGGCCCGGCGCTGGTGCTGGCCTTCAATCTGGGCGACACGCCAGTCAGCCTGCCGTTGCCGGCCAAGCTTGGCATGCTGCTACCCGTCAACGGCACACCCATTGCCCCTGCGGAACTGTTGGAAGCTTCAGGCGATGCGCACTGCGCCGGCGGCCGCTGCTGGCTGTTGCCGGCGCATGGCGCGGCGATTGCTGTCACTGCCGCTTGAGGCCATCCAAACATCCCTGCCCGGTTGCCGCGTATTGCGGTAGATTGGCCCTCACTTCTGCACAGGACTGTTGCCGCCGCGCATGACCGCTTTACCCGTGCCAGATGCCCAGCCCGGCGCCCAGCCCGGCCCCTCACTCGGCGCTTTCCCCGGCGCCCCTTCGGCTGACCTCGTTGCCGCGCTGCAGCGCGCCGAATCGGCCGACCCGTTTGCCGTGCTCGGCCCGCATCGCCTGGCCGATGCATCGCCAGGCTGGGCGCTGCGGGTGCTGTTGCCCGGCGCCGTCCAGGTCAGCGCCGTGACACCCAAGGGCGCATTGCTTGCGCCCTTGCGCTGCGTGACCGGCAGCGACCTGTGGTGCGGCGTGCTGCCCGCGTCCGAAACCGCGCCCGACTACCGCCTGCAGATCGACTGGGGCACGCACCAGTCGCGGCTCGACGACGCCTACCGCTTTGGCTCGCAGCTGCGCGAGACGGACCTCTGGCTGCTGTCAGAAGGCACGCACCTGCGGCCTTACGAGGCGCTGGGCGCGCATCCGCTGGACGTCGGCGGCGTAGGGGGGGTGCGCTTCGCCGTCTGGGCGCCGTCGGCGCGGCGGGTCTCGGTGGTCGGCAGCTTCAACAGCTGGGATGGTCGGCGCCACGCGATGCGGCTGCACCCTGCCAGCGGCGTGTGGGAGATCTTCATCCCGCACGTGGCCGAGGGCGACCTGTACCGCTTCGAACTGGTGGGGGCCGACGGTCGGCTGCGCCTGAAGTCCGACCCATACGCCAACCGTGCCGAGCTGCGGCCCAGCACCGCCTCCATCGTGCAGCGGCTGCCTGCCGGCGTGGCCAGCAGCCCGCTGCGCCGCCGTGCCAACGCGCTGGACGCGCCCATCAGCATCTATGAAGCGCACCTGGGCTCGTGGCGCCGCGGGCCGGACAACCGCTGGCTGAGCTACCGCGAACTGGCCGCGCAGCTGGTGCCCTACGTGCGCGACATGGGCTTCACCCACATCGAGCTGCTGCCGGTGCAGGAGCACCCGTTCGATGGCTCGTGGGGCTACCAGCCCACCGGCCTGTTTGCGCCCACCTCGCGCTTTGGGTCGCCGGAAGACTTCAAGCACTTTGTCGACACCGCCCACGCTGCCGGCCTGGGCGTGATCCTCGACTGGGTGCCGGCCCATTTCCCGACCGACGAACACGGCTTGGCCCAGTTCGACGGCACCCATCTCTACGAACACGCCGACCCGCGCGAGGGTTTCCACCCCGACTGGCAGACGCTGATCTACAACTACGGCCGCCGCGAGGTGCGCAACTTCCTGATCGGCAACGCGCTGTACTGGATCGAGCGCTTCGGCATCGACGGGTTGCGGGTGGACGCGGTGGCCTCGATGCTTTACCGCGACTACAGCCGCAAGGAAGGCGAGTGGATTCCGAACCAGCACGGCGGCCGCGAGAACCTGGAAGCCATCTCCTTCCTGCGGCGCATGAACCGGGCCATCGGCATCGAGCGGCCCGAGGCCATCATGATCGCCGAGGAGTCCACCTCGTTTGCCGGCGTCAGCCGCCCGCCGTCTGACGACTGCGAATCCGGCGGCCTGGGCTTCCACTACAAGTGGAACATGGGCTGGATGAACGACACGCTGCGCTACCTGGCGCGCGACCCGGTGCACCGCAGCTTCCACCAGGACGAGCTGCGCTTCTCGCTGGTCTATGCCTTCAGCGAAAACTTCATGCTGCCGCTCTCGCACGACGAAGTGGTGCACGGCAAAGGCTCGCTGCTGCGCAAGATGCCGGGCAACGATTGGCGCCGCTTTGCCAACCTGCGTGCGGCCTACGGCTACATGTGGGGCCACCCTGGCAAGAAGCTGCTCTTCATGGGCAACGAGATCGGCCAGTGGGGCGAGTGGAACGCCGAAGCCCAGCTGGACTGGCCGCTGCTGGAGCGCGAGCCGCATGCCGGCCTGCAGCGCCTGGTGCGCGACCTGAACCTGGTGTTGCGCCACCACCCGGCGCTGTACCAGCGCGACGTGTCCGGCGACGGCTTCGAGTGGCTGCGCCATGACGATGCCGCCAGCTCGGTGCTGGCCTTTGTGCGCAAGGCCGGCGGTGATGCACCGCCGGTGGTTGTCGTCAGCCACTTCACACCCGAGGTGCGCCATGGCTACCGCATTGGCCTGCCGCAGGGCGGCCAGTGGGAATCGCTGCTGAACACCGATGACGCGGCCTACGGCGGCAGCGGCGTGTCGCCCGGGCCGCTGCAGGCCGAAGCCGTGCCCTGGGACGGCCAGCCACAGTCGCTGGTGCTGACGCTGCCGCCGCTGGCCACGTTGATGCTGCGCCCGGCCGGCGGCCCGCTGCCGGTCGACTTCTCTGCGCTCATCGCCTCGGAAGCTGCCACCGAAGGCACGGATGCCCGTCCCTGAGTTACCGCCTGGCGACCCGCTGTCGCTGGGCGGCTGCGTCGTGCCCGGCGGGCTGCGCTTTGGCGTCTGGGCGCCCGAGGCCGAGCAGGTCTGGCTTTGCCTGTTCGACGACAAGGGCCAGCAGGAAACCCAGCGGCTGCCGCTGCTGCCCAGCCCGCTGGGCGTCTGGCATGGCACGCTGCCGGGTGGCCGGGCCGGGCAGGTCTACGGCTACCGCGCGGCTGGCCGCTGGGCGCCTGAAGAGGGCCTGCGATTCAACCCGCAGCGCCTGTTGCTGGACCCGTATGCGCGTGAAATGGTTGGCAGCTACCGCGGCCGCACGCAAGCCGAGCTGGCCGCCTACCTGGACTTCGACCCGGCCGACCCTTCGCGGCCGCACCCGGACGACAACGCCGCTGTCGCGCTGAAGGCGCGCGTGCTGCCCGAGCTGGCCGCGCAGCCGGTGGCGCTGAAGCCGCCACCCGCAGGCCAGCGCGTCATTGCCGAAGTGCATGTGCGCGGCGCCAGCGCGCTGCACCCCGGGCTGCAGGCCGGCCAGCGCGGCAGCTATGCCGGCCTGGCCCATCCGGCACTGATCGCCCACTGGCGCGGCCTGGGTGTCACGACGGTGCAGCTGATGCCGGTGCAGGCCCGTGCCGACGAAGCCCGGCTGCAATTGCTGGGCCTGCGCAACCACTGGGGCTACACGCCGATTGGGCTGCTGGCACCCGAAGCGCGTTATGCCGGGCCGCCTGAGCTGGAAACAGCAGACAGCGGCCACACCGCCGGGCCGGCCTTGCGCGAAGCCATCGCCGAGCTGCGCAGCGAAGGCTTCGAGGTGCTGCTGGACGTCGTGTTCAACCACAGCGCCGAAACCGACCTGCAAGGCCCTTGCCTGAGCTTCAAGGGCCTGGCCAACCGCCACTGGTATCGCACCGAGCCGGATGCGCCGGGCCAGTACCAGAACTGGACCGGCTGCGGCAACACGCTGAACCTTGCCGAGCCCATGGTGCTGCGCTGGGTGGTGGACGCGCTGCGCCACTGGGTGCAGGCTTACGGGGTGGACGGCTTTCGCTACGACCTGGCGCCCATCCTGGCGCGCGACGACACCGGCCGGTTCGCCGGCGGCGCGGCCCTGTTCGCCGCGCTGCAGGCCGACCCGCTGCTGCGCCGCTGCCTGCACATTGCCGAGCCCTGGGACCTGGCGCCGCACAGCTACCAGCTCGGCGGCTTCCCGCCCGGCTGGCTGGAATGGAACGACCAGGCCCGCGACAGCCTGCGTGCCTACTGGCTGCAGCCCGGCCACGAGCGCAGCACGCGCGCCGCGCTGGCCACACGCCTGGCTGGCTCCAGCGACCGTTTCGCCGCCGATCCGCGCCACCCACGCCCGCCGTCTGCCAGCGTCAACTTCGTGACCTCGCACGACGGCTTCACGCTGCGCGACCTGGTCAGCTACAACCAGCGCCACAACGAAGCCAACGGCGAACACAACCGCGACGGCCACGGCGACAACCTGAGCTGGAACGCCGGCATCGAAGGCGACAGCGACGACCCCGCCGTGCAGCACACCCGTGCCCGGCTGCAGCGCGCCCTGCTGGCCACGCTGCTGCTTTCGCGCGGCACGCCGATGCTGCTGATGGGCGACGAACTCGGCCACACCCAGCACGGCAACAACAACGCCTACTGCCAGGACAACCCCGTGTCCTGGCTGGACTGGGGCGACGCCGGCAAGCCGGCGGAGACTCAAGCCTTGCCAGCCTTCATCGCCCGGCTCACCGCGCTGCGCCGCGCCGACGCTGCGCTGCATGCCGACCAGTGGCTCAGTGGCCAGCCTGGCGCCGATGGCGTGGCTGACGTGACCTGGGCCACACCATCCGGCACAGCGCTGGACGAAGCCGGCTGGCACGACCGTGGCGATCGCGCTTTGAGCGTGCTGCTGGCGCCGCCGGGCGTGGGCCACTGCACGCTGCTGCTGTTCAACCCCATGGACCAGCCGCGCCGCTTTGCCTTGCCGGCGCCGCCGCGTGGCGGCGCCTGGCGGCCATTGCTGGACAGCGCAACGCCCAGTGGCGAGCCGGCCAAGCCCGAAGCGGCTGCCGGTGCGCCCGATGGGCTTTCAGCATGCGAGCTGCCGCCTCGAAGCGTGCAGGTCTGGTGCAGCGCCGCGTTGGCGCTGACGCCGCTCGTGAACCCGGCCGCGCAGGTGGCCTTCGATGGAACGAACGGAGACTGATGTGATGGACTTGAACCGCAGTGCGAACAGCCGTTGGCTGGCCCGGCGCACGCTCGCGCTGGTGCTGGCCGGCGGGCGTGGCTCGCGCCTGATGAACCTGACCGACAACCGCGCCAAGCCGGCAGTTCACTTCGGCGGCAAGTTCCGCATCATCGACTTCGCACTGTCGAACTGCCTGAACTCCGGGCTGCGCCGCATCGGCGTGATCACGCAGTACAAGTCCCACTCGCTGCTGCGCCACCTGCAGCGCGGCTGGAGCTTCATGCGCAACGAGATGGGCGAGTTCATCGACCTGCTGCCGGCACAGCAGCGGACCAACGAAGAGCACTGGTACCGCGGCACGGCCGATGCGATCTGGCAGAACCTGGACATCATCCGCAACTCCACGCCGCCCGAGTACGTGGTGGTGCTGGCCGGGGACCATGTCTACAAGATGGACTACTCCATCATGCTGGCCGACCACGTGGCCAACGGCCGCGGTGTGACCGTGGGCTGCATCGAGGTCTCCTGCGAAGAGGCCACCGGCTTTGGCGTGATGGCGGTCAACGAGCAGCGCCACGTCACCGCCTTTGTCGAGAAGCCGGCCGTGCCACCCACGCTGCCCGGCCAGCCCGGCCGATCGCTTGCCAGCATGGGCATCTACATCTTCAGCGCCGACTACCTGTTCCGCCTGCTGGAGGAAGACGCGCTGGACCCGAACTCCAGCCATGACTTCGGCAAGGAGCTCATTCCGCGCGCGGTCGCGGAGGGCCAGGCGCTGGCGCATCCATTCTCGATGTCGGCCATTGCCAACCCGCCGTATTCGCGCCCGTACTGGCGCGATGTGGGCACCGTGGACGCCTACTGGGCCGCCAACCTGGACCTGGCTTCGACCACGCCCGAGCTGAACATGTACGACCGTGACTGGCCGATCTGGACCTACCAGGAGCAGCTGCCGCCGGCCAAGTTCGTGCACAACCAGGAAGACGGCCGGCGCGGCCAGGCGGTGGACAGCCTGGTCTCGGGCGGTTGCATCGTCTCCGGCGCCACGGTGGTCGACTCGGTGCTGTTCTCCAACGTGCTGCTGCGCTCCTACAGCCAGGTCACGCGCAGCGTGGTGCTGCCGGACGTGCAGATCAACCGCCACTGCCGAGTGCGCAATGCGGTGATCGACCGGCGCTGCAAGCTGCCCGAGGGCCTGGTGGTCGGCGAAGACGCCGAGCTGGACGCCAAGCGCTTCTACCGCAGCCCCAACGGCGTGGTGCTGGTCACCCGCGACATGCTCAGAAAACTCTAAGGAAGCCAATCGATGCGGGTGCTGCAGGTCTGCGCTGAAATTTTTCCCTTGCTCAAGACGGGCGGGCTGGCCGATGTGGCGGGCGCGCTGCCGGCGGCACTGCAGGCCGCCGGTGCCGATGCCCGGGTGCTGCTGCCCGGCTTCGACGCGGTGCTGGCCGGCCTGACCGAGCCGGCCCTGGTGGCCGAGCTGCCGGCGCGCGGCCAGGTGCCGGCAGCCCGCCTGCTCTATGGCCAGCTGCCGGCGGCCAACACCTCCGGCTACGTGATCGAATCGCCCGCGCTGTACCAGCGCGCCGGCGGCCCGTATGCCGACGGCAACCAACAGCCCTATGCCGACAACCACCTGCGTTTCGCCCGCCTGGGCTGGGCCGCGGCCGAGCTGGCGCAGGGGGCTGACGCGTACTGGCGGCCCGCGCTGGTGCATGCCCACGACTGGCATGCCGGCCTGGCGCCGGCCTGTCTGCGCGCGCTGGGCTCGCCCGCGGCCTCGGTCTTCACCATCCACAACCTGGCCTACCAGGGCAGCTTCGACGCCCGGCACTTCGCCGAGCTGGGCCTGCCACCCGAGTTCTTCGGTGTGGATGGCGTGGAGTTCCACGGCGGCCTGAACTTCATGAAGGCCGGGCTGTTTTTCGCCGACCACCTCAGCACCGTCAGCCCGACCTACGCCCGCGAGATCCAGCAGCCCGAGCAGGGCATGGGGCTGGACGGCTTGCTGCGCACCCGCAGCGCGGTGCTGCACGGCATCCTGAACGGCGTGGACCCGGCCGTCTGGGACCCGGCGCATGACCCGGCCATCACTGCCACCTACGAGCCGCGCCGCCTGGGCCGCAAGGCGCTGAACAAGGCCGCGCTGCAGGCTGCGATGGGGCTGGCCCTGGTGCCGGACTCGCCACTGTTCATTGTCGTCAGCCGGCTCACCGAGCAGAAGGGCCTGCACCTGGTGCAGGCGGCCGTGCCCGGGCTGGTGGCATGCGGCGCGCAGTTTGCGCTGCTGGGCAGTGGCGACCCCGGCATGGAAGCTGCATTCCGCAAGCTCGCGGAGGAAACGCCGGCCTCGGTGGCGGTGCGCATCGGCTATGACGAGCTGTTTGCCCATCAACTGGTGGCCGGTGGCGACGTGATCATGGTGCCTTCCCGGTTCGAGCCTTGCGGGTTGACGCAGTTGTACGGCCTGCGTTATGGCACCTTGCCGCTGGTGCGCCGCGTCGGCGGGCTGGCCGACACGGTGACCGACTGCTCGCTGGAGGCGCTGGACGACGGCAGCGCCACCGGCATGGTGTTCGACAGCTTCGACGAAGCCGGCCTGGCGACGGCGCTGCGCAGGGCGCTGGCGCTGTACCGCCGGCCGCGCGACTGGCGCGCGGTGCAGCGCAACGCCATGGCCCAGCGCCATGACTGGGGCGTGGCGGCAGAGGCGTATCTGGCGATGTACCGCGCAGCACTCGGCCACTGAACCACCTTCCAAGAACCAACACGACCCGACCCATACAGAAAGCGACGGATGCCATGGACCTGACCCAGTTCGAGCACCAGTACGACCACCTGGCCACCGACGTGGCCGCCTTCAAGCGGCTGATTGCCAACAAGCTGATCTACCAGGTCGGCAAGGACCCGATCTCGGCCCGGCCCGAGGACTGGATGCATGCCGCGGCCTACGCGGTGCGCGACCACCTGGTCGGCCGCTGGATGCAGACCACGCGGGCCCAGTACGCGCAGGACGTCAAGCGCGTCTACTACTTCTCGATGGAGTTCCTGATCGGCCGCACCTTCGGCAACGCGGTGCTGGCGCTCGAACTGATGCCCACGCTGCGCCAGGCGCTCAAGGA
Organism: Ideonella azotifigens; assembly: GCF_021043325.1. Classification (NCBI taxonomy): domain Bacteria; kingdom Pseudomonadati; phylum Pseudomonadota; class Betaproteobacteria; order Burkholderiales; family Sphaerotilaceae; genus Ideonella; species Ideonella azotifigens. Next base: position 163,477 of record NZ_JAJNKD010000006.1, read on the forward strand.
GTTCGACTGCGACGTGGAGGCGCTGTTCGAGCTGGAGCCCGATGCAGCCCTGGGCAACGGCGGCCTGGGCCGGCTGGCCGCCTGTTTCCTCGACTCCATGGCCACGCTGGGCGTGCCTGGCTTTGGCTACGGCATCCGCTACGACTACGGCATGTTCCGCCAGACCATCCAGGGTGGCCGCCAGGTCGAGGCACCGGACTACTGGCTCACCCATGGCAACCCGTGGGAGTTCCCGCGGCCCGAGGTGGTCTACCGCGTGCGTTTTGGTGGCCGCATCGAAGAAAGCCCCGCGTCCGGCGGCGGCCCTGCGGCCGTGCGCTGGGTGGGCACCGACGACGTGCTGGCCATGGCCTACGACACCATCATCCCCGGCTACGGCACGCCCGCCACCAACACGCTGCGGCTGTGGAGCGCCAAGGCCACCGAAGAGATGGACCTGAAGGCCTTCAACCAGGGCAACTACTTCGGCGCGGTGGAGACCAAGAACCACAGCGAAAACGTCTCGCGCGTCTTGTACCCGGACGACTCCACCGCCGATGGCCGTGAGCTGCGGCTGCGCCAGGAGTATTTCTTCGTCTCGGCCAGCGTGCAGGACCTGGTGCACCGCTACCTGCGCACCCACAGCGGCTTCGAGAAGCTGCCCGACAAGGTCAGCATCCACCTGAACGACACCCACCCGGTGCTGGCCATTCCCGAGCTGATGCGGGTGCTGATCGACGAGCAGCTGCAGCCCTGGGACACGGCCTGGGCGCTGTGCCGGCGCATCTTCAGCTACACCAACCACACGCTGATGCACGAGGCGCTGGAGACCTGGCCGATCGAGCTGTTCGGCCGCGTGCTGCCGCGCCACCTGCGCATCATCTTCGACATCAACGCCCGCTTCCTGCAGGAACTCACCGAGCAGCACGGCGCCGACGCCGCGCTGATGCGCCGGCTGTCGCTGATCGACGAAGGCGGCGAGCGGCGCGTGCGCATGGCCTACTTGGCGGTGGTCACCAGCCACTCGGTCAACGGTGTCTCGGCGCTGCACTCGGAGCTGATGATCCAGTCGATCTTTGCCGACTTCGCCAAGCTCTGGCCGGAACGCTTCAACAACAAGACCAATGGCATCACGCCGCGCCGCTGGCTGGCGCATGCCAACCCCGGCCTGTCGGCCCTGCTGGACGCCCGCATCGGCCGCGGCTGGCGCCGCCACCTGGACCAGCTCGAAGGCCTGAAGGGCGCGCTGGAACTGCCCGGTTTCCTCGGCGCCTTCCGCCGCGTGAAGCGCCAGAACAAGCAACGCCTGGCCGCGCTGGTGCAGCAGCAGATGGGGCTGGCGCTGAACGTGGACGCGCTGTTCGACGTGCAGGTCAAGCGCATCCACGAATACAAGCGCCAGCTGCTCAACGTGCTGCACGTCATCTCCCGCTACCGCCGCATCCTGGCCCAGCCGGACGCGCAGTGGGTGCCCCGCGTGGTCGTCTTCGCCGGCAAGGCGGCCTCGGCGTACCACATGGCCAAGCTGGTGATCCGCCTGATCAACGACGTGGCCGAGGTGGTCAACAACGACCCACGCACCCAGGGCAAGCTGCAGGTGGTGTTCGTGCCGAACTACAGCGTCAGCCTGGCCGAGATCATCATCCCGGCGGCCGACCTGTCCGAGCAGATCTCCACCGCTGGCACCGAGGCTTCGGGCACCGGCAACATGAAGTTTGCGCTGAACGGTGCACTGACCATCGGCACGCTGGACGGCGCCAACGTCGAGATGCGCGAGCACGTCGGCCCCGAGCACATCTTCATCTTCGGCCACACCACGCCCGAGGTCGCGGCCCTGCGTGCCCGCGGCTACCAGCCGCGCGAGTGGGTGGAGAAGGACCCGGAGCTGGCCGCGGTGCTGGAGCTGCTGCGCAGCGGCGTCTTCAGCCCCGGCGAACCCGCGCGCTACCAGGCCATCATCGACACGCTCGTGAACTGGGGCGACCACTACCTGCTGCTGGCGGACTACCGCAGCTACGTCGACATGCAGGACAAGGTCGATGCGCTCTACCGCAACACCGACGAATGGACCCGCCACGCGGTGCTGAACGTCGCCGGCATGGGCCATTTCTCGTCCGACCGCACCATCGCCGAATACGCCCACGACATCTGGCACAGCACCCCCGTGCAGCTGCCTCAACCGCTGCAGGCCTCCGCCAGCCTGCCGGTCGGCCACTTGGTGCCGCAGCAGCGATAGGGGTGCGGGTCCTGCGCCGCGTCAGCGCGACGGAGGACTGAAACCGCCCGACACAGCTTTTTTGTCCCCGCCTCTCAAGTGAGCGGCGGCATTGGTCGATAGCTGGATAAGCCCTGTGAACACGGGGCAATTCCTGAGGACTCGACCGATGAATGCCGTGTTACGCGCCACGCCGCTGTGGACCCTGATGCTGATGCTTGCCGCCTGTGGCGGAGGCGGAGACAGTTCGACTGGCAGCGAAACCGCGGCGGCAACGTCCGGAAGCACCTCGGGCAGCAATGTCGACAGCAGTGCCGGCGGTGCGGTTGCCGCGGCCGAGGGTGTCAGCGAGATTGCTGCGGCGACCGCCGCTGCCCCCACGCTGGCACAGCGCAAGGCCGCGGCGACCAAGGTGGCCGGCAAGGATGCCAGCTGCACCTCGCTGACCCCGTTCTACTGGGAGATCGGCAACGCGACCGGCAAGCAGGCCAGCGGCACTGGCGGCGCCGTCACCAGCACCAACAAGGCGCCGACGGCGACCACCCTGATGCCGGTGGCTTCGGCTTCGAAATGGGTGTTCGCCAGCACGGTGATCGAGCAGACCGCCGGCAGCCTGTCGGCCAATGACGTGGCCCTGCTCAGCATGCGTGGCGGCTACAACAATTTCGACAGCTGCAGCAACACCGGCACCGTGGCCTCCTGCCTGAAGGAGCCGGGCCGCTTCGGCGGCACCAACGGCGACCACATCGCCGCGCAGGACGGCAAGTTCTCCTACGGCGGCGGCCACATGCAGGTGCTGGGCAATGCCCGCGGCCTGGGCCCGGACAACAACAGCCTGCTGGCCAGCGCCTTGCGCTCGCAGCGCGGCATGTCCAACAGCATGAGCTACATCAACCCGCAGCTGGCGGGCGGCCTGGCCACCACGGCCACCGGCTACGCCAGCTTCCTGCGCCAGATCCTGGACGGCAGCTACGCCAGCACCGCGAAGTCGCTGGGCACGCAGGCCACCTGCACCCACACCAACGGCAGCGATTGCACGACGGCCATCTTCAGCCCGATCAACCAGTCCCGCCCCGGTGGCCCGAACGACATCAGCGACGAGCGCTGGCACTACTCGCTGGGCCACTGGGTGGAAGACGACCCCACGGTCGGCGATGGTGCCTTCAGCAGCCCGGGCCGTTTCGGCTTTTATCCGTGGATTGACAAAAGCAAGGCCTGGTACGGTGTGCTTGCACGCACGGACAGCGTGAATGTCAACAGCACGGACCCGAAAAAGGCGCCGTACAACACCTCCATGCAGTGCGGTCGCAAGATCCGCGCAGCCTGGGTCAAGGGCAGCTGAGGAGCTGATCCGGGCCACGGTCTGGCCTGACAAATATGGGCGCCCGATGGCGGCGCCCGCAAGGGTTTGCGGCAGGCCGAACGCCGCAATTTGTCACATTTCTGGTGGCATGGTTGCTGCATGTTTGTCTTGGACAGCTGTAGAGCAGCCAAGCCATCAGGGGGTGTCGTTGGACAGGGCGCCAGGACAAGTTCGAGAGCGCCCAGGCGATGCCGGGTCGGTAGCGAAAAACTCGCACCGGGCCGCATAGAAAGAGATTGATCAATGACGAAGTTGGGACACCAGGCGGGGCATGCCCGTCTGATGGGCGCGCCTGCGCGTGAAATGCGTCAAACCGACGCGGTGCAGCAGGCGACGATGACCGCCAATCATGGCGGCTTGACGGCCAAGCTGATGGCCAGCCGTTTTGGCTGGAATCTGGTGGCATTTGCGACGCTGTCGCTGTTCGCAGTTGCAGCGGCTCACTCGGCCACCGTGGACGAGCGGGCTGCTGCAGCCGGGATCGTGGCCAGCACCGATCCGGCCTGCACCAGCCTCACGGCTTTCTATTGGGAAATTGGCGATGGCGTCGGCCTCAAGGCCAGCGGCCAGGGCGGCAGTGGTGGCAGCCTGAAGACCATCAATGCGACCACCACCATTCCGGTGGCCTCGGCCTCGAAATGGGTCTTCGCCAGCATGGCGGTGGAGCAGGTGCAGGGCCAGGTGAGCGACGTGATGGCCAAGGCCCTCACGATGAGCGCCGGCTACGTCAACTTCAACGCCTGCTCGACCGCCTCCACGGTGGACAGCTGCCTGTCCGAACCGGGTGCTGCCGGTGGCACCAACGGCGACTACACGTCCAACTATGACGGCTATTTCTACTACGGTGGTGGCCACATGCAGGTGCTGGGTGACGCAATGGGCTACGGCCCTGACACCACCGCCGACCTGACCGCTGCAACCAAGCTGCTGCCCAACACCAAGCGCGGCCTGACCTGGGTCAATCCGCAGCTGGCGGGCGGCCTGGGTGTGTCGGTCAACGGCTACACCCAGTTCCTGCGTAACCTGATCAACGGTTCGTACACCTACATGAACCCGGCGCTGGGCTCGCACGCGGTGTGCACCCACACCAACGGTGACGATTGCCCGACGGCCTACTACAGCCCGATCAACAACGGTCGCCCGGGTGGTGTCAACAACATCAGCGACGAGCATTGGCACTACTCGCTGGGCCACTGGGTCGAGGACGACCCGACGGTTGGCGACGGCGCCTTCAGCAGCCCCGGCAAGTTCGGCTTTTATCCCTGGGTGGACGCGGGCAAGCAGTGGTACGGCGTGATCGCCCGCTACGACATGGCCAACGTCTACAACACCGATCCGCAGAAGCAGCCTTACTACACCTCGGTGCAGTGCGGCCGCAAGATGCGCGCGGCCTGGATCGACCCGACCGGCCAGGGGCTGGTGAGCAAGGCGCTCAAGGCGCAAGCCAAGAAGAGCTGACGCCAAGAGGGCCGGGATCGTGGCCGGGGCCTGTCCCGCGCCATACAATCCCGGCCCTGTTTCATTCCTGTTCGAGCGCCACGTGGACCTCAAGCTTCCCATCAAGATCATCGACGAGTTGGCCGAGTCGGTGATTGAATCAACCGGCGTCCTCGACCTGGCCAGCGGCGAGATCCGCGACGTGAAACTCAGCGAGGACAACGATCCGCCGTATGAAGGCTTCCCGGGCGAGGACGAGGACTATGAGTTCACCTCCGGCATGCTGACCAACGGCAAGAAGGAAGTCGAATTCCGCGTCGAGGTCGACGTGGTCGGTCGCAAATACTCGGTCACGCCGTCTGAACTGCTGGAGCTGAAAGGCCGCGCCGCGCGCCTGTTCTCCGCCGCGCCCAGCGCGCCGCCGGCACCGCCTGCGCCCCCGCCCAAGGGCCGCAGGAAGAGCTGACCGAACCCGGCAGCTGCAAGCCCCGCCACCCTGGGCCGCTGCCACGAAACGTCACACCGACGTTCGTACAATTCGCGCATCCCGCCAGGGCGCCATTTGGAACATCCCAATGGCGCCCTTGTCGTCTTCGGACCTTCTTCTTCGACCGTGAGCGCTGCCATGCCAGTCAACCTGCAAGCCCCGAACCCTCTCGACCTGGCGCCGGTGGCCGGCGTCACGCTGGGCATTGCCGAAGCCGGCGTGCGCAAGGCCAATCGCAAGGACCTGGTCGTCGTGCGGCTGGAAGAGGGCGCGGCAGTGGCCGGCGTGTTCACGCAGAACCGCTTCTGCGCCGCGCCGGTGCAGGTCTGCCGCGAGCACCTGGCACAGCTGGCGGAAGGCAGTGCGATCCGCGCCATCGTGGTGAACACCGGCAATGCCAACGCCGGTACCGGCGCCGACGGCCTGGCCCGCGCCCGCCGCACCTGCGCCAGCCTGGCCACGCTGATGGGTGTCGCGCCCGAACAGGTGCTGCCGTTCTCCACCGGCGTGATCATGGAGACGCTGCCGGTCGAGCGCATCGAAGCCGGCCTGCCGGCTGCGCTGGCCGACCTGCAGCCCAGCCACTGGGGCCGCGCCGCCGAAGGCATCATGACCACCGACACGCTGCCCAAGGCCGCGTCGCGCCAGCTCACGATTGGCGGCAAGACCGTCAACGTGACCGGCATCTCCAAGGGCGCCGGCATGATCCGCCCGAACATGGCGACCATGCTGGGCTTTGTCGCCACCGACGCGGTGATCGCGCCCGAGCTGCTGCAGCCGCTGGTCAAGGCCGCGGCTGACCAGTCCTTCAACCGCGTGACCATCGACGGCGACACTTCGACCAACGACTCCTTCCTGCTGATCGCCACCCAGCGCGCCGGCCACGCCGCCATCACCTCGCTGAGCAGCGAGGAAGGGCAGGCGCTGCAGGCAGCGGTGTTCGAAGTCTCGCGCCTGCTGGCCCAGGCCATCGTGCGCGACGGCGAAGGCGCCACCAAGTTCATCGCGGTGCAGGTCGATGGTGGCCGCAATGAGGCCGAGTGCAAGCTCGCTGCCTACGCCATCGCCCATTCACCGCTGGTCAAGACCGCCTTCTTCGCCAGCGACCCCAACCTCGGCCGCATCCTGGCGGCCGTCGGCTACGCCGGCATCGGCGACCTGGACCAGAGCCTGATCGAGATGTTCCTCGACGACGTTCATGTCGTCACCCAGGGTGGCCGCCACACCGCCTACCGCGAGGAAGACGGCCAGCGCGTGATGAAGCAGAGCGAGATCACGGTGCGCGTGGACCTGAAGCGGGGCCTGGCGACCACCACGGTCTGGACCTGCGACCTGTCACACGACTACGTCAGCATCAACGCGGATTACCGCAGCTGATTGAGTCGGGCAGTCGTTGGACTTTTCAAGGTGAAATCGCGGTTTGCCGATTCACCTTGAAATCAGTCACGCTTGAGCTTGGCGCTCAGTAGGCTGCTGTCGCCGGCGTGTCCATCTCGCCGCGGTATTCCACCTTGCCGCGCAGCTTGGCCCGCGGGTGCACGTCCAGCAGGGCGTCGTAGATAGCGTCGCCGAGCAGGGTCGCGGAGCCGGTGATTTCCAGGGTCTTGCGGGCGATCACGGTGCCGCGCACGATGCCTTCGATCAGCACGTGGTCGGCTTCGATCTGCGTGGCTTCGACGACGCCTGTGGGGCCGACGTGCACGGTGCCGCCTTGCTGCAGCTGGATCGGGCCCTTGAGCGTGCCGTCGATGCGCAGTCCCAGGTCCTTCGTGGTGCTGAAGGTGCCTTCGAAGACGGCGCCTTCGGCGATCAGGCTGGAGATCGCGTTCAGCGGTTCCACCGGCACCAGGCGGGGCGTGAAGCTGGCGGTGTTCGGATTCTGGTCTGCGCCGTTCATGGCTCACTCACTTCTGCAAAGGTCGGGGATTCTGGCCACGGGCATTGTGCCCGCGGGGCTGGTAGAGGCTGCGTCCAAACGAAACCTGGGCGACTTGCCAGACGAGCGAAGGTTTGCTCGCTCAAGGCCAGTGCACTCCGTTCTTCCACCACAGCGTGAGCAGCACCGCAGCCGGCACGAAGCCCCACAGCAGCGCGCGGCGCAGCACGAATGCGGCCCAGCGCCAGGCAATGCGACGGCGTGCGATGGGCGCGGCGCGCTGCGAGGCGCGGGCCAGCGCGGCGCGGCGCAGCGCTTCGGGCGAGCGCAGCGCGGCCGGCGGGCCGGACTCGCCGCTGGGCGTCGGGTTGGACATGATGGGCGATGGTGCTCAGCGGCTCACGGCAGGTCGACCAGGCGTTCGACGCGTGCATTCAGCTCCGCGCCATTGACCTGCAGCTGACCGTAGCGCACCTGGCCGCTGACGACCGCGCTGGCGTGCAGCGTGACGCGTCCACTGGCCTGCAGCAGGCCGTCTGCATGGCCCAGCACCGACAGGCTGCGCGCCTGCAACTTGCCCTGCAGCCGGCCGCTCTCGGTGATGATGACGTGGCCTTCGCCCTGCGCCGGCGTGGCGTCCAGCCGGCCGCGCCAGACGCCCGCCACCGTCAACGAGCCGGCGATGCGGGCCTGGCCCTCGAACTCCCAGTCGGCGCCCAGCAGCGAGTGCTGGCCGGTTGGTCGGCTGTCGGGTGCCGGGTGCAGCACCTGGGCCGCGCTCAGCGTGGGCAGCGCGCGCATGTCGGGCAGCGCAGGCCCAAGCGGGATGCGCGGCAGGGAGTCAGAGTCGCTCATGCTGGAAGTGCTGGTGAAATTGAAGAGCGGCGCTCAGGCCGTGGTGTCGAGCACCGGCAGCGAGCGTTCGTGCTTGAGGGTGCGGAACGGGCCTTGCAGCACGCCGCCGTCGTAGAGTCGCAGCCGCGAGGCGCTGAGCGAGCCGGTGCAGATGCCGGTGCTGGCCACGTGCACCGTGCCCTGGCATTCGACCTGGGTGGTTGCGTCCGCCTCGTCGGCCACGCCGCCCAGGTGGCCCAGCACGTACAGGTCGCCGAGCACGCGGAACTTGCCCTGCAGTTGCCCGGTGTGCCAGATCACCAGCTTGCCGGCGATCTCGCCGCTGCCGCGCAGCGTGCCTTGCAGCAGCAGCCCGCCCTTGAACAGCAGCTCGCCGTTGAGCATCGTGCCTTCGGCCACGCGGTTGATGATGTTCATGGCCACCGGGTCGATGACCAGGCTGTCGTGGCCGCTGGGGAAACTGCTTTCCTGGAAGACGCTTGTCATGCTGTTCAGCTTTTCATCCACCAGATGCAGGCTCCGGCGACCGTGCCGCCAACGAGCAAGCTCCAGGCCACCAGCCCGGCGACCAGGACCTTGCGCCGCAGCGCGATCAAGCCTGGCAGCGCCAACGGCTGACCAGCCACGGCGCGTGTCGGGTCGCGGCTCAGCAGCGTGCGCCCGGCCAGGCCGATCAAGCGCGCCTTTTCGCCCAGGGCGCCAATGCGCACACCACGGTCCGAGACCTGGCGCACCGACGCGCTGCGCCCCATGTCCACCAGCGTGGGCAGGCCGACGATGTGCTCGGTGAAGAAGCGGTCGAAGTCGGCATCGGGCAAGGACATGGGCGCGATTATCGCCAAGCCGGTGCCGCCAAATTCAATCAACGCACTTCGCATTTGCTTGCGCAGATTCATTCGTTCCGCATCTGCATGTCGCTCGCGAGACTCGCCTTCCCACAAACAATCCAAGGGTCAGTGCAGTGCGGAAGTCAAAAGCAGTCCGGGGAACCCATCGCCGGTCGATGATCGGTTTGGCCATGGTCGGGGTTCTGGGCGCACTGGCCATCCTGCCAGGCTGCAACGATGATGACGACAACAGCGAGACGCTGAGCCTGCCCAAGCAGCCGAACGTGGTTTTCATCATGGCCGACGACCTGGGCTACTCCGACGTGCACGCCTTCGGCGGCGAGATCGAGACGCCCAACCTCGACGCACTGGCCGCCAGCGGCCGCCTGCTGACCAACCACCACACCGGCACCGTCTGCGCGATCACCCGCTCGATGCTGATCTCCGGCACCGACCACCACCTCGTTGGCGAAGGCACGATGGGCGCGCCCAGCGACGAGCGCAAGGGCCTGCCCGGCTATGAGGGCTACCTGAACGACCGCGCGCTGTCAGTCGCGCAGTTGCTGAAGGATGCGGGTTATCACACCTACATGGCCGGCAAGTGGCACCTGGGCTCGAACGTGGCCAATGTGGACGCACCGGTCGCCCTGGGCACCATCGGCCAGACGCCGGACCAATGGGGCTTCGAGAGCAGCTACGCCTTGCTGGGCGGCGCGGCCAACAACCACTTCGGCCATGAAGCGGCCGGCTCGAAGAACTACACCGAGAACGGCGCCTATGTGCAGCCCGGGCAACCTGGGCAGCCGGGCGGCGCCGGCGGCTCGCCCGAGGTCTTCTACTCGACGGACTTCTACACCCAGCGCCTGATCGGCTACATCGACGCCCACAAGGGCGACGGCAAGCCCTTCTTCGCCTACGCGGCCTACACCGCGCCGCACTGGCCGCTGCAAGTGCCCGAACCCTACCTCAGCAAGTACAAAGGCAAGTACGACGCAGGTTACGAAGCAGTGCGTGCCGCCCGCATCCAGCGCCAGAAGGACCTGGGCCTGATCCCCAAGGACTTCACGCCGTTTGCCGGTGAGGCGGAGACGCTCACGGTCTCGGCGCCCAGCGCCAACAACGGCACGGCCAGCGCCAGGTACATCAGCGCGGTGCACAGCGTGGCCGACGGCTACACCGACTACGGCCAGGGCCACTACAACAAGAAGTGGAGCAGCCTGAGCGACCTGGAGAAGAAGGCCCAGGCGCGCTACATGGAGATCTACGCCGGCATGGTCGACAACCTCGACCACAACATCGGCCTGCTGGTCCAGCACCTGAAGGACATCGGCCAGTACGAGAACACGGTGATCATCTTCCAGTCGGACAACGGCGCCGAAGGCTGGCCCATCGGCACCAACGCCGGCGGCGGCTTCCCCGCGAACGCCGCCAGCCTGGACCCCAAACCGGTCGACGAGGCCAATGCGGTCGAGCCTGTCTATTCGACGCTGGGCACCGACAACGGCCTGGCCGCTGCCAAGCGCCTGCAATACGGCCAGCGCTGGGCCGAGGTCAGCGCCACGCCGTTCCGCCAGACCAAGGGCTATATGGGCGAAGGCGGTGTCGGCACGCCGCTGATCGTGCACCTGCCTGGCCAGAAGAAGGCCGCGGCCAACAGCACTGTCTTCACCCACGTGACCGACATCACCGCCACCATCCTGGCCGCCGCCGGTGTCACGCCGCCCAGCACGCCCGCGCCGGCCGCGATCAACGTGCTGACCGGTGTCGACGCCAACAAGGGCAAGGTCGTCTACGACAACCGCTACGTCTACCCGGTGAGCGGCAAGTCGCTGGTTGACGTGCTGCTGGGCAAGAGTACGGCCTCGGTGCGCACCGATGCTTTTGGCGACGAGTCCTACGGCCGCGCCTACCTGACCAGTGCCGACGGCAAGTGGAAGGCCTTGTGGACCGAGCCGCCGTTTGGCCCGCTGGACGGCCACTGGGAGCTCTACGACCTGAGCGCCGACCGCGGAGAGAACAAGGACCTCTCGGTCACCAACCCGGCGCAGCTGGACCAACTGATCCAGCAGTGGAGCAGCTACATGGGCAACGTCGGCGGCGTGGAACCGCTGCGCCCCGCCGGCTATTACTGAGCAGGGCAGCCAGATGTTGTGGCGACAGGCCGGCGCCAGGCGCGCTGGCGCCGGCTTCGTGCTGGTGATGGCGGGCCTGCTGGCCTGGTACACGGCGGCGGCGCACAAGGCGCCGCTGGACAGCGCGCGTGGCGTGCCGCTGCCGGTGCTGGGCAGCGAGCAGGCTTGCGAGGCCTACCGCGGCCTGCCCCCCGGTTGGCGCCAGGATGCGCATGCCGGCATGGTGGCGCTGCCCGCAGGCCGCTTCCAGTTCGGCAGCACCCAGGGCTACCCGGACGAGCGGCCGGCGTCCGCAGCGCCGGTGCGCATGGCCGGCTTCTGGATTGACCAGACCGAGGTGACGGTGGCCCAGTTCGCGGCCTTTGTCGCGGCGACCGGCTATGTCACCGAGGCCGAACGCCAGGGCGGCGGCGTGGTGTTTTCGGTGCCCACGCCCGAGCAGTTGCAGCAACGGCCGCTGGCCTGGTGGCAATTCGTCGCCGGTGCGGACTGGCGCCATCCCGGCGGCCCTGGCAGCGACCAGGCCGGCCGCGACGCGCTGCCGGTCAGCTTCGTGACCCAGGCCGACGCACTGGCCTATGCGCACTGGCTGGGCCGTGACCTGCCGACCGAGGCCGAGTGGGAATACGCCGCCAAGGCCGGCCAGCAAGGCGACACGCTGGACGATGCGCCGCGTGACGCGACGGGCAAGCCAACAGCCAACTACTGGCAAGGCAGCTTCCCCATCCTGAACCTGCACGAGGACGGCCATGAAGGCCTGGCCCCGGTCGGCTGCTACCCGGCCAACGCCTGGGGCCTGCACGACACCATCGGCAACGTCTGGGAATGGACACGCGATGCCTACAGCGGGCCGCACCAGCCGCACATGAATGGCGATACGGCGGCGGTGGTGGGCGCGCAGCACACACCTGCCCAGCCAATGGTCATCAAGGGTGGTTCCTTTCTCTGCGCACCGGACTTCTGCGTGCGCTACCGGGCTTCGGCGCGCGAGTCGCAAGAGGCCGACCTGGCGACGGCGCACATCGGTTTCCGCACGGTGCTGCGCACGCCATGAGCCTCGACCGCCGGCTCTTTCTGAGCGCGAGCATGGCCTCGTTGGCGAGCGCCGCATGGCCTGCCGCGCCGCTGCGCATCGGTACCGTGCCCGGTCCGCAGGCCGAAGTGCTGGGCCTCGTGCGCGACCTCGCCCCGCAGGGCCTGCAACTGCAGCTGGAGGTGCGCGAACACGGCCGCGCGCTGAATGCCGACCTGGCACGCGGCGCGCTGGACGCCGTCAGCTTCGAAGACGGCGTGGCCTTTGCCGCCGACCCGCTGCGCGGCCAGCTGGCCAGTGCCTCCGCCACGCTGACGCTGCCGATGGCCCTCTACTCGCGCCGCTTGCGCAGCCTGCGCCAACTGGCCCAGGGCGACACGCTGGTGCTGCCACGCGATCAGGCAGGCCTCAGCCGAGGCTTGCTGCTGCTGCACAACCACGGCGTGATCACGCTGCGCGATGACAGCGGGCTGCACGCCAAGCTGGCTGACGTGGTCGTCAACCGGCTGGCATTGCGGCTGCAGACGCAGCCTGCCGCGAAGCTGTTTGCGGCGCTGGATCGCGCGGCGCTGGTGGTCATCGGCGCCGAAGACGCGATGGCCGCCGGGCTGCAGCCGGCCCGCGACAGCCTGGGCCTGGAAGACGCCCGCAGCCCCTATGCCGGCGTGCTCGCGGTGCGCCGGCAGGACAAGGATTCACCGTGGGTGGCGCAACTGGTCGCGGCTTATCACGCCGAACCGGTCAAGGCCTTCTTGCTGAGCCGCTACCAAGGTTCGGTGCGTCGCCCCTGGTGATCCGCGGTTGAGGCCACGATGACCCGCGTCGCGTTCCACTGCAGCGCCTGCGGCAAGTGCTGCAACACGCCGCCGGCGATGACGGTGCCGGAGTTGCTGGCGCACGAGGACTTGTTCATCGGCGCGTTGGCGCTGCACCCGGTGCGGCGCGTGCGCGCGGGTGACGCGCTGCCGGCCGGGCAGGCCCGCCACCGGGTTGATGCGGCAGATGCCGCTGCGATCTCCGTGCTCAACCAGGCGTTGCTGCACCCGGCCGCGCCCGGCACTGCGCTCAGTCACTGGCGCCTGGCCACGCAAGGGCTGGACTACGCCTCGCGCGGCGCCTGCCCTGCGCTGCAGGCGGACGGCCTGTGCCGCGTGCACGGCGAGCGCCAGCCCGGCGCCTGTCGGGCAGTGCCGCTGGAGCCGCTGTGGCCGGACAGATTGCAGCAGGTGGTGCTGCTGCAGCGGCGCGAAGAAGCCGGTTTCCTCGGCACCGACTGCCTGACGCTGGCCGATGAAGGCCCGCGCGAGGACTTGCTGTGCGACGGCCAGTCCTTGCCCCGCGACGCCGACCGCCGCGCGCTCGCCGACCAGCGCGCCGCCTTGCTGGCCGACCGGCTGCACTGGGGCGACGCGGTGTTCGCCGACCTGGGGCCGGCACTGGGCCGGCAAGGCGCGCCAGCGGCTGGCTACCTCACGCTGCCGATGGCGCCTGTGCTGATGGCGCTGGCCGCGGCTTCGCCGCGCTGCCGCGCGCGCTGCCAGCGCTATGCGCAGCGCCAGCGGGTGCTGATCGAAACGCAGGTGACGCTGGCGCTGGCCCGCCGCTGCAGCGAGGACCGCGCGACCACCGAGGAACTGCGCCGCTTCGTGCGGGCCTACGAGGCCTTCGGAGCCTGGGCCAGCCAGTCTCGGGACACGGCAGGTGTGAACGCTGCCGCCACCGAGGCTTACCTCGGGCTGGCGGTCTGAAGCGGGCCGCTGCTCACTGCCGGGCGACCGTCATGCCGCTGGCTTCCCATTCGGGCAGGCCGCCGCGGAACCAGTACACCGTTTTCATGCCCTTGCTGATCGCCGCGCGGCTGGCCTTGTACGACTTCCAGCATTCCGGGCCGTTGCAGGCGAAGATGGTGGGCTTGCTCAGGTCCAGCTTGGCCAGGCCGGAGAAGTCGTCCTGCTTGGCGTCGAAGGCAATGTCCTTCAGGCTTTTCTCGACATAGGGAATCAGCACCGCGCCGGGGATGTGCTTGGCGCCGTATTCCTTGTCGTTGCGGGCGTCCACCAGCACGGCGCCCTGGGCCACCAATTCCTGTACCTCATTGGCGTGCACCAGCGTTGCGCCGGGCAGCGACAGCGGCGTGAACACGCCCAGCTCGGCCACCGATTTGTATTCCCTCAGGTCGTCATGCACGGTGACCGGCTTGAGCCCCATGGCCGGCGCGCTGTTCGCAAACCAGGCCGTCATCTTGGTGCGCATCTCCGGCGGCAGCTCCTTCTTCACCACCACCGACAGGCCGCCGGGCACCGGCGTCGAGGTGGCCAGCACCTTGGCCATGCCGGGGTTGCCATTGGCCCATTCGTCCCAGTCGCTCTGGCGCACCACCGTCAGGTCGGACGCGCCGATGGCCAGCGCCGTCAGCCCTGCCTGCGGATAGCGCTCGTAGCGCACGTCGGACAGGTCCTTCAGCGACAGGCCGTTGGCATTCAGCATGCCGCGCGCCATGTAGGTGTAGATCGAATCCTGCTGCGGCAGGTAGATGCGGGCGCCGCGCGCGTTCTTGGCAGAGGCCAGGCTGTTGCGGCCTATCAGCAGGTACTGCTCGGCCCGGTCGGTCGAGCCAACCAGCTCGTAGCCATGCTGCAGCGCCGACGCCGCGACCTGCGGCGGCGCGACGAAGACGTCGTAGCCGGCGCTGCGCGTGGCGCGCATGACGTCGGCCAGGTCTTCGCTGGCGCTGACCGTCACGGGGCTGCCGACCAGCTTGCCCAGGCTGGTTGCCATGCCGGTGCGCGACAGCATCATGCCGTCCTTCTTCGACGTGGGCTCCAGGGCAATGATGGCCGTGAGTGCAGGGGATTCAGCGGCCCTGACGGCGCCCGACAGGGCCAGCACGCAGACCGCAACCAACGACAGGATCTTGTTCATTCTTGAGTCATTTCCAGTGTCATGAGGGACGGCCCGGACCGGACTTCGCGGCGTTCCGTTCAGGCCGTGGCGATGAAACTCATATCCATAGGCGGAAGGATGTTAAGCGTAAGTTCCGTGTCATATTTCACGGAACCTAGGGGGCCGTGCCGGGATGAGGCGTTGGCGCCACGCCGGGCCTTTCAGGCCCGCAGGCCCGCAGGCGCCGGGTGCACGAGCCGCGCGGCCGGCCTGCTAGCATCGCCGACCGCCCTTGCGCCAGGCCGTGACCCGGCTGCGTGGGGTCAGAGGCCGGCTGCGACAGCCCGCCGACAAAAAGACAGGTGAGGCGGCCCATGAGGTCCTGGTGGAACAACTTTCGCGAGCGCCTGCGACTCGCGCCCGACGACTTGCTGCGAGACCGGATCTACCGCCGGCTCTGGTCCTCGATCCTGATCAGCTCGCTGGGCGGCCAGGTCACGATGCTGGCCCTGCCGCTCACCGCCGCGGTGCTGCTGCACGCCACGCCGACCCAGATGGGCACGCTGACGACGATGGAGCTGTTGCCCTTCATCCTGTTTTCGCTGCCCTCGGGCGTGTGGCTGGACCGGGTGCGCAAGCTGCCGGTCTACATCGCGGGTGAACTGACGCTGGCGGCCGCCGTGGCCACCGTGCCCATCGCCTGGTGGCTGGGCTGGCTGGGCATGCCCTGGATGTACATGGTGGGGTTTTTCATCGGCCTGGTGCACACGACGGCGGGCTCGGCCTCGCAGATCGTGCTGACCCAGGTCGTGCCGCGTGAGCGCCTGGTCGAAGCGCATGCCAAGAACGCGCTGGCCAGCTCCGGTGCCGAAGTCGCGGGCCCGGGCGTGGCGGGGGCCTTGATCCGCGTGCTGGGCGCGCCGGTGGCCTTGCTGGTGGACGCTGTGCTGCTGGTCGGCTCGTCGTGGATCCTGCGGGGCCTGAAGGTCGAGGAGCAGCGCGGCAGCACGCCGCCTGGCCGCTTCTGGGCCGACCTGCGCGCCGGCCTGCAGTTCGTCTGGCGCCAGCGTTTGCTGATCACGCTGGCCAGCTGCGTGGGCCTGTGGCAGATGTGCCATCAGGCGGCGACGGTGGTGCAGATCCTGTTCGCCACCCGCACGCTGGGCATGAGCGAGCATGCGGTGGGGCTGAGCTACGTGGGCCTGGGCGTGGGCACGGTCACCGCCAGCCTGCTGGGCGGGCGCATCAGCCAGAAGCTGGGGCCGGGGCCTTGCCTGGTGACAGGTTTTGCCGGCACCGCGGCCGGCTGGCTGCTGCTGGCGGTGGCACCGGTCGGGCCCTGGGGCGTGGCGTGTTTCGCGCTGATGCTGAGCTGCTTTGGCGTCGGCGCGATCCTGATCTTCATCAACTTCATCTCGCTGCGCCAGGCCGTGACGCCCGAGCCGCTGCTGGGCCGCATGACCAGCACCATGCGCTGGCTGATCCTGCTGCCCGCAGCACCGGGCGCAATGATCGGCGGCTGGCTGGGCGAGCACATGGGTTTGCGCTGGTCGCTGGGCTTTGCCGGCATCGGCTGCTCGCTGCTGGCGCTGGTCGCCTGGCAGCTGCCCATCATCCGCGGCGTGCGGGAGCTGCCGCGGGCGGTGCATGTGTCAGGTACCGAGGTGGTGGAGGAGGGCACGGTCTGAGGCCGCGCCCCCTCGGTCACCTGTGCCTCAGGGCTGGATGCGAAACACCGTGCCGGAGGCCCCGGCCGGGCCGTGCCAAGTGGTGCCGTAGAGGCTGCCATCGGGCGCGGGGGTAAGCCGGTCGTAAGGGGCGTAGCCGGCCGGGCTGGTGGTGTCGAAGCTGTGCAGCTGGGTGAAGCTGCCGTCCAGCGCCACGCGGTAGACCGTGCCCACGTCGGCGCTGCCACCTGTGCCGCCGTGCAGCGTGACGCCGTACAGCGCGCCGTCCGCCCCTTGCGCCAGCCCCCCGTTGGGCCAGGCGCCGTCGCTCGCCGCGCCCGAGAAGGCATGCAGCAGCGTGAACTGGCCGGCCGGCGTGTAGCGGTAGACGGTGCCACCGCCCAGCGGCCCGCCCTGCGTGGTCACGCCGTAGAAGTTGCCGTCGGCCGCCAGCAGCAGTTCGCCGGTCGGGAACGCACCATGCGTGGCGCGCTGGAAGCCCAGCAGGCGCTGGTAGCCGCTGCCGTCCTGCCGGATGCGAAACAGCGTGCCTTCGTTGCCGGCGGTGTCCGAGCTGATGCCGCTGTTGGCGGTGCCGTAGAGCAGGCCGTCGGCGCCCAGCGTGAGGCCAGCGGTGGGGAAGACAGCGTCGCGCGGGCTGCGGAAGGTGATGACCTTGACCAGGCCGGCGCCGGCGCTGTAGCGGAACAGCGTGCCGCGGCCGCCCCGGCCGCCGCCCTGGTTGGTGATGCCGTAGAAGCTGCCGTCGGCGGTCTGCAGCAGCGGGCTGGGGAAGACGCCGGTGGCATCGGCGCTGAAGACGGCGTTGAGCTGGAAGCCGCTGCCATCGGTGCTGATGCTGTAGAGCGCACCGCTGCTGTTTTCGCCGCCGCCGCCGCTGGCGCTGCCCCAGATCCGGCCATCGCTGGCCAGCATGGGGCCGGGGCCTGGCTCGGAGGCGTCGGTCGCGCTGACGTAGCTGAACTCGTGCAGCAGGCTGAAAGCCCCGTCCGGTGCCAACCGGTAGAGGATGCCGGCGCGGTTGGCGCCGCCGCTGAAGCAGGTGCCGTAGAGGCTGCCGTCAGCGGTGCGCAGCAGCGAGCCTTGCGGCAGGTTGCACTGGCCGGCGTCGAAGCTGTGGGCCACGCTGAGCGTGGCGGCCGGCGCTGCGGCCGAGCACAGCACGGCGAGCATGGCCGCGCCGAATTTGAAGCAAGCGTGAGACATGGGGTTTCTCAAGGGACGATGCGGAAGATCGCGCCACCGGCGTATTCGTCGCTGGCTGAGTGGTTGGTGACGCCGTACAAGGCGCCATCAGCCCCCAGCGTCAACCCGCCGGTGGGCTCGAAGCCCACCGCATCGGTGGCGTTGAAACTGCGCACCAGGCTGAAGCTGCCGTCCAGTGCCATGCGGTAGACGGTGCCGCCGTTGCTGGTGCGGTTGGTGCCACCGAAGCGGCTGGTGCCGTAGAGCGCGCCATCGGCGCCCTGGGTCAGCGAGCTGTTGGCTTGTTCGGCATCGCCGGTGCCGCCGGTGAAGGTGTGCATCACCGTCAGCCCGTCGCTGCTGCGCCAGCGGTAGATCACGCCTTTGCCGGCCGCGCCGTCGGTGGTGTTGACGCCATAGACCGTGCCGTCGGCCAGCACCGTGACGCCATAGCGCGGCTGTGCGCCCGAGGTGGTGCGCTTGAACAGGGCCAGTTGCTGGAAGCCGCTGCCGTCGCGGTTCATGCGGAAAAGCTCGCCGTTGCCGCCGCGGTGCGGGTCGGCAGCGGCACCGTAAAGCATGCCGTCCGGGCCCAGGGTCAGGCCGTTGGTGGGGCTGATCGGGCCAAGCGCGGTGGTGTAGCGCGCCAGCGTGGTCTGCGTGCCGCTGCTGGTGCTGAAGCTGTACGCGGTGCCGTGGCTCTTGCCTCCGCCGCCTTCGTAGTTGTTGCCATAGAGCACGCCAGCGCTGTCGATCGCCAGGTTACCCTCCGGGCCGCTGCCTGTGGTCGGCGTGTCGAAGCTGAAAGCCAGCGCGAAAGTGCCGCCGGTGGTGAGTGAGTAGACCGTCCCGACGCCCAGTTCGCCGCCTTCGTGGGTGGCGCCCCACAGCTTGCCATCCGGCGCCATCACCAGGGTGCTGATGGGCAGCTTGCCGTCCTCCGACTGAAACGAATTGTCGAACTCGTGCAGGAGGATGAACTGGCCATCCGGGTTGAGCCGGTAGGCGATGCCGGAGCCATTCACGCCGCCGCCGTAGCAGGTGCCATACAGCGTGCCGTCTGGTTGCCGCAGCGGGTTGCCCAAGGGCTGGTTGCAGGTGCCTGGCACGAATGCGTGCAGGACCTCGATGGTGGCCGCCTGGGCCAGCGGCGCGGTGAGCACAGCGCACAGCGCGGCCACGGCTGTCAGGGGAGATGCGAGGCGGAGCGTTGGAGTCTTGGACATGTTGCCTTCCTGGGGCTTGGGTGCGGACGCCGAGGGCGTCTCAAGGAAGGCCGCGCAGGCAAGGCGGTTGCAGGGCGGCCGAAGGGGGCTGCTGCCGGCCTGAACAAGCGCGTGGCATTGGCGGTGAGTCAATGCGCAGGCTTGTGTTTGTCTCCTGGCGCATTTGGTTATGAGCTTGATGCTCGCAAGCTTGCGCCGCGCCCGCAAGCGCCCTGCGGCCTTCAGTCAGGGGATTGCGCGTCGGGATTCGTCAATCGGATTGACGATCTTTCGGGCCCAAACGGTCGACCGCATCCGTCACCAGGCTGTCCAGCCCCACAGCAAAAAGCTCGGACGCACGCGCCGCGTCGTTCACCGTGTAGACCATTGCCGCCCAGCCGGCTTCGTGCAGCTGCGCGACCAGGGCTGGCGTCATCAGCTTGTGGTTGATGATGACGGCGCAGCAGCCCAGCGCGCGGGCGGTGTCGGCCCAGCCGGCCCAGAGTTCATCCAGCAGCAGGCCACGCGGCAGGTGTGGAGCGGTTTGCATCGCACCTTCCAGCGCGGGCACCTCGAACGAGCTGAGCAGAAGCTGGCCCGGGTGCGCGGCCCACAGCTTGGTGGCCTCGGCGGCCACGGCGCGGCCGGTGGCCAGCTCGGTACCGGGGCTGGGCTTGATCTCCAGGTCCAGCCATGCGCCATGCGCCTGCAGCAGCGTGGCGACCT
Source organism: Ideonella azotifigens (assembly GCF_021043325.1). Classification (NCBI taxonomy): domain Bacteria; kingdom Pseudomonadati; phylum Pseudomonadota; class Betaproteobacteria; order Burkholderiales; family Sphaerotilaceae; genus Ideonella; species Ideonella azotifigens. Next base: position 183,368 of record NZ_JAJNKD010000006.1, read on the forward strand.
GGGCCAGCGTGGGCAGCGGCTCACCGGCGAAGGGCGCGCTGTGCCAGCTGCCGGCGTCCAGCGCCTGCAGTTGTGCCCAGGGCAGTTCGCCGGCCACGCCGCGGCCGTTGCTGGTGCGTTCCAGCGTGTCGTCGTGCAGCAGGAAGGCGGTTCCGTCAGAGGAAAGCTTGACGTCGCATTCGAAGGCCCGCCAGCCGCGCGCCAGGCCGTCGCGGAAGGCGGCCAGTGTGTTCTCGGGCGCCAGCTTGCCGGCACCGCGGTGGGCAATCCAGCGGGGGAAGGCGGGAAAACGGGGCAGGGCGGCTGGGTCTGCAGGGTGTGGCATGGGGCGCCAGCATGCCATGGCCAGGCAAGCAGCCATGCGCAAACGACGAAGGCTGGGGCGGTTTGCCGCGCCCGTGTCGCCCCTGCGGCTTCTGTTGGACTGCAATAATCCGGTTCCACGTGCCCCAGCCAGGCGCGGGGCGGCCCGCCGGTCGCTTCGCGATGCCTGCCCGCCATGAACGCGCCGCTCCCCCTTTCCTCAGTTCCTACCGTGCCTGCCGCGCATCATCCCGATGCGGCCGCCCCCCGCCTGCGCGAGATCCCGTACAACTACACCTCGCTGTCCGACCGGGAAATCGTCTTGCGCCTGCTGGGCGCCCGCGCCTGGGAGGTGCTCAACAGGCTGCGCGAAGAGCGCCGCACCGGCCGCTCCGCCCGCATGCTGTACGAGGTGCTGGGCGACATCTGGGTGGTGCAGCGCAACCCCTACCTGGAAGACGACCTGCTGGACAACGCCAAGCGGCGGGGCCTGCTGATCGCGGCCCTGCACCACCGGCTGACCGAGGTCGAAAAGCGCCGCACGCCGGACGCGGACGCGACGCGCGATGCCTTTGTCGGCGAACTGCTGGCGCAGGCGCGCGAGGCGGTGGACCGGTTCGCGCAGCGCTTCGACCATGTCGGCGCCTTGCGCATCCGCAGCCGCAAGCTGCTGGGCCGCCACACCGCCAAGGACAACATCAAGTTCGACGGCCTGTCGCGCGTGTCCCATGTGACCGACGCGACCGACTGGCGCGTCGAATATCCGTTCGTGGTGCTCACGCCGGACACCGAGGCCGAGATGGCCGGGCTGGTGGCCAGCTGCGTCGAACTGGGGCTGACCATCATCCCGCGCGGCGGTGGCACCGGCTACACCGGCGGCGCGGTGCCGCTGACCTGGAAGAGCGCGGTGATCAACACCGAGAAGCTCGAACAGATGACCGAGGTCGAGCTGGTGCCGCTGCCCGGGCTGGCGCAGCCGGTGGCCACCGTCTGGACCGGGGCCGGCGTGGTCACGCAGCGTGTGGCCGATGCGGCCGAACGCGCGGGCTATGTGTTCGCGGTCGACCCGACCTCGGCCGAGGCCTCCTGCGTGGGCGGCAACGTGGCGATGAACGCCGGCGGCAAGAAGGCCGTGCTGTGGGGCACCGCGCTGGACAACCTGGCCTCCTGGCGCATGGTCACGCCGGACGCCAAGTGGCTGGAAGTGATCCGCCTGGACCACAACCTCGGCAAGATCCATGACGTGCCGGTCGCGCGCTTCGAGCTGCGTTATTTCGAGGCCGACGGCAAGACGCCGATCCGCACCGAGCTACTGGAAATTCCCGGCCGCATCTTCCGCAAGGAAGGCCTGGGCAAGGACGTCACCGACAAGTTCCTGGCCGGCCTGCCCGGCATCCAGAAGGAAGGCTGCGACGGCCTGATCACCAGCGCACGCTGGATCGTGCACCGCATGCCGGCGCATGTGCGCACCGTCTGCCTGGAGTTCTTCGGCAACCCGATCCAGTGCGTGCCGTCCATCGTCGAGATCAAGGACTTCATGTTCGGCGAGATGGCGCGCCCTGGTGGTGCCATCCTGGCGGGCCTGGAGCACCTGGACGACCGCTACCTGAAGGCGGTGGGCTACGCGACCAAGAGCAAGCGCGGCGGCCTGCCGAAGATGGTGCTGGTCGGCGACATCGTTGGCGACGACGCGGATGCCGTGGCACGTGCCACCAGCGAAGTGATCCGCCTGGCCAATGGCCGCTCGGGCGAAGGCTTCGTCGCGGTGAGCGCCGATGCGCGCAAGAAGTTCTGGCTGGACCGCAAGCGCACGGCCGCCATCTCCAAGCACACCAACGCGTTCAAGGTGAACGAGGACGTGGTGATTCCGCTGGAGCGCATGGGCGAGTACACGCTGGGCATCGAGCGCATCAACATCGAGCTCAGCCTGCGCAACAAGATCGCGCTGGCCGACAAGCTCGAAGACTTCTTCGCAGCCGGCAACCTGCCGCTGGGCAAGACCGACGACGCCAGCGAGATCCCCAGCGCCGAGCTGCTGGAAGACCGCGTGCAGCAGGCACTGACGCTGATCCGCGAAGTGCGCGCGCAGTGGGCGCACTGGATGCAGAACCTGGACGCGCCGCAGGAAGGCGGCCGCTCGTTTTTCGACCAGCTGCAGGATCATTCGCTGCGCGCTTCGTGGAAGACGCAGATCTTCAAGCCATTGCAAGACGCCTTTGGCGGCGCGGCCTTTGGCGCCATCCTCGACGAATGCAAGCGCATCCACAAGGAAGTGCTGCGCGGCCGCACCTGGGTGGCCCTGCACATGCATGCTGGCGACGGCAATGTGCACACCAACATCCCCGTCAACTCCGACAACTACGAGATGCTGCAGACCGCGCATGAGGCGGTGGCCCGCATCATGGTGCTGGCGCGCAGCCTGGATGGCGTGATCTCGGGTGAGCATGGCATTGGCATCACCAAGCTGGAGTTCCTGACCGACGACGAGCTGGCCAACTTCACGGCCTACAAGCAGCGCGTGGACCCGGAAGGCCGCTTCAACAAGGGCAAGCTGCTGCGCGGCGATGCGCTGACGCGCCTGGGCGACGACGTGCACGCGGCCGACCTGTCGCATGCCTACACGCCCAGCTTCGGGCTAATGGGGCATGAGTCGTTGATCATGCAGCAGAGCGACATTGGCGAGATCGCCAACTCGGTCAAGGACTGCCTGCGCTGCGGCAAGTGCAAGCCGGTGTGCGCCACGCACGTGCCGCGCGCCAACCTGCTGTACAGCCCGCGCAACAAGATCCTCGCGACCTCGCTGCTGGTCGAGGCCTTCCTGTACGAGGAGCAGACGCGCCGCGGCGTGTCCATCAAGCACTGGGAAGAGTTCGAGGACGTGGCCGACCATTGCACCGTCTGCCACAAGTGCCTCACGCCTTGCCCGGTCAACATCGACTTCGGCGACGTTTCGATGAACATGCGCAACCTGCTGCGCAAGATGGGCCAGAAGACCTTCAGGCCGGGTAATGCCGCGGCCATGTTCATGCTCAATGCGACCAACCCGCAGACCATCAAGCTGGCCCGCGGCGCGATGGTGGGCGTGGGCATGAAGGCCCAGCGCCTGGCGCATGACGTGCTGAAGCTGGCGGCCCGCAAGCAGACGAATGCACCGCCGGCCTCGGTGGGCACGGCTCCGATCAAGGAGCAGGTGATCCACTTCATCAACAAGAAGATGCCGGGCAACCTGCCCAAGAAGACGGCGCGTGCGCTGCTGGACATCGAAAACGCCGACTACGTGCCCATCATCCGCAACCCGGTGACGACCACGCAGGAAACCGAGGCAGTGTTCTATTTCCCTGGCTGCGGCTCGGAGCGCCTGTTCAGCCAGGTGGGCCTGGCCACGCAGGCCATGCTCTGGCACGCCGGCGTGCAGACCGTGCTGCCGCCCGGCTACCTGTGCTGCGGCTACCCGCAGCGCGGCTCCGGCCAGTTCGACAAGGCCGAGAAGATCATCACCGACAACCGGGTGCTGTTCCACCGCGTGGCCAACACGCTGAACTACCTGGACATCAAGACCGTGGTGGTCTCCTGCGGCACCTGCTACGACCAACTGCAGGGCTACCAGTTCGACAAGATCTTCCCCGGCTGCCGCATCATCGACATCCACGAATTCCTGCTGGAAAAGGGCATCCGGCTGGACACCTCCACGGGCGCCGGCTACCTCTACCACGACCCCTGCCACAGCCCGATGAAGCTGCAGGAGCCGATGAAGACGGTCAAGGCCCTTGTCGGCAACCAGGTGGTCAAGAGCGACCGCTGCTGCGGCGAGAGCGGCACGCTGGGCGTGAGCCGGCCGGACATCTCGACCCAGGTGCGCTTCCGCAAGGAAGAGGAGATCCGCAAGGTCGAGACCCAGCTGCGGGCCGATGGCACCGTGACGGCGGACCAGAACCTGAAGATCCTGACCTCCTGCCCGAGCTGCCTGCAAGGCTTGAGCCGTTACGGCGACGACCTGAAGAGCGGCCTGCTGGAAGCCGACTACATCGTCGTCGAGATGGCCCGCAAGATTCTCGGCGAGGACTGGATGCCCAAATACGTGGCGCGCGCCAACGCCGGTGGCATCGAACGGGTGCTGGTGTGAGCGCGGCGACACCTGCGCTGTTCCGTCACCCCGGCTGCGCGCTATGCGAGCCGGCGGCTGCCGGCACCGCGCTGCGCATTGCCGAAGACGCGCGGCTGCACGTGATCCGCGTGCTGGACGCGCCGGACTTCCCGGCCTTCTACCGCGTGATCTGGCACAGCCATGTCGCTGAATTCAGTGGCCTCAATGCGGCCGACCGCCTGCACTGCATGGACGTGGTCGCTGCATTGGAGCAGGCCTTGATCGAGACGCTGGCGCCAACCAAGGTCAACCTCGCCGCCCTGGGCAACATGGTGCCGCACCTGCACTGGCACGTGATCGCCCGCTTCGACTGGGATGCGCAGTTCCCGCAGCCGATCTGGGGTGCGAAGCAGCGCGAGGTGGCGGATGCTGCCGCACGCCTGGCCGTGCCGCTGGCGACGCTGGACGAGCGCGTGCGCGCGGCAGTCGCGCCGCTGCTCGGCCGCTGATCAGCCCCGCTGGCCCATCTCGGCCAGCACGGCCAGCACCTGCCGCGTGGCGGCATCCAGCCGCTCGGGCACACGGTGGGCCACGCCGAGGTGGCGCGTCAGCGGCGGGTCCAGCGGGCGCAGCTGCATCACTTCGGGCAAGGGCAGCGGCGTGTCGGCGCTGCGTTCCAGCGGCAGCACCGCCGCGCCATAACCGGCGCTGACCAGGCTCTTCATCGCCTCGGTGTAGTTCAGCTCGATGCGGGCCCGCGGCGCCAACCCGGCCGCGCCGAACCAGCCGGCCACCAGGCCGTGCATCATGGTTGTCTTGTCGTTGGCGACCAGCGGCTGCGCGGCGAGCCAGGCTGGCGTGACGACTTCCGGCGCCGGCCAGCGCGGCGGCAGGAAAGCCATCATCGGGTCGCTGCGCCAGGGCTGCAGCAGCAACTCGGGCAGCTCGGCCTGCGGCAACGCCACGATGCCGATGTCCAGCGTGCGCGCCCCCAGCCTGTCCATCGTGTCCAGCGAGCCGAGGATGGCAACCTCCACGTCTATGCCTGGATGCCGCTCGTTCAGCACCGCCAGCACGCGCGGCAGCAAATGCACCAGCACGCCGGTGGACGTGCCCAGCCGCACCTTGCCTTCGCGGCCTTCGGCAAAGCGCCGCACCTGGTCGACCGCATCGTCCGCCTCCTTCAGCAACTGCCGGCCGCGCTCGATCAAGGCCGCACCCGCCGCGCTCATGCGCACCTGCTTGCCGCCGCGTTCCAGCAGCGGCGCGCCCAGCCTCGCCTCCAGTTCGCTGACATGCAGGCTCACGGTGGGCGCGGCCAGGTGCAGCGCCTGCGCCGCAGCGGCGAAGGTGCCCAGGTCGGCAATGGTCACCAGCGTGCGCAACTGGTCCAGGTTCAGGCTTCGCATCAGATTTCCTGAATGGTTTGCTCAGTTCTTTCAACTTTTCAAATCTTAAGCCCGCCGCGAGCATGGTGAGCCGGCCTTCAAAGGCTTTTCAACGGAGCTCACCATGTCCACGCAGGCTTCCCGCATTGCCACCCAACCGTCCTTGATCGAGGCCTTGCGGCAGCGTGTGGCCGCGCTCTGGCGCCGGGCCCGGCAGCGGGCGGAAGCCGCCCGGGCCCATGCGCTGCTGCGGCAGATGAGCGCACGCGATCTGGCCGATCTCGGCATCGGGGCAGACCAGGTCGACTGGTTCTGCCATGGCCAGGATCGCTGAAGGCCGGCTACCCGGTTCTCACCGCCGCTGCTGGGCGGCGCGCGATTGCCCTTGCATTACGGGTTTCCACTGGCAAGCAAACGTTTGCGCAAACGTTTGCTTTCGGTACGATGGCGTCCGCTGACGATCCTGCACTGCCGGACCCCCGGGCGGACGGGCGATCAGCCAGGCACACCAAACACCGACCAAGGAGACACCATGTCCTTCACTCGCCGCTCCCTCCACATTGCCGCGGCCCTGGCCGTCACCGGCCTGCTCGCATCGCCCGCGATGGCGCAGGACAAGCCCAAGGTCGCGCTGGTCATGAAGTCGCTGGCCAACGAGTTCTTCCGCACCATGGAAGACGGCGCCAAGGCGCACCAGAAGGCCCATGCCGGCGAGTACACGCTGGTGACCAACGGCATCAAGAACGAGACCGACACGGCCGCGCAGATCAAGATGGTCGAGCAGGCCGTGGCCCAGAAGGTCAGCGCCATCGTCATCGCGCCGGCCGACTCCAAGGCCCTGGTGCCGGCCATCAAGGCCGCGGTGGACAAGGGCATCCTGGTGGTCAACATCGACAACCGGCTGGACACCGACGCGCTGAAGGAAAAGAGCCTGAACGTGCCTTTCGTGGGCCCGGACAACCGCATGGGTGCCAAGCTGGTGGGTGACTTCCTGGCCAAGTCGCTGAAGGCGGGCGACAAGGTCGGCATCGTCGAAGGCGTGTCCACCACCTTCAATGCACAGCAGCGCACGCTGGGCTTCCAGGACGCGATGAAGGCCGCCAACATCACCGTGGTCGGCGTGCAGTCCGGCCAGTGGGAGATCGAGAAGGGCAACACCGTGGCCGCAGGCATGCTGCGCGAGCACCCGGACCTCACCGCGCTGCTGGCCGGCAACGACAGCATGGCGCTGGGCGTGGTGGCGGCCGTGAAGGCCGCGGGCAAGACCGGCAAGGTGCAGGTCGTCGGCTACGACAACATCACCGCGGTCAAGCCGATGCTGGCCGACGGCCGCATGCTGGCCACGGCCGACCAGTACGCCGCCAAGCAGGCGGTGTTCGGCATCGAGCTGGCGCTGAAGGCGCTGGCCGCCAAGACGCCCCAGGCCCAGTTGCCCGCCGAGGCCAAGACCGAAGTGGTGCTGGTCACCAAGGGCAGCAAGTAAGCCAGCATTCCCTGCCATGTCCCAAGCGCCATCCACCATCGCCCCACTGCTCGAGATCGACGGCGTCGGCAAGGCCTACGGCGGCACACCGGTGCTGCACGCCTTGAGCCTCTCGCTGCACGCTGGCGAGGTGCTGGCGCTGACCGGCGAAAACGGCGCCGGCAAGAGCACCTTGTCCAAGCTGATCTGCGGGCTGGAGCGGCCCACGCTGGGCAGTCTGCGCCTGGCCGGCCAGCCCTATGCGCCGGCCACGCGGCAGGAGGCCGAGCGCCTGGGCGTGCGCATGGTGATGCAGGAGCTGGGCCTGGTCAGCACGCTGACCGTGGCCGAAAACCTGTTTCTCGGCCGCATGCCCAGCCGCGCCGGCTGGCTGCGCCGAGGCGCGCTGCATGCGGCGGCCAGGCAGCAGCTGGCCAAGATCGGGCTGGACGACATCGACCCGGCCACGCCGGTCTCGCGCCTGGGCATTGGCCAGCAGCAGATGGTGGAGATCGCCCGCAACCTGCAGGACGACACCCGCGTGCTGGTGCTGGACGAGCCGACGGCGATGCTCACGCCGCGCGAGACCAGCCGGCTGTTCGAGCAGATCGCGCGGCTCACCGCGCGTGGCGTTGCCATCGTCTACGTTTCTCACCGGCTCGAGGAACTGCGCCGCATTGCCGACCGTGTCGCCGTGCTGCGCGATGGCCGGTTGGTGGACTTGCGGGCCATGGCCGGCCTCAGCGAGGCCGACCTGGTGCAGCGCATGGTGGGCCGCTCGGTCAGCGAACTGGAGCACCGGCCGCGCCGCAGGGCTGGCGCTGTGCTGCTGCGCGCCGAAGGCCTGGGCCGCGGCACGGTGGTGCAGGGCGTGAGCCTGGAAGTGCGCGCCGGCGAGGTGTTCGGCATTGCCGGGCTGGTCGGCTCCGGCCGCACCGAGCTGCTGCGGCTGCTGTTTGGCGCCGACCGCGCGGATAGCGGCACGCTGGTGCTGAATGACGATGCGGGCGAGGTCCAGCGCCGCATTCCGCGCGGCTTTGCGTCGCCGGTGCAGGCGATTGCGGCCGGCATTGGCCTGGTCGCCGAAGACCGCAAGTCGCAAGGCCTGCTGCTGTCGCAGTCGATCCGCATCAACGCGACGCTGTCGGACCTGGCTGCCGTCTCGCGCGGTGGCTGGCTGCGCAGTGCGCACGAACACACGCTGGTGCGCGGCTTCATCGAGCGGCTGCGTGTGCGCTGCCGCGGCAGCGAGCAGCCGGTGGGCCAGCTCTCCGGTGGCAACCAGCAGAAGGTGGTGTTCGCCCGCTGGCTGCATCGCAGCACCCGTGTGCTGCTGCTGGACGAACCGACGCGTGGCGTGGACGTGGGCGCCCGTGCCGACCTTTACGCCGAGCTGGACCAGATGGCCTGCGACGGGCGCGGGCTGCTGATGGTCTCGTCCGACCTGCGCGAACTGATGGCCATGGCCGACCGCATCGGCGTGATGAGCGCCGGGCGCCTGGTGGCCGTGTTCGAACGTGGCGAATGGACCGAATCCTTGCTGCTCTCGGCCGCTTTCTCCAAGTCTTCCGAGCCCGGCAAGGCCGTGGCCACAGAATCCTCTGCTTCATGAACACCTCTGTGACTTCCCAAGCCGCCGCCGCCCCTGTCTGGCGCACCCAGCTGGGCACCTTCATCGGCCTGGCCGCGGTGCTGGTCGGCATGGTGGCGCTGTTCTCCTGGCTGTCCGAATACTTCTGGAGCCGCGAGACCTTTGTCACCATTGCCAACGAGATCCCGGCGCTGGCGGTGATGGCGGTGGGCATGACCTTCGTGCTGATCATTGCCGGCATCGACCTGTCGGTGGGCTCGGTGATGGCGCTGTCGGCCGCCACCTCGGCCGCCGCCATCCTGCAATGGCACTGGAGCGTGCCGGCGGCTGCCGTGCTGGCGCTGGCCACCGGGCTGCTGTGCGGCGCGGTCACCGGCGCGGTGTCGGTCGCCTGGCGGCTGCCGTCCTTCATCGTCTCGCTGGGCATGCTGGAAGCGGTGCGTGGCAGCGCCTACCTGGTGACGGACTCGCGCACGCAGTACGTGGGCGATGCGATTTCCTGGCTGGCCGCGCCCGTGCTCGACGGCGTGTCCTCGGCCTTCGTGCTGGCGGTGCTGATCGTCATCGTCGCTCAGCTGGTGCTGTCGCGCACGGTGTTCGGCCGCAGCATGGTCGGCATCGGCACCAACGAAGAGGCGATGCGACTGGCTGGCGTGGACCCGCGGCCGATCCGCATCGCGGTGTTCGCGCTGATCGGCCTTTTGGCGGGTCTGGCGGGGCTGATGCAGTCGGCCCGGCTGGAAGCGGCGGACCCGAATGCCGGCACAGGCGTGGAGCTGCAGGTCATTGCCGCGGTGGTGATCGGCGGCACCAGCCTGATGGGCGGGCGCGGCTCGGTCATCACCACCGCCTTTGGCGTGCTGATCATCGCGGTGCTGGAGGCAGGGCTGGCGCAGGTCGGCGCCAGCGAACCGAGCAAGCGCATCATCACCGGCGCGGTGATCGTGGCCGCCGTCATCGTCGACACGCTGCGGCAGCGCCGCGGTGCTGCCTGAACGGCCATGGCGACCATCAAGGACGTCGCCCGCCAGGCCCAGGTCTCGGTGACCACGGTGTCGCACGTCGTCAACGGCACGCGGCATGTCAGCCCCGAGAGCCGCGAGCGCGTGGAAGCAGCGATCCGCGAGCAGGGCTACGTGCCCAGCGCCATTGCGCGCAGCCTGAAGAGCAACAACACGCGCACGCTGGGCATGCTGATCCCGAACAGCTCGAACCCGTATTTCGCCGAGGTGGTGCACAGCGTGGAAGACCGCTGCTTTGGTGCCGGCTACAACCTGATCCTCTGCAACACCAAGGACGAGGCAAACCGCCAGGGCAGCTACCTGCAGGTGCTGGCCGAACGCCGCATCGACGGGCTGATCGTCGTCTCCACCGGCCGCGATGCGTCGCTGGCCCAGCAGCTCGCCGGGCTGTCCATTCCCACCGTGCTGGTGGACCGCGAGATCGAGGTCGGCGAGCAGCCTTGCGACCTGGTCGAGACGGCGCATCGCCAGGGCGGGTTGCTGGCCACGCAGCACCTGCTGGACCTGGGCCACCGGCGCATTGCCTGCATTGGCGGGCCCGAGGGCCTGGTGTCCAGCGAGCAGCGCATTGCCGGCTGGCGCGAGGCGCTGGCGCAGGCCGGCCTGGCCGCGCCCGAACTGCTCACGCACGGCCAGTTCACCAGCCAGGGCGGCTTCGAGGCCATGCAGGCGCTGCTGGCGCTGACGGCGCCGCCGAGCGCAGTGTTCGTCTGCAACGACCTGATGGCAATGGGCGCGCTGTGCGCCGCGCACGAGCGGCACCTGCGCGTGCCGGAGGCGCTGTCCATCGTCGGCTTCGACGACATCGAACTCGCCGCCTTCACCAGCCCGCCGCTGACCACCGTCTCGCAGCCCAAGCAGCGCATCGGCGCGCTGGCGGTGGACATGCTGCTGGAGCGCATCCACGGCAAGCGGCGCGAGCCGCGCAAGGTGCTGCTGCAGCCCGAGCTGCGGCTGCGCGGCTCGACGGCGGCCTTTCAGAATTCGGAATCCTTGACTGCATGAATGACGCTTTGACGAATCGACCTCGCATCGTGGTGGTCGGTAGCTTGAACATGGACCTGGTGCTGCGCGTGGCGCGGGCACCCGAGGCCGGTGAAACCGTGATGGCCGAGTCGCTGCACCACCTGCCCGGTGGCAAGGGTGGCAACCAGGCGGTGGCCTGCGCGCGGCTGGGGGGCGAGGTGCAGCTGTTCGGCCGCCTGGGCAACGACGGCCATGGCCAGGCGCTGCGCGCCGCGCTGCAGTCCGACGGCATCGATGTGATCGGTGTGCAGACCGATGCACAGGCGCCCACCGGCGTGGCCACCATCCTGGTCGACGACGCGGCGCAGAACCGCATCGTCGTCGCCGCCGGCGCCAACGGCCGCTTTGCGCTGGACGCGCCGGCGCTGTCGCTCGCCCTGTCGCAGGCCGACTGCCTGGTCGCGCAGCTGGAAGTGCCGCTGGCCGAAGTGTTGGCTGCGGCGCGGCTGGCGCAGGCCGCCGGCTGCCGCGTGCTGCTGAACCCGTCGCCGGTGCAGGCCTTGCCGGAGGCGATCTGGTCGCTGGTGGACACGCTGGTGGTCAACGAGACCGAAGCTGCGGCGCTGGGCGGCGGCGAGGTGGGCACGCTTGCCGAAGCTGCGCTGGCGGCGCAAAAGCTGCTCGGTCGCGGGCCAGCGCGCGTGGTGGTCACGCTGGGCGCAGCCGGGGCCGTGGCTGCGGACAGCGCCGGCTGCCGGCACCACCCCGGCATGGCCGTGCAGGCGGTGGACACCACCGCCGCGGGCGACACCTTCATGGGTGCGCTGGCCGTCGCGCTGGGCCAGGGCCAGTCGCTGGACGCTGCCGTGCAGCGCGGCATCCGCGCCGCGGCGCTGTGCGTCACCCGGGCAGGTGCCCAGCCTTCCATTCCCACCGCGGCCGAGGTCGATGCCTCGCCGCTGCCTTCGCCCTGGAGCCCACTGTGAAACGCACCGCCTTGCTGCATGCCGAGCTGTCCCACGCCATTGCCAGCCTGGGCCACGGCGACATGCTGGTGATCGGCGATGTCGGCCTGCCGATCCCGCCCGGCCCGCGCCGCATCGACCTGGCCTTGACGCCTGGCATCCCGGCCGTGGCCGACGTGTTGAAAGCGGTGCTGAGCGAGATGCAGCTCGAGCGTGCGGTGATCGCCAGCGAGGCCGTGGAGCGCGCGGGCGGCGACCTGCCGGCCTGGTGTGTCTTGCCCGTGAAGCCGGAAACGGTGACGCACGCGCACTTCAAGCAGCTGTGCCGGGAGGCGCGCGTGATGGTGCGCACGGGCGAATGCACGCCGTATGCCAACGTGCTGCTGATCGCTGGCGTGACGTTCTGACATTGGCTGGCGGCTAAACTGCCGGCTGTGTCTGCACCTACTCCCACCGCCCTCACATTGCACCAGGCCTCGCGCCAGCTGGAAATCAGCTTCGACGACGGCCAGGTCTTCCACATTCCGTTCGAGCTGATGCGCGTGATGTCGCCGTCAGCCGAGGTGCAGGGCCACGGCCCGGGCCAGGAGACGGTGCAGACCGGCAAGCGCGAGGTTGGCATCAGCGGCGTGGCGCCGGTCGGCCATTACGGCATTCAGCCCCAGTTCGACGATGGCCATGAATCGGGCATCTTCACCTGGGCCTACCTTTACGAGATGGGTTCGCAGCAGACTGCCTTCTGGGCCCGCTACGAGGCGCAGTTGAAGGCCAATGGCGTGGACCGCGACAGGCCGATGCCGCCCAAGCCTGGCAGCGCCTGCGCGTCGCATTGAACCGAGCTAACGAGAGTCCGCAAATGTCAGAAACCCACTTCGGCTTCCGCAAGGTCGACGAGGCCGAGAAGGCCGGCAAGGTCAAGGGCGTGTTCGATTCGGTCGCGTCCAAGTACGACGTGATGAACGACCTGATGTCCATGGGCATGCATCGCGCCTGGAAGGCCTACACGATTGCCGTGGCCAACCTGAAGCCGGGCGACAGCGCGCTGGACATTGCCGGCGGCACCGGCGACCTGGCTCGCGCGTTTGCCCGCCAGGTCGGCCCGACCGGCCTGGTGCTGCACACCGACATCAACGAAGCCATGCTGCGCACCGGCCGCGACCGGCTGCTGGACGAAGGCCTGGCGCTGCCGACGACGCTGTGCGACGCCGAGAAGCTGCCGTTCAAGCCCGGCACATTCGATCTCGTCAGCGTGGCCTTCGGCCTGCGCAACATGACGCACAAGGACCAGGCGCTGGCCGAGATGAACCGGGTGCTCAAGCCGGGCGGCCGGCTGCTGGTGCTGGAGTTCTCCAAGGTCGCCAAGCCGCTGCAAAAGCCGTATGACTGGTACTCCTTCAACATCCTGCCCAAGCTGGGCCAGTGGGTGGCCGGCGACGCGGAAAGCTACCGCTACCTGGCCGAGTCCATCCGCATGCACCCGGACCAGGCGACGCTGAAGGCGATGATGAAAACCGCCGGCTTCGGCCACGTGGACGTGCACAACATGACCGGCGGGCTGGTTGCCCTGCACGTCGGCATCAAGTGCTGAACTGAATGCCCACCATCCTGCTCACCGGTGCCACCGGCTACATCGCGTCCCACACCTGGCTGGCCTTGCTTGCCGCAGGTTATGACGTGGTCGGGCTGGACGACTTTTCCAACAGTTCGCCCGAGGTGCTGAAACGGCTGGCCGAGCTGTCCGGCCGCGAGCTGGTGTTTGTGCAGGCGGACGTGAACGACCGCGCGGCGCTGGACGCCGTGTTCGCCGCGCACGAGATCGCGGCGGTGATGCACTTCGCCGCTTTCAAGGCTGTGGGCGAATCGACCGCGCAGCCGCTGAAGTACTACGCGAACAACCTGGGTGGGTTGGTCAACATGCTGCAGGCCATGGGCCGGGCGGGCGTGAAGACCTTTGTGTTCAGCTCCAGCGCCACCGTCTATGGCGAGCCGCAGTTCCTGCCCTACACCGAGGCGCATCCGCTGGCGGCCATGAACGTTTACGGCCGCACCAAGCTGATGGGCGAGCAGATCCTGCGTGACCTGGAAGCCGCCGAGCCGGACTGGCGCATTGGCTGGCTGCGCTACTTCAACCCGGTGGGCGCGCACGAGAGCGGCCGCATTGGCGAGGACCCACAAGGCATCCCGAACAACCTGATGCCGTTCGTGCAGCAGGTGGCCGTGGGCCGGCGCGAATTCCTGTCGGTCTTCGGCGGCGACTACGACACGCCGGATGGCACCGGCGTGCGCGACTACCTGCATGTGATGGACCTGGCCGAAGGCCATGTCGCCGCGCTGCGCTACCTGCTGGAGAAGCAGGCCTCGGTGACGGTCAACCTGGGCACCGGCGTGGGCTATAGCGTGCTGGACCTGGTCAATGCCTTCAGCCGCGCGGCCGGCAAGCCCATCCCGTACAAGATCGTGGACCGCCGGCCGGGCGACCTGCCCAGCTACTACGCCGACGCCACGCTGGCCAAGTCGCTGCTGGGCTGGGAAGCCACACGCAGCCTGGATGACATGTGTGCCCACAGCTGGCGCTGGGCGTCTGGCAACCCTCGCGGATACGCCGCTTAAAAGGGGCGCGCTGGCGGATCGCGCGACCCCATGGCGCGCTGTCGATAGGCGCGCTTACCTACAATCCGCCGATGCCTGATCCCCTGACCGCCTTGAGCGACCTGGTGCTGCCCGCAGCCACCGCCCGATTTGTCTTGCTGGCCAACCATGTGCTGAGCGTTGCGCCGGTGGCGCCGGCCCGCCTGAAGGCGCATGCCGGCCGCGTGCTGCGGGTCGAGGTCGAGAACTGGCGCGGCCCCTTGCCGCCACCGCCGGCCCTGACGCTGCGGGTCAGCCCGGCCGGCTTGCTGGAAACGCTGGAAGAGGGCACCGAAGTGGCCGTGCCCGATCTGCGCCTGCGGGTCGACGCTTCGCAGCCGTTTGCCGCTGCCACCAGGCTGGCGCAGGGCGAGCTGCCGCCGCTGCAGATCGAAGGCGACGTGGCCTTTGCGGCCGACGTGAACTGGGTGATTGCCAACGTGCGTTGGGACATTGCCGCCGACCTTGAAAAAGTGGTTGGCGCTACGCTGGCCGAAGGCCTGTCGCGCGCCGGCACGCAGGTGCTGGGTGCCGCCCGCCAGGTGGTGAACGGCGTGGCCAGCGTGCTGCGCCGGCCCTGAGCGGCGGGCACGTCCAGATGCGGTATTTCGCCCGGCTGGTTTTCATCGTCGTCACGCTGCTGCGGCATGGCGTGGACGAACTGGTGCTGTCCGGCTTTCGCCATCGCTGGATCCGCAGCCTGTCGTGGGTCGTCACGCTGGGCCGCAATTTCGACCAACCGCGCGGTCAGCGTCTGAGGCTGGCGCTGGAATCGCTGGGCCCGATCTTCATCAAGTTCGGCCAGGTGCTCTCGACCCGGCCGGACCTGGTGCCGCCGGACATCACGCGCGAACTCTCGCTGCTGCAGGATCGCGTGCCGCCGTTCCCGGCCTCGCAGGCGCGGGCCTTTGTCGAGGCCGCGCTGGGAAAGCCGATCGAGGCGATCTTCAGCCACTTCGAGGCCGAGCCGGTGGCCAGTGCGTCCATCGCGCAGGTGCACTTCGCCACGCTGCACGACGGTCGCGAGGTCGCGGTCAAGGTGCTGCGCCCGGGCATGCGCGCGGTGATCGACGACGACCTGGCGCTGCTGCACACGCTGGCGCGCTGGGTCGAGCGCTTGTCGGCCGACGGCAAGCGGCTGCGGCCGCGCGAGGTGGTGGCCGAGTTCGACATGTACTTGCATGACGAACTGGACCTGGTCAATGAGGCTGCAAATGCCGCGCAACTGCGCCGCAACATGGCCGATCTGCCGCTGATCATGGTGCCCGAGATGCACTGGGACTGGTGCACCTCCACCGTGATCGTGATGGAGCGCATGCATGGCGTGCCCATCAGCCAGATCGCGCGGCTGCGCGAGGCCGGCGTGGACATCAGGAAGCTGGCGCGCGATGGCGTGACCATCTTCTTCACCCAGGTCTTTCGCGATGGCTTCTTCCATGCGGACATGCACCCCGGCAACATCCAGGTCAGCCTGGCGCCTGCCACCTTCGGCCGCTACGTGGCGCTGGACTTCGGCATCGTCGGCACGCTGACCGAGACCGACAAGGAATACCTGGCGCAGAACTTCATCGCGTTCTTCCGGCGCGACTACAAGCGTGTGGCCGAACTGCACGTCGAGTCCGGCTGGGTGCCGCCGGGTACGCGCATCGAGCAACTGGAGCAGGCCATCCGCGCGACCTGCGAGCCGCAGTTCGACCGGCCGCTGAAGGAGATCTCGCTGGGCCAGGTGCTGATGCGGCTGTTCCAGACCTCGCGCCGCTTCAATGTCGAGATCCAGCCGCAACTCGTGCTGCTGCAGAAGACGCTGCTGAATGTCGAAGGCCTGGGCCGCGAACTGGATCCGGACCTGGACCTGTGGTCCACCGCCAAGCCCTTTCTCGAACGCTGGATGAACGAGCAGGTCGGCTGGCGCGCGATCTGGCGCCGGCTGAAGGACGAGGCACCGCTGTACGCCAAGCTGCTGCCCGAACTGCCTCGCCTGCTGCACCACCGCCTGGCTGCGCCGCAGCAGCAGGACGCACCGCTGCTGGCCGCATTGCTGCGCGAGCAGCGCCGCACCAACCGGCTGCTGTCCATGCTGGCGTGGAGTGGCGCGGGTTTCCTGGGCGGCGTGGTGCTGGCCCGCTGGCTGCTGCACTACGGCTTCTATTGAGCGGCGCTTCGCCTTCTTGAGTGCCGCGCGTCAGCCTTGCCTGACATGAGGACCCGCTGACGGCCTACCCCCAAGAGCGGTGGGGCGATGTGCAATGCATGCATCACCACTCATCTCAAGGGATGCCCAGATGCTCGGCACCATCCTCCTCGTTGTCCTGATCCTGCTGCTGCTCGGCGCACTCCCGACCTGGCCGCACAGCCGAGGCTGGGGCTACTACCCCAGCGGCGGCCTGGGCCTGGTCGTCGTCATCCTGATCGTGCTGTTGCTGATGGGCAGGATATAGCGCTCGATTGGCTCTGACCGCGCCAATGAAAAACGCCACCCCAAGGGTGGCGTTTTTTCATTGCTGAAGGAGGCGGCTTACTTGCCAGCCTTGAAGCGCGTGAACAGCCGGGTCTGCACGCGGCGGATGTCCTGCGGCACGCTGTCGGGCGCGGTCATCTTGGCCATGTCGGTGGGGCTGAGGAACACGCTGGGGTTGTCGGCCACGTCCTTCTTGACGAACTTCAGCGAGGCCTTGTTCGGGTTCGCGTAAAAGACCTGGTTGGTCAGCGAAGCGTGCACTTCCGGGCGCAGGATGTAGTTGATGAAGGCCTGGGCATTCTTCGGGTGCGGCGCGTCGGCCGGGATGGCCATCGAGTCGAAGAACAGCGTCGAGCCCTTGGGGGGGATCAGCGCCTGCAGGTTGACCTTGTTCTTGGCCTCGATCGCGCGCGACTTGGCAATGTTGATGTCGCCCGAGTAGCCCATCACCACGCACAGCGCGCCCTGGGACATTTCCTCGATGTAACCCGAGGACGAGAAGCGCGTCACATAGGGGCGGATCTTCATCAGCATGTCGCCCGCGGCCTTGTAGTCGTCGGCCGTGCGGCTGTAGCCAGGCTTGCCCACGTACAGCATCGCCACCGGCAGCACTTCCGAGGCCGAGTCCAGGAAGTTGATGCCACAGCTCTTGAGCTTGCTGGCGTACTGCGGGTCGAACACCAGCGACCACGGGTTCTCCGGCATCGGCGTGCTGCCCAGCGCAGCCTTGACCTTGTCGACGTTGATGCCCACCGTCACGAAGCCCCACAGCCAGTCGACCAGGTACTGGTTGCCGGGATCCACGCTTTCCATCTGCTTGAGCAGGGCCGGGTCCAGGTTGGACCAGTTGGGCAGCAGGCTGCGGTCCAGCTTGCGGAACAGGCCGGCCTCGATCTGCTGCTTGGCGAAGTGCGCGCTGGGCACGACGATGTCGTAGCCGGTCTTGCCGGTGACCAGCTTGGCGTGCAGGATCTCGTTGTTGTCGTAGTTGTCGTAGCGGACCTTGATGCCGGTTTCCTTCTCGAAATTGGCAATCGTGTCCGGTGCGATGTAGTCGGACCAGTTGTAGATGTTCAGGACCTTGGGTTCATCTGCGGCTTGCGCAGCCGGCAAGGCCGCCAGGCCGCTGCAGAGGACAGCCAGCGCCGCCGGCCACAAGCGGTTCCACACCATGCGCTTCACATCGTTCTCCTCGGGTGTCGGGTTCAGGGAATTCGGGGGTCAGGGGCGACGCGCGCAGACGGCACGGCCGCGGTCCATTCAATTCTAGGATGGCGGCCACGCTCCGTATAATCGCGGGTTTTCGCTTTCTGAATCAAAGATTTAGCCATGCCGATCTACGCCTATCGCTGCGCAGCCTGTGGCCATTCGCGTGACGTCCTGCAAAAGATGTCCGACGCCCAGTTGACGGTATGCCCGGTCTGCGGCGCCGAGCAGTTCCAGAAGCAGGTCACTGCGGCCGGTTTCCAGCTCAAGGGCTCGGGCTGGTACGCCACCGATTTCCGCGGTGGGAACAGCGGCGCACCGGCGCCTGCGGTCGCTGGCACGCCAGCCGCGCCAGCGGCCGGCGGGGCTTCATCCGGCAGTTCCTCCTCCAGTGGCGGCGAATCTTCCAGCGGCGGTGGCACGTCGGCCAGCGCTTCGTCTTCGTCCACCCCCTGCGGCGGCTCCTGCGCCTGCCACTGAGACCATCACTTCGTGAAAAAGTACCTCCTCGCCGGCCTGCTGACCTGGCTGCCCATTGCCGTCACCATCTGGGTGCTGCTGTGGGTGCAAGGCCTGCTGGACGGCATGTTCAAGGGCGTGCTGCGTCCCGTGCAGGCGCTGGTCTCGAAGGATGCGGCAGATGGCCTGGCCGGCTTCAGCCAGTTGCCTGGCGTGGGCGCGCTGGTGATGGTGCTGCTGCTGCTGCTGACCGGCATGTTCGTCGCGAACATCTTCGGCCAGTGGTGGCTGCGCCAGTGGGACATGCTGATGGGCCGCATCCCCATCGTCAAGTCCATCTACAGCTCGGTCAAGCAGGTCTCCGACACGCTGTTCTCCAGCAGCGGCAATGCCTTCCGCGAAGCCGTGCTGGTGCAGTACCCGCATGCCGAATCCTGGACCATCGCCTTTGTCACCGGCCGCCCCGGCGGCGAGGTGGCCGAGCACCTGGCCGGCGAACATGTCAGCCTCTACGTGCCGACCACGCCGAACCCGACCTCCGGCTTCTTCCTGATCATGCCGCGCGCCTCGGTGCGTCCGCTCAGCATGAGCGTGGACGAAGCCTTGAAGTACATCATCTCGATGGGCGTGGTTGCGCCCCCGGCCGGCCTGCTGCCGTTGCCGGAGGGGGCCGACCCCAATCGGGTGGGCTGAACGCGCCGACACGCCCCGCGTTCAGTCCTGAGGGTTGATCACCCCACCCAGGCCACCCCAAGCTTTTCCCTCCTGGTCCCCCGGCGCATCTCGCGCCGCGGTAGACCGCTCCCCCGAATACCGACGCACAGGAGTGCACTCATGAGAACCGAATACTGCGGCAAGGTCAGCGAAGCGCTGATGGGCCAGACCGTGACGCTGATGGGCTGGGCGCATCGCCGCCGCGACCATGGTGGCGTGATCTTCATCGAACTGCGTGACCGCGAAGGCCATGTGCAGATCGTCTGCGACCCGGACCGCCCGGAGATGTTCAAGACGGCAGAACTGGTGCGCAACGAGTTCTGCCTGAAGGTCGTGGGCCTGGTGCGGGCACGCCCGGCCGACAAGGAAAACACCAACCTGGCCAGCGGCAAGATCGAAGTGCTGTGCCACGAGCTGGAAGTGCTGAACGCTTCCGTCACGCCGCCTTTCCAGCTGGACGACGAGAACCTCAGCGAGACCGTGCGCCTGACGCACCGCGTGCTGGACCTGCGCCGCCCGCAGATGCAGAAGAACCTGATGCTGCGCTACCGCGTGGCGATGGAAGTGCGCAAGTTCCTGGACGCCAACGGCTTCGTCGACATCGAGACCCCGATGCTGACCAAGTCCACGCCCGAAGGCGCGCGTGACTACCTCGTGCCCAGCCGTGTGCACGACGGCCACTTCTTCGCGCTGCCGCAGTCGCCGCAGCTGTTCAAGCAGCTGCTGATGGTGGCCGGTTTCGACCGCTACTACCAGATCACCAAGTGTTTCCGCGACGAAGACCTGCGCGCCGACCGCCAGCCCGAATTCACGCAGATCGACATCGAGACCTCGTTCCTGGACGAGGAAGAGATCCGCGGCATGTTCGAGGGCATGATCCGCACCGTCTTCCGCAACGCGATGAATGTGGAGCTGCCGGTCTACCCGGTGATGACCTACGCCGACGCGATGTTCAAGTACGGCTCGGACAAACCGGACCTGCGCGTCAAGCTGCAGTTCACCGAGTTGACCGAGGTCATGAAGGACGTGGACTTCAAGGTCTTCTCGACACCGGCCACGACCAAGGGCGGCCGCGTGGTGGCGCTGAAGGTGCCGGGCGGCGGCGAGATGAGCCGTGGCGAGATTGACGGCTACACCGAGTTCGTCAAGATCTATGGCGCCAAGGGCCTGGCCTGGATCAAGGTCAACGACGTGGCCAAGGGCCGCGAAGGCCTGCAGTCGCCGGTGGTGAAGAACCTGCACGACGCCGCCATCGCCGAGATCCTGGCGCGCACCGGTGCGTGCAACGGCGACCTGATCTTCTTCGGCGCCGACAAGGCCAAGGTGGTCAACGACGCCATCGGCGCCTTGCGCGTGAAGATCGGCCACAGCGACTTCGGCCGCAGCAAGGGCTTGTTCGAGGACAAGTGGGCACCGCTGTGGGTGGTCGACTTCCCGATGTTCGAGTACGACGAAGGCGAAGGCCGCTGGAACGCGACCCATCACCCGTTCACCTCGCCGAAGGACGGCCATGAGAACCTGATGGACACCGACCCGGGCGCCTGCATCGCCAAGGCCTACGACATGGTGCTCAACGGCTGGGAACTGGGCGGCGGTTCGGTGCGGATCCACCGCGCCGAGATCCAGAGCAAGGTCTTCAGCGCGCTGAACATCAGCAAGGAAGACGCCCAGGTCAAGTTCGGCTTCCTGCTGGATGCGCTGCAGTACGGCGCGCCCCCGCACGGCGGCCTGGCCTTCGGCCTGGACCGGCTGATCACGCTGATGACCAAGGCCGAATCGATCCGCGACGTGATCGCCTTCCCCAAGACCCAGCGCGCGCAGGACTTGCTGACCGGCGCCCCGTCACTGGTCGACGAAAAGCAGCTGCGCGAACTGCACATCCGGCTGCGCAATGCGCAAGCGGCGGTCTGAACAGGCGCGTCGCCAGTTCGATCAAAAAAGGGCCTTCGGGTCCTTTTTTTCGTCTGTGGCGCCCGGTTGAAGGATGCGCCGCGTGTCCCGCGTCTTCGAGATGTGTCCGTGAGGAATCCGTGAGGGCCTGGCCGCCGCGTCTTGGGCTCTCGGCCAGGACACTGGCGGGGCCCGGTCGCGACAGGCCGGCCCGCTCCCAGGTTTCAGGGAGTGGCACCCACTGCTTCAAGGAGATTCTTCATGCCAAAGACATTCCGGCTGGCCTTCTGCGGATGCGCCGCCGCGCTCGCGCTGATCGTGTCGGCCCCGGTCATCGCCCAGACCTCCGAGGTGATGCTGCAAAACGCCACCACTTACAGCATCGGCAACACAGTCTATTTTTACGGCCTGCCCACCCGCGTCGCGGCGGACGGAACGGTCAAGTACTGGGACGGCCAGATCGTGCTTCAGGCCGATGACACCAATGGCAAGCCGAACAAGGCGAGCATGTCCGGCGTGGTGAAGTCCCCCAACGTCAAGAAGTCGGAGTTTGTGCCGGGGACCTATGCCTTCGGCGGTGCGACCTGCAAGCTGGTGGCCTCGCCTTTTGCGGGGCGCACCGAGTACGAGCTGGACTGCGCAGACAGCAGTGGCAGGACCTACATCGGCGTTTTCTACAGCGGTCCGGTCAGCGGCAATCCGTACGAAACGAAGCTCAAGGCCGCCAAGCTGGACCTGGTCGCCGGTGTGGATGAATATGCTTGGGGGGCCACCAGCTACACCGGCAACTTGAATTGGTTCACTTGCTTCAATGACGGCGAATTGCTTTCTGCCCGCCAGAACGGCAACACGCTGACCCTGATCAACTGGGGCTACGACAACGTCGAAGACTGCCGGGTCAACCTGATAAAGCAGTGACCGCCGGGTTCTCGGGCCGCCGCGGAACAGGCTTGCGCGACCCGGCGCGCAGGAGCGCCTGCTGCAAGGGCGCCTGGAACCAGTCAGCAGTGCCATTGGCCTTCATGCCGGCCAGTGCCGCTTCCAGCAGCGGGCTGGCTTCGGCCGGGCGCCCCAGTAGGGCGAGCGCACGGCCTTGTTCGCCCTGCAGTTTGAAGGCCCAATCCGCTGCCGGCGCTGTCTGGGCAATGGCATCGGCCTTCAGGGCCTCCAGGATCGGCAGGGCAAGGGCCGGCCGGCCGAGTTCGTTCAGGGCCTGCCCGCGGTAGAAGTCAATGCCTGACACCATGGCGTGATCCTCGTGTTGGAAGGTCTGCACGGCCCAGGCCCGCAACTCGTCGAGCATTGCCAGTGCCTGCCGGGCATGCCCAGTCCGCAGGTTGGTCACGGCGAGATTCATGGCCGAGATGCGCGTGGCCTGGTGGTCGGCTCCCATGGTGCGCAGCAAGGAGTCGTAGGTCGCCTGACTCTCCTTGCGGGCCTCTTCGAACCGACCCATGACGGACAGCACGCCGGCCATGGAGATCCGCGCCGTGTTCACCGTGTATTCGTCCGGGCCCAATACCGCGGCAATGCGGTCCCGCACCAGTCCCAGATCTGACAACACATGGTCCGCGTCTGCGTCTGCATCCGACATGCTGGCGTTGACCAGCGCCAGGCGAGCCCTTTCGAAGGCCACCGTGCCAATGCTCTCCGGTGAGAAGGGCGGCTTCAGAACGACGGTCAGCAGTTCCTTGGCGCGGTCGTACCGGTTGGCTCGGTAGTAGCCGTCGCCGAGGTCCCTGCGCAGGCCTGCGCGGTCCGCCAAGTCGCCGGGATGCAGTTGTTCCTGCAGGGCCAGCGCTTGTTCGCCGAAGGGCAGTGCAGCCTTGGTTTCGTGGGTGAATGACAGCAGGGTGAAGCGTGTGCGGGCCAGTTGGAGTGCGACCTCGGTCGAGCCCTGCGCGGCTTGTGGACCGGCGTCCCGCTCGGCTTCTTCCAGCCAGCGCCGAGCTTCGTCGAACTTGGAGTCGCGGGTGAGGGTCCGCGCCAGTGCCAGCCGGGCCAGCATGCCTTCCTCCTTGGCCTGACTCGCCTCCAGCAAGGTCCAGGCCCGTTGGAACTCGGCTTCGGCTTGTGGAAATGCACTGATGTTCAGATTCATCTGGCCCAGTTGCATGCGAACCGAGGCCTCTACCGCGTCCTGACCTTTGAATCTTGCGCTCGCTCTCGCCGATGCCTTTTGAAGCAATTCGGGAACGGACAGGGACAGGCGCGCGCCGCGCTCCGAAATGTCAGCCGACTGGAGCAAGTCCTTGTTCAGGAAATCGTTGATCGCCTGGGCGCGTTCGGTTTGCTGCTGCGCCAGGGTCAGGGCCTGTTGGCTGCGTTGGAAAAACCACAGGCTGACGGCCAGCCCCAGGAACAGGCTGGCCATCACGGCGGCGATCAAGGGCCGGCGCGCACGGCTGCGGGCCAGCTCCTGTTCCGCGGCGGCGGTGACCAAGGCAGCGGCCCGCGCGGCCTCGCGCTCCAGCCGCCGGTCGGCCAGGCGGGCCAACCGGCCCACCCACTCCGCCACGCTGGCGCAGCGTTGTGCAGCCTGGCCATGGGTAGCGGCGGCAATGTCGTCCCTCAGCAGTGGATCGGCGATGTCCGTCTCCCAGCCCGTCGACAAGGGCCTGCGGAAGTCGCCCACCAGCCACTGGTAGAGCATCAGGCCGAGTGCGTAGAGATCCGACTGAACCGTGGGCACCTCGCCGGCAAGCAGCTCGGGGGCCAGGTACATCAGGGTGCCCCGGCCTGAATCGAGGCTCACTCGCTCCGTGAGTGTCAGGCCCATGGCGGTCACCCCCAGCGCTTGAAGCGTGCCGGGATCCAGCAGCCGGCCACTGCCGAAATCCGTCAGCCGGATCTGCCAGCCGGAGTCGCCGCGCGGTTCAATCAGCACATTGGCCGGCTTGATGTCCTTGTGCAGCACGCCCACGGAATGGGCAACTGCCACGCTCTGCGCCACCTGTAGAAACAGGGCGACGCGCTGGTCGGTGTTCATCGCCTTGGCGGCCGGGTCGGTGGTGGCCCAGTTCAGGAAGTTTTCTCCGCAATGTTCACTCTGCAGCCAATACGGCGCATCGGAAAAATTGGCGGCGAGAATCTCGACCCTGTCCGGGCGTCTGCCCAGGCTCTGCCGCAAGACCTTGGCCAGCGTGAATTCGCGCTTGAGCGCGCTAAGGCCATCGCCACTATTGCAGAACTTGAAGACGCTTGGCTGCCTGCTGGATTCGTGCTCGGCCAGCCATACACTGCTGTTGCGGCTTTCCGCCAGCAATGATTTCAACCTGTAGTCCTCTGCGCCCGCTACCTTTTGGCCAGGTTTGAGCATGAGAGGCGCATCACCTCGGTGCGCCTGGGCCACCCGCTCAATCGGTCCCTCCAGCAAATACCCAACGCCCGGCACGGTTCGCACCAGGGCACCGGTCGCCTCCCCGAGCGCCCGGCGCAGTTTGGAAACTGCGTTGGCCAACGCGTTGTCCGACAAGTTGGCCTCATTGCGCTGCCACAACGAGGCGAGCAGTTCTGCCTTGGTGAGCACCACACCCGGACTGTGCAGCAGGGCGGCCAACAATTCCAGCGGTCGTCGCTCCACAGCAATGGGCTCACCGTCAACACGCAGCAGCGACTCTGATTCGTCGAACTCAGCCTGCCCGAAGCGATAGCTGAACAGCGTGGAGGCAGGGTGCTGGGGCGTCGTCATGATGAATGGAGTGGTGAGCGGGTCTTCGGTGCAAAGCGCGCGGGTGATTGCTCCGGGCCGACCGCGATGGCTTCAGCATTCAAGCTTATGCGATATGAACGGCTGCCCATGCCGGCCGGCACGCGCCCGGATCCGCAAAGGAGTGGGCCTCGCCGGTACTTGTCGGGTGCCAGAGGCTGCGCCGTGAGCGATCCGTGAGGACCGCTGCCGCGCGAAAGCTGTTGCGGTTGGTTACGCTGGGCTTGCTCGCGATCAGAGGCTCTACAGCGCTTTTTCCGACGGCGCCGACACTCTGATCTCTTTCAGAAGCATGCCGAGCTGAAGCGGGCGCTGTGCCCTGTGCGGGCCGAATTTCTCTGTCTGATTCTTGATTGGGTTGATGATGAAACTTCCCCGAACCACTGGACCTTCCAGGACAAGCTTGGCACTCGCACTGGCATCGCTGGTACTCGCTGCGTGCAACACGAACCCGCCCTTGGGCAACAGCACCGCCGGAAACTCCGGCCTGCCTGCCCAGGCCGCAGCCGCGGCAGTCGCAAGCGAAACCGGCCCTGGAGGCTGCAAATACCTGAAGCCGAAAGCTGAAAATCCTCGCACCGACGCGGCCATCAAAGGCGGCGCAGTCGGTGCCATCATCGGTGGGATTCTCGGCTCAAGCACTGCGAATTCGCATCGCACCCAAGCTGCGGTCAACGGCGCCCTGGCCGGCGCATTTGTCGGTGCCCTGGCTGGGTCTCAAATCGCGATTTCGGAGCAGGCTGACGGGTCAGTTAAACTGAATATCCCCGGCAAAGTCCTGTTTGCAACGGGCAGCAGCGACCTCAGTCCCTCGTTTGCCGGTACCCTGGAGAAAGTGGGTGACACGCTGCGTCAATATTGCGGCGTCAATGCCCGTATCGTGGGTCATACCGACAATGTCGGCAAGCCGGACAGCAATAAGGTGCTGTCTCTGCGCCGGGCCACTTCTGTTCAATCCAGCCTGGCGTCATACCTGTCTCAGCGCGGCATCACCGATCGTCGCCTTGAGGTGTTTGGCATGGGTGCCGATGCGCCGGTGGACGACAACAGTACCGAGATGGGGCGTGCCGCAAATCGCCGGGTTGAGATCGTGATCGTACCGCCGGCCGGGTGAGCACGATGAACCATTCACTGGTCTTTGATTCGATCCTGCCCGGCGCGGCGCTCACCACGAACTGCCCTGTGGGGCTCGTCTTGCCATGTCAAGGCAAAGTGGGCGCCTCGTCCACCTCGGCCCACAAGGCTTCCGGCGTGATCGACAGGTCGACGCTGGCCAGTGCCAGCGGCTGCGCGGGCTCGAAGGGGTGCAGCACCCACAGCCCATCCGCGCCTGGGCGGTAGACATCGGTGCGGCGGCTGTCCAGGTCCACCAGCACATATTCCTTCAGGCTGGCCAGCTGCCGGTAGTGGGCGAACATGCCACCCCGGTCAAAGGCGGCGGTGCCGGGCGAGAGCACTTCCACCACCAGCACCGGCTCGCGCTTCACCAGCGCGCTGGCGCGGTCGGCTTCGCTGCACGTCACCAGCACATCCGGGTAGAAGAAGCTCTGGCTGGCGGCCACTTCCAGCTTCATGTCCGCCATGTAGGTGCGGCAGGGGGAGCCGGCCAGGTGCTGGCGCAGCGCCATCGCCAAATTCAGGCTGACGGTGACATGCCGGTCTTCGGCGCCGGCCATGGCATACGGCTCGCCGTTGATCAGCTCATGGCGCTCGGCCTGGGCGGTTTCCCAGGTCAGATAGTCTTCGCGGGTCAAGCGGGTGGGTGTTGCGGGTTGGCCCATTGGATGGCTCCGTGACGCCAGATGGCCTTGGATGATGACACGGGACAGGCCGGGCTGGCAGCGAGATCAGAGGAAGGGGCGCAGCAATGCGGCCTTGCCCTGTCGTAGAACCTCGCCGTATGTGCTGGCCAGGCCCGGAAAGCGCGGCGGGTCTTCCCAGTCGCGCGCTGCCGTCAGCTGCACCTCCACGGCCTGCTGTGCCTCCAGCGTGTTGTCGCCCAGGTTGACCAGGAATTCGCTGCCGGTCAGGGCCAGCCGCGGCAGGCCGGCGGGGACCGGGCCGGCGTAGGGGCGTGACGCACCCAGCGAACTGAGTTCGATGACCAGCAGCTTGTCCACGCCGTAGCGGGTTTTCAGGCCACGAAAGTCATGCCTGGCGTGGTCTGTGCCAGGTCCCGAAAACGCGGGCAGTTGCGCCAGGTCCAGCGGCGCCGCGATCACCCGCACCCGCAGTCCCTTGGCTTCCAGCGCCCTGGCGATCTCGGTCTTCACCTGCTCGAGCTCGCTGGCGTCCAGCGTCTGCACCTGGTTGGCCAGGGCCTGGTGTTCGGTGAGGGCGGTGGCGAGGCAGGACGCGCAGTCCGCGCCGGGGAAATGGGCTTGCACCGGCGGCAACGGGGTCATCACGATGCCGATGGTGCGGGTGTCGGGTGCCTCGAACACCCAGCGGCTGGCAGTGGGCTGGCTCGGTGTGCTGCTGCAGCTCGCCAGCAGGGACAGCGCGAAGGTCGAAGCGGCGAGGACGTGGAGTTTCATGGCAATGCAGCGGCGGATCGGCGCTCGGGCCGGGGTGGGGCGCATGCTAGAAGGCTTCGATGACACTTCTCCCGTGCCGGGTGGTCCTTCGTTGGTGCGATGGATGTAGGCATCGTCCGGCACGGGAAACCGAGCGTCCGCGCTAGCATGTGGCATGACCCAAGCAGTCGATGAAGCGGTGGCGGCCCGGCCGGCGAAGATCCCGGAATCGGTGCTGGTGGTGATTCACACTCCGGCGCTGGACGTGTTGCTGATGGAGCGGGCTGATGCGCCTGGTTTCTGGCAGAGCGTGACCGGTTCCAAGGACAGCCTGGATGAGCCGCTGGCGCTGACCTGCGCGCGCGAGGTGGCGGAGGAAACCGGCATCGTGATCGGCGCTGCCGGCGTGCCGGCCAGTGCGCTGCGCGACTGGGGACTGGCCAATGTCTACGAGATATACCCGCGCTGGCGCCATCGCTATGCCGAAGGCGTGACGCACAACACCGAGCATGTGTTCGGCCTCTGCGTGCCGGACGGCACGGCTGTGCAACTGGCGCCGCGCGAGCACACGGCTTGTGTCTGGCTGCCGTGGCGCGAGGCGGCGGATCGCTGCTTCTCGCCATCGAACGCGGAAGCCATCCTGCAGCTCCCGAACTTTCTGCTGAATTCCCACGAGACCCGATGACGCCACCGCTGCAAGCCCATTCCTTCCGCTCGTCCGCTTTCGCCAGCAGCTACCTGCCCGGCAGCACGATGGTGGGGCCGCTGCGCGTGGCGACCTACAACATCCACAAGGGTGTGCGTGGCATGGGGCCGACCAAGCGGCTGGAGATCCACAACCTCGGGCTGGGCATCGAGTCGCTGGACGCGGACCTGGTGTTCCTGCAGGAGGTGCGCCTGTTCCACGCCCGCGAGTCGCGGCAATTCCAGCGCACCCATGGCGGCTGGCCGGAGCAGGGGCAGGCCGAGTTCCTGGCACCCGAAGGATACGGGGCCGCTTATCACACCAACTGCGTGACCCGCCACGGCGAGCATGGCAACGCGTTGCTGTCGCGCTGGCCCATGGGCAGCATCGGCCACCATGATGTGTCGGACCACCGTTTCGAGCAGCGCGGCCTGCTGCACGTGCCGGTGAAGTGGCATGGCATGGAGGTGCATGCGGTGGTCGCGCACTTCGGGCTGATCCATTCCAGCCGGCTGCGCCAGGTGCAGCGGCTGGCGGCCTTCATCGAGCAGACGGTGCCGGCCGGTGCGCCGCTGCTGGTGGCCGGTGACTTCAACGACTGGGGCGAGCGGCTGGACGGGCCGATGCAGGCCATGGGCCTGCAGCGCGCCACCCCGCCGCAGGCCACGAACACGCCGACTTTCCCGTCACGCGTGCCGGTGTTCGCGCTGGACCGGGTCTACATGCGCGGCTTTCGCTGCGTGCGCACCACCGTGCCGCGCGGCAGTGCCTGGGCCCGCATGTCGGACCACCTGCCGCTGCTGGTGGAACTGGAGCCCGCCTGATGGCCGTGCAGCCGGCCGCGTCGGTCTCCGATGACGAGCCTGCGTCCGACGGCTTCCAGTTTCCCGGTGCCTGGTACACCCAGTCCAGGCCGGTCTTTCTCAGTGGCAACGAGGCGGCGCTGCTGCGCGGCGGCGACGAGTTGTTTCCCGCCATGGTCCGGGCCATCGAGCAGGCGCTGCACGAGGTCTGGCTGGCGACCTACATCTTCCATGACGACCCCGCTTCCGAGGCCGTGGCCAAGGCGCTGATCGCTGCGGCCCGGCGCGGTGTGCGGGTCAGGGTGGTGGTCGACGGCTTTGGCAGCAGCCACAGCCTGACGACAGTCAAGCGCTGGTTCGGCGACAAAGGCGTGGACCTGGCGGTGTTCCGGCCGCTGACACGCTGGTGGAACTGGCTGCAGCCCGGTCAGCTGCGGCGGCTGCATCAAAAGCTGTGCGTGGTCGATGGCACGCGCGCGTTTGTTGGCGGCATCAATGTGATCGACGACCGCAACGACCTGCACCACGGTTTCAGCGATGCGCCGCGGCTGGACTTCGCGGTGGCGCTGCACGGCCCGGTGGTCGCGCCCATCGAGCAGACCGTGCGTGCGGTATGGACCCGCGCCACCTTCGGCCGCGACTGGCGCAAGGAAACGCTGCAGCTCGCCCGCAGCGCCGAGCCGGTGCGGGCCGCGCGCAAGCTGCTGCGGCGCATGCACCTGCTGCCGGCCACGCCGCCACCCTTGGCCGACGACACACCGGTGGTCGCCGCCTTCGTGGTGCGCGACAACCTGCGCCAGCGCCGCACCATCGAGCGCTGCATGATCGATGCGATCCGCATGGCGAATGTCCGCGTCCAGCTGGTGACGCCGTACTTCTATCCCGGCCGCAGTTTCAGGCGTGCGCTGATCAAGGCTGCGCGGCGGGGCGTTCAGGTGCGCCTGCTGCTGCAGGGCAAGCTGGACTACCGGCTGGCCGGCCTGGCGGCCAGGGTCATGTACGACGAACTGCTGACCGCAGGCGTCGAAGTCTACGAATACATCCCGGCCTTCCTGCATGCCAAGGCGGCCGTGGCCGACGATGAATGGGCCACGGTCGGCAGCTCCAATGTGGACCCGCTGTCGCTGCTGCTGAACCTGGAAGCCAACATCGTCGTGCGCAACACCGGCTTTGCCGCCGCACTGAGCGAGGAACTGGACCAGGCCATGGCCGTGTCCAGCCGCATCCTGGTCGCCCCGCTGCGCACCGGCCTCGGCGCGATGCTGGGCCGCGGGCTGGTGGCCTGGCTGGCGCATTGGTATTTGCGCCTGGCGGGCTCCAGCGAGAAGTACTGATTTGGCCGGGGTGCCTCAGTGGCTGGAGTTCTTGGCCGAGTTGCTGCTGATGGTCAGCGCACGTATGAGGAGCAGCATCGGCACGACCACAACAGCAACGAAGACGCCGGTTGCCATGCCCATGGTCTTCCCACCGGAGACCTCCACGCGCTGGATGTCCTTGATGTCCTCGTCGCGCAGTCTGATGGCCGTGTCCTGTCCTTCGACCTTGCCTTCGATCACGCCGCGCTGCACCTCGGTGAGTTTCAGTTCCAGGGTCCGGCCGTCGGTGGTCGCGATGGTGACTTTGTCGCCCAGATGCAGGTCATCCATGCGGCCGTAAATCGACGGCTTGTCAGCCTGGTTCAACGCAACGGGCCGCACCGTCGTGCAGGCCACAAGGCTGGCAGAAAGCAATACCAGGCCCAGGCGCCTGAGCTGGCGCCGCACGGAAGCATCGTGCATCTGAAACTCTCCCTGAAGATCTTTATGCGCCACGGTGTGGCATGGGCTGTTCGGCCCCGTGCCGAAAGCGCGTGAAGTATCGCCCAGACCCCGGCGACGCTGCCATCCACAGGATAGGGAGGTGTCGGATCGCCGGCTCAGCCGGTGCTCAGTCGCCCCTCGTGCGGCGGGGGTCCGAACCGGTTGTCGCCCTTCATGCCCGGCAGCAGGCCGTTGACCACCAGCAGCCACAGGAAGCCGACCACGGGGATCAGGGCCACCAGCACCCACCAGGCGCTGCGGTCGCGGTCGTGCCAGCGCTTGGCAGAGACGGCGAAAGCGGGCCAGGCCAGCAGCAGGTTGACCAGGCCCTCGACCCGTTCACCGTGGAAGCCGGCAATGTTCAGCAGCGCGCCCAACACGATGCCCAGCGCGGCCAACCCCAGCATGCCGCCCCAGAAGCCGCGGCGCGAAATGCGGCCTTTTGGACTGAAGAACAGCTTGCCGGGCGGCATGGCCTCGGCAATCGGCGGCATGGCCTCGGCGGCGAGCAGATCCTGGCGGATTTGCTTGCCACCGGGCAGGTCCGCGCGACGGGTTTCGGGCAGGCCGTAGGCGCCGAGCGGCGAGGCGTAGGGGGCGGAGCTGCTGGACATGCGGCAAGTATTCCACGCTTGCCGGCGGTGCAGGCTCCGTCGCGCTGCCTCGCAGGTGGTGTGACGGGCCCTCGCAACGCAGAATCGGGTGGTCTGTTGCGCCCATCGCGCAGCGAAGTGCCGTAGCGAGTTCGCTGGAGACCTGCATGAGATCCGGATCGCCCAATGATGCAGACACGGCCGCCGTGGCTGCCGCCTGCTGGCAAGCCGCCGCAGAGCCCATGGCCGTGGTGGATGAGCATGGCCGGCTGTTGCAGGCCAACCAGGCCTTCGCGCGGGCGGTGGCCCAGCCCGCCGAAGCCTTGCCTGGCCAGGCCCTGGCCGATTGGGTCGCAGAGCCCGCCCATGCCCTCGATTCGCTGCTGGCCATGCCTGGCAGCGCAACGCCGCCAGGTGCCGGCGTGGCTGGCCTGCGCATGCGCGGCCCTGCCGGCCCGGTGTTGACCGGCCCGCTGCAAACAGGGCCCTGGGTGGCGCGCGAGGGCGGCTGGATGCGCTGCCTCTGCTGGCCTGGCGGCAGTGCGGCGGCCGATTGGGCGGTGCTGCAGCAAAGCGAACAGCATTTCCGCCTGTTCGCCCAGGCGACCGGTGACGCGATCTGGCTCAGCCGGCCGGGTGAGCGACGCACGCTGTATGTCAGCCCGGCGTTCTGGCGCATGTGGGGCCAGGAATGCCGGCCGGATCTGTCGGACTGCCATGCCGTGTGGCTGGCTGGCATTCACCCCGAGGACAGGGGCCAGGTGGCGGCCGAGTTCGTGGCCGCCGCGGCAACCGGCCAATACGAGACCGAGTATCGGGTGCAGCGGCCGGACGGCTCGATGATCTGGGTGCGCGACCATGCCTACCCGGTGCGCGATGCCACCGGCCGCATGACCCACATGGCCGGGCTGATCGAGGACATCACCGCGGCGCACGAGGCCCAGCAGCAGCAGCGCAAGCGCCTGGCCGCCGAGGCACAGCTGCTTCGCCTGGTGGCCACCGCGCCGGGGGTGCTGATGACCTACCGCCGCGCCGCGGACGGCGCGGTCGACGTGCAGTTGGCCAACGCCAAGGTGGCCGAGGCTTACGGCCTGAACGCCGACGCGAGCGGCGGCGTGCGTGACCCGCACGAGGTCATCGTGCCCGAGGACCGAGCGCGCCTGCGCCAATCCATGGAAAGCTCGGCGCGCAGCATGGCGCCTTGCCGTGACGAGTTTCGCGTGCACCATCCCGTGCGCGGCCTGTTGTGGATCGAGATGCACCTCACGCCGGTGGCCGAGGCGGATGGCGTGATTGCCTGGCACGGCTTCCTGCACGAGGTCACCGCGCGCAAGCAGGTCGAGGAGCAGATCCTGCGCACCAACGCCGAGCTGGAAGCCCGCGTGGCCGAGCGCACCGCCGAACTGGAAGCGCGGCACCGCGAGATGGAGGCGTTTTCGTATTCCGTCTCGCACGACCTGAAGGCCCCGCTGCGTGGCATCGACGGCTACAGCCGGCTGCTGCTGACCGACCATGCCGAGCAGCTGGACGAGGAGGGCCGGTTTTTCGTCGACACCATCCGCAAGGCGACCGTGCACATGGGCCAGCTGATCGACGACCTGCTGGCCTACTCGCGTGTCGAACGCAGCCGGCCGATGCTGGGCAGCATCGACCCGGCCGCGGTCATCAACCGCCTGGTGGGCGAATACCAGCGCGAGCTGGACCAGGGCCAGGTCACGCTGGAACGGGAATTGAGCTGCAGCCAGGCCACCGGCGAGCGCGAGGGCCTGACGATGGCGCTGCGCAACCTGCTGGACAACGCGCTGAAGTTCACCCAGGGCCGGCCCGAGCGCCGCATCTGGCTGCGCTGCACCGAGCACGAGGGGCGCTGCCGCATCGAGGTGCGGGACAACGGCACCGGCTTCGACATGCGATACGCCGAGCGCATCTTCGAGATCTTCCAGCGCCTGCACCGCGCCGAGGACTATCCCGGCACCGGCGTGGGCCTGGCCATCGTGCGCAAGGCCATCGAGCGCATGCGGGGCCGCGTCTGGGCCGAGAGCGTGCCTGGCGTTGGTGCGCACTTTTTCATCGAGCTGCCGCTCTGATGCCGGTGCCCACCCTGCTGGCGAGCAGGGCTTGGCTGTATTCTCAGGTTTTCCAACCTGGGCCCTGGGGCCGGAGCATGGGCAATGAGCGGTAACCGGCCTATCTTGCTGGTCGAAGACAACCCGATGGATGTCGACCTGACGCGCCGGGCCTTTGCCAAGCGGCACATTGCCAACCCTTTGGCCGTTGCCCGGGACGGTGAGGAGGCACTTGATTGGTTGCCGCGCTGGGAAGCCGGCGAGCCGCTGCCCGTGGTCATCCTGCTGGACCTGAAATTGCCGCGGGTCTCCGGCTTGGAGGTCTTGCGGCAGTTCAAGGCCCATCCGCTGTGTTCGCGCATCCCGGTGGTCGTGCTGACCACCTCGCGCGAAGACGCCGACGTGGCCACGGCCTACGGCCTGGGCGTCAACTCGTACATCGTCAAACCGGTCGAATTCGAGAAATTCATCGAGGTCGCGGCGCAGATCGACTTGTACTGGTGTGTGCTGAACCAGAACGTGCCCAGCCACTGAAGCCGCCCGGTCGCGCATGAAGGTCCTTTACGTCGAAGACAACGCGCAGGACGCCGACCTGACGCACCGCAGCCTGGCCCGCAGCGCGCCGCACCTGCAGCTCACCACCGCCGGTGACCTGGCCGGCGCCCGCAGCCTGCTGGATGCGGGTGAACTGCCGGACCTGCTGCTGCTCGACATGCGCCTGCCCGACGGCAATGGCCTGGAGCTGCTGCAGCACGTGCGCGAGCGCAATCTGCCGCTGACCGTCGTGATGCTGACCGGCTCGGGTGACGAGGCGACCGTGGTCGCCGCGCTGCGCGGCGGGGCCGACGACTACATCGTCAAGCAGGGCGCCTACCTGGACCGCCTGCCGCTGCTGCTGCAGATCGCCTGGACCCGCTTCCGCTTTGCCAGCGAGCAGCGCGCACGGCCCATCCGCGTGTTGTACGCCGAGCGCACCGCCACCGACGTGGACCTGCTGGCCCGCCACCTGATGCGCTTCGCGCCGCACATCCTGGTCTCGGCCGTCAGCACCGGCGAGCAGGTCATTGCGCGCCTGGATGCGGGTGGTCCCGAGATGCCGCAGGTGCTGCTGCTGGACTTCCAGCTGCCGGGCATGAACGCGCTGGAACTGGTCAAGCTGCTGCGCCAGGAGCGGGACCTGGACCTGCCCATCCTCATCATCACCGGCCACGGCGACGAAGACAGCGCGATCCAGACCCTCAAGCTCGGCGCCACCGACTACCTGGTCAAGCAGGACGACATGCTGCGCCGCCTGCCCATGGCCATCGAGAGCGCGCATTTCCGCGTGCAACTCGAGCGCGAGCGTGGCGCGCTGCGCGACAGCGAGGCCCGCTTCCACCAGATGGCCAACGCCATCGGCGACACCTTCTGGCTGGCCGACCCGCAGCGCCACAGTGTGCTCTACGTCAGCCCCGGCTTCGAGCGCATCTGGGGCGAGCCACCCACCGTGCTGCAGCAGAACTGGATGGCCTGGCAGCGCGCGGTGCATCCGAACGACCTCGGCATGGTCACGAAGGCGCTGGCCGCCGCGGTGGACGGGCACTTTTCGCTCGAATGCCGCATCCAGCGGCCAGACGGCCAGTTGCGCCACATCGCGATGCGCGGCTACCCGGCCAACGACGAATCCGGCCAGCCCTTCCGCCGCGCCGGCGTGGTGCAGGACATCACCGAGCGCAAGGCCCAGGAAGCGCGCATCCAGCACCTGGCGTACCACGACGCATTGACCGGCCTGCCCAACCGCAGCCTGCTGATGGACCGCCTCGCGCTGACCTTGGCCCATGCGCAACGGCAGCGCGGCCAGATGGCGCTGTTGTTCCTGGACCTGGACCGCTTCAAGACCATCAACGACACGCTGGGCCACCTGGTCGGCGACGAGATGCTCAAGTGCGTGGCCGAGCGGCTGCGCGCGGTGCTGCGCGACGACGACACCGTGGCCCGTCTCGGCGGCGACGAGTTTGTCATCGTGCTGCCGGACATTGAAGACGTGGCCGATCCTGCCCACGTCGCCGAGAAGCTGATGGCCTCGCTGTCGCGCCCGTTCCAGATCGATGGCCACGAACTGCACGTCACCTGCAGCCTGGGCGTGAGCCTGTTCCCGCGCGACGGCGAAGACGCCGAAACGCTGCTGAAATTCGCCGACACGGCGCTCTACAAGGCCAAGGGCGCCGGCCGCAACGACTACCGCTTCTTCAGCCCTGAGATGGATGCCCGCGCGCACGACAAGCTGCGCCTGGAGAACGACCTGCGCCGCGCCATCGAGCGCCACGAGCTGCTGCTGCACTACCAGCCGCAGATGGACTTGCTGACAGGCAAGGTGCGCGGCGTCGAAGCGTTGGTGCGCTGGCTGCACCCGCGCCTGGGCCTGATTGCGCCGAATGACTTCATTCCGCTCGCCGAGGAAACCGGCCTGATCCTGGAGATTGGCGACTGGGTGCTGAACACCGCCTGCCAGCAGCTGCGCCGCTGGCGCGAGCAAGGCCAGACGGACCTGGTGCTGGCCGTCAACCTCTCGGCGCGCCAGCTGCAGCGCCCAGGGCTGGACCTCGGCGTGGCCCGCACCTTGGCCGCCAGCGGCGTGCCGGCGCATTGCCTGGAGCTGGAGATCACCGAGTCCAGCGTGATGCAGGATCCTGAGCAGGCGCTGGCGCTGCTGCGCCGGCTGCACCAGATGGGCGTGCTGTTCGCCATCGACGACTTCGGCACCGGCTACACCAACTTCGCCTACCTCAAGCAGCTGCCGCTGCAGGCCCTGAAGATCGACCGCAGCTTCATCCAGGGCCTCTCGCAAGCCGGTGGCGACGACGCCGCCATCGCCGAAGCCATCATCGCGATGTCCCGCAAGATGAACCTGCGCGTGATCGCCGAAGGCGTCGAGACCGAAGAACAGCGGCTTCGCCTGCAGTCCCTGGGCTGCGATGGCATCCAGGGCTACCTGCTGGCCCGGCCGATGCCCGCCGAGGCCTTGATGGCCTGGCTGGCCGGCCACGCGGCCCATCACGCGTCCGCAAGCGACATGGCCGACACGGAGCCCGCGTCCCTTTGAAGCCCCATCGGGCTGACGGTGCTCCAATCGGCCATGCTCCGAATTGGCTTGATCTCCGACACCCACGGCTTGCTGCGCCCTGAGGCGCTGTCCTTCCTGCGCGGCAGCGACCACATCGTGCACGCGGGCGACATCTGCGAGCCGTCAGTGCTGGAGCAGCTCGCCACCATCGCGCCGGTCACCGCCGTGCGTGGCAACAACGACCGCGGCGCCTGGGCGGAAGCCTTGCGCGCCATCGAATACCTGCAGTTCGGTGGCGTCACCATCGCCGTGGTGCACGACCTGGCCGACCTCGACGTCGATCCGCCGGCCGCCGGTCTGCGCGCCGTGATTTCTGGTCACTCCCACCGACCGTCCATGACCGAGCGCGATGGTGTGCTCTACCTGAACCCCGGCAGCGCCGGCCCGCGCCGCTTCAAGCTTCCTGTCTCGGTGGGCGAACTGCAGATCAGCGGGGACGCCGTCAGCGGCAAGCTGGTCGAACTCATGAGCTGATCGCTGCAGCGTCGCCCACCCGCCGCCTGCCTCAGCTCCACAGCTCCTCCATCGCGCTGACAAAGCCCGAGGTGATGGCGTCGCTGCCGGGCATTTGCTGTTCGCGCAGCTTCCATTGGCCGGCGACCATCACGTCGCGCCAGGGCAGGGTGGGGCTGGAGAAGATCAGGGCGTCGAGGCTGCGGGCGGCGGGGATGCCGGCGAGGCTGGTGTCGCGTGGGTCGGCGACCAGCAGGTCGGCACGGGCGCCGGGGGTGAGGCCCCAGAGCGGGAAGCCTGCGGCCATGCGGCCGCCGTCCAGCACGCCGCGCCACAGCCGCTCCGCGGTGGACGGCTGGCCGCGTTCGGGGGCCGCGGCCACGTTGCGCTGGCGCAGGCCCAGGCGCTGGCCGTATTCCAGCCAGCGCAGTTCCTCGCGCCAGCAGCGGCTGACGTGGCTGTCCGAGCCCAGCGAGATCGGCACCTCGGCCTGCAGCCAGCCGGGCAGGTCGGTCAGGCCGTCGCCCAGGTTGCCTTCGGTGCTGGGGCAGATCACCACGGCCGAGCCGCTGTAGGCCACGGTCATGATCTCGGCCTGGTTGATGTGCGTGGCATGCACCAGCTGCCAGCGCGCGTCCAGCAGGCCTTCGCTGGCCAGGTACTCGACCGGGCGGCGGCCGGTGGCCTGGAGGCAGTCCTGCACCTCGGCCGTCTGTTCGGCCACATGGATGTGCACCGGGCCGACGGTCTGCTCGGCCATCCTGGCGAGGGTGTGCAGCGAGGCCGGCCGCGCGGCGCGCAGCGAGTGGACGGCCAGCCCGGCGTTCAGGCAGGCATGGGTGCGCTCCTGCACCGACTGGTGCGCGTTCAGCACGCCCTCGGCATGCAGGCGGAAGCGCTGCTGGTCCGGCCGCAGCATCGGCTGGTCGAAGCCGGCGCGCTCGTACAGCACCGGCAGCACCGTCAGGCCGATGCCGACGTCGGCGGCCGCGTCGATCAGCGACTGGGTCATTGCCATCGGCGCGCCATAGGGCTTGCCGCCCGGCGCGTGATGCAGGTAGTGGAACTCGCAGACCTGCGTGTAGCCGCCGCGCAGCAGCTCGGCATAGAGCTGGGTGGCGACCGCGCGCAGCTGGTCCGGCGTGATCTTGCCGGCCACGCGGTACATGCGGTCGCGCCAGCTCCAGAAGTTGTCGGCCGCGGCTTCGCGGCGCTCGGCCAAGCCGGCAAATGCGCGCTGGAAGGCATGGCTGTGGCCATTGACCAAGCCGGGCAGCGTGAGGCCGGCCAGGCGCTCGGCGTCCGGCGGGCAGGGCTGGCCGGGGACCACGCGCGACCAGCGGCCGTGCGCGTCCACCTCCAGCAGCACTTCCTCGCGCCAGCCTTCGGGCAGCCAGGCGCGTGGGGCCCAGAAGCGGCGAACGGTGGGGCTTGTGGCGCCGCCGCTCATGCCTGGCCTGCCTCGGCTTGCGGCTGCCAGGCCAGCAGCGTGTCCATCATCTGGCGCAGCAGCGGCATGGCGCCTGCGGCGCGCTCTGGCGACCAGCTGAACGGCGGCTGTTCGTCCATGTAGCAGCACCAGCACATTTCCAGCTGCACCGCATGCCAGCCACGCGCGGGCTGGCCATAGTGGCGTGTGATGTAGCCGCCCTTGAAGCGGCCGTCGACCACTTGCGTGAAGTCCTGCTGCGCGGCCAGCAGCTGGCCCAGCGCGTCGCGCATCGAAGGGGCGCAGCTGGCGCCATTGGCGGTGCCGAGGTTCAGGTCCGGCAGCCGGCCCTCGAACAGCCAGGGCAGCTGCGAGCGGATGCTGTGGCCGTCGAACAGCACGGCGTGGCCATGCTCGGCCTTCAGTCGCGTGAGTTCGCCGGCGAGCGCGTCGTGGTAGGGCTGCCAATAGGTGCCGCGGCGTTGCTGCACTTCGGCCGCGTCAGGTGCCTGGCCTTCGAGGTACAGCGGCTCGCCGGTGAAAAAGCGCGTGGGGCACAGCTCGGTGTTGTTGGCGCCGGGATACATCGGCGTGTTGTCGGGCGGCCGGTTCAGGTCGATCACGTAGCGCGAGTGGCGCGGCACGATGAGGCTGGCGCCCAGGTCGCGCACGAAGTCGTAGAGCTTGTCCAGGTGCCAGTCGGTGTCTTCGACGGTGGCGGCATGGGGATGCATGCGGGCCAGCAGTTCGGCCGGAATGTGCTGGCCTGCATGCGGCACGCTGACCAGCAAGGGGCGCGTGCCGCGGTGCAGGGTGTAAATCTCGTCCATCAGGTCTCCGACATCGGGCCGAACTGCCGGGGCGGTGCTCGGCACTGTTTTCAAAACTCGGGGGCAGGGGCGATTCGCGCCAGGTCGGCCGCATCGGGCACGCCCGCATGGACCCGCAACTGGCAAGGCTTGTGCCCGAACTGGTAGGCCAGCTCGTTGGGATGGTCCACGGCCCAGTGCACGAAATCGGCCTGCCGGCCGGTGCTCAGCTGGCCATGGCTGTGGCCCAGGCCCAGCGCCTGCGCGGCATGGCGCGTCATGCCGGCCAGGGCTTCCTCGGGCGTCATGCGGAACAGCGTGCAGGCCATGTTCAGCATCAGCAGCGGCGACAGCGTGGGCGACGAGCCGGGGTTGTGGTCGGTGGCAATCGCCATCGGCACGCCGGCTTCGCGCAATGCGCCCACCGGCGGCAGCTGTTTCTCGCGCAGGAAATAGAAGGCGCCAGGCAGCAGCATGGCCACCGTGCCGCTGGCCGCGAGTGCCTGCACGCCGGCAGGGCTGAGGTATTCGAGGTGGTCGCAGCTTAAAGCGCGGTACTGCGCGGCCATCTCGCTGCCGCCGCAGTCGCTGAGCTGCTCGGCGTGCAACTTGACCGGCAGGCCCAGCGCGCGCGCCGCGTCAAACACGCGCTGCATCTGGCTGGCCGAGAAGGCAATGTTTTCGCAGAAGCCGTCGACCGCGTCGACCAGCCCTTCCGCGTGCCATCGCGGCAGCCAGTCGAGGATGGCGGCGATGTAGGCGTCCGGCCGGCCTTCGAACTCGGGTGGCAGCGCGTGCGCGGCCAGCGCGCTGGTGCGCACCGTCAGCGGCAGGCGCTCGCCCACGCGGCGGGCCACACGCAGGCAGCGCGCCTCGTGGTGTTCGCTCAGGCCGTAGCCACTCTTGATTTCCAGCGTGGTCACGCCTTCGCTCATCAGCGCCTGGGCGCGCTTGAGCGCGCTGCGCAGCAGCTCTTCGTCGGTCGCAGCACGGGTGGCGGCCACGGTGGAGCGGATGCCACCGCCGGCGCGGGAAATCTCCTCGTAGGTGGCGCCCTGCAGCCGCAGCTCGAATTCGCGCGCCCGGTGGCCGCCGTAGACCAGGTGGGTGTGGGCGTCGATCAGCCCGGGCGTGAGCACGCCGCCGGGCAATTCGATCTCGTCGTCCGCACGCAGCCTGGCCGGCAGCTCGGTTGCTGCGCC
The DNA here is from genome assembly GCF_021043325.1 of Ideonella azotifigens. Classification (NCBI taxonomy): domain Bacteria; kingdom Pseudomonadati; phylum Pseudomonadota; class Betaproteobacteria; order Burkholderiales; family Sphaerotilaceae; genus Ideonella; species Ideonella azotifigens. The sequence continues at coordinate 223,671 of NZ_JAJNKD010000006.1, forward strand.
AACCCAGGCAATGCGCGCGCCTTCGGTCAGCAGCGCACCGTCTTCGATCCAGCCCCAGGGCTTGCCGGGGGCCATCGTGGCCAGGCTGGCACCCCGCCACAGGGTGCGGGGGGCGTCGGCTCGGGAAGGCAGGAAATCGGCGGGCATTCGGTCAATTCTCCAGGGCGATCCACCAGGCGCGTGGCGGGCGTGCGGCAGGCTTGAGTTGCCAGCCTTCGGTCAGCGCTGCGGGATCCTGGCCAATGGTCGATTCATCGGCCCATCCGGCAGCTTGCCATGCCAGGCTCATGGCCGGCAGGGCGAGGGTGTCAGCAGGTGTGAGCAGGGTGCAGGCCTCGGCGCAGAACAGCCCACGCCAGCGCAGTGTGCGCTGACCCGCTTCGGCTTGCCACGGGGCATCTGCCGGCCACAGGCGTCCACTGGCGGGCGCCTTCAGCATCAGGTTCAGGTCGCGCGTGGCGCCGCCCAGCAGCGTGCAGCCGGGCGGCTCACCGCCGTCGAAAGCATGCGGGTTGTCGCCGGGGCGCAGGTCGATTTGCTGGCCGCCGTGGTCCAGCCGCACGCCGTCGCCACTCAGCACCACGAACCAGCGTGCAATGCCGGGGAAGGCGGAAAACGGGCCATCGCGCTCGATGTCGGCCACGCTCAGGCGGAGTTGCCAGTCGGTGGCATCGGGCCACGCGGCGAGCTCGCGCGTCACCCCCCCACCATTGCGCCAGGGCTGTGCCGGCACGTCGTCGAAGTGCACCACCTGCAAGCGGGGAGGCGCGCAGGGAAACGCCGGGCCGTGTGCTGTCGTCATGGCGCGAACTGGCCGGTAAGCTGGTAGAGACGACCTGGGTGCACCAGGCGCGCCAGCGTGATGGCCGCGTCGCGCGTGAAGGTGCGGCGCACCATGATCAGGCAGGCGTCGGTGGCGGCCAGGTTCAGCAGGCGGGCTTCCTGCGCGGTGGCATGGCCGGCCTCGATCGAATACTGGGCCCGCCACAGCGCGGTGACCTCGAACAGGTATTGCGTGGGCGTGGTGTGCTGGAAGTCCTGAGCGAGGTAGTGGGGCGCGCAGGCCGGGTTCACATAGCGGTCCTCGCACTGCAGCGGCACGCCGTTTTCCAGGTGCACGATCAGGCTGTGGAACACCGTGTCGCCCTCGTGCAGGCCCAGCTGCGCGGCCAGTGCAGCGCCTGCCGGCTCGGGCTCCTGCAGGTGCACGATGGCCTCGTGCCGGTGGCCTCGCTCGGCAATCTCGTCCTGCAGGTTGCGAAGCGTCAGCGTGGCCGAGACCTTGTGCAGTTGCGCGGCAAACGTGCCCACGCCCTGCACGCGCTCGATCAGGCCCTCGTTTTGCAACTCCTTCAGCGCCCGGTTCACCGTCATGCGGCTCACGCCAAAGCGGGCCACCAGCTCGGCCTCGGAAGGCATCAGCACGCCCGGTGCCCAGTCGCCAGCGGCCAGGCGGTCCTTCAGGTACTGCTTGACCTGGGCATATGGCGCCAGGCCGGTTCGGGACAAAGTGGACATGGCTGCATGCTACTTGCGCCGTCTTGTCTAGACAAGTAGGATGCACCCATTCGTTCATCCTTGTTTGACGTCATCCGTCCATTGCTGGAGCTGCCATGCCCGACCTGAGCTCGCCTTCCGCTGCCACCATCGCCGGGCCCCGCCCCGTCAAGGCCCCCACCGGCACCACGCTGCACTGCCAGAACTGGCTGATCGAAGCGGCCTACCGCATGGTGCAGAACAACCTGGACCCGGAAGTGGCCGAGAACCCGGACGCGCTGGTGGTCTACGGCGGCATTGGCAAGGCGGCGCGCGACTGGGCCTCGCTGGAGCAGATCCTCGCGACGCTGCGCACGCTGAAGCCGGATGAATCGCTGCTGATCCAGAGCGGCAAGCCGGTCGGCGTGTTCCGCACCCATGAAGACGCGCCGCGCGTGCTGATCGCCAACTCCAACCTGGTGCCCAAGTGGGCCACCTGGGAACACTTCCACGAGCTGGACCGCAAGGGCCTGATGATGTATGGCCAGATGACGGCCGGCAGCTGGATCTACATCGGCAGCCAGGGCATCGTTCAGGGCACTTATGAGACCTTTGTCGAGGCCGCGCGCCAGCATTTCGAAGGCAAAGCGCAAGGCAGGTGGATCTTGACGGCGGGCCTGGGCGGCATGGGTGGCGCACAGCCGCTGGCCGCAAGCTTCGCCGGCTTCTCGTCGCTGACCATCGAATGCCAGCAAAGCCGAATCGACTTCCGGCTGCGCTCGCGTTACCTCGATGAGCAGGCCACGGACATCGACGACGCGCTGGCCCGCATGCAGAAGTACGCCGCCGAGGGCGAGGCCATCTCGGTCGGCCTGCTGGGCAATGCGGCGGACGTGCTGCCCGAGTTGGTCAGGCGCGCCAAGGCCGGTGGCGTGAAGCCGGACCTGGTGACCGACCAGACCTCGGCGCACGACCTGGTCAACGGCTACCTGCCGGTGGGCTGGAGCGTTGAGCAGTGGCGCGCTGCGCAGGCCGATGCGGTCCAGCACACCAGGCTGCGCGACACCGCGGCCCAGGGCTGCGCGGTGCACGTGCAGGCCATGCTGGACTTCCAGGCCATGGGCATCCCGACCGTGGACTACGGCAACAACATCCGCCAGGTCGCCTTCGACCAGGGCGTGAAAAATGCCTTCGACTTCCCCGGCTTCGTGCCGGCCTACATCCGCCCGCTGTTCTGCCGCGGCAAGGGCCCGTTCCGCTGGGTGGCGCTCTCGGGTGACCCGGAAGACATCCGCAAGACCGACGCGAAGATGAAGGAACTGTTCCCCGAGGACCAGGGCCTGCACCGCTGGCTGGACATGGCTGGCGAGCGCATTGCCTTCCAGGGCCTGCCGGCGCGCATCTGCTGGATAGGCCTGGGCGACCGCGATCGCGCCGGCCTGGCCTTCAACGAGATGGTGCGCAATGGCGAGTTGAAGGCGCCCATCGTGATCGGCCGCGACCACCTGGACAGCGGCTCGGTCGCCTCGCCCAACCGCGAAACCGAAAGCATGCTGGACGGCTCCGATGCCGTGTCCGACTGGCCGCTGCTGAACGCGCTGCTGAGCACCGCAGGCGGCGCGACCTGGGTCAGCCTGCACCACGGCGGTGGCGTCGGCATGGGCTACTCGCAGCATGCCGGCGTGGTCATCGTTTGCGACGGCACCGAAGCGGCCGACAAGCGCATTGCCCGCGTGCTGTGGAACGACCCGGCCACCGGCGTGATGCGCCACGCCGACGCTGGCTACGAGATCGCCCGCCAATGCGCCCGCGAGCACCACCTGAACCTGCCGATGCTGGGCTGAACTGACATGACGAGCGAACTGACCCTGACCCCCGGCGCACTGACGCTGGAACAACTGCAAGCCCTGCATGCCGGTGGCGTGACGCTGAAGCTGGACGACGCTGCGCGCCCGGCCATTCGCGCCAGCGCTGCGGTGGTGCAAGCCGCTGCCGCGGGTGACGCGCCGGTCTACGGCGTGAACACCGGCTTTGGCAAGCTGGCCAACAAGCGCATCAGCAACGAAGACCTGGCGTTGCTGCAACTGAACCTGATCCGCTCGCATTCGGTGGGCGTGGGCGAGCCGTTGCAGCCTTCGGTGCTGCGACTGATGCTGGCGACCAAGGCGGCCAGCCTGGCGCGTGCGCACTCGGGCGTGCGCGAGGTGGTGATCGACACGCTGCTGGCCGTGCTCAACGCCGGCCTCGTGCCCTACGTGCCCAGCCAAGGCTCGGTGGGTGCTTCTGGCGACCTGGCCCCGCTGTCGCACATGACGCTGGCGCTGCTGGGCGAAGGCGAGTTCCTGGTGGACGGCAAGCGTGTGCATGCCGCGGGTGTGCTGACCGATGCGGGCATCGAACCGCTGGTGCTGCAAGCCAAGGAAGGCCTGGCGCTGATCAACGGCACGCAGACCTCGACCGCGCTGGCGCTGCACGGCTTGTTCGCCTTCGAGCCGGTGCTGGAAGCGGCGCTGGTCATCGGCGCATTGACGGTGGACGCCGCGCGCGGCTCCGACGGCCCGTTCGACCCGCGCATCCATGCGCTGCGCGGCCAGCCCGGCCAGATCGACGTGGCGCAGTACTACCGGGCCTTGCTGGCCGGCAGCGCGATCCGCGCGTCGCACGAAGAAGGCGACGACCGGGTGCAGGACCCGTACTGCCTGCGCTGCCAGCCGCAAGTCGTTGGCGCCTGCCTGGACCAGCTGCGCCATGCCTCGCTGGTGCTGGTGCGCGAAGCCAATGCGGTCACCGACAACCCGCTGGTGTTCCCGGAAGACGGCGCCATGATTTCCGGGGGCAACTTCCACGCGGAACCGGTGGCCCTCGCGGCCGACGCGATGGCCGTGGCCATCGCCGAAGTGGGCGCCATCGCCGAGCGCCGCATCGCGATGCTGATCGACGCCAGCGTCTCGCGCCTGCCGGCCTTCCTCAGCGCCGACGCCGGCCTGAACAGCGGCTTCATGATCGCCCATGTCACCGCCGCGGCGCTGGCCAGCGAAAACAAGTCGCTGGCCCACCCGGCCAGCGTCGACAGCCTGCCCACCAGCGCGAACCAGGAGGACCACGTTTCGATGGCCACCTTCGCCGCGCGCCGCCTGCAGCCTATGGTGGCCAACGTCTCGCACATCCTGGGCATCGAGTTGCTGGCCTCGGCCCAGGCGATCGAATTCCTGCGTCCGCTGCAAAGCTCGGTGGTGCTGGAATGGGTGCACGCGCTGCTGCGCCAGCACAGCGCTGCGATGCCCACCGACCGCTACCTCGCCCCCGAGATCGAACGTGCAACCACGCTGGTCCGCAGCGGCGAAGTGGGCAGCGTGCTGCGCACCTTGCCGGGCCTGCCGGCGTTGTGGGTGCCGGCGTAAGCGCCCGCCGCTGTCATCAAGCTGCCGCAACTCGCGGCAAGCATGGCGGGTTGTCCTTCCAGGAATGCCCGCCATGTCCAGCCTCATCCTGCCTCGTCGCCGCCTGCTGATCGCTTCTGCCGCACTGAGCGGTGGCGGCCTGAGCGGCATCCTCGCGCACGCCCAGGCGCCGGCCGCGATCACGCGGGACGCGGCGCGGCCGAACTTTCCCTCCGGCGTTCAGAGCGGTGATGTGCTGGCGGACCGCGGCATCGTCTGGGCGCGTGCCGACCGGGCGGCGCGTTTGTGGGTCGAATGGGACACCACGCCGACCTTTGCCAACGCGCGCCTGCTGCGTGGCCCGTACGCGCTGGAAGCGACCGACTTCACTGCCCGCATTGACCTGACGGGGCTGCCGGCCGGGCAGGGGATCTTCTACCGCGTGCAATGGGAAGACCTGGCTGGCGGCACGCGCTCCGAGCCCATGGTGGGCCGCTTCCGCACCGCGCCCGCCTCTCGCAGGGACATCCGTTTCCTGTGGTCCGGCGACGCCGTGGGCCAGGGCTTTGGCATCAACGGCGACCTGGGCGGCATGACGATTTACGAGGCCATGCGCAAGCGCGAGCCGGACTTCTTCATCCACAGCGGCGACACCATCTACGCCGACGGCCCGCTGCAGGCCGAGCTGAAAGCGTCTGACGGCAGCACCTGGCGCAATACCGTGCTGACCGAAGAGAAGAGCAAGGTCGCCGAGACGCTGAAGGAGTATCGCGGCGCGCACCGCTACAACCAGCTCGATGACAACCAGCGCCGCTTCGCCGCCGAGGTCATGCAGCTCTGGCAGTGGGACGACCACGAGGTGACCAACAACTGGTCGGACTCGAAGGACGTTTCGGGTGACCCGCGCTACACCGAGAAGAACGTCGCGCTGCTGACCGCGCGCGGCGCGCGCGCCTTCCTCGAAAACGCGCCGATGCGCTGGTTCGCCCAGGAGGAAGAGCAGCGCGTGTACCGCCGCATTCCCTACGGCCCGCTGCTGGACGTGTTCGTGATCGACATGCGCAGCTACCGCGGCGCCAACAGCTTCAACCTTCAGCCCACGCTGGACGCGTCCTCCGCCTTCCTCGGCCCGCAGCAAATGGCCTGGCTGCGTGACGGCTTGAAGGCCAGCCGCGCGACCTGGAAGGTGATCGCGGCCGACATGCCCATCGGCCTGCTGGTGCCGGACGGCAAGGACGCCCAGGGCCGCGACAAGTTCGAGGCCGTGGCCAATGGCGACGGCCCGGCGCTGGGCCGCGAGCTGGAGATCGCGCAGCTGCTGTCCTTCATCAAGCACCAGCGCATTCGCAACACCGTGTGGCTGACGGCCGATGTGCACTACACGGCCGCCCATCACTACGACCCGAACCGCGCGCAGTTCCGGGACTTCGACCCGTTCTGGGAATTCGTCAGCGGCCCGCTGAATGCAGGTACCTTTGGGCCGAACCCGCTGGACAACACCTTCGGTCCCGAGCTGCGCTACGTCAAGGCCCCGGCGCCCGGCCAGAGCAACCTGCCGCCCAGCGCCGGCCTGCAGTTTTTCGGCGAGGTGCAGATCGACGGCAGGAGCGCGGCGATGACGGTGCACCTGCGCGACATGCGTGGCGAGTCGCTGTGGCAGACGACGCTGGCGCCGCAGCGCATCTGAGGCTCAGTTCGGCAAGCTGGCGCTCAGGCGGCCGACCTCGATGCCGTTCCAGTTGCGCAGCGTGACGCTGCGCAGCGGCGCCAGCAGCGCGTGGTCCGCATCGTCGCGCGCGACCAGACTGGCCAGCAGCTCGGCCATCACGACTTCGGCGGCGCGCGCGGTGTTGCCGTCGTCCATCTTCAGCGCCACGCCCAGGCCCAGCTCGGGCAGCGCGGCGCAGTAGACGCCTTCGGCGCCGACCTTGCAGCACACGCGTTCGCCGAAGTGCTGCATCACGGTGGTGTCGAACCGGCCGGTGCCGGCGACCATGAAGGGCTCGCGGGCGATGGCCTGGCGCAGCCGCAGCGCGGCCGCCGCGTGGTCCGCCGACAGGCCCTGGCCGCTGGCCACGCGTGCAAAGCCCAGCGCGAGCTGGCGCAGCGGAATGCCGTGGGTGGGAATCGAGCAGCCGTCGGTGCCGACCGGCGCATCGGCCAGGTCGTAGCCGGTGGCGGCCTGCAGTGCGGCCTCGACCTCGCGCATGACCGGGTGGCTGCGCTGCACGTAGCCGCGCAGGAAGGCGCGCGGGTCGGCGCCCTGGTCCTGCGCCAGCAGGCAACCCAGGCAGACAAAACCGGCGTGTTTGCCGGAGCAGTTGTTGTGCAGCGCGCTGGGCACCTGGCCAAGCGCTGCGAGGGCGCGCGTGGCCTGGTCGAAGCCGGGCCAGTGGGCGCCGCATTCGAGGGCCGCGGCGTCCAGCCCGGCCTGGGCCAGCGTGGCGGCGGCCGTGGCCACATGGGCCGGCTGGCCGCCGTGGGAGGCGCAGGCCATCGCGAGTTGTGCGTCGCTGAGGCCGAAGCGTTCGGCGGCGCCACTGGCCACCAGTGGCAGCGCCTGCAGGATCTTCACCGCGGAGCGCGGAAAGACCGGGTGGTCGATCTCACCGAACTGCAGCCGCAGTGCGCCGGTGGCGTCCATCACCGCGACCGAGCCGCGGTGTTCGGATTCAACCGTCTCGCCGCGCCAGGCCTGCGCCAGCACCGGGTGGGCAGCGCCCTGGCTCATCGTGCCAGAAGGGTCAGGCGAAAGTGCCGACAGCGGCCAGCGACGCGGTGTGCGCGCTCTTGTGGGTCTTCTTGGCGTGCTGCGAGCTCTTGGCGGCGCTGGCCGTCTTGGTCTTCTTGCTGCCGCTCTTCTTGGCCTTGTGCGAGCTCTTGTGCGCCTTGTGCGCGGTCTTGGACTTCTTGGCCTTGGCCGGGGCGGCCTGCTCGGTCGGGGCCGCTGCCTGTGCCTGGGCGGCGCCAACGGCGCCAAACGCCATGGCGAAAGACAGCAGCAAAGGGGTCAGGTGGCGCAGGCGGGAAGGGGTGGACATGGGGTTCTCCTGAGGATTCAGAGGCCGGCGGGCGAGCCGCCAGCTGCGTTGCCATCCTATCTCGGCCCATGGGCGCCGGCCAGCGCAAAAGCGAGTGTGCACTGCGGGCAGAGGCCTGTGGGCGCCTGCTGACTCAGCGCGGTTTGCGGCCGCCGGGCTTGGTCGCCGAGGCGGGGCGCCCCGCCGGCTTCGCGGCCACAGGCCGGCTGGCCGGCTTGGCAACGCCGGGGCGGGCCGGGCGGCTGCCGTTGTCCCGCGGCGGCAGGCCGGTGTGCTGGGTCAGGATGCGGCCCGCTGTGGGCTTGGTGGCGGGCTTGGCGCCGGTCTTGGCCACCGGCGTCGAATTGCTGCGGCGCGCACTCTGGTAGCTGCCGTCGGTCGTCGGCTGCCAGGTGGGAATGAGATGGTGCTTGCCGTTGCCGATCAGGTCGGCGCGGCCCATGTCCTTCAATGCATCACGCAGCAGCGGCCAGTTGTTCGGGTCGTGGTAGCGCAGGAAGGCCTTGTGCAGGCGGCGGCGCTTGTCGCCCTTGACGATGTCCACGCGCTCGCCCTTGCGCGCGTCGCGGCTGATGCCCTTGAGCGGATTGTGGCCCGAGTGGTACATGGCCGTGGCGGTGGCCATGGGGGACGGGTAGAAGGTCTGCACCTGGTCCGCGCGGAAGCCGTTGTGCTTGAGCCAGATCGCCAGGTTCATCATGTCTTCGTCGCTGGTGCCCGGGTGGGCGGCGATGAAGTACGGGATGAGGAACTGCTTCTTGCCGGCCTCGGCGCTGAACTTCTCGAACATCGCCTTGAAGCGGTCGTAGGTGCCGATGCCCGGCTTCATCATCTTCGACAGCGGGCCGCCTTCGGTGTGCTCCGGGGCGATCTTCAGGTAGCCGCCGACGTGGTGCGTCACCAGCTCCTTCACGTACTCGGGCGACTGCACCGCCAGGTCATAGCGCAGCCCGGAGCCGATCAGGATCTTCTTGACGCCACGCAGCGCACGGGCGCGCCGGTACATCTTCACCAGCGGGCCGTGGTCGGTGTTCAGGTTGGAGCAGATGCCGGGGTAGACGCAGCTCGGCTTGCGGCAGGCGGCCTCGATCTCGGGGCTCTTGCAGCCGATGCGGTACATGTTGGCGGTGGGCCCGCCGAGGTCGGAAATGATGCCGGTGAAGCCCTTGACCTTGTCGCGGATCTCCTCGATCTCGCGGATCACCGAGTCTTCCGAGCGGCTCTGGATGATGCGGCCTTCGTGCTCGGTGATGGAGCAGAAGGTGCAGCCGCCAAAGCAGCCGCGCATGATGTTCACGCTGAAGCGGATCATCTCCCACGCGGGGATCTTGGTCTCGCCGTCATGGCTGCCGTTGGCGTCGGCGTAGCTCGGGTGTGGGCTGCGGGCGTAGGGCAGGTCGAAGACGTGGTCCATCTCCTCGGTGGACAGCGGCAGCGGCGGCGGATTGATCCACACGTCGCGTGCGGTGTGGCCCTCGCCGTGGCGCTGCACGATGGCGCGCGCGTTGCCGGGGTTGGTCTCCAGGTGCAGCACGCGGTTGGCGTGGGCGTAGAGCACGTTGTCGCTCTTGACCTGCTCGTAGGCCGGCAGGCGGATCACGGTGCGGTCGCGCGGCGTGGTGATGGCGCGGCTGCCCAGCTTTTCGACCGGGCGGCGGATCAGCAGCATGGGCTTGGCACCGTCGGCCGCGGGCGGTGTGTCGCCAGCCTTCGCCGCTTCGGCCTTGGCGCAACTGGCACCGTTGTCGTCGGCCTGTTCCTCGATCGTGAGGTAGGGGTTCAGCAGCTTGTCGACCTTGCCGGGGGTGTCGACCTCGCTGGAGTCGACTTCGTACCAGCCGTCCAGCGCCAGGTCGTCCGGCTTGCGCATGAAGGCGGTGCCGCGCACGTCGGTGATGCTCTCGATCGGCTTCTTGGCCGCCAGCCGATGGGCGATCTCGACGATGGCGCGTTCGGCATTGCCGTAGACCAGCAGGTCGGCCTTGGCGTCCACCAGGATGGAGCGGCGCACCTTGTCGCTCCAGTAGTCGTAGTGGGCAATCCGGCGCAGGCTGGCCTCGATGCCGCCGATCACCACCGGCACGTCCTTGAAGGCTTCGTTGCAGCGCTGGGTGTAGACCAGCGTGGCGCGGTCCGGCCGCTTGCCGCCGACGTTGCCGGGGGTGTAGGCGTCGTCGCTGCGGATCTTGCGGTCCGCGGTGTAGCGGTTGATCATCGAATCCATGTTCCCGGCGGCCACGCCGAAGAACAGGTTGGGCTTGCCCAGGGCGCGGAAGGCGTCGGCAGACTGCCAGTCCGGCTGCGCGATGATGCCCACGCGGAAGCCCTGCGCCTCCAGCGTGCGGCCGATCACGGCCATGCCGAAGCTCGGGTGGTCCACATAGGCGTCCCCGCTGACGATGATGATGTCGCAGCTGTCCCAGCCCAGCTTGTCCATTTCCCTGCGGCTCATCGGCAGGAAAGGCGCGGTACCGAAACGCTTGGCCCAGTACGGACGGTAAGCCGTCAACGCCTTGGGCTTGGCATTGGCCTTGGCATCGGAACGGACGGGGGCTTCGAGGGTGGCGGACACGGCAGCGGCGGGGAAGGGGACCGGAAAGACCAAAGCCGGGCGGGCCACAGGCACGTCCGGCATCAAGAGCCTGCATTGTCCCAGGTGTCGGCCTTGCTGGCGATAACCCCACGCGGCGACCGGCTCGGGCCTGCGCAGGCCCGCACACCGCCGCCGCAGCCCGGTCCGCTCAGCGCCCCAGCAGCCCCTTGAACATCTGGCCCACGCCTTCGACCACGCCGCCGACGCTGACGCCCACGCCCTCGGCCAGGCCGGCAGCAAAGCGCCTGGCCAGGCTGTCGTTGACCGAGAAGTTCGGGTCGTCCAGCCGGCCTTCCAGCGTGAAGTTGACCTCGATCCGGCCCTTGTGCGCCATGGTGTCCAGCACGGCCTGGCGGCTGGCGGTGCCCAGCCCGTCCCACCAGCTGCCGCTGTGGTTCAGCGCCAGGCCGGTCAGGGTCACGCGGCCGGGCGCATGCAGGTGGTCGGCCTTGACCTGGGCCTTCAGCTGCAGGTCCAGCTGGCCGCGCTGGATGCCGCCTTCGGCCACCTTCAGCAGGTAAGGCTGCAGCGCGCGCAGGTCCACGCCTTGCAGTTCGGCGCTGAGGTCGGCGTCATGGGTGGCGGGTGTCAGTTCGCCGTCCAGCTTGAGCTGGCCGTCATGGTTGCCGGCGCCACCCGGGCCACGAAGCAGGCCGCGCACCTTCAGCGACATGGGCCGGTCGAGCGCCGGCAGCTGCAGGTTGCCCAGCGTGGCGTTCAGCTCGCCGAGCTGCAGGTGATGCGGCCGCGCACGCAGCGGCTTCAGCGAGTCGTCGTAGAAGTCGACCTGCACATCCTTCAGCTGCACTTCGTTGATCACCAGCGTGGGCGCGCTGGCCTCGGCCTGGCTGGCAGCGCTGGCCGGTGCGGTTTTCGGCGCCGCGGGGCGGGTTGGGGCGCGGGCGGGCGTCGTGGCGCTTTCCGGCTGCAGCAACCCGGGCAGGAGCTGCAGCTTGCCATCACGGCCACGCAGCAGGCTCAGGGAGGCGCCTTCGACCTCGATGCGGTGCAGCTGCCACGGCCCCGAGAAAAGGCTGCGCAGCGCCGGTTGAACGAAAACGCGACGGGCGCTGAGTTCATCCTCGGCGGGCCAGCCCGGCGCCGCGGCCAGGCGCAGGTCCTGCACCGTCAGCCCGTTCCAGTCCACCGAGATGGCGCCGACGCTGGCGCGCGGCCCCAGGTGCTCGCGCAGCGTGCTGTCCAGCCGGTGCAGCAGCAACTGGTACAGGCCTGCGAGGCCCACCAGCATGATCAATCCAATCCCCAGCCACCATCCGGCGCGACGCGAAACACTCACCATGGGCTGGATTGTCGCCAAGCCGGCAAGGCCGGCCATGGATCATGGTCGGCGGTAGGCGGTGGGCTGCCGCGCCCAGTAACCGCTGTCCAGCCGGTCCAGGCGCACCTCGCCGCCGGTGGATGGTGCATGCACGAAGCGGCTGTCGCCCACGTAGATGCCGGCATGCGTGGGCCGGCCGCGGCCGAAGATCACCAGGTCGCCGGTGCGCAGCTCGCCGGCCTCGACTGGTTGACCAAACTGGTTCAGGTCGGCCACCGTGCGCGGCGGCGCCATGCCGGCCTGGTTGCGGTAGACGTAGCCGATCAGGCCGCTGCAGTCGAAGCCGCCCGCGGGTGTGTTGCCGCCATAGCGGTAAGGCGTGCCGACCAGGCCCATCGCGTGGATGGCGATGTCGGATGACTGTTCGGGCGTAAGGCGCGTGAAGCGCGGCGTTGTGCCGCACGCCGCCAGCAGCAGCGGCAACAACAGACAGAGTCGCCAGGCCAGGCGATGGAATGCGTGCATGGAGGCAATTCTGTTGCAACTTGGGCGGCCGGGGACAATCCGCGCATGTCTTCTGCTGCGCCGCCCGTCACATCATCGCCGCCCGCCTGGGCCCAGCTGCCGCTGCTGGGCGTGGACTTTTCGAGCGCGCCCAGCCGGCGCAAGCCGGTCATCGTGGCGCGGGGCACACGCGCCGGTGCGGCCGTGCGCCTGGACGGGCTGGACGCACACGAAACCCTGGCCGGCTTTGGCGACTGGCTGGCCGCCACGCCCGCCTGGCTGGGCGGCTTCGACCTGCCGTTTGGCCTGCCGCGCGAACTGGTGCTGCAACTGGGCTGGCCGGCGGAATGGGCCGCGCTGATGGACCACTACGCCGGCCTGACACGCGAGCAGATCCGAGCTCACTTCTCGGCCTTCTGCGACGCCCGCCCGGTCGGCGGCAAGTTCGCCCACCGCGCTTGCGACGGGCCGGCCGGCTCATCGCCCAGCATGAAGTGGGTCAACCCGCCTGTCGCCTTCATGCTGCATGCCGGCGTGCCGCTGCTGCGCGCGGCCGGCGCCTGGTTACCCGGGCTGATGCCGCAGCCACAGGCTGCGCAACGCATCGCGCTGGAGGCCTATCCCGGCCTGCTGGCGCGTGAACTGCTGGGCAACCGCTCGTACAAGGCTGACGACAAGGCTCGCCAGACGCCGGAGCGCCTGATCGCCCGCAAGGACCTGGTGGATGCCTTGGAGCAGGGCCGCACTCGGCTGGCACTGCGGCTGCGGCTCAGCCACGCCCAGCGCGACGCACTGGTGGCTGACGCCAGCGGCGACAGGCTGGACGCGGTGCTGTGCCTGCTGCAGGCCGCATGGGCGCAGCAGCAAGCGGGGCTGGGCCTGCCAGCGGGCGTGGACCCGCTGGAAGGCTGGATCACCAGCGCCGTGCTGGCGGGTTGAGGGCCGCCGGCGAAGGCGCTGCGTCGGTCAGAGCGTCGACATCGAGACGGTGGTGTTCACGCCGTTTTGCGTGTACACCGCCGAGACCTTGGCCGCGGAGCCAATGGTGCCGGACGTGTTGATCTCGAAGCAGTCCTTCTCGGTCGAGCTGAAGCTGTTGCCGGCTGCCGTCGAGGTGTAGGTGTTGGTGACGCAGAAGTACGGCGTGCTGTCTGCCTTCTCGACCGACCAGGTGGCGGCACCGGTGCCGATCTGCGGCGAGCCCGCCGAGCAGCTGCTGTATTCGGTCCACGAGGCCAGCGGGCCGCTGTTGCCCATGGCCGCCGAGGTCGGCGGCAGGCCGACGTTGCTGGGCAGCGCGCAGCTGCCGTCCGAACTCACGGTGCCGACAAACGCGTTGCTGGCGTTCAGGTAGTGGGTGACGTAGTCGCTGGACGAGCCGCCATTGGCGGTCGCGGTGGTCGTCAGCCGGCGGATCTTCGCGGCCTCACCGGTGCCGGGGAAGGTCCCGTCGGCCAGCAGGCTCAGGTCCAGCGTGGACGACACCGAGGTGTTCTGCCCGGAGCCGCTGACCGTGCCCGACAGCGACCAGCTGTGGGCGCTGGCATACAGGTTGGCCCAGGCCGCATTGGTGGCGTAGACCGTGCTGGAGCCGGATTCGTCGGCATTGCCACCGCCGCAGCCGCCCAGGATGGCGGCGGCAAGCGCCACCACCGAAATACCGCAGAAACGTTTCATGGGCCCTCCCTGGCCAAAACGAAATTCGAAGGAGGGCGATGCTAGCCGAAGCGCATGAACATCCGTGGGCGTCAGGGCAAGCTGGGTGGCGTGCCGTGGCATCTCCAAGCGGCCGGCGCCGGGCCGTCCCAAGGCGGCCGCGCAACCCGCCCGGCGGGTGGTCTCGTGTACCCGCGGGACCGGGTGCCTCATTTCCGCATCAGGGTGCTCTTGCCGAACAGGCTTTCGATCAGGTCGACGGCGATCTCTGCGGTCTTGTTGCGCACGTCCAGCGCCGGGTTCAGCTCCATCACGTCCAGGCTGCCCATGCGGCCGGTGTCGGCGATCATTTCCATGCAGAGCTGGGCTTCGCGGTAGGTCGGGCCGCCGGGGATGGTGGTGCCGACGCCGGGGGCGAGGTCCGGGTCCAGGAAGTCCACGTCGAAGCTGACGTGCAGGTGGGTGTTGGCATCCATCGTCGCCAGCGCCAGCTCCATCGTGTGGCGCATGCCCATTTCGTCGATGTAGCGCATGTCGTAGACCTCCAGGCCCACCTCGTGCACGAACTTCTTCTCGCCCGCGTCCACGCTGCGGATGCCGATCTGGCGCAGCCACTTCGGGCTGATCGCCGGCACCTGGCCGCCGATGGAGGTCAGCTCGGTCGGGCCATAGCCGCACAGGCAGGCCACCGGCATGCCGTGGATGTTGCCGCTGGGGGTCAGGTCGCTGGTGTTGAAGTCGGCATGGGCGTCCAGCCACAGCACGCGCAGCTTCTTGCCGGCGTCGCGGCAATGGCGGGCCACCGCGCTGATGGAGCCGAGTCCCAGGCAATGGTCACCGCCCAGCAGGATGGGCATGCGGCCGCCGCTCAACTCGGTGTAGACGGCATCGTGCACCAGCTGGTTCCAGGTCACCACCTCGGCCAGGTGACGGTAGCCCTGGTCCGGTGGCAGCCAGGGGTTGGGCGGGCCGTTGAGGTTGCCGCGGTCCTGCACTTCAATGCCGTGGCCTTGCAGGATCGGGCCGATGTTGGCCACGCGCAAGGCCTCCGGGCCCATGCTGGCGCCGCGAGCGCCGGCGCCGATGTCGGTCGGCGCGCCGATGAGGGTGACTTTGTTCAGCATGCCCGCGATTGTGCGACGACACGGGCCGAGAACAATGCGTCATTGACCCGCCCGCGCCGAAGGATGCTCGGCAGGGCGGGGAGGCGTCCAGGTTGCCGCCGGGCCGCCCCAAGGCAACTTGACTCCGGTTCTAGATGTCCTCTTCGAACTCGCGTGCCTGTGCGTCGCCGGCGTGCAGGCCGTAATCCTGCGCCAGGATCTGCCAGGCCTCCTCGGCGGTCTCGACGAAGCGGAACAGGTCCACGTCGCCGGCGCTGATCATGCCGGTCTCGACCAGCCAGTCGAAGTTGATCAGCCGGGTCCAGAACTCGCGGCCGAACAGCAGGATGGGCCGGCGCCGGCACTTGCCGGTCTGCATCAAGGTCATGGCCTCGAACAGCTCGTCCAGCGTGCCGAAGCCGCCGGGGAAGCACACCAATGCGACCGAGCGCATCAGGAAGTGCATCTTGCGCAGTGCGAAGTAGTGGAACTGGAAGCACAGTTCCGGCGTGATGTACGGATTCGGTGCCTGCTCGTGCGGCAGCACGATGTTCAGCCCGATGCTCCTGCCGCCGCATTCGAACGCACCGCGGTTGCCGGCTTCCATGATGCCGGGCCCGCCGCCGGTAACGACATAGATCGGCGTGGCCAGCGTCTGCGAGCGGGAGGTGACCAGGTGGGCGAAGCGGCGCGCTTCCTCGTAGAAGCGGCTCATGCGCAGCTGCATCTCGGCGCGCGCAATCTGCGCGGCGTCGCCGCTCGCCTGGGCGTTGGACAGGTGTTCGCTGGCCAGTGCTTCGGCGGGAATGCGGGCGCTGCCGAAGATCACGATCGTGCTTTCGATGCCTTGCTCCTGCTGCACCAGCTCGGGCTTCAGCAGCTCCAGTTGCATGCGCACCGGGCGCAGCTCCGGGCGCAGCAGGAAGTCGGTGTCGGTGAAAGCCAGCCGGTAGCTGCTTTCGGGGCCGTCATAGCGCGGCGCGGCCGGCAGGAGCTGGGTGGCCTCCTGGGAGGCTTCCTGCTCCGCACTGGGAAAGTTGCGGGCCGTGAGCTTGGGTTTGGCGGTATCGGCTTGGGTGGTGGCGTCCATCGAGACAAGGCTAGATCGGAAGACGTGACCGGAACCCCGGAAAAAGCGGGGTTTCGATCGCCTGGGGAAGGGAGCTTAACCCGGCGCGGTGCCCGGGCTGCAGACCGGGCAACCGGCCTGGCGCGCGAGCCGGATCTCGCTCCAGGCCATGCGCCGCGCGTCCAGCATCTGCAGCCGGCCGGCGAGGCTGGTGCCAATGCCGGCCAGCAGCTTCAAGGCTTCCGCGGCCTGCACGCTGCCGATGATGCCGACCAGCGGCGCAAACACGCCCATGGTGGCGCAGCGGGCTTCGTCGGGCGCGCTCTCGGGCGGGAACAGGCAGGCGTAGCAGGGCGAGGCGGGCAGGCGCGGGTCGTAGACCGAGACCTGGCCGTCGAAACCGATGGCGGCGCCGGACACCAGCGGCTTGGCGTGGCGCACGCAGGCGAGGTTGATCGCGTGGCGGGTCGCGAAGTTGTCGCTGCAGTCCAGCACCACGTCGGCCTCGGCGACCGCCGTGTCCAGCCAGGCGGCGTCGGCGCGCAGCGCCACCGCGGTGACCCGGGCTTCGGGGTTCAGCGCCAGCACGGCCTCGCGGGCCGATTCGACCTTCCGCTGGCCGACGCGGGCCTGGCTGTGGGCGATCTGACGCTGCAGGTTGGTGGTGTCCACCGTGTCGGCGTCGACCAGGGTCAGCCGGCCCACGCCTGCCGAGCCCAGGTAAAGCGCCACCGGCGAGCCCAGCCCGCCAGCGCCTATCACCAGCGCATGCGAAGCCAGCAGCTTGCGCTGGCCTTCTATGCCGATCTCATCCAGCAGCAGGTGGCGCGAATAGCGCAGCAGCGCGTCGTCGCTCAGACCATCATCAAGGCCGTCGTCTTGGGTCATGCGGAGAGGTCCGGCCGGGCCGGAAACAACAAAGGCGAAGCGGTGGCACAGAGCCGCCGGCTTCGCCTGGTGTGGCTTGCAGCGAGCGAGCTTATTCGGTCGCGGCTTCGGCCTTGCGCTCGGTCATGGACTTGCTGACCATGACTTGCTTGCCCTTGAGCTGGTTCAGGGCCTGCACCAGCTGGAAGTCCTCGGCGCTGCCGAATTCAGGCAGCGGCTTGGGCGGTTCCTTGGACTTGGCGACCTGCTCTTCGAGCTTCTTGCGCGCTTCCTCGCGGGCCTTTTCGCGGGCTTCGTCCTTCTCGTCGCCATTGCCCAGGTGCTTTTCCAGGTCGGCTTCGCGGGTGCGCAGCGCAGCGAACACATTGCCTTCGGCGGTTTCGTCAAGCCAGATGTCCGGCACGATGCCCTTGGCCTGGATGGAGCGGCCGCTGGGCGTGTAGTAGCGCGCGGTGGTGATCTTCAGCGCGGTGTCGGCCGTCAGCGGGCGCACGGTCTGCACCGAGCCCTTGCCGAAGGTCTGCGCACCCATCAGCGTGGCGCGCTTGTGGTCCTGCAGCGCACCGGCGACGATTTCGCTGGCCGAGGCCGAGCCTTCGTTGACCAGCACCACCATCGGTACCGTCTTGAGCGAGGCCGGCAGCTTCTTCAGCGGGTCGGCGCCGCCGCGGCGCAGGTAGTTGTCGGGCGTGGCGCGGAAGGTCGCCTTCGATTCGGCGATCTGGCCATTGGTGCTGACGACGACCGAGTCAGACGGCAGGAAGGCCGAGGCAATGGCCACCGCGCCTTCGAGCAGGCCGCCCGGGTCGTTGCGCAGGTCCAGGATCACGCCCTTGATGTTCGGGTCCTGCTTGTAGATGTCTTCCAGCTTGCGCGAGAAGTCTTCCACCGTGCGGTCCTGGAACTGCGTCACGCGGATCCAGGCGTAGCCGGGTTCGACTTCCTTCGCGCGCACGCTCTGCACGCGGATTTCCTCGCGGGTGATCGTGACCGGGAAGCTGCGGTTTTCGTTTTTGCGGAAGATGGTCAGCACGACCTTGGTGGACGGCTCGCCGCGCATGCGCTTGACCGCCTGGTCCATCGACAGGCCCTTGACGGCCGAGTCGTCGATCTTGGTGATCAGGTCACCGGACTTCAGGCCGGCGCGGAAGGCGGGGGAGCCTTCGATCGGGGAGACCACCTTGACCAGGCCGTCTTCCATGCCGATCTCGATGCCCACGCCGACGAATTTGCCGGTCGTGCCTTCACGGAATTCCTTGAAGGACTTCTTGTCGAAGTACTGGGAATGCGGGTCCAGCCCGGCCACCATGCCGGAGATGGCATCGGTGATCAGCTTCTTCTCGTCCACCGGTTCGACGTAGTCATTCTTGACCATGCCAAATACCGCGGCGAGTTGCTGCATTTCCTCCAGCGGCAGCGGGCCGTAGGTGTTGCGCGCCTCGGCCTGGAATTGAATGGTCGTCAATGCGCCGGCCAGCGCCCCCATCGTGAGGAGACCTGCCACCTTCAATTTGGCACCCATGTGATGTCCCGCTTTCAAACTAGAAGTCATTCGACCAGATGGTCAGTATAGGACTCGCCGCTCACAGCAAGACTTTGAACTGGCCGTAAAGTTGCTTGTTTTTGAAGGCTATTGGCGTGAGCCAACACTCACTGCGCTCACTTTTCAGGCCAGCCTTCGCTGCGTCACCCCGGCTCCGCGTCAATCGACGCGCGCAGCTGAGGCACAATGCGCGCCGGTCGGCTCCATGGTTCAATGGATAGAACAGCCCCCTCCTAAGGGGCAGATCCAGGTTCGATTCCTGGTGGGGCCACCATTTCGGCCGCCGACCACACAGCGCATCTGCGCTCAAACTGGCCGAAATCAAGGGCATGCCGCCCGCCAAGCGCGTCTTCTCGCGTTCAACATGTTTTCTCATTGGATCGCCCGCCGCGCAGCAGGCAGCGTTGCGCTGCGCATCTGGAGGCGGAGGCAGGCCATGTTTCGTCTGGGTTAGGATTATCGATAATCCAATTCCTGTGCTTCGGAGACCTGTCCCATGCAATACCGTGAACTCGGCCGTACCGGCTGGAAGGTGTCGACCATCAGCTTTGGCGCCTGGGCCATCGGCGGCACCTGGGGTCAGGTGAACGACGAAGAATCGATGGCCGCGCTGCACCGAGCGCTGGACCTGGGCATCAATTTCTTCGACACCGCCGATGTGTACGGCGACGGCCACAGCGAGCGGCTGATCGCCCGGCTGCGCAAGGAGCGCAGCGAACCCTTCTACGTGGCCACCAAGGCCGGCCGCCGGCTCAGCCCTCACGTGGCCGAGGGCTACAACCGGGAGAACCTGACGGCGTTTGTCGAGCGCAGCCTGCGCAACCTGAACACCGAGGTCCTCGACCTGCTGCAGCTGCACTGCCCGCCAACGCCGGTCTACTACCTGCCCGAGGTCTTTGGCGTGCTGGACGACCTGGTGCGCGCTGGCAAGCTGCGCCACTACGGCGTCAGCGTCGAGAAGGTCGAGGAGGCGCTGAAGGCAATCGAATTCCCTGGCGTGCAGACGGTGCAGATCATCTACAACATCTTCCGCCAGCGGCCGGCCGAACTGCTGTTCCGCGAGACGCTGGCGCGCCGCGTCGGCATCCTGGCGCGGGTGCCGCTGGCCTCGGGGCTGCTGTCGGGCGGCATCTCGCGCCAGACCCGGTTCGAGGCCGACGACCACCGCAGCTTCAACCGCGAAGGCGCGGCCTTCGACAAGGGCGAGACCTTCTCCGGGCTGGATTTCGAGAGCGGCCTGGCCGCGGTCGAGGCCTTGCGGCCACTGGTGCCGGCCGGGCAGACGCTGGCGCAATTTGCACTGCGCTGGATCCTGATGCAGCAGGCCGTGACCTGCGCGATTCCCGGCGGCCGCCGGCCGTCCCAGGTCGAGGACAACGTGCGCTCGGCCGATCTGCCGCCGCTGCCTGACGCGACGATGCAGGCTGTGGGCGCAATCTACGCACAATACGCCAAGCCGCTGGTGCATCACCTCTGGTGATCGGCGCCCTGCAGGTAGTCGAGCTTCGCCAGCTGCAAGTGGGCGACACACAGCTCGGCGAGTGCCACGCTGTCGCTGCCCTTGAGCAACTGGATCATCGCCAGGTGCTCCTCTGCCGCGGCTTCCGAATGGCCCGCCATCGCAGTGCGCTGGGCGCGCACCGGCAGGCTCAACCCCATGTAGTGGCGGATCGAGGCCACCAGGTACGGGTTGCCGCAGCCGCTGAACAAGGTCAGGTGGAACGCGTCGTTGACGCGATGCAGCGCGCTGAAGTCACGCTCCCGCAGATGCTGCAGGAACTGCGTGTGCAAGGCCTCCAGCGCTTCGACCAGTGCAGGCTCGGCCGGCAACGGAATGTGCAGCGCGGCCTGCCGCTGCAGCAGCTCGCGCACCTCGTAGATCTGCCGCACCTCGGTCGGCGCCAGCGCCCGCACGCTGGCGCCCTTGTTCTTCTCGCGCACCACGATGCCCAGGCGCTCCAGCTCCACCAGCGCCTGACGCACGCCATGCCGCGTGGCGCCGAAGCGCGCCATCAGCGGGTCTTCGATCAGGCGGCTGCCGGGCGGCAGGCGGCCGAAGATGATGTCCTCGCCCAGTGCCTTGGCCACGCCTTGTGCGTCACTGAACAGTGTCGACTCGGGCTTGGACACAATGTCCCCGCTAATCCCAGCGCCAGGTCCAGATGGCATCAAGGGCGCTGTCCTCTCCGGACTGCGCCCGCAGCGTGAACTTCTGGGCAACGCGGTAGATGAGCTGCCAGGTGCCGGTGGCGGCATTGACGCCGCGTTCGTAGCCCACGTACCAGCGGCGCGTGAGCTGCTTGCCGACGGTGACGACGGTGGTTTGCACGTTGTTTTCGCCGGCCGCCTGGCGCAGCGAGAAGTCGCTGAGGCCGATGTTTTCCAGCAGGTTGTCGGTGGGGCTGCCGCTGTTGCCCATCAAGAGGGCCAGCGCGGCGCGCTGCAGCAGCGCGGTGTCGGCCTGGCCCAGGCCTTCGGGGGCGCGGCCCATGACCAGCCAGCTGAGCTTGTCGGTGTCGCTCATCTCGGTGTCGCTGGCCAGGCGCACGCGTGGGTTCAGTGCGGTGCCGGTGATCAGCACGCCGACCTGCACGTCCAGGTTGGGCCGGATCGCGTAGATGTCCAGCCGCGGGTCGTCCACCGGGCCGGTGAACAGGATGCTGCCGCGCTCGATCTGCAGCTTCTGGCCATAGGCCGCGTAGTTGCCGCCGACCGTGTGCACCGTGCCGGCGACCGCCAGCTTGCCGCGCGGGTTGGTGATCTTCAGTGCGCCTTGCAGCCCGGTGTCGATGCCCTTGCCGCGCAGCCGCAGCTTCTGGCCCAGGTCCAGCTGCAGCGCCAGCTGGGTCACGCGCTGGCTCTGGCCGTTGGCCTTGTCGTCCTGCGCGGCTTCCTCGGCCTCGGTCCTGGCCATGACCACGTCTTCGGGCAGCGTGGGGCCGTCGCCGCGGCTGATGTCGATCAGCCCTTCGTCCAGCGTGACGTTGCCGTTCAGGCTCAGCGTGTCCTTGTCCAGCCCGAGCTGGGCCTGGCCGCTGGCAACAATGGTGCGGTCAATGCGGCCCAGCGCCTTGAACTTCTGGGCCTCGATGCTGACCTTGGCCGAGGGCTTGGCCCCCAACTCTGCCGTGCCGGTGGCGCTGATGCTGCCGTCGCCGCCCTTGAATGCCAGCTGCTCCAGCCGTGCGCGCTGGCCTTCCAGCAGCAGCCTGGCCTGGCCATTGGTGAGCGACACGCCCAGCAGCGGGTTCTGCACGCTCAGGCGCTGGCCGGTCAGCTCGCCGGAGATTTCCGGTGCGCCCAGCGTGCCGGCGATCTTCGCCGAGCTGGCCAGCTCGCCGCCCAGGCGCCAGCCGGCCGGCATCCACGGCGCCCAGGCGCTGAGCTTGGTGACCTGCAAGGTGAGCGTGCCCTGCATCGGCGAGCTGCTGGCAGGCAACAGCTGGTCCGGCCCGGCCTGGATGGACAGCGCGGCACCCAGTGCGCCCAGGTACTGGCCGGCCAGCGCCTGGGTGAACTGCCAGCTGCCATCGTGCGCCTTCAGGCTCAGCCGCAGGTCGGTGAGGCCCAGCGGCAACTGGCGCGTGGTGGACAGCAGGCCGTCCTCGTCCAGCGCCAGGTCGCCGCTCAGGCGCTCGATCACGGCTTCTGCTTCCAGCCTGCCGTCATAGCGCAGCTGCAGCTGGCCGCCCAGCTTCAGGTCGCCGGCCCACACGGCATCCGGCTGCAGCCGCTGCAGCAGCGGGGCGACGCTGGTTTCCTTCAGCTTGGCCTGCAGCGCCAGCAGCGGGGGCCGGTCCGCCGCGGGCTGGCTGAAGCGGGCTTCGCTCCATTGCAGCGCGGTGCCCAGCAGCGAGAGCTCGCCGGGCGACAGCTGGGCCTGGCTGAGCCGGCCGTCGGGCTCCCAGTGCAGCTGCGCGCTGAGCTCGCGTGCGGCCAGCCAGTCCTGGCCATTCGCTTGGCCATTCGCTTGGCCATTCGCCTGGCTGTTGGCCTGCACCCCGCGCAGCTGCAGCTGGCTCAGCTGGCCGGTCCAGTCGGCGCTGCCTTGCGCATTGCGGGCATAGTGGCCGGCGAGTTGCAGCTGCAGCTTCGCACCGGGTTTTTGGCCGTTGGCGGCCAGTTGCTGCAGCCAGTGAGGCGGCTGCACCGGGCTGTCCAGTGTCAGTTGCAGCTGGTGCTGCGCCAGGCCGCCGTTCAGCGAGGCCTTGAGCTGGTTCAGCTTGACCTGGCCGACGATGAGCTGGCTGCCGTCGAGCTGCAGGTCCAGTGGCCAGTCGCCGCCCACGTCGCCCTTGCCGTGCAGCTGCGCCTTGTCCAGCTTCAGCGTGCCGGCCTGCAGGGCGGAGACCGTGCCATCGGCACGCCATTGCCAGTGGCCGGCCTGGCCGGCGGTTTCCTGCAGGCCCAGCTGCAAATCCAGCCCGCCGGCGCTGGGTGCCCAGGCGCTGGTGGCCGCCTGCAGCCTGGCCAGTGGCGCCAGCGCGGCCAGGTGCGGTGCCTTCAATGACAGGCTGCCGCGGCCGTCGCTGCCGGGGTTGTCGCGCCAACTGGCCTGCAGCTGGGTGTCGTCGGCCAGCAGTTCGGCGTCGGCCTGCTGCTGCTGGTCGTCGTTCTTCAACTGCAGGCTGCCTTGCAGCGGCAGGCCGGCGAAGGTGCTGGGGGTGAGCTTGAGCGCCAACTGGCCGCGCAGCGCGCGCCACAAAACGCTGGGGTCCTGGGCGGCGGCCTCCAGCGCGCTTTCGGGCAGGCTGGCCTGGCTGTCCAGGCTGGCGTTGAGTTGCTGCGGTGCCTGTTGCCAGGCGCTGTTGGCAGCGCCCGGCCACCAGACGCGCAGGTCCAGCGCCTGCAGCTGGCCGGCGAGCTGCCAGCGCAGCCGCGCGTCCGGGCTGCGCTCGATGCGGCCTTTCAGCGATGCGGAGGCCGCGTCGGCCTTCAGCTCCAGCGTGTTGATCAAGGCCTCGTGGGTGGAGAGCTGGGTGTCGAGCTGCAGCGAGACCGGCGGCGTCGGGTCGCCACGGCCTTGTCCGGCCGGACCCTGGCGGCCTTGCAGCTGGCCGGTCAGCTTGGCGAGCACGGACAGCACCGGATCGGCGGCCGGCGGCGGCGTGGGGGCCGAGGCGGCTGAGGCTGACGCGGCGGTTGCGCCGGGTGCGGGCACCGGCGCCAGCGCAAGGTCAATCGGGCCGCTGAGCAGCAGCGCCGGCAGCCGCTTGTCCAGCGCGGCGGGTTGCCATTGCTGCAGCTTCAACGCCAGCTCTGCGCGGGCGCTGCCGGCCTTGGCATCGACCAGGTAGCGGCCGTCGCCGGACCAGCGGCCAGCAGCGGCCTGGCCGTTGGCCCACTCGATGGACAGGTTCTCCAGCCGCAGTTCGCTCAGCGGCTGCGGCGTGCCGGCGGCACGCAGGCTCAGCTCGCGCACCGGCAGGCGTTGTTCGTCCCAGCGGCCTGGCTGGTCGTTGTGCAGGCTGAGCTCGGCCTGGGCGGGCTGGTTCAGCCCGCTGCTGTGCAGCGTGGCGGTGCCGCGCAGGGCGGTGTGCGGCGCGTTGCTGACCAGCGCCGCCAGGTCCAGCGCTTCGGTCTTCAGGTTCAGCTCGCCCAGCGGCCACGGGGCAAACGGCTGCAGCCGGGTTTGCAGCCGCACGCTGGGCGCAGTCTTGCCGGCCACCGCCTGGCCTTGCAGCTCGGCTTCGGCAGCCAGGTCGGCCAGCGGGCCGTGGGCGTTCAGCTTGGCCTGCCAGGCCGGGCTGCTGCCGGGCTGGCTGTGCAGCGCCAGCTGGGACTGCAGCGTCATCGCGCCTTCGGTCAGCAGGCTGGCAGCGCCACTGAGCTGGAAGCGGTCGCTGTCGAGCTGGGCGATGGCGATCTGGTGCTGGCTGCCACCCTTGGCGCCCAGATGCAGCTTGGCCTGCAGGTTGCGCAGCAGCGGCAGGGTGTCGACCTGCAGGCTGGCCACGCGCAGCTCGTCCACCAGCAACTGCACCGGCAGCCGCAGGTTCTTGGGCGCACCGCTGGGCGGGGTGGCCGGGGTCGCGGCGGTTTTCGAGTGCCACTGGGCGCTGCGGGCGCTCAGGTGCTTCATTGCAATGCCGGCCCAGGCCTGCGCATCGGGCCGCCAGGTCCAGCGCAGGCCGTCCAGCGAAACCTGCTCCATCACCAGTTCGCCGGCGCCCAGCGTCAGCGTGAGGCGATCGGCGGTCAGCGCATCGCCGCCCAGCGCGCCGCGCCAGTTGTCCAGCTTCAGGCCGGGCACCTGGGTCAGCAGCCAGTAGGTGCCAGGTTCGCTGCGCCACAGCCAGCCCAGGCCGCTGCCCACGAGCACGACCAGTGCCACCAGCAGCCCACCCAGCGACCAGGCCAGGCGACGCAGCCAGCGGCGCTGCGCGCGCGTTGGCGCGGGGGGCGCGGTGTCGGTTTCGGTGCTGGGGGAATCGGACATGGAATGCAGGTGCTCAGAAGGCCACGCCGACGTTCAGGTGGATGCGGCCGCGGTGCAGTTCCTGGCCCCAGGCCCAGTCCAGGCTCAGCGGGCCGACGGGGCTGCGCCAGCGCACGCCCAGGCCGTAGCCCAGCGCGGGCTTGAGCTCGGGCAACTGGTCAGCGGCGCGGCCAGCGTCAATGAAGACCGCACCCCAGACCGAGGGCAGCGAGGCGAGGATGGGGTGGGCGGCTTCCACGCTGCTGGTGAACAGCAGCCGGCCGCCGGTCACGCCGCCGTCTGCGGTGGCCGGAGCCAGCGTGCGCCAGGGGTAGCCGCGCACCGAGTTGTCGCCGCCGGCGCGAAAGCGCTGCGAATCCGGCACCTGCACGCCGGCCGGCGTGAAGACCTTGCCCAGCTCCAGCCGTGCCTGGGTGTACCAGCTGCCCACCGGCCAGTAGCCGGTGGCGCGGCCGTAGGCGCGGGCGAATACGCCGCGCTTGCTGGCATTGCCATCGGCCAGGCCACCGCCGAACTCGGTGGCCAGCGTATAGCCCTCGGTGGGCAGCAGCACGTTGTCGACCTCGCGCCAGGTGTTGTGGGTGTTGGCCGACAGGGCGGCCAGTTTCTCGCAGTCGACCAGCGCGCCGTTGTCGCGCACACATTCGACCGCGCGCTCGGCTTCCAGGTAGTTCAGCCGGTCGAACTTCGGCTTTTCCAGCGAGCGGCCCACGCGCAGCCGCTGCGACAGCACCATGTCGTCGTCGGTCCACAGGCGCTCGACCGAAGCGCCGACCAGGTCGCGGCTGAAGCGCTCGTCCGGATGGGTCGAGACTTCGCCGTCGTAGGCCTGGCGGTTGCGGCCCCATTCGAGCTTGTTGCGCGAGGTCAGCGCGTAGCCGAAGACCCGGCGGTGGGTGTATTCCAGCGTGGTACGCGGCCCGCTGGTGGCGCTGATGCCGATGGCGGTCACGGCCGACTGCAGCGGCGTTTCCTTCAGGTGCACCTGCACGGTGGCATGGTCGGCCTGCGCAGGGTCCGGGTCCATGGTCACGGTGACCTGGTCGAACAGCCCGGCCTTGCTCAGCCGCTCCTGGAATTCCTGCAGCCGGTTTTCGGTCAGCGTGGCGCCGCGCGGGAAGCCGGCCATGCCGCGCACCTGCTCGGCCTGGTGGTGGACCAGGCCGGTGATCTCGAAGTCCCCGGCGCGGTAGAGCGGGCCGCTGTCGGCCACGATGAACAGGCGCACGCGGTGCTGCGTGTCGTCCACTTCGGCCGCGGTGCCGCTCCAGCTCGCCGCGGCGTAGCCGGCGGCGCGCAGCTGGGCCAGCGTGCTGTTCTTGGCGTCGCTCCAGGCGTCGGCGCTGAATTCGGCGTCGGTCGCCAGCGCCCAGTCGCGCTTGAGCGCGTCGCGCACCTGCTGTGCCTCGGCCACCCCGGCTTCGGCCTGCTCGGCCAGCGGGCCTTGCACCTCCAGCGTGACCCGGCCGACCCTGGCGCGCGGCCCGGTCTCCACCGTCAAGGTGACCTTGGGCGGCTGGCCCGCGGCTTCGGGCTCGCGTGTGACGATGGCATTGGCCGAAAAATAGCCCTCGGTCTTGGCCAGGTCCTCGGCTTGCGGCGGCAGCGCGGCGATCAGCCGCGACCATTCGATGTTGCTGATCTGCTGCGCAGTGGGCAGCGCGGCGGCGCGTTGCAGGTCCAGGTAGTTTTCCAGCAGCTGCTTCAAGGGCTGGGGTGCCTTCACGGTCAGCTTGGGCACCAGGCCGGTGACCTGGCTGGCGTCATCTTCGGCATCGCTGGCGGCGGAGGCCGGGGCGTTCGCGGCCACTGCGTCGTGCGCGGATTCGTCGGCATTGGCGGCGGCCCGCGCCGCGACCTGGCCTGACGCCGCGGCCGCCACAGGCTTGGCCACCGCCGCGGCGGCAGGCTTGGCCGGCGTGACTGGCAGCGCGCCGGGCGGCGCAGCCGAAGCTGCGGCTGCCGAGGCTTGCGCGGCCGAATCCATCGAACGCAGGTCGGCGCAGCCGGTCGCCAGCCACACACCCGTGGCCAGCACCGACAGCAGGACCGCGTGACGCAGCCGCTTCATTTGCTGAGCAGCCGCATCGCTCCTTCCAGCCCCGCCAGCGTGAGCGGGAACATGCGCTGCTGCATCAGCTGCTGCACGATGCCGATGCTTTGCCGGTACTGCCACACCCCTTGGGGTTCCGGGTTGATCCAGGCGTATTTGGGGAAGGCATGGGTGAGCCTTTGCAGCCATTCGGCACCGGGCTCCTCGTTGTTGTATTCGACGCTGCCGCCGGGCTGCAGGATTTCGTACGGGCTCATCGTCGCGTCGCCGACGAAGATCAGCCGCCAGTCCTTGTTGTACTTGCGGATCAGCTCCCAGGTCGGGCTCTTCTCGGCATAGCGGCGGCGGTTGTTCTTCCACATGAAGTCGTAGACGCAATTGTGGAAGTAGTAGAACTCCAGGTGCTTGAACTCGCTCTTGGCGGCCGAGAACAGCTCCTCGACCCGGTGGATGTGCTCGTCCATCGTGCCGCCAACGTCCATCATCAGCAGCACCTTCACCTTGTTGTGCCGCTCGGGCACCATCTTGATGTCCAGGAAGCCGGCGTTGGCCGCGGTGGCGTGGATGGTGTCGTCCAGCGCCAGTTCCAGCTCCGAGCCCTCGCGGGCGAAGCGGCGCAGCCGGCGCAGCGCGACCTTGATGTTGCGCGTGCCCAGCTCGCGGCTGTCGTCATAGTCCTGGAAGGCGCGCTGGTCCCACACCTTCACGGCGCTCTTGTTGCGCCCAGGGCCGCCAATGCGCACGCCCTGCGGGTTGTAGCCGCCGTGGCCGAACGGGCTGGTGCCGCCGGTGCCTATCCACTTGTTGCCGCCCTCGTGGCGCTCCTTCTGCTCTTCGAGGCGCTTCTTCAGCGTCTCCATCAGCTCGTCCCAGTCCATCTTCGCGATGGCGGCCTTCTGCTCGGGCGTCAGCTCCTTTTCCAGCAGCTTCTGCAGCCACTCTGCCGGAATCTCCTTGCCGAAGTCGGTCAGCATCTGCACGCCGTTGAAGTAGGCGCCGAAGGCCCTGTCGAACTTGTCGAAATGGGTTTCGTCCTTGACCAGCGTGGTGCGGGCGAGGAAGTAGAAGTCGTCCACCGACGGGCCGATCACACCCAGTTGCAAAGCTTCCAGCAGCGTCAGGTACTCCTTGACCGAGACCGGCAGTTTGGCGGCGCGCAGCGTGTAGAAGAAGTTGATCAGCATGGCGGCAAAGAAGGTCTGGGACAGCGGGGCGCAGCACTTGGCGCCATGAATCCTCGGCCGGGGCAGGCGGATGGCCGGACCATTGTGCCGAAGGCCGAGAATACCGCGCCCTTCGACCGAGAAACACCGCTGCCGGCCCGGGCGCTGGGCCGACCGGCTGGCAGGCGCTCAAGCGGGTTCGGAAAAAGGCCGATATGGCATCGAGGAACCGCCCGCATTCATGACCGCCACCATTGCCTTGCTGCTGCTGCAGGCCAGCATGCACCTCTTCTACGCTGCCAGCTGGGCGATGGCAGGCACCTTGCTGGGCCTGCAGCGCAGCGCCGCGCTGCACTGGGCCGGCTACTGCCTGCTGCTGTCGCTGGGTTCCTTCGTGTTCCTGGCGATGCCCGCAGGGCTGCCGCCGACGCTGGGCGTGCCCATGGCCAACATGAGCTTGCTGGCCGCTGCGCTGCTGGCGCGGCGCGGCGTGGCCCGCTTCGCGCAGTACCCGCCGCGTGACGGCGAGGGCCTGCTGATCCTGTCGACCGGCGCGCTGGCGCTGGTCGTCACCGGGCTGGACGCACCCAATGCGGCCATGCGCATGGTGATGCAGTCGACGCTGGTGTCCATGGTGCTGCTGCGCATGGGCGGCGAGATGCTGGGTGCGATCCAACGCGAATTCGGCCGTGTCGGCGCCTGGCTGCTGGCCGGGCCGGTGGTCGTGCTCGGCATTGGCCTGGGCGCGAGGGCGGTCGCGGTGGCACTGCGGGCCAGCCATCCGGAGCAGTCGGTGATGACGGCCGACAACCCGATCAACGTTGCGGTGCTGCTGTTGCTGGCCGCTTTCTCGACGCTGTTCCAGCTGTCGCTGGTCTACCTCGTGGTGCTGCGGCTGGTGCGCAAGCTGCACGAGCTTTCGCACCACGACGCGCTGACGGCGCTGCTGAACCGCCGCGCCTGGCACCATGCCTTGCTGCAGGAGCGCCAGCGCCTGCGCCGCACCCCACGCGACACGGCGCTGCTGGTGGTCGACATCGATCACTTCAAGCACTTGAACGACCGGCACGGCCACGCCGTGGGCGACCGCGCGCTGGCCGCAATTGCCCGCACACTGCAGGCCACCGCTCGCGCGACCGATGCAGTGGCCCGGCTGGGCGGCGAGGAATTCGGCCTGCTGCTGGGCGACACCGACCTCGAAGGCGCACGGCTGGCGGCCGAACGCCTGCGCGAGGCAGTGGCGCAAATGCAGCTGGTGCACGACGACCTGCCGCTGACGCTCACCGTCAGCATTGGCGCCGCAGTGCTGCCCGCCGCCGCCTGCCGGCTCTACAAGCTGGAGCAGCTGCAGCTCAAGGCCGACGCCGCGCTCTACCAGGCCAAGGCGGGCGGCCGCAACCGTGTCGTGCTGGGCGTGCTCGATTCAGGCGGCCTGACGCTGGTGGCCGCCAGCGCCTGAGCGCGCCCGATTTCAGCCTTTGCCGCGCTTGGCCTTGGCCTTGCCCTTTTGCTGCGTCACGTCGTGGCGGTGCAGCCAGGCGAAGAACTCCTGGTACCAGAGCTGGCTGTTGCGCGGTTTGAGCACCCAGTGGTTCTCATCCGGGAACCACAGCAGCCGGCTGTCGATGCCACGCGCCTTCAGCGTGTTGTAGTAGGCCAGGCCTTGCTGGTCCGGCACGCGGTAGTCCAGTGCGCCATGGATGACCAGCGTCGGCGTGCTGAAGTTGGCCGCAAACACGTGCGGGCTTTGCGCGCCGACCTTGGCCGGGTCTTCCCAGTACCAGGCGCCCAACTCCTTGGCATGCCAGCTCCAGGCGTCGTCGGCGAACATGGCCGTCCAGTCGAAGCAGCCGGCGTGGCAGACATAGGCGGCGTAGCGGCCGGGTTTCACATGGCCGTTCATCCAGGCCACCATGTAGCCGCCGTAGCTGCCGCCTGACGCGAACACGCGCGCCGGGTCGCACCAGCGCTGGCTCAGCAGCCAGTCGGTGCCGGCCTCGACGTCCTGCAGCTCCAGCTCGCCCCAGCGATGGGTGATGCTGTCCAGGAACGCATGGCCGAAGCCTGACGAGCCGTGATAGTTGACGCTGGCCACCACATAACCTTGCGCGGCAAACAGCTTGCTGCTCCAGCGGTAGTGCCAGTTGTCGCCCGGCCCGGTGTGCGGCCCACCGTGGATGCTGTGCAGCACCGGGTACTTCTTCTTCGCATCGAAGCCCGGTGGGAAGTGCAGCCACATCTGCACCTTGTCGCCCTCGGCGCCGGTGAACCACACCTCTTCGTGGTGGCCCAGCGTGTAGCGGGCCAGCAGCTCGTCGTTGAAGCTTTCGATGCGGCGCGGCTTTTCGCCGGGCGCATGGGCGCACAGCTGCGCCGGGTGCTGGGCGGTGTCGGCCAGGCTGACCAGCGTGCCTGAAGCCTTGTCGAAACCGGTCACGGTGCCGCCCTGCACGACGATCTCGGCGCGCCGGTCCGGCAGGTCGAAGCGCCAGACGTGGCTGCGGCCCTGCTGCTCGGCGGTGAACAGCACCGCCTGGCCATCGTCCTCCCACAGCAGAGGGGCGTTCACCGCGTGGTCCCACTGGGCACTGATCACTTCCCAGCTGCCGAATTCGTCCTCGAAGACCGCCAGTTGCGCTGGCATCGTGTGCTTGCGGCCTTGGTGGGAGGCGAGGAAGGCGATGCGATCACCGGTCGGGCTGTAGCGGGGCGCGGCGGTGTCCCAGTCCGCGTCCCGCACCAGCTCCCGGAAGCGGCGCTGGCGCAGGTCCAGCTCGACCATCGCGAAGCGGCCGTCGACCTTCTTCTCCGGCGCCGGGTCGTAGGCGAAGACGATGCGCTTGCCGTCGGGCGAGATGTCGAAGCAGGTCGCATCCGGGTCGAAGCGCGGCAGCTCATAAGGCGTGCCTTCGAACAGGTCGGTCACCTTGCCGCTGGCCAGGTCCAGCGTCAGCAAATGCGGCACGCGGCCTTGCGGCAGGTTCTGGTCCCAGAAGCGGTAGGCCGATTCGCTGGTCACGTAGCCGGTGGCCTTGCGGTCCTTGAAGGCCTTGTGCTGCTTGGCCTGGGCTTTCATGCCCTTCAGCTCGGGCCAGAGCCAGGAGATGAAGGCGATGCGCTTGCCGTCCGGGAACCACTTGAAGGCCTCGATGCCGGTGGCCACTTCGCCGACGCGCCGGGCCTCGCCGCCATCGGTGGCTATGACATAGAACTGCGGCGTTTCGTCCTTCTTGCCCTGCTGCTCGCGGCGGGCAATGAAGCCGACGGCGTGCTCATGCGGCGAGAAGCGCGGCTGGCCGTCCTTGTCGCCGCAGTGGGTCAGCGCCCGCGGCCGGCCGCCCAGCGTGGACAGCAGCCACAGCGTGGTGCTGGCCTTGTTCTCTTCCATGTCGTAGCGGCTTACCGTCGCCACGGCTTGCGCGCCGTCGGGCGACAGGCTGGGGTTGCCCAGCCTTTCCAGCTGCCACAGCGCGTCGATGGT
Source organism: Ideonella azotifigens (assembly GCF_021043325.1). NCBI lineage: Bacteria > Pseudomonadati > Pseudomonadota > Betaproteobacteria > Burkholderiales > Sphaerotilaceae > Ideonella > Ideonella azotifigens. The sequence continues at coordinate 255,339 of NZ_JAJNKD010000006.1, forward strand.
GAAGGTCTTGTCGGAACGGGCCAAACGCATCTCCTGTAGGGTCGGCGGGATCGCCGCCGGAAGCCTTCAACGATAACGCGGCTGCGGCCCGTGACAACGGTCAGCGGTTCTGTCTTTGCATGAAGACGAGTTTCTCGAACAGGCTCACGTCCTGCTCGTTCTTCAGCAGCGCGCCGACCAGCGGCGGCAGCGAGACCTTGTCGTCCTTGCTCTGCAGCACTTCGGCCGGGATGTCCTCGGCCACCAGCAGCTTGAGCCAGTCGATCAGCTCGGAAGTCGAGGGCTTCTTCTTCAGGCCGGGCAGGTTGCGCACGTCATAGAAGCTCTTCAGCGCCGCGGCCAGCAGCTCCTGCTTCAGGCCGGGGAAGTGCACGTCGACGATCTTCTGCATCGTCGCGGCCTCCGGGAACTTGATGTAGTGGAAAAAGCAGCGGCGCAGGAAGGCGTCCGGCAGCTCTTTTTCGTTGTTCGAGGTGATGAAGACCAGCGGCCGGTGCTTGGCGCGGATGGTCTGGCGCGTTTCGTAGCAATGGAACTCCATGCGGTCGATCTCGCGCAGCAGGTCGTTCGGGAATTCGATGTCGGCCTTGTCGATCTCGTCGATCAGCAGTGCCACCGGCGTCTCCGATTCAAACGCCTGCCACAGCACGCCCTTGACGATGTAGTTCTGGATGTCCTTGACCTTGGCCGAAGTTTCGACATCGCCGAGCTGGCTGTCGCGCAGGCGGCTCACCGCGTCGTACTCGTACAGGCCCTGGTGTGCCTTGGTGGTGCTCTTGATGTGCCACTCCAGCAGCGGCAGGCCCAGCGCCTTCGAGGCTTCCTCGGCCAGCATGGTCTTGCCCGTGCCTGGCTCGCCCTTGACCAGCAGCGGGCGCTTGAGCGTCATCGACGCATTGACCGCCAGCATCAGGTCGGCGGTGGCCACGTAGTTGTCGGAACCTTGGAATTTCATGGCGTGTGGCCGGGGCGAGCCCGAGTTTTGACGACTTGGAAATGCGGTGTTGCCAGGGGTTTGGCAGGGGTCGGATCAGTATAAGGTCGTGCCTATAATCGTTGACAAATCGCAAGCCGGTGCAGCCAGGCAGGCATTTTTTGCCATGCCGTACACCGTACCGGCCCTCCTCGAAACCGTTCGCCAAGACGAATCATTCCGCGATGAAAACCAAGGCAAGCCTTTTGCTGCTGGCGCTGGCCAGCTTCTTCTTTTCAGCAGCCCAGGCCCAGGAGGTCAAGGGCGATGCGAAGGCCGGTGAAAAGAAGAATGCGATGTGCATCGGGTGCCACGGCATCGTCGGCTACCAGGCCAGCTTCCCGCAGGTCTACCACGTGCCGATGATCTCCGGCCAGAACGCCAAGTACATCGCCTCGGCGCTGGACAGCTACCGCAAGGGTGATCGCAAGCACCCGACCATGCGCGCCATTGCCGGCTCGCTGAGCGACCAGGACATTGCCGACCTCGCGGCCTACTACGCTGACCACGGCCATGCAGGTGCCACCGCGCCGCCGCCGGCCGAACTGCCGGCCGCGCTGAAGGACAAGCTGGCCGTCTGCGTGGCCTGCCATGGTGCCAACTTCAGCACCACCCCCGACCCGGCCAACCCGCGCCTGGCCGGCCAGCATGCCGACTACCTCACGCTGACCCTGAAGTCCTACCAGGCCGACGCCGGCCACCTGGTCGGTCGCAGCAACCCGACCATGAACGCCATGGCCAAGACGCTGAGCGAAACCGAGCTCCGCCAGGTGGCGGAGTTCCTGTCCACGCTGCCGGGTGAGCTGAAGACGCTGCCGCAATCGCACTTCCGCTGAGCCCCGGCGCCGCAGCGCCCGCGTTTGCGAAATCTCAGGCGGGGCCCGCCTGAAAAAGCCGCCGCCCGGCAGGGTTGGCGGCTTTTTCATGTCCGGCCAGGGAAGAGGCCCAGGCCAGCGGCCATGTCACCCGCTCAAGCGACATGGGCTTGTGGCCGATAACAGGCTGTTGCCCAGGGTCTTGGGTACGGACACATTGGCCGGACATGCTTAAAAAAATACTGGTTTCGCAGGTCAGACTGGGCATGCACATCCACGCGCTGGAGGGCGCGTGGATCGACCATCCTTTCTGGAAGACCAAGTTCGTCATCAAGGACCACAACGACCTGGCCAAGCTGCATGCGAGCGGCTTGCCCGGTGTGTGGATAGACTCGGAAAAAGGCCTGGACCTGGCCGATGCGACCGAGCGCCTGCCGGGCCTGCGGGCGCCGGCCCGTGCCGCCGAGGCGCCGGCTGCCGCGCCGGTGACGCCGCCCGCTGCGCCCGCCTCGAGAATGCCGCCCGAGCCGGACCGCGACCTGAAAACCGAGCTCTCGCAGGCTGCGGCGCTCTACAAGGAGGGCCGGGCGCGTGTCGTGTCGATGTTCACTGAAGCCCGGCTGGGCAAGGCCGTGGACGCCGAGCAGTGCCTGCCGTTGGTCAACGACATTGCCGATTCGGTGTTCCGCAACCCTGGCGCGCTGGTCAGCCTGGCCCGGCTCAAGACCCAGGACGACTACACCTACATGCATTCGGTGGCCGTCTGCGCACTGATGGTGTCGCTGGGCCGAGAACTGGGCTTGGACGAGGCTGGCTGCCGGGATGCAGGCCTGGCCGGTCTGCTGCACGACCTGGGCAAGGCGGCAATGCCGCTGGACGTGTTGAACAAGCCCGGCAAGCTGACCGACGAAGAATTCACCGTGATGAAGTCGCACCCCGACCGCGGCCATGAAATGCTGCTGGAGGCCAAGGGCGCGAGTGCCGGCGCGCTGGACGTCTGCCTGCACCACCACGAGCGCATGGACGGCACCGGCTACCCGCACAAGCTGCCAGGCGAGCAGATCAGCCTGCTGGCGCGCATGGGCTCGGTCTGCGACGTCTACGACGCCATCACCTCGAACCGCCCTTACAAGGCCGGCTGGGACCCGGCCGAGTCGATTGCCAAGATGGCTTCGTGGCAGGGCCATTTCGACCCCAAGATCTTCCAGGCCTTCGTCAAGAGCCTGGGCATCTATCCGGTGGGCTCGCTGGTCAAGCTGCAGAGCGGCAAGCTGGCGGTGGTGGTGGACCAGAACCCCAAAGCCCTGGTGACCCCGATGGTCAAGGTCTTCTTCTCGACCAAGTCCCAGATGCCACTGAACCCGCAACTGCTGGACCTGGCCCGCTCGACCGACAAGATCGTCGGCCGCGAGAACCCGGTCACCTGGGGTTTCAAGCAATTGGATGAGCTGTGGGCCGGGGACAAGTTGCCGAAACGATAGGGCTTCGGTTTGGGTTCGCCTGCGTGAACTGAACCGTTCGCCCTGAGCTCGTCGAAGGCGGCGCAAGCCACCATGCCCTATGCAGGCTTCGACAAGCTCAGCCCGAACGGAAGGTGGGATCAGCCCGAACGGGGGCCGATCAGCGCGTCGCGCGGCGCCGCACCGCATCCAGGTACGCATGCCCGTCCGGCGGCAGGCCGCTGCGTTGTGAGGCCCACAGCATCTCGCCCAGGCAGTCCATGACCTCGTGCTGCGCATCGTGCAGCGAGTTGCGCTTGGCGGCCAGCAGTTCGACCGCCTGGCGGATGCCGCGCGGCTGGTCGATCGAAACCTGTTCGCTGATGCTCAGGTGCATGGACAGGTGCAGGAAAGGGTTGGTGCGCCCCTCGTCCACGTCGTAGACGGCGGCCAGCGCCGCTTCCACGTCGGCCAGCTCGGCGTGGTACTCCGGGTGCTCGGCGATCCAGCCGGCGGCCAGGGTCTCGATGGGCGAGAGCAATTCCCCGTTGCGCTGCTTGGCCAGGGTCTGGCAGAAGAAGTTGCGTACGTCGTGCTGGGAGGGCTGGAACATCCGAGAATTGTCGCTTCTTCGCCTTCCCACCGCCGAGCACCGCATGAATGTCACCACGGAACAGCTGTTCACCGAAGCCCGCACCGCCAGCGCCTACCTGCCCACGCCGGTGCCCGAAGCCACGCTGCGCGAGCTCTATGAGCTGACCAAGTGGGGTCCGACGGCGTCCAACAGCTCGCCGATGCGGCTGATCTTCGTCACGTCTGACGAAGCAAGGGCGAAGCTGGTGCCCTGCATGGCACCGGGCGGCAACCAGGCCAAGGTCGGCCAGGCGCCGGTGACGGCCATCGTCGGCATGGACATGGCGTTCTACGAGCACTTGCCCAGGCTCTACCCGCAGGTCGACTTCCGCAAGATGTTCATCGACAACCCGGCGCGGGTGCCGGACGCCGCGCTGCGCAACAGCAGTCTGCAAGGCGGCTACCTGATGCTGGCAGCCCGCGCACTGGGCCTGGACTGTGGCCCGATGGGTGGCTTCAACGCGGCCGCGGTGGATGCCGCCTTCTGGTCCGGCACCACGGTGCGCACCAACTTCATCTGCACGCTGGGCAAGGCCGACCCGGCTGGTGTGCGCCCACGCAACCCGCGCCTGAGCTTCGAGGAAGCCTGCCAGGTGCTGTGAACGAGCTGTTCGCGCACGGTTGGTCGTTCTATGCCATCGCCATCCCTGCGGTGGTGCTGATGGGCCTGTCCAAGAGCGGCTTTGGCGCAGGCTTCGGCGCGCTCGCGGTGCCGCTGCTGGCGCTGGTGGTGCCGGTGCCGCAGGCCGCGGCCATCATGCTGCCGCTGCTGGCGGTGATGGACGTGATGGGCCTGGCCGCGCTGGTGCGCGAGTGTGACCGTGGGCTGATCAAGCTGCTGCTGCCGGCCGGCCTGCTGGGCACGGCGATCGGCACGGTGCTGTTCGGCGTGCTGTCGGCCCACACGGTGGCCGGCGTCGTCGGCGCGATCACGCTGCTGTTCCTGGCCATCCGCCTGGTCTTCCCGCCAAAGGCAGACGCACCGCCACCGCCGCGCTGGCTGGGCTTTCTGCTCGGCACAGTCAGCGGCTTCACCAGCTTCGTGGCCCACGCGGGCGGCCCGCCGGTCAGCTTCTACGTGCTGCCGCTGCGGCTCTCGCCGATCAAGTTCACGGCGACCATGGCGGTCTTCTTCGCCGCGGTGAACCTGTCGAAGTGGATTCCCTATGCCTTCCTCGGCCTGATCGACACGCGCAACCTGTGGACCTCGCTGACGCTGGCGCCGTTTGCGCCGCTGGGCGTGTGGCTGGGCCTGCACGTCGTGCGGCGCATCAACCAGGTCTGGTTCTACCGCCTGTTCAACATCGGCATGGCGCTGACCGGCGGCAAGCTACTGTGGGACGCCATCCGCTGAAGGCCCCGTCGGCGGTGGCATCACCTCAGGCGCCATGTCCGCGGGCACCGCCACGGCAACGATCCGCACCTGCAAGGTCACCGCCATGCGCAGGCCCAGGTCCTTCCCGATGTCGATGCCGAACTCGTCGCGCTGCAGCGTGCCCACTGCGCTGGCGCTGCAGGCCTCGCGTTGCAGCGTGTCGTCCGGCCCGCAGCGAAAGGACTGGATGGCAAGCCGCAGCGGGCGCGTCACGCCATGCATCTGCAGCTCGCCTTCGACTGCGCCGGGCACACCGCCGATGAAATCCACCAGCCGACCCTGATAGCGAATCTCGGGAAAGCGGGCCGCGTCGAAGGCCATCGGCCCGCGGGCCAGGTCGTTCAGCATCGACAGGCCGAAGTCAAGGCTGTCTGCCGGCAGGCACACCGCCACCTGGCCTTGCCCGGCCTCGCGGTCCAGCAGCACTTCGCCTGTGCTGCGCGCAAGCTGGCCTTCGACCATCGACAGGCCCGCATCGGCCTCGACACTGGCCTGCGTGCGGGCCGGGTCCAGCGCGTAGCGCTGCGTTGCGGCCAGGCTGCCCTGGGACAGGCTGGCCACGGCCAGTCCCCATGCCACGCCCTTCAGTGTCACGGTGCCTGGATCGCTTCGATCTGGATGCGCAGCGTCACGTCCATCTTGAAGCCGTAGTCCTTGCCCGCGGCCATGCCGAACTCGTCGCGCTGGATCACCGCCAGCGCGTCGGCACCGCACACCTCGCGCTTGAACATCGGGTGCGGCATGCACTTGAAGCTGTTGATCACCAGTGCCACCGGTCGGGCCACGCCATGCAGGCGCAGCTCGCCTTCGACCGCGGTGGGCGCGCCATTGACGAACTTCACCAGTTTGCCCACGTAGGTGATGCTGGGGTATTTGGCGGTGTCGAACAGCATGTCGCCGCGCGCTGCCTTGTTCATCGCGTCCAGCCCGAAGTCCAGGCTTTCGGCGTCCATGCGCACCGTCACAGTGCCGGTGCCGGCTTCCTTGTCCAGCGTGATCTCGCCGGCGCTGCTGTTGAGCTTGCCGCGCCAGACCGACAGGCCGTTCAGGTGATCGGCCTCGAAGCTGGGGTAGGTGTGCGAAGGGTCGATCTCATAGCGCACCGGCGCTGCGTGGGCGCCAGCGGCGAGGGACGCGGCGGCGAACGCCGCGAGCAGGGGGTGTGGGCGGATGTGCATGGCCAGCATGCTGCCACAGCCCTGCCGCTCACATCAAAGCCGCACCTGGCCCTCGATGCAGCCAGCCACGTCGCCGCCCACCCACACCGTCTCGCCCTCGCGTTGCAGGTAGACCCGCCCCATGCGGCCCATGGCCGTGCCTTGTGAAACCACGTAGCTCGCAGGCGCCGCGCCGCTGTCCATCAACCATTGCGCCAGGCTGGCGTTCAGGCTACCGGTGACCGGGTCTTCGTTCACGCCGATAGCGGCGGCGAAGGCGCGCACTTCGAAGGTGGTGTCGGTGCCGGCGGGCTGCGGGGCGATCAGGCCCGCCTTCGCCAGAGGCTTCAGGCGGGCATGGTCGGGCGTCAGCGCCAGCAGGCGTGCGGCGCTGCGGGTTTGCAGGCCCAGCCAACGCGGGCCGTTGTCCAGCCACTGCGCGGCTACCAGTTCATCGGCCGGCAGCGCCAGGGCCTGCAGCACTTCGCTGAGCAGCCCGGCGTCCACCTCGCTGCGCTTGGAAGGCGGCGCGGCAAAGGCCAGGCGCGTGCCGTCTCGGCGAATGCTCACCAGGCCCAGCGCACACTGCTGCACCACCTCGGTTGCCTGCCGGGGCTGGCCGCCGGCACGCAGCCAGGCATGGCAGCTGCCCAGCGTCGGATGGCCGGCGAAAGGCAGCTCGCCACCCGGCGTGAAGATGCGCACGCGATAGTCGGCGCCCGGCTGCGTGGGCGGCAGCAGAAAGGTGGTTTCGCTGAGATTGGTCCAGCGCGCGAAGGCTGCCATCTGTGCGTCGCTCAGTCCGTCGGCGTCGTGCACCACGGCCAGGGGGTTGCCCCGCAGCGGTGTGTCGGTGAAGACGTCGAGCTGGCTGAACTGCCTGGACTGACCCGCTTCGCTCATGGCGTTTCCTGTGCCAGGTCCTCGAACAGGTGCTTCTTCAGCACGCCGCCCAGCGTCGCCACCGCGTAGCGGATCTCGTCGGGCGTCAGCGTCACGAAGGACAGGCGCATCGTGCGCGTGTCCGGCGCATGTGCGTAGAACGGCTCGCCCGGCACGAAGGCCACGCCGGCGGCGACGGCCTTGGGCAGCAGCGCCATCGCGTTGCAGCCTGCCGGCAGGCGCAGCCAGAAGAACATGCCGCCTTGCGGCGCGGCCCATTCGGTTCCGGCCGGCATGTGTTCGGTCAGGGCCTGGGCCATGGTGTCGCGCTGGGTCTTGTAGCGGGCGCGGATGGTCGGGATGTGCTGGTCCAGGAAGCCGTTGCGGATCACCTCGAACACCATGCGCTGGTTGAAGCTCGGCGTGTGCAGGTCGGCCGCCTGCTTGGCCTGCAGCAGCTTGGGTGTGAGCGCGGCGGGCGACACCACGTAGCCCAGGCGCAGGCCGGGCGCCAGCACCTTGGAGAACGAGCCCATGTAGACCGTGCCTTCGGGCCAGCGCGCGGCCAGCGGCGCGGCAGGGGCCTGGTCGAACCACAGGTCGCCATACGGGTTGTCTTCGACCAGCGGCACGCGGGCGGCCTGCGCCGCGGCAACGACGGCCTGCCGGCGCGCCTCGCCCATCACCCGGCCGGTGGGGTTCTGGAAGTTCGGCAGCACGTACAGGAAGCGGGTGCCGGGCGCGTCGTGCGGCAGCGCGCGGATCGCATCGGGAATCGGGCCCTGGTCGTCGCTGGCCACGCTGGTGAACAGCGGCTCGAAGGGCGCAAAGGCCTGCAGCGCGCCGAGGTAGGTGGGGGTTTCGACGGCCACCGGCGCGCCAGCGTCCACCAGCACCTTGGCAATCAGGTCCAGCGCCTGCTGCGAGCCGGTGGTGATCAGCACCCGGTCCGGGGTGACCTGCTGGCCCTGCGCGTTCAGCGTGGCGGCCACCCATTCGCGCAGCGGGCCGTAGCCTTCGCTGGCGGCGTATTGCAGCGCTTCGCGCGGGCTGTCGGTCAGCACCTTGGCGCTGGCTTCGCGCATCGCTTCGATGGGGAAGGTGTCCGGCGACGGCAGGCCGCCGGCCATGGACAGAACGCCCGGTTGTTCGGTGACCTTCAGGATCTCGCGGATGATGGACGGGTTCATGCGCGCGGCGCGGTGCGCGAGCGTCCAGGGGCTTCCGGTGGTCTTGTCGGTCATGGCAGTTCCTTCGTTGTCTCAGGCGAATGGTCAGCAAGCATCCACTGCACGGCCGCCTGGGCGTGCAGGGTGGTGGTGTCGAACAAGGGCAGCGGCCAGCCGCCGGGTTCGGGGGGATTCTGCGGGTCGGTCAGCAGCGCGATCTCGGTGCAGCCGAGCACGATGGCTTCGCAGCCCTGCGCTGCCAGTTCGGCCATCATCTCGACGACCCGCTCGCGCGAGCCGCCCAGCACCTGGCCGCGGCACAGTTCTTCGTAGATCACGCGGTGCATCTCGGCGCGGCCAGCCGCATCGGGCACCACGGTTTCGATGCCATGCTGCTGCGCCAGGTGCTCGCGCAGGAAGCCGTCTTCCATCGTGAAGCGTGTGCCCAGCATGCCCACGCGGCGGTGGCCGGCGGCGCGCAGTGCGTTGCCGGTGGCGTCGCCAATGTGCAGCAGCGGCAGGCCGCCGAGTCCGGTGATGGCCGGCGCCACCTTGTGCATGGTGTTGGTGGCAATGATCAGGCCTTCGGCGCCGGCCATGCGCAGCTGCGCGGCCATGCGGCCCAGCAGTTCGCCGGCCTCGGCCCATGCGCCTGCGCGCTGCTGCGCCGCCAATTCGGCAAAGTCCACGCTGGCCAGCCGCAGGCTCGCGCTGTGCAGCCCGCCCAGGCGCGCGGCCACGCCCTGGTTCAGCAGCCGGTAATAGACCAGCGTCGACTCCCAGCTCATGCCGCCCAGCACGCCCAAGGTCTTCATGCGGCGCCTGCTTTCTTCGCCGCCACCGGCATGCGCTTGCCCAGCATCACCACGGCCAGCACCGCCAGCGCAAAGCCCAGCGTGTGCGGGCTCAAGGCCTCACCCAGCACCGGCACCGCGAGCAGCAGCGCAAGAAAGGGCTGCAGCAGCTGCACCTGGCTCACGCGCAGCGTGCCGCCCATGGCCAGCGCGCGGTACCAGGCGAAAAAGCCGACCCACATCGAGAACACTGTGACATAGGCGAAGCCACCCCAGGCTGCGGCCGACACTGCGTGCGTGGGCCAGCTCAATGCGGCCACCGGCAGCGTCACCGGCAGGCTCAGCACCAGCACCCAGCTGATGACCTGCTCGGCCTGCCAGCCGGCGCTCAGCCGTGCGCCCGAAACGTAGGCCACCGAGGCGCTGAGCACGGCCAGCAGCAGCCAGCCATCGGCCAGCACCAGTTGCCCATGGCCTTCCCAGGCGGCAAACACCAGCACCAGCGCGCAGCCGGCGCTGGCACACAGCCAGAAGCCCAGCGGCGCGCGCTGGCGCAGCATCAGCGCTGCCATCGCGGCAGTCGCCAGCGGCAGGATGCCGGTGACGACCGCGGCGTGCATCGAAGGCACCTGGCGCAGCGCCAGGCCGAGGAACAGCGGGAAGCCGACCACGCTGCCCAGCGCGGTGACCAGCAGGTCGCGCAGGTGGCGCTGCTGCGGCCGGGCTGCGCGCGTGAGCAGCAGGTAGACGGCGGCCAGCAGCCCGGCGCCGGCGGCGCGGCCGGCGGTGACGAACAGCGGCGGCAGCTGCGGCGCGTCCGCCGGGCCAACGGCCAGGCGCGTCATCGGCAGCGTCATCGCGAACATCAGCACACCCAGCGCGCCCAGCCACAGGCTGCGGTGCAGCGTGGCGGCGCTGGGTGCGGAGGAGGAGGAAAGGCTGGCGGAAGCAGAACTGCCCATGCAGCCAGTGTAGGGTGGCGCACCGGTACAGTTCCAGTACAGTTCAAGGGTGCACAGCCGGAATCTGTACCGGTTGGCCGGCAGACACAGATGAGCTTTTCATGAGCCCTGCAGACTCGTCCTTGACCTTGAACGACCGCCAGCTCGCCGGCGATGCCCCGCTGGCCGCAGGCGGCAGCGGTGGCGCCTCCGGCGCTTCGGTCGGCACACTCGCCCGCAGCGCCGGCCAGACGCTGACCGAACAGCTCGCTGCGCAGTTCGCCGAGCGCATCCGCCAGCGCCTGCTGGCGCCCGGTGCGCGACTGCCTTCGGTGCGCGACTGCGCGAGCCGGCACGGCGTGAGCGCGCACACGGTCGTCGCCGCTTATGACCAGCTGCTGGCGCAAGGACTGGTGGAGGCCCGGCGCCAGCGCGGCTTTTTCGTGCGCGAGCAGCGGGCCGCGCAAGCGGTGCGTGCGACGCTGCCGCCGGACGCGCCGCGGGTGGCGCCAGTGGACGCCACCGCGCTGATCCGCGGCATGTTCCATGGCCTGTCCGACAAGCCCGCGCCCGGGCTGGGCACGCTGCCGGCCGACTGGCTGGACCTGCCGCTGCTGTCCAGCGCGCTGCGCCGGGTGCTGGCCCAGGGCGATCCGATGATTGCGCTGCAATACGGCCACCCGGCCGGCGACCGGCGCCTGCGCGATGCGCTGTCCATCAAGCTGGCCAGCTTCGGCGTGCGCGCGGTGCCCGAGCAGATCATCACTTCCACCGGCGCTACGCACGCGCTGGACCTGATCTCGCGTACGCTGCTGTCGCCGGGCGATGCGGTGCTGGTCGACGAGCCGGCCTGGGCCGTGGAATACGCGCGGCTCAGCCAGCTCGGCATGCGGCTGCTGCCGGTGCCGCGCGGCGTGGACGGGCCGGACCTGGGCGTGATGGCCACGCTGATCCGGGAGCACCGGCCGCGCATGTACGTGACGGTGCCGGTGCTGCACAACCCGACCGGCAACTCCATCAGCCTGGCACACGCCCACCAGGTGCTGAAGCTGGCCGAGGCGCATGACTTCTGGGTGGTCGAGGACGACACCTATTCCCACCTCGCCCCCGCCCACCTGCCGCGCATGAGCGCGCTGGACGGGCTGCAGCGCACGCTCTACGTGTCCGGCTTCTCGAAGATCCTCACGCCGAGTTGGCGCGTGGGCTACATGGCCGTGCCGCCGCAGGTCGTGGAGCGGCTGGTCGACACCAAGCTGCTGTCCACGCTGACCACGCCTGCCGTGCTGGAGCAGGCGGTGGCGCTGTGCCTGGAGCAGGGCAGCCTGCGCCGCCACGCCGAGCGGGTCACGCAGCGGCTGGACGCGGCGCGTCACCGCACGGTGCAATTGGCACAGGCGCACGGCTGCCGTTTCGTCACGCCGCCCAACGGCCTGTTTGGCTGGCTGGACACGGGCGTGGACACCGAGGCGCTGGCGCAGGTGATGCTGGACCAGGGCTGGCTGCTGGCGCCCGGCCACCTGTTCCAGGCCACGCGCAAGCCCGGCACGCTGATGCGCATCAACTTCGCGACCAGCCAGGACCCGGTGTTCTGGCAAGCCTTGAGCGCGGCAAGGCGCTGAAGCTGGCGTGCGGACGCGCGGGTGCCACATGGTTTATCCCGTGTTGCAGCGGCCCCCGCCTGTCGCCCTGGGGACAAGGCAAGACCCTTGCGCTGCCTAGACTTTGGCGCTCACGAAACCCGGAGCTGCCATGTCACGCCGTCGCCAATTCCTTGTTCGAAGTTCAGCGCTCGCGCTGGCCGCAACCGGGCTGCCGGTGGCGCGGGCTGCGGACGAAGCGCTTGGCCCGCAGCAGGTGACCCTGGGCTGTTCGCTGGCCATGACGGGCCCGCTGGGCGGTGCCGGCACCGCGCATGTGGCGGGCATCAAGGCGGCCTTTCGTGCGGTCAACGAGAACGGCGGCATCAATGGCCGGAACCTGCGTCTTGCCGTGCGGGACGATGCTTACGTTGCCACCCGGACCTTGGAGAACGTCAAAGGCCTGCTGGACGGCAATGCCGCGTTCGCGCTGATGTCCTGCATGGGCACGGCCAACACCGCGGCCATCCTGCCGCTGATCGAGCAGGCCGGCGTGCCTTGCGTGGGGCCGGTGACTGGCGCAGCCTCGCTGCGGCGGCCTGACCTGAGGCAGGTCTTCCATGTGCGTGCCAGCTACAGCGACGAAGCCATCCGCGTGGTGCAGCAGCTGGTCTCGATGGGGCTGAAGGACATTGCACTGGTCTACCTGGACAACCCGTTTGGCAAGGAAGTGCTGCGTGATGCAGAGGCCGCGCTGAGTGACAAGGGGCTGAAGTCGATCGGCCAGTTTGCGCTCGCGGTGAATGGCGCGAATGCCGGTGAGCTGAGCCAGCAGGTGCTGGCCGCCAGGCCGGGCGCGGTGCTGCTGGTCACGACAGGCAGCGCCAACACCGCGCTGGTGCTGGCGCTGCGCAGCAAGGCCGGCGGGCTGCCGATGGTGGGGCTGTCGGTCTCGGTCATTGCGTCCGAGCTGCCACGGCTGGGTGCCGCCGCCAAGGGCATGGCCATGACGCAGGTCTTCCCGGATGCAGAGAAGACCAAGCTGGCCGCTGTGCGCCAGTACCAGGCCGAGATGAAGGCGCTGGGCGACGAGCACTATGACGCCAGCAGCTTCGAAGGCTGGGTCAATGCGCAGATGATGATGGAAGGCCTGCGACGCGCTGGCCGCGACCTGAGCCGCGACAAGCTGCGCCAGGCCCTGGCCAGCATCAAGCGCCTGGACCTGGGCGACTACAGCCTGGGGTACGCAGGCGCCGGGCCGTTTGTCGCGTCACGCTTCATCGAGCTGGCGGTGATGGGCGCCGACGGCCACCGCGTCGGCTAGAGAGGGTGCTTCAGCAGACGCCGGGCAGCGCGGCCTGCTCGGCCTGGCTGAGCACGCGCAGGTGCAGCTCGCCCTCGAGCGTGGCCAGGCCGTGCAGGTCGATGGACTTCTGCGTCTGCAGCAGCCGGGCCAGGTAGGCAATGATGGCCGGCTCGATCACCTGGCCCGGCACCAGCACCGGGATGCCGGGCGGGTAGGGCACGATCTGGTCGCAGCAGATGCGGCCGTTCAGCGCCGGGTTGGCGCGGCCGTTGTCGTCCAGCACCGGCAGCTTCTCGCCGGCCTCGTAGAAGGCGTCCCGCGGCAGGCAGGCCAGGCGCGTGAAGCGTGGCGCCTCGGGCATGCGTGCGTAGGTCAGCGGCGTGCGGCGGTCCTTGGCCAGGCGCAGCATCGCGTCGAACAGGCGCGAGACCTTGCTGCGCGTGGTGCCGATGGTCAGCAGCAGCGTGAGCGTGTTGTGAGTGTTCTTCTCGACCTGGATGTTGTAGCGGCCGATCAGCTCGCCGCGCAATTCGTCCGCGCTCCAGCCGCTGGCCGAGATGTCGATGGTCAGCTTGGTCGGGTCCAGGCGGATGCCGTCTGCCTTTACTTCGTCTGACAGCAGCTCGTCCAGCTCCAGGACCCGGAACGCGCCGGTGGCGTTGATCTTCTGGCGCAGCTCGTGGGCGAACTTCAGCGAGCGGTCCAGCAGCCGGTAGCCCTCCATCACAGCCTGCTTGCGCGCCACGTCCAGGCTGGCGATCAGGTTGTACTGCGGGCTGGTGCTCGCGTGCATGTTGAAGTTCTCGCGGAACAGGTGCTCGTCGAACGCCGGGTCGTTGACGTGGATCATGCTGGCTTGCGAAAAGGCCGAGAGGATCTTGTGCGTGCTCTGCGTCGCATAGTCGGCGCCGCACTCCAGCGCGGTCGGCCGCAGCTCGGGGTGGAAGCGGGCATGGCCGTACCAGGCCTCGTCGACGATGACCTTGATGCCGGCCTCGTGGGCCGTCTGGATGATGGGGCGCAGGTCGTAGCGCAGGCCGTCGTAGGTGCAACTGGTGAGGATCAGCACCTTGGCGTCCGGGTTGGCTGCGATGGCCGCGGCAATCGTCGCCTTGGGCACCGGGCCGAACAGGCCGAAATGGCGGTTGACCGACGAGTCCAGGTAGACCGGCATCGCGCCCGACAGGATCACGCCGTGGTGGACCGACTTGTGGCAGTTGCGGTCCAGCAGCAGCTTGTCGCCCGGTGCCAGCAGGGTCTGGAAGATGACCTTGTTCGAGGTGCTGGTGCCGTTGGTGGCGAAGTAGGTCTTGCGCGCGCCGAAGGCCTTGGCGGCCAGCTTCTGCGACTGGGCGATCACGCCGGTCGGATGCAGCAGCGAGTCCAACTCGGGCACGCTCACCGAAAGGTCGGCGCGCAGCATTTCCTCGCCGACGAAGTCGTAGAAGTCGCCCACCCAGGGGCTGTTCTTGAACGAGTCGCCGCCGCCGTGGCCGGGCGTGTGCCAGCTGTCCTTGGCCTGGGCCACGTAGTCGCGCAGCGCGTCGTAGAAAGGCGTGTCGGCCTTCTCGGCCAGCTCGGCCGCGAGGATGCGGAACCAGCCGTTGAAGTCCATTTCCTCGCGGAAGAAGTAGCCATCCACCGCGTCGCTGGCGAGCTGCTCGACCAGCAGCTTGTCGCTGTCGTCCTCCAGCAGCATGTAGAGCGACAGCTCGGGCCTGGCTTCGATGATGCGCTGGGCGGTGAGCACGGCCGGCGCGCCATGGTCTTCGCTGCCGCGCGCGCCGTGGTCCATCAGCACCACCTGCACGTCTGCGCCGGCGGTGGTGGCCAATGCGGCTTCCAGTGCGCCGCCGTCGCAGGCGCAGGCGATGGCCTGCAGGCCGAAGGGGTTGTCCAGCCTTGCGGCCGCGGCATTCAGGCCATGGACCACGGCGGCCCGCCAGGTCTCGTCTGCGCTGACCACCAGCACATGGGTTGCGGGCTTTGTCACTTGTCTCTCCTCATTGCACTGCCTGTCGCTGGCGGCCGGCTCGTGGCCTGCTGCCGAATCCTGTCCTGCCGCACGCGGGTGCGCGGGCAGCCTGCCAGTGTAGGAGCGCCCAAGGCGCAGAAAACTCGGTTCGAGGCCGCAGGCGGCCAGCCGGGCGCCGCTGCCTGGCCTCAGCCTAGGGGTTGCCTCGGCGGCTTGCGCGCCATGCCGGATTCATTGATTGTCAGCCGGCTGCCAAGTGGTTAGAGTCAATCGGCGACCCGTTGTTCTGTCTCATGGCCGCGAACAGGGATCAGGGGATCAAGGGATCAAGATGAACAACGAGTTCGCCTTGCAGGGCGCGCTGACGGACATTCGCAGCTACCCTGACTGGGTTCAGGATCTGGTCAGCGAATGTGAGCCCACCCGGCTGGGCGTGACGCAGCACGAACTGTTCCGCCTGATGCGGGACGCGCGCTTGGCGCCCGGGCAGACCCGCAATTTCCTCGCCGGCATCTGGCCGGTGATCGAGCAGTTCCCGCAGTACATGGCACTGAACCTGCTGAAGGTGGCGCTGGGCCGGGTGCGGGGCCACGACCAGGCGCGCAGGTACCTGATTCGCAACATCCGCGTCGAGCAGAACCATGCGGACCATTGGCAGGCCTGGGCGCTGGCGGCCGGGCTCTCGCTGGACGACCTGGTGCACGGTGCGGTGCCGCCGGCCACCGAGGCCTTGTCGCACTGGTGCTGGCACAGCTGCGAGCGGGACTCGCTGGCCGCCGGCATGGCGGCGACCAACTACGCGATCGAGGGGGCCACGGGTGAGTGGGCCGACCTGGTCTGCGCCAGCGATGCCTACGAGAACAGCCTGCCCGAACTGCATCGCACCAAGGCGATGAAGTGGCTCAAGCTGCACGCCAAATACGACGACACCCATCCCTGGGAGGCGCTGGAAATCATCAGCACGCTGGTGGGCATGACGCCCAACCGGGGCTACGTGGACCTGATCCGCTCCCGGGTGCTGACCAGCTACAACTACATGAAGATGGCGCTGGACAAGTGCCTGGACGCCCCCTTCCCCGTGCAGGTGCCGAGGTGGGATCCTTCTCGCTACGAGGCGGTCCGCGAGCGGGTTTGACGCAATGCAGGGAGTCGGCGCCGACCTCCAGCCCATCATGCAACGCCGCCCCGCCCGCCGAATCTCCTGGGTCGTCGTGGCCCTTGGCACCATCGGCCTGTTCCAGGTGCTGCTGGCCATTTTCAGCATTCAGTTGCTGGCAGCGGTGCAGTCGTACGTGATTGGCGAGAGCCTGTATTCCAAGGCCCAGAAGGACGCGCACATCCACCTGCTGGAGTACCTTCAGTCCGGCACGGAGGAGGACCACAGGCAGTTCCTGGATGCCGTCGCCATTCCGGTGGGCGACCGCATGGCCCGCGAAGAACTGGACAAGGCGGCGCCCGACTTCGAGGTGGTGAGGCGAGCCTTTCTCGCCGGCGGCAATCACCCCGATGACATCGACGGGCTGATCTGGCTCTATCGCTGGTTTCATGATTCTTCGCTGATGGCCGAGGCGATTGCGAGCTGGCGTGAGGGCGACCTTGCCGTTGCCGAGTTGCAGGCGGTGGACAAGCAGTTGCGGCTGATTCCGCCGTCCAGGCGTTTCGACGAGGCCCTGACCGCGGAGATGCGGGCCAAGGTGGCCAGCATCAATCTGCGCCTGACACGCCTGGAGCGCACGTTTTCCGATCGCCTTGCCTTCAACGCGCGCCTGCTTCGGCGAGCTGCCATTGCCATCAACGCGCTGGCGGCTGCGTTGCTCGGGTTTCTGGGCCTGGGCATCGTGCGCCGCGGGCTGCGGGACAGGGAGTTGGCGGCACACGAGATCCGGCGTCGGCAGCAACTGCTGCAGCAGTTGCTGGACTCCACGACCGAAGGCTTGCTGGGGGTCGATACCCGGGGCTTTTGCACCTTCGTGAACCGTGCCGCGCTGGATCGCCTGGGGTACCGGCAGGAATCGGAACTGGTCGGCCACGAGGTTCATTCGGTGATTCATTCCCGCTGCGAGTTGGTGGCGGGTGAACAGACCTGCCCGGTGCAGCAGACCTTCCTGAAGATGGAGCCGGCGCACCGCCAGGCCAGCCAGTTCTGGGATCGGCAGGGCAGGGCGTTTCCGGTCGAGTACTGGGCCCACCCGATGTACCAGGATGGCCGGCCCGATGGTGCGGTGGTGACCTTCTTCGACGTGAGCGAGCAACGGCGCACCAAGGCTGCGCTGGAGAAGAGCGAAGCCAAGCTCGCCAAGCTCATCGAGGCGGTGGCCGATGCCGTGATCTCGGCCGATGAGCATGGGCGGATCGTGCTGTTCAATCGTGCGGCGGAACAGGTGTTCCGGCTGCGCGCCGAGCAGGTCCTGGGTCGGCCCGTGGCCGAGCTGTTCAAGGATCTGGCCCTGCTGGACGGTGGTGCACCTGCAGCGGCGCCTGGCGGCAAACCACTGGAACTGGTAGGCCTGCGGGGCGACGTGCCATTCCCCGCCGAGGCCACGTTCTCGAGAGTGGACACCGGCCCTGGGCCGCAGACCACCATCGTGCTGCGCGATGTGAGCGAGCAACTGGCCATGCGGCGCGAGCGCGAGCAGCGCCAGACGCTGGAGGCCCACAGCCGCGCCAAGACGGAGTTCCTGTCGCGCATGAGCCATGAGTTGCGCACGCCGCTGAATGCCGTGCTCGGGTTCGCGCAGCTGATGAACATCGACCTGGCGCACCCGCTGGATCCGCTGAACCAGGGGCGGGCACGTCAGATCGAGCGCGCAGGCGCCCACCTGCTGGCGCTGGTGAACGATGTGCTGGACCTGTCGATGGTGGAATCCGGCCGGCTCTCGCTGAGCCTGCAGGCGGTGGAGGCCCGTGCCGTGGCGGAAGAGGCCAGTTCGGTGGCCGGCACGCTTTCGGAGGAAGGGCGGATCGAGCTCGACGTGAGCTTCCCCGGCCCGCTGTGGGTGCATGCAGACGAGGTGCGCCTGCGGCAGTCGCTGATCAACCTGCTGAGCAACGCCGTCAAGTACGGCGGCCGCGAGGGACCTGTCACGCTGTCCCTGGTGCCGCAGCACGATCACTGCCAGTTCAGCGTGAAGGACCAGGGACCCGGCATGACGGACAGCCAGTTGACCCACCTGTTCGAACCCTTCAATCGCCTGGGCGCCGAACACTCCGGTGTCGAAGGCACAGGCATCGGACTGGTGCTGACACGCCAGCTCGTCCAGGCGATGGGCGGCGAGCTGGCGGTGGAGAGCGCGCCTGGCCAGGGCACCCGGGCCACCATCACCTTGCCCTGGGCGGCGGCGCCGCAGGCACTGGCTGCGCCCCGCTGGCCGGTTGCCGCGTCAAGCAGCGCCGCCCGGCTGGACGTGCTCTATGCCGAGGACAACGACGTCAACATCGAGCTGATGTCGCAGCTGGTCAAGCTGCGCTCGTGGGTCACCTTCCGGGCCGCCAACAGCGGTGCGCTTGCACTGGCGATGTTCATGCAGCGGCGGCCCGACCTGGTGCTGATCGACATGAACCTTGGCGATGTCTCGGGCCTGGAGTTGGCGGCGCAATTGCGTGCCCTGCCGGGCGCGGCCACGGCTCGGCTGGTCGCCCTGTCGGCCGACGCGCTGCCGCACCAGGTCCGCATGGCACTCGACAGCGGCTTCGAGGGCTACCTGACCAAGCCGATCAACTTCGCCGAGGTCCTGGGGCTGTTTGATCGGCTGGGCGGCGCGCCGGCCCCGCAGTCCGCCAGCACGGTGGGGCACTAGCGGCCGGGTCTCAGCGGCTGGTGATGGGCGGCGGCGGGGGCGGCACGGCCGGCGGGTCGCGCGGCGAGGTGACCGGCACCGGCGCGGGATGAGGCGGCGGCGCCGGAGGGGGCGTGGGCGGGCTGGGCGCGCGGGTCGCGGCCTGGGCCGCGCGTTCCTGCAGGATCTCGTCGTTCATGTCGTCTCCTGGTGATGCCTCTTCGGGCGGTTCGTCGTCATGTGCGAAAAAGCCATGGCCGTGGCCGCGCTCGGCCTGGGTCTCGCGTTCGCGGGCAAACGCTTCTTCGAGTTGCTGGCGGCCAGCCTTGGCCATGCTCATCAGCCTGGCCTGGTCGCCATAGTGGGGTGCCATTTCCTTGAGCAGCTGCACGCTGTGGCGGCGAAAGCGCTGGGCCAGCGTGCGCGCCTGGTAAGGCCGCAGGCCCAGGCCTTCGAGCACGCTGCGGCCGCTCATCAGCGCCGAATCGAAGGTTTCGCGCTCGATGTGCGCCACGCCACGCTTGTTCAGTTCGTACCAGTGCTGCGCATTGCGCGCCCGGGCGACGAGCTGCAAGGCCGGAAAGTGCGCCTGCGCGAGGTCGACGATGGCCAAGCTTTGCACCATGTCGTCCACCGCCACCACCAGCACCTTGGCGCTGCCGGCGCCAGCGGTGCGCAGCAGGTCCAGCCGCGTGGCGTCGCCGTAGAACACGCGCCAGCCGAACTTGCGCAGGCTCTCGACCTGGTCCGGGTCGTGTTCCAGCACGGTGGCCTTCAGGCCGCTGGCGAACATCAGCCGGCCGACGATCTGGCCGTAGCGGCCGAAGCCGGCAATGATCACCGGCGCCTCCTGCGGCTCGTCGATCTCCTTCAGCTCGGTGCCGGTGGCCCGGCCGCCGCTGCGCGCGGCGCGGCGCTTGTCCAGCCTGTCGTTGAGCACCAGCAGCAAGGGTGTGAGCAGCATGGACAGCGCCACCACCGCGACCAGCAGCGACGAGGTCGCCGGCTCGATCACCTCGCCCTGCTCGGCCGCCTGGAAGACCACGAAGCCGAACTCGCCGCCCTGCGCCAGCAGCACGCCGAACACGCCGCGCTGCGCCAGCGGCAGCTTCATGGCCCGGCCCATGCCCCACAGCACCAGGGCTTTGATGGACAGGAAACCCAGCACCAGGCCGGCCACCAGCAGCGGCTGCGCGCGCAGCACCGACAGGTCCAGGCTCATGCCCACGGCGATGAAGAACAGGCCGAGGAACAGGCCCTTGAACGGTTCCAGGTCGGTTTCCAGCTCGCGCCGGTATTCGCTTTCAGCCAGCAGCACGCCGGCCAGGAAAGCGCCCAGGGCCATCGACAGGCCTACCGTCTGCATCAGCGAAGCGGTGGCCACCACCAGCAGCAGGGCCGCGGCGGTGAAGATCTCGGGTGTCTTGCTGCGGGCGATCCAGCGCAGCGCGGGCCGCAGCACCAGCCGGCCGCCCAGCACGATGATGGCGATCACCGCGACCGCCTTGGCAGCGCCCAGCCAGCCGCCGCCGTGGCGCGCTTCGCCGGCCAGCATCGGCACCAGCGCGAGGATGGGGATGGCCGCAATGTCCTGCAGCAGCGCCACGCTGAGCACGCTTTGCCCGCCGGCCGTGGCCATCAGGTTGCGCTCGGCCAGCACGCCCAGGCCGATGGCGGTGGACGACAGCGCCAGGCCCAGCGAGGCCACCAGCGCCAGCTGCCAGTCCACGCCCAAGGCCACGGCCACGCTGCACATCACCGCGGCCGAGCCCAGCAGCTGCAGGCTGCCCCAGCCGAAGATGGGCCGGCGCAGCGCCCAGAGCCGTTTGGGCTCCAGTTCCAGGCCGACCAGGAACAGCATCAGCACCACGCCGAACTCGGCGAAGTGCAGCATTTCCTGCGCATCGGTCACCAGCCGCAGGCCCCAGGGCCCGATGGCGATACCGGCTGCCAGGTAACCGATGATCGCGCCCAGCCCGGCCAGGCGCGCCAGCGGGACTGCGAAAACGGCTGCACCCAGGTAGACCAACCCCAGGTGCAGCCAACCGCTGCCGGAAGGTTCAACCGGCGTCATGGGGACTGCAAAGGTTTGAAGGGATCACGTTCAGGAAGTGCGTTTTCTCTGCATCACGCATGCTGTGTAGGCCTCGCCATCGTCATCGTCCAGGTAGACGGCGCACGGATCTTCGCCCGGATCGAGCACCAGGCTGTGGGCGCTGATGTTCATCAGCGCAAATGTCAGGGCCAGGACTGCTTTGATCGTGGTTTTCATGACAACCTCCTTTTGCGGTTTCCGACAGGGAGGAAACCTTTCCCGGACAGCTGCTGCGACTGCACCCGGCCTCGGCACGGCAGGCGGGCGCGGTGGCTTGCAGCATGTTCCAGGCCATTCTTGCCGGGGGTCATGACGACTTTGATCGTGGGCATCCTCGCGTTTTGGGATCTTTCGGCCAGTTTGGTGCATAGCACCGGTTCGGTCGTAACGGGACTAACGCTGCGGCCGGTCGCCGGGGCCGACGTCGCAGGGTTCGGTGTCGGGCAACTCGGCCAGTTCGGGCCAGTTCGGGTAGCTGGCCAGCCGGTCGGCGAACAGCGCGGTTCGCGCCGCGATCTCGCGCTGGGCCACGCGGTGTGCATCGTGCACCACCATGGGCGGCAGGAACCGCATGCCGGTCAGCATGGCGGTCTGTTCGTGCGGCGGCCAGAAGGCGTCGATGAAGTGGCGGTTGTGGCCGCTGGGGTGGTACGCCTGGGCACTGCCGCCGGTCGACACGACCATCCACAGATCCTTGCCGCGCAGCGCGTGCGCACCCGGCCCGTAGGCCCAGCCGAAGCCGAAGACTTCGTCGACCCAGAGCTTGAGCAGCGGCGGCAGCGCGTACCAGTGCAGCGGGTGCTGCCAGACCAGCAATTTGGCCTTGGCCAGCACCGCGCGCTCGGCGGCGATGTCGATCAGGTAGTCGGGGTAGAGCGCGTACAGGTCGCGCACCATCACATGCTCGGCCGGCAGCTGTTGCGCCGCCTGCATCAGCGCCAGGTTGACGCGGGAATGTTCGAGCCGGGGATGGGCGGTGAGGACAACGATGTCGGCCATGCGGACGGCGGCAGGTGATGCAGGAAATGCCGCGGCGCGTGGCACTGCGGGGGAAAGCGGGGAGCCGGTGGCTCGCGGCGCGCCGCTACCATACCGCGGTTTGCATTGTGGAGGCGCCGATGCCGGTGTTTGCAATCGCCAATCCCAAAGGCGGCGTGGGCAAGAGTACCTTGGCCACCAACCTGGCCGGTGCGCTGGCGCATCAAGGTCACGCGGTGATGCTGGGGGACCTGGACCGCCAGCAGTCCTCGCGCCAGTGGCTGGCGCTGCGGCCGGCCAGCCTGCCGGCGATCCGCGGCTGGGAGGTGCGCGAGGGCGGCAGCGTGGTGCGCCCGCCCAAGGGCACGACGCATGCGGTGATCGACACCCCCGCCGGGCTGCACGGCAAGCGGCTGGACGCGCTGATGCAGCTGGCCGATCACGTGCTGATCCCGCTGCAGCCCAGCCTGTTCGACATCCAGGCCACGCACGCCTTCCTGGCCGAGCTGCAGGCCCATCCCCGGCATGCCAAGGTGCGGCTGGGGCTGGTCGGCATGCGGGTCAAGGACCACACCCTCGCCCAGGAGCGGCTCAACGAATACCTGGCCGCCTTGCCCGCGCCCAAGCTGACGGTGCTGCGCGACACGCAGAACTACGTGCACCTGGCTGCGCACGGGCTGACGCTGTGGGACGTGGCGCCCGGCCGCGTGGCGCAGGACCTGGCGCAGTGGGCGCCGCTGCTGGCCTGGGCGGCAAAGGGCTGAGATGCTGGCTCAGGTCGCCGCGAGGCCGCGCACGGCCTGCAAGGCCAGCTCGCAGCCCTGCGCCAGCACGGCCGCCTGCCAAGCCGGTGTCTCGGTGTAGAACGCCTCGCGCATGCGCTGGTGGATGGCCGCACGCTGCTTCTCGCCGGCTTGCGGATGCAGGCGCAGCCACTGGTCGCCGCGCAAGGCGTCCAGCACTTTCAGCTTGGACTGGGTGCCCACCTCCATCACCATGGCCGTCAGCTCGGCCTGCGGGCAGGTTGCCGCTGCCGCCTGCCACATCTCGCCCATCAGCACCGCTGAACTGGAAGAGCCTTCCTGCGTGCAGGTGAGTCCAGGGCCCCACCAGGCCCGCGCGCGTTTGAGCAGCACCGGTTCAGGCCGCCCAGCCAGGATGCGCTCGGCCACGCCGTTCGGGCCCAGTCCGGTGTGAACGTCGATCCAGCCGATGCGGCGGGCGTGGCTGCCAAAGCGCGCCAGCAGCCGTTCCAGCGCCAGTCGGCTCCAGCTCGGGCCGTTGCCACCGAAAAACAGCCCTTCCGGATCCTGGTACTGGCCTTGCGAAATGGTGGTCTGCGTGGCGCGAATGCCGTGGCGCAAGGCAAAGCCGTACAGCGCCAGCCGGTTGCCCGGCGTGGGCGGCCAGCGCTCGGGCAGCAGCACAGGGGCCAGCCGCGGCAGCAGCGGGTTGTGCGGCCGCGGCTGGCTGAAGTCGACGAAATTCCGGTTCAGGTCCACGTTTTCGTGCGTCACCCGGTGGCCGAATGAAAAGCCATGCGGGTTCAGGGCATGCAGGTGCAGCAAAGCCACGCCGGCCCCGTGGGCCGCTTTGCGGAACACGGCGTCGCGCAGCAGCGCGATCTGCACGGCCGAGCCGGCATGGCCTTCAATGCCGTGGCAGCCGCTGGAGACGATCAGCAGCCGTTGCGTGTCGGGCGCGCCATCCAGCACCGCGTCCACCGCCAGCGCCTCGCCGTCCCGGCCGGGCAGCGGGTGCGGCTCGCTGTGCACGGTCAATGTCGCGGCTTGGGCGGCTTGCAGAAAGCGCCGCCTCGCCTGCGCGTAGTCGGGCGCAAAGCAGTCACCTGGGATGGAAGGCTGCGCGGGGCTCATTCGGGCCGATTGTGGCGCTGTCAGGAAGACGAAGACGACGGGCCGTTCCACAACATGTCTGACATCCGACATCACCTGCAAGGGTTTGCCATCGG
The DNA here is from genome assembly GCF_021043325.1 of Ideonella azotifigens. Classification (NCBI taxonomy): domain Bacteria; kingdom Pseudomonadati; phylum Pseudomonadota; class Betaproteobacteria; order Burkholderiales; family Sphaerotilaceae; genus Ideonella; species Ideonella azotifigens. The sequence goes on from NZ_JAJNKD010000006.1 coordinate 279,196, forward strand.
TGCGAACATTGCGGCCACGCCCGCCGCTGCATCCTGCCGGCCTTCACCGGTCGCGCCGGCCGCAGCGGCCCCCATGCCTTGACCCGTGACTGTGGAGCACATCATGTCCAATCCCTCGCACCCCGCCTACAAAGACACCCAGCTGCTGATCAATGGCGAGTGGGTGGATGCCACCGGCGGCCGCACGCTGAACGTCGTCAACCCCGCCACCGGCGAAGTCATCGGCCGCGTGGCCCATGCCAGCATTGCCGACCTGGACCGTGCGCTGGCCGCCGCGCAGCGCGGCTTCGAGACCTGGCGCCGCGTGCCGGCCAACGAGCGCGCCGCCATCATGCGCAAGGCCGCCGGCCTGATGCGCGAACGCGCGCCGCAGATCGCCGCGCTGATGACCCAGGAACAAGGCAAGCCGCTGGCAGAAGCCAAGGTGGAAGCCCTGTCCTCGGCCGACATCATCGAATGGTTCGCCGACGAAGGCCGCCGGGTCTACGGCCGCGTCGTGCCATCGCGCAACATTGCCGCGCAGCAGCTGGTGCTCAAGGAGCCGGTCGGCCCCGTCGCCGCGTTCACGCCATGGAATTTCCCGATCAACCAGGTGGTGCGCAAGCTCTCGGCCGCGCTGACCACCGGCTGCTCCATCATCGTCAAGGCACCGGAGGAAACCCCCGCCTCGCCGGCCGCGCTGCTGCAGGCCTTCGTGGACGCAGGCGTGCCGGCCGGCGTGATCGGCCTGGTCTATGGCGACCCGGCCGAGATTTCCAGCTACCTGATCCCGCACCCGGTGATCCGCAAGATCACCTTCACCGGCTCCACCCCGGTCGGCAAGCAGCTGGCCTCGCTGGCCGGCCTGCACATGAAGCGCGCGACGATGGAGCTGGGCGGCCACGCGCCTGTCATCGTGGCCGAAGACGCGGACGTGATGCTGGCCGTCAAGTCGGCCGGTGCCGCCAAGTTCCGCAACGCCGGCCAGGTCTGCATCTCGCCCACGCGTTTCCTGGTGCACAACAGCATCCGCGCCGAGTTCGCGCAAGCGCTGGCCGCCCACGCGTCCAGCCTGAAGGTGGGCGACGGCCTGGCCGATGGCACGACCATGGGCCCGCTGGCCAACCCGCGTCGCCTGGCCGCGATGGCCAAGATCACCGAAGACGCGCTGAGCAAGGGCGCGAAGGTCGCCGCCGGTGGCGAGCGTGTCGGCAGCAAGGGCAACTTCTACGCCGCCACGGTGCTGGACGAGGTGCCGCTGGAAGCCGACATCTTCAACGAAGAGCCGTTTGGCCCGATCGCCGGCATCCGCGGCTTCAACACGCTGGACGAGGCCATCGCCGAATCCAACCGCCTGCCGTTCGGCCTGGCCAGCTATGCCTTCACCAGGTCGCTGAAGACGCTGCATGAGCTGTCGCAGCGGCTGGAAGTCGGCATGCTGTGGGTCAACCAGCCGGCTGCCCCGGTGCCCGAGCTGCCGTTCGGTGGCGTGAAGGACTCGGGCTACGGGTCCGAAGGTGGCCCGGAAGCGCTGGACGCCTACCTGGTGACCAAGACGGTCAGCGTGATGAACGTCTGAGGTTCACGAGAGAAGTTTCGTCAGCGTGTCCGGGTGCACGGCCCAGCCGAGCAGCCCAGACAGGCCCATCAGCACGCCCGCGCCGATGGGCAGCCACGAGACCCAGTACATCCACCACAGCCGGGTCAGCGCGGTGACCGCGAGCAGCGAGATGGCGATGGCCAGCGCGGCGTCGGACAGATCGAACTGGTCGTCGCGGTAGTTCAGGCTGTCGTAGGTCTTCTGGTCCTCCGCGGCGGCGGCGCTCAGCGTCTGCTTCTTCTGCGCTTCCTGCGCCGCCTTGGCCTCATAGCGCTGGATCGCCTCGTCATAGCCGGCCGCCTTGTCGGCTGGCGCGGAGGCCTTGGCCAGTTTCAGCTGCGTGACGCTGGCCTCGGCCACGTCCTGGCGGATGTTGCGCGCCTGGTAGAAGTTCCAGTGGTCCAGCTTGTCGGCCTGGGCCTGCTGCATGGCCTGCACGATGTTGTCGTCCTTGACCTTGCAGATGCCCATGAACGTGGCCAGCAGCGCAACGGTGATGGCGACAAAGGTGTTGAGCCTTGCGCTCTTGCGGTCCGAGCGGCGCTCGGCCGCATCGTCCTCGTCGTCGGTCTTGATCAGGTCTTGTGGGTCGATGTCCATGGGGCGGTGCTGGGCTGGGAAACTCTGGCCGGTGAGCCGGTCTTGCAGGTGAGTGAACGCGCCCGGCCGTGGTGCGGAAGACCAGCAACCTGTCAGCTCGCTGTCGGCCCGCGCCGCGTCAGCACCACGTGCGTCGCATGCGGGCTGCAGACCCGCTCGGTGCATTCGAAGCCCAGCGCCGGCAGGTCGATGCCGGCCAGCAGGGCTTCGCCTGAACCGAGCAGCGCATTGCCCAGTGCCAGGTGCATCTCGTCGACCAGGCCGGCCTGCAGGTACTGGCGGATGGTGGCGACGCCGCCGCCAACGCGCACGTTCTTGCCGCCTGCTGCAGCCTTCGCGCGTTCGAGGGCGGCGTGGATGCCGTCGGTGACGAAGTGGAAGCTGGTGCCGCCTTCCATCTCGATGGACTCGCGCGGGTAGTGCGTCAGCACGAAGACCGGCACGTGGTAGGGCGGGTTGGTGCCCCACCAGCCCTTCCATTCGTCGTCGGGCCACTCGCCGCGCACCGGGCCGAACATGTTGCGGCCGAGGATCCAGGCACCGATGTTGGCGAAGCCGCGGGCGGCGAAGTCTTCGTCTGGGCCGGTGTCGCCGCCGTTGCCGCCGTGCATGGCCTGGAAGGTGCGCGTGGTGAAGGCCCATGTCATCAAGGCCAGGCCGCCAACGCCCAAGGGGTTGTCGAGGCTTTGGTTCGGGCCGGCGCTGTAGCTGTCAATCGAGACGCCGATGCTGCTGACGATGAGCTTGGACATGGGTGAAGTTCTCCTGGTGGTGTTTTCGCCAATGCCGTCTTGTCGCGCTTGAGACAGGTTCGGCCTGGGTTCCCGCCTAGGCTTGGCGGCGAGGCCGCATGGTAAGTTTTTGCAGGCCCGAACGGCCTCCCAGATCCTCCCGATTGCATTGCCCCATGAGCCCTGAACCCGCAGTTTCCGCGACGCCGCCGACCCGCATCGCCCACCTCGCCGACCTGGCAAGCCGCGTCGGCGAAACGCTGGGCAACAGCGGCTGGATCACCATCGACCAGGCGCGCATCGACCGCTTCGCCGAAGCGACCGGCGACCACCAGTGGATTCATGTCGACCGTGAGCGGGCGGCGCAAGGGCCGTTCAAGACGACGATTGCCCATGGCTTCCTGACGCTGTCGCTGCTGCCGTGGATGTTCGAGCACGGCTTCGAGGTCGACGACGTGCGCATGGGCGTCAACTACGGGCTGAACCGGGTGCGGTTTCCGGCCCCGGTACCGGTCGACAGCCGGTTGCGCGGGCATTTCAAGTTGCTGGGCTACGAGCCGCTGGAAGGTGGGGCGCAACTCCTGGTCGAGGTCACCATCGAGGCCGAAGGCGGTGCCAAGCCGGTCTGCGTGGCAGAGTCCATCACCCGGCGTTACATCTGACCTGGTATCGACTGATGATGTAAGGGGACAAACGGCGGGCAAACACGGGATGAGACAGCCGAAAAAACGTGCTGTCACGGTACGATGTGCTTGTGCTCACCCTGCCGTACCGTGCCTTCCGATGAAAGTCCTGCTGGTCGATGATCATCCGCTGATCCTGTCCGCCCTGAAGGCGATGATGGAAAGCATCAAACCGGGCGTGCAGGTCACCGCGCTGTCCAGTGGCAGCGCCACCCGCCGTTCGCTGGCGGTGGACCATGACTACGACCTGGTGCTGCTGGACCTGCAGCTTGGCGATGCGCTGGGTTTCGAACTGCTGGGCGAACTGCGCCGCAGCTACCCTGACATGCCGGTGGTCGTGATCTCGGCCTCCGACCGTTCCAGCGACGTGATCCAGGCCATCGACCTCGGTGCGATGGGCTTCCTGCCCAAGCGCATGAGCACCGAGGGCCTGTCCGACGCGCTGCGCCTGGTGATGGACGGCGGCATCTTCGTGCCCACGATGTCGCTCGGCAGCACGCCGGCGGCCGAGACGCCGGCGGCCGAGCCGTCTGACGACGATTCTGCCTACCAGACGTTGCCTTCCTTCGAACGCCTGGGCCTCACGCCGCGCCAGGCCGATGTGCTGAGCATGCTGCTGCAGGGCAAGCCGAACAAGGACATTGCACGCCGCCTGGGCCTGTCGGTCGAGACGGTGAAGGACCATGTGCAGGCGGTGCTGCGCGCGCTGGGCGTCAGCTCCCGCACCCAGGCCGTGTTGGCCGTCGGCCAGATGACCCGCCAGCGCCGCGCTCCGGCGGCCGAGTGAGAGCCGAAGGAAACGCCGGGCCGCCCCAAGTTTCCGTGACCCCCGCGGGGGGCGGGTCGGGCATGGCCCGGCCCTGGGGGCATGCTGAATCGGACGCCCTGCTCGCGGAGCAGGTGGACTCGCTGTTTTCGTTTGCGCCTGCGGCCGCCTTTGGCAGTGCGCTGGGCATCATCGTGATGCTGATGCTGTTCCACAGCGTGGCCCCGCCCGAATGGCTGTGGCCCTGGGGTGCGTTGACGCTGCTGCTGTGGAGCGCGCGCGCGGGCCAGGCGTTGCTGTGGCACCGCTTGCCGATCTCGCCGCAGACCAATGTCGAGCTGCTGCGCTGGCGCCTGGGTTGCTACCTGATGACGCTGGGCTCGGGCGCGCTGTGGGGCGTTTCCACCTGGCTGTTCTTCGACCATGCGGACCCACTGTCGCAGGCGGTGCTGGTCATCATCATCTTCAGCTTCTGCATTGCCGCGGTGCCCATCCTGGCGCACAAGCCGCCGGTCTTCTACGGCTATCTGGCGCTGGCCTTCGGGCCGCTGGTGCTGCGGGTGGCCATGTCGGGCCAGGATAGGGCGGCCGTGCTGACGGGCGTGCTGCTGCTGATCCTCGGCTCGATGATGGTGCTGGGCCGCAGCACGCGGCGCGAGTTCGAGCGTGGCGTGGCGCTGAAGCAGGAAACCCAGGCCTTGCTGGCCCAGCTGCGCGAGGAAAAGCAGGCAGCAGATGCCGCACGCCAGGCCGCCGAGCTGGCCAACAAGGCCAAGACCCGCTTCTTCGCCGCCGCCAGCCATGACCTGCGCCAGCCGCTGCACGCGATGGGCCTGTTCGCCGAAGCGCTGCGCGGCCGCGTCGGGCCCGACCCGGAAGTGCAGCGCCTGGCCGCCAGCATCAACAGCGCGGTCGATGCGCTGGAGGGCCTGTTCTCCGAGCTGATGGACATCACCCGCATCGACAGTGGCGGCGTGCAGGTGCGGCCCGAGCACGTCAACGTCGGCGAACTGTTCCAGCGCCTGAAGCTGCACTTCGAGCCGGTGGCTTTCGACAAGGGCCTGTCGCTGCATTTCCGCGGCGGCCAGCACCATGTGCATGCCGACCCGGTGCTGCTGGAGCGCGTGGTGCGCAACCTGCTGTCCAACGCGATCCGCTACACCGAGGACGGCGGCGTGCTGGTGGCTGCGCGGCGCCGCGGCAGGCAGCTGCGGCTGGAGGTCTGGGACAGCGGGCGCGGCATCGCGCCAGCCGAGCAGCAGCGCATCTTCGAGGAGTTCTACCAGGTGGGCGAGGCCCCAGGGGCGGTGCACGGCCAGGGCCTGGGCTTGGGCCTGGCCATCGTGCGCCGGCTGGCCGGGCTGATGGACGCGCCGCTGGTGCTGCGCTCCGCACCTGGTCGCGGCAGCCTGTTCATGCTCAGCCTGCCGCCCGGTGAGGCCAGCCGCAGCCTGCCGCCGGTGCTGCCGCAGGCGCAAGGCATGCTGTCGCTGGCGCAGCGGCTGATCGTGGTGGTGGAAGACGACACGGCAGTGCGCGAAGGCCTGTTGCTGCTGCTGGGCGGCTGGGGTGCCAGCGTGGTCGCGTTCGACAGCTTCCGCGCCTGCCAGGACTGGACCCGTGCGGTCGAACCTTCCATGCTCACGCCGGACCTGCTGCTGGCGGACCATCGCCTCGAAGATGGCCACACCGGGCTGGAGGCGGTGCAACTGATGCGCAACGTCTTCGGTGCCAAGGTGCCCGCGGTGCTGGTCACAGGCACGCTGGGTGCCGAACTCGAAGCCACCGCCCGCCAGCAGGACTGCCACCTGCTGCTCAAGCCCGTGCTGCCGCACAAGCTGCGGGCGATGCTGGCGGCCAAGCTGCGACGCCTGGCATGACGACGGTGATTCAGCGAGTGGTTCGCGGCACCCTGCGAACCGGGTGCACCATCCACGGGGCCAGCGCCGGGCCGCCCCAAGCGGCCCCGCCAACCCGCTCGGCGGGTGGTTCGCGGTACCCCCCGCGAACCGGGTGCCCCATCCAGCGGGGCCAGCGCCGGGCCGCCCCAAGCGGCCCCGCCAACCCGCTCGGCGAGTGGTTCGCGGTACCCCGCGAACCGGGTGCACCATCCAGCGGGGCCAGCGCCGGGCCGCCCCAAGCGGCCCCGCCAACCCGCTCGGCGGGTGGTTCGCGGTACCCCGCGAACCGGGTGCTCCATCTAAGCAGGCTGGTAGGCCAGGCGCACGTAGATCGGCGCGAAGGCTTCTGCCTGCGTGAGTTCCAGCAGGCGTTCGCGGGCCAGCTCCAGCATCGCGATGAAGGTCACCACCATCACCTGCTGGCCGCGAGTGATGTCGAACAAGTCCTGGAACTCGACGAAACGTTCGCCCTGCAGGCGGCGCAGCATCTGGCTCATGAATTCGCGCACCGACAGCTGCTCGCGCGAGATCTTGTGGTGCTGGGTCAGCTTGGCGCGGCGCAGGATGTCGGCCCAGGCGCTGCGGATGTCGTCCACCGCCACGTCCGGGAAACGCGGCTGCGTGGCCTGTTCGACGAAGACCTGGGCGCGCAGGAAGTCGCGGCCCAGCACCGGCAGCGCGTCCAGCCGCGCGGCGGCCAGCTTCATCTGCTCGTATTCCAGCAGCCGGCGCACCAGCTCGGCACGCGGGTCCTCGGCTTCCTGGCCGTTTTCGCTGGGCTTGGGCGGCAGCAGCATGCGCGACTTGATCTCGATCAGCATCGCGGCCATCAGCAGATAGTCCGCCGCCAACTCCAGGTTGTGCTGGCGGATCTGGTCGACGTAGCGCAGGTACTGGCGCGTGACATCCGCCATCGGGATGTCGAGGATGTTGAAGTTCTGCTTGCGGATCAGGTAGAGCAGCAGGTCCAACGGGCCCTGGAAAGCTTCCAGGAAGACCTCCAGCGCATCCGGCGGGATGTAGAGGTCGGTCGGCATCGCGAACAAGGGCTCACCGTAGAGCCGCGCCACGGCAATGCCGTCGACTTCGCGGGGGCCTTCGGTCTCGGGGGCCACGGCGGCAGGCAACTCGGCGGGCGCGGTGCCGCGGCTCGGCAGGGAGGTGCTCACGGCGCGGCCGGCGGGCGCGTCAGGCCGGGCGCTTACAGGCTGCTGCCGGTCTGGTAGACGTAGGGTTGCTGCGCCACGTGGGCGGCATCGAACTCGGCCGCGTCGTCACGGCTTTGCGGGCGGTCCCACAGCAGGGCGCGGCCGGCGCGTTGTTCTGCCTCCAGCGTCGGCTTCTTGGCCTTCAGCTCTTCGATGAACTGGGTGACTTCGGACTTGTAGGGCTTCCAGAACAGCGGCATGAGGGATCCACGTGAGAGTGCACAACCATGCATTTTAGCCGGCAGGCGGCGCCAGCCAAGCCGTCCCGATCAATGCCCGCCGCGGCAGGCCGCGCGCCGGGCTCGGCGTTTGAGCTGAGACAACTGCCGGCGCGAATTTAGGGGGATAGCGATGGGGTGCCGTGCATGGATTGGTGAAAACCCTGATAATCGAACTAATGGTTTTCCCTTGGTGCTGCACAGCAAGCGCATCAGGCGCATCGGATTTTTTGAAGGAGCTTTCCATGATTCGCACCCCCATCCTCGCTGTCACCCTGACCTTGCTCGGTAGCGTGGCCGCTCATGCCGCCGAAGAAGGCAAGCAAGTCGCAGCCCACAGCAACTACGACCATCCGGCCGTTGCCGTGGCCCGCATGGCCAAGGTCCGCAGCATCGACCCGAACACCGCGCTGGTCCAGCCGCCCGCATCGGTCACCTGGACCGTGCAGCCGGAAGCCAAGGTGATCGCCAGCGCCGGGCAGCCGGAACTGAAGTAAAGCCAGTCGCTTTGGCGGCACACCCCGCCGCCAGCCCGGGAGGGCGCAGGGGCGGGGCGCTTCAGCGCACGCGCATGCCAGGCTGGGCGCCAGGGAAGGGCTCGAGCACGAAGATGCCCGGGTTGGCCTTCTCGTCCGCATGGCTGGCGGCCAGCACCATGCCTTCGCTGAGGCCGAATTTCATCTTGCGCGGCGCCAGGTTGGCCACCATCACGGTCAGCTTGCCTTCCAGGTCTTCCGGCTTGTAGGCGCTCTTGATGCCGGAGAACACGTTGCGCGTCTTTCCTTCGCCCACGTCCAGCGTCAGCCGCAGCAGCTTGTCCGAGCCTTCCACGGCTTCGGCCTTGACGATCCTGGCGATGCGCAGGTCGACCTTGCTGAAGTCGTCGATCTTGATCTCGGGCGCCAGGTCTTCGCCGCCCGGTACGACCGCCGTTGGGGCCGGAGGCGTCAGCAGTTCGTCGACCAGCTTCGGGTCCACGCGCTGCATCAGGTGCTTGTATTCGCCGATCTTGTGCGCGCCCAAGGCGGTGGCCGCGTCCGCGAACTGCAGCGGCGCCACGCCCAGGAATGCCTCGACCTGCGCGGTCAGCGCCGGCAGCACGGGTTTGAGGTAGATCGTCAGCAGCCGGAAGGCTTCGATGCAGGTGCTGCAGACGTCTTGCAAAGCCTGCTCGGCGCCTTCCTTCCTGGCCAGTTCCCAGGGCTTGTGCGCGTCCACGTATTCGTTGACCTTGTCGGCCAGCGCCATGATCTCGCGCAGCGCCTTGCCGAACTCGCGTTCCTCGTAAAGCTCCTCGATGACGGCGCGGTGCGCGCGCAGCGTTTCCAGCAGCGCATTGCCTTCCACGCCCAGATCGCCGGAGAGCTGGCCGCCAAAGCGCTTGCTGAGGAAGCCGGCGGCACGTGACGCGATGTTGATGTACTTGCCGACCAGGTCCGAGTTGACGCGGGCGCTGAAGTCCTCTGGGTTGAAGTCGATGTCCTCGACCTTGCTGTTGAGCTTGGCGGCGATGTAGTAGCGCAGCCATTCCGGGTGCAGGCCCAGGTCCAGGTACTTCAGTGGGCTGATGCCGGTGCCGCGGCTCTTGCTCATCTTCTCGCCGCCGTTCACCGTGATGAAGCCGTGCACGAAGATGTGGTCCGGTGTCTTGCGGCCGCTGAATTGCAGCATCGCGGGCCAGAACAGGGTGTGGAAGTAGGTGATGTCCTTGCCGATGAAGTGCACCTGTTCGACCTCGGGGTCGGCAAAGAAGGCGTCGAAGTCGCGGCCGGTCTTGTCGAAGTAGTTCTTCAGCGAAGCCAGGTAGCCCACCGGCGCGTCCAGCCAGACGTAGAAGTACTTGCCCGGCGCGTCCGGGATCTCGATGCCGAAGTAGGGCGCGTCGCGGCTGATGTCCCAGTCGCCGAGGCCGCCGTTGCCTTCCTCGTCCTTGTTGAACCACTCCTTGATCTTGTTCAGCACCTCGGGCTGCAGCCGGCCCGGCGTGTGGGTCCATTCCTGCAGGAATTCCACGCAGCGCGGGTCCGAGAGCTTGAAGAAGTAGTGGTCCGAGGTCTTCAGCACCGGCACCGCGCCCGAGAGGGCCGAGTACGGGTTCTTCAGCTCGGTGGGCGCGTAGACCGCGCCACAGACCTCGCAGGAGTCGCCGTACTGGTCCTTGGCGCCGCACTTCGGACATTCGCCCTTGATGAAGCGGTCCGGCAAGAACATCGCCTTTTGCGGATCGAAGAACTGTTCGATGGTCTTGACCTCGATCAGCTCGTTCTTGCGCAGCGCCAGGTACAGCGCCTGGGCCAGCGCGTGGTTCTCGGGGCCGTCGGTCGAGTGCCAGTTGTCGAAGGCAATGTGGAACCCGTCCAGGTACTTGGCCCGGCCGGCGGCCACCGCGCCCACGAAGGCCTGCGGCGTCTGACCGGCCTTCTCGGCAGCGATCATGATGGGTGCGCCGTGGGCATCGTCTGCGCAGACGAAGTGCACTTCGGCGCCCTTCATGCGCTGGGCCCGCACCCAGATGTCGGCCTGGATGTACTCCATCATGTGCCCGATGTGGAAAGGCGCGTTGGCGTAGGGCAGGGCGGTGGTGACGAAGAGTTTGCGGGTCATGGTGGTCGATCGCGAAATGCAGGTGGCGGGCGCGATGAATCAAGCGCGGAACCCATCATTTTAGGCGGGCTGCCTCACCGCTGCCGCGGCGGGTTTCCGGCCTGCCGGCGCAATGGTTTAATGGCCGCCCAACGGGGCATTGCGACCCCGCACCAGAGGAGCCCCATGCACGCCGCCCGACTGTTCGCCCGCTTCTTCCTTCTGTTGGCGCTGCTGGCGGGTCTGGCGCCTGTCTTCGCCGCAGAAGCCGGCCAGGACGCGCTGGTGCAGCAGCTGACCGCGCAGTCCGCGGCCTGGGACCTGGCCATCGTGCGCAAGGACAAGGCCGCGATCGAAGCCAACATGGCCGAAGACTTCCGCCAGATCGACGGCGACGGCGACCTGGAAACCAAGGCCTCGTTTGTCGCCGGCCTGCTGTCGCCCAAGCTGGTGCTGGACCCGTACACGGTGCAGGAATTCGAGCTGCGCCTCTATGGCAGCACCGCGCTGCTCAGCGGTCGTATCCACATGACCGGCAGCTACGACGGCAAGCGCATCGGCAGCCACTACCGCTACATCGACGTCTACGTGCGCCAGCCCGACGGCCAGTGGCGCATCGTCAGCGTGCAGCTCACGCGCCTGCCACCCGCGCCCGTCTGAGCTGCGCACGGGAGTCCTGATGGCAATCGAGATTGAACGCAAGTTCCTGGTGGTGGGCGAGGGCTGGCGCCAGCCGGACGCGATGCACCTGAGCCAGGGTTACCTGAATCGGGACCCTGCGCGCACGGTGCGGGTGCGCATCGCGGGCGAAGAGGCTTTTCTGACCATCAAGGGCCGCAGCGAAGGCTTGAGCCGGGCCGAGTTCGAATACCCGCTGCCGCTGGCGGACGCGCAGGCGCTGCTGGCGCTGTGCGACGGGCCGTTGGTCGAGAAGCACCGCCACCGGGTGATGGTGGACGGGCTGCTGTGGGAGGTCGACGAATTCCACGGCGCGAATGCGGGCCTGGTCGTCGCGGAGCTGGAGCTGCAGTCGGAGGACCAGCCGTTTACGCGGCCGGCATGGTTGGGCGAGGAGGTGAGCGACGATGCGCGCTACTTCAACAGCCAGCTGGCGAGCCGGCCGTTCAATACTTGGCCGTGACCAAGTCGCGGCGGGTGGGCTTGCGTACCCGCAGACCGGGTGCCCCATCGCCTAGCCGAGGGTGGGCGCAGCGAGGTCGCGCAGGCGCGTCGGGCCGGCCTTTTCCTCGATGGTCTGCTTGAGCCGGCCCAGCAGGCCGGTTGAAAAAAGCGCCTCGGCAACGACAAATTCCGGGCCGACCAGCAGGCCGACCAGATCGTCTGCAAACGCCGGCTTGCGGCCTTCGTAGTAGTGGCCGATGAACTGGAACACCCAGCCGACGACGAAGGTGCCCACGCCCCAGCCCAGCCAGTGGCCGACGCTGCCAGCCGCCAGCGGCGCTGCCAGCGCGATCAGCAAACCATTGACCAGGCTGGTGGCCAACCCCAGCGCGAACTGGCCGCGGGTCAGGTACCACAGCGTGGACGCGAGCCACAGCAGCAGGGCAGGGCTCAGCGCCAAGGTACCCAGTGGCGTGTCCAGTTCGGCCCAGACCGGCCGCGCTGCCAGCACGCCAATGGCAAACACGATCATCGGGATGCCGATGAAGTGCGTGGTGATGTTGCGCGGGTCGCGGTGATAGCGGGCGTACTGCACCAGCAACTCGGTGGCGGGGCGAAACGGCGAGGGCATGGCGGGCGGCCTCCTGAAGAATGGGTACTGCGCAAACATCCTAGCCCTGCGGCCGCTTGGCGGCCAATGGGGATGAGCCCGCAGGCTGCGACATTTGGCCGTTCACGCGACAGTTTTGGCCTGCGCGGTCAGCCGCGGCCAGCCACCGCGCGCTGCAATTCCGCAGCCGGCCAGGGCTTGCGACGCTGCGGCCAGGCTTCGACCAGCGCCAGCATGCGGGCATTCAACGGCGCAGCCACCTGGTGCCGGGCCGCCAGCCGGCAGACCTCGCCGCACAGCGCGTCGATTTCGGTGGCGCGGCCCAGGGCCAGGTCGTCGGCCATGCTGGAGCGGGCTTTTTCGTCGATGTTCAGCATGCGCCCGGCCAGCCGCGTGAAGATCCAGTTCGGCAGCTGCATCAGCCGCGCCAGCCGGTGGGGCGGCAGGCTGGCCACCTGGGCGGGCTGGATGCCGGCGGCGCGCAGCACCTTCAGCGCTTCGAGCTGCAGCGCGGCGAACAGCCTGCGATAGCCGACGTCCAGCAGCTCGGCGCGCAGCGGCAGGCCGGACATTGCGTTGACCGGGTTGTTCAGGTTCAGCAGCAGCTTGCCCCACTGCACCGGCGCCAGGTCGGCATGCAGCTTCAGGCCCAGCCCGGCGCGCTCGCAGGCCGGCTGCAGCCGGCGCAGCACAGGGTGGTCCTGCGCGGCCAGCCTGCCGCCGGTGCCGCGGTGCAGCCGGCCCGGGCCAAGCTCGGCAATGTTGTACGGCACCATGCCTGGCAACCAGCAAAGGCCGGGCGCCAGCTGCGCGCCCAGCGCCGCGTTGCCAATGCCGTTTTGCAGCGACAGCACTGGTGTGCCGGGCGCCAAGGCCGCTGCGAGCTGGGCGGCGGCCTCGGCGGTGGCGCCACTCTTCACCGCCAGCAGCACCAGCTCGGGTGGCGGGCCGCTGGCCGGCAGCCTGTCAAGCACCTGCAGCTCGGCCGCCGGCAGCGTGAGCCGTTGACCTTGCAGGTCGGTCAGCACCAAGCCGTGTTCGCGCAGCGCCAGCGCCATGCGCGGCCGCGCGACGAACTGCACCGGCACGCCGACCGCCTGCAGCGAGCCGCCGACAAAGCCGCCGACGCTGCCGGTGCCCATCACCAACACCCGCGGGAGGTTGGCGCTCGCGGCGGTTATCGGGGAAGAGGCGAGCGGCGCGACGGCAGGCATGGACGGCGGGTTCCTCAAGCTGGAAGAGACGCTCCCGACGAGCGGCCGAGGGCCTGGCGATGATGCCTTTGGCCGGCGCGGTTTTCGGCCCCATGGCGCTACGAGGAAACCCGCTCCGCACATCAGCTGCTGTTCCGCAAAACCCACAGCAGCGGCGGATTCATGCATACAACTGAGAATGATTCGTATTAGCTTGTAAACTGCCGGGTTGATGTTGGAGATGCAGATGAAGCAAGAATTCCTGATGACGACCTGTGCCATCGCGGCCTGCCTGGCGTTGGGCGATGCCCGCGCGCAGGAAGCCGCCGCTCCCGCGCAGGACGTCGCGCAGCAGCAAACGGTGATGGTGAAGGGCAAACGGGCCAACCGCGTGTCCAAGGGCGCGACCGGCCTGCCGATGGAGGTGAAGGACACCCCGCAGACCATCAGCACCATCGACAAGGACGAGATGGCCGACTTCGGCCTGACCGGCAGCAACGAAGCGCTGGCCCTGGCCACCGGCATCAACGTCGAGCAGTACGAAACCAACCGCGCGACCTTCAATGCGCGCGGCTTCGAGATCCAGCTGACCCAGGTCGACGGCCTGGGCATGACCAATTCCTGGGGCACGGTGGTCGGCCGCGAAGACACCTTCCTGTTCGAGCGCATCGAGTTGATCCGCGGCGCCAACGGCTTGCTGACCGGCGTGGGCAATGCCTCCGGCACGATCAACTACATCCGCAAGCGCCCGACCAACCAGGACGGCGGCGAAGTCACGGTGACCGGCGGCTCCCATGGCCTCAAGCGCGTGGGCCTGGACTACAACAAGGTCCTGACCGAAGACGGCGCGTGGGCCGCGCGTGTGGTCGTGGCCCACGAGGACAAGGATTCCTACCTGCGCGACCTGCATGACAAACGCACATCGCTCTATGGCGTGGTCGACGGCCAGATCGGCGACAACGGCACGCTGACCATCGGCGTCACAGGCGTGAATGCCAAGCAGGACTCGCCGATGTGGGGCTCGCTGACGCTGCTGCGCTCGGACGGCACGCAGGCCGACTTCGCGGTCGGTTCTTCCACCGCGCCGGACTGGGCCTACTGGAACACCAAGTCGGTGACCAGCTTCGCCGAGTATTCGCATCGCCTGTCGCCGGACTGGGAAGCCAAGTTCACCGTCAACCGGCGCCATGGCGACGAGGCGACCAAGCTGCTCTACGCCTACTCGAACACCGGCATGCTGAACCCGGACGACACCGGCCTGATTGGCTGGCCGTACCACAGCATCAGCCACACGGACAGCCGGGTGCTGGACGCCAACCTCAGCGGTCAGTTTTCCGCCTTCGGCCGCAGCCACAGCCTGCTGGTCGGTGTGAGCAACTCCAAGGAAACCACGGCCACCGACATCTACGCGGCGACGAGCAACAACTTCCTGCCGCTGCCCGCCTTCCCGTATGGCGGCGACGCCTATCCGGAACCGGAGTGGGGCGCGCGCGAACCCAGCACCAGCGGCGAACAGACGCTGACCCGCGTCTACGCCGCCTCGCGCATCGCGTTGACCGATTCGCTCAAGACCATCGTCGGCGTGAACGCGGTGCGCCATTGGCGCGCCGGCGAGTCCCGCTATGGCAGCGGCGGCCAGTTGCTGGACCCGACCACCAAGAAGCTCAGCCCCTACCTGGGCTTCACCTACGACTTCACGCCGAACGTGCTCGGCTACGCCTCGTACTCCGACATCTTCCTGCCGCAGGAGCAGGCCGACGTGAAGGGTGACCTGCTGGCACCGGTGAAGGGCACGAATGCCGAAGTGGGCGTGAAGGCGGATTGGCTGGACAAGCGCCTGTTGACCACTTTCGCAGTCTTCACTTCAAAGGAACAAGGCCTGGCGACCTACGCCGGCATTGATGCGAACCAGCAGTACTACTACGAAGCCAAGGACGTGAAGTCCAAGGGCTTCGAGACCGAAGTCACCGGCCGCATCAACAAGGACGCCAAGCTAACGCTGGGCTACACCCACCTGACGCTGACCGGCCCGGACGGCCACGGCATCTACGAATGGGTGCCGCGCAACACGCTGAACTTCCGCGTCGACAGCCGCATGCCTTTCCTGCCGGCGCTGCGCATGGGCCTGGGTGGCCGCTGGCAGTCCGACGTCAGCAAGATCGGCAGCGCCGAGCAGCCCGCCTACATGGTGGCCAACGCCTTTGCCGCCTACGAGCTGACCAAGGACGCCACGCTGCGGCTGAACATCAACAACCTGTTCGACAAGAAGTACATCGGTGGCCTGGCCTACGGCGCGATCTACGGCGCACCGCGCAACGGGGCCGTGACGCTGGAATACAAGCTCTGAAGCGGGGGCCTCCGCTCGCTACACTGCGGCGATTGCCTTGTCCACGGCCGTTCCACGCATGCAAAACACCCCGCTGATCCCCTGGCATTCCATGTTCATGGGCGTGGCGCTGCTTGCCGCGGCGCGCTCCAAGGACAGCCGCAAGCGCAACGGGGCCTGCATTGCCAGCCCGGACAACAAGATCATGGGCGTGGGCTACAACGGCCTGCCGCGGGGCTGTGACGACAACGACGAAACCTACTGGAGCGACGTCGACGAGGACCCGCTGCGCTCGCGGCACAGCTACATCGTGCACGCCGAGGTCAACGCGATCCTCAACTGCGTGGTGTTGCCGCTGACCGGCAGCACCATCTACGCGACCCAGTTTCCCTGCCCGCGCTGCGCCCAGTCCATCATCCAGGTGGGCATCCGCAGGGTGGTGTTCCTGGAGCAGAAGGCGCACCAGGCCGCGTCCATCCAGGCCGCGAACAAGATGCTGGCCGATGCAGGGGTGCAGGTGCTGAGCCTGGACGAACTGGAACAACCCTCGGCCGAGTGGTGCGGCAAGCTCGACGAGTTCATCCGCCAGACCGGCCCGGTGGTGCACGGCACGCCGCCGGCTTGAACCGAACAGCGTCAAACAGCGGCGCTTTCAGGCCTGTTTTTGCCGCTTCCTGTCGGTGGGCTGTCGCGCACCATGCGGTCATGGCGCCGGACCTTCGTCCGCGCGGCCAGCAACCAGGAGGCCGCCATGTCGTCGCAACACACCACTCCCCCCGTCCAGAACCCGCCGGCTTCGCCTGCGGTGACGCGGCTGTTGTCCGGCCTGGGCCTTGCTGCGGTGCCGGTCGCGGCCATGGTCGCACCCGAGACCGGGCAACTCGACGATGCCGAACTCTCGCGGTCGGTGGTGGCCGACGTGGGCATGGGCACGCTGCTGCGCTTCAAGTCGCTGATGGCGATCGAGGGGCAGACGGTGCATGTCGCCCGGATGTGCTACGACCGGCAATACGCCTTCGAGCGCATTGCCAATGCCCACACCAGTGCCTTCGACCCGCTTCGGCGCGTCGCGCTGGAGCTGTTCCAGGCCTACCACCGCCGGGAAGAGGGCAGGCTCTGACGCTGGGCCAGCGGCTTCACCACTGTCGGCGGTGAGGTTGTCGTCCTAGCCAAGCCTGGGCAAAGTGCCCACAATGGCTTCAGTTCCGCTGCGCCCCAACCGGCCGGCGGCCGACGGACGATGCGCCCCGTCGAGGGGCGTGCCTGATGCAAGGCCGTTCCGATGAGAACTGCAGCCCGCCCCAAAGCCTTGGTGGCCGCCTGGTTCGACTTCCTGACCGAGCCGCAACGCGGACTGGCCGAGCAGTTGCAGGCCGCCGTGCGCCAGGCCGTGCCCGAAGCCACCGAAACCGTCAAATGGGGCAACCTGGTCTTTGGCGTGGACGACACGCTGCTGATGGCCATCGTCCCATTCAAAGGCCATGTGAATCTGCAGCTGTTCAACGGCAGCCAACTGCCGCCCGGCATTGCGCCGCTGGATGGCAGCGGCCGGGGTTCGCGCAGCCTGCGCTGCCGGCTGGGCCTGCCGATCGACAGTGTGCAGGTGCAGATGCTGGTGCTGGCCAGCGTGACCCTGGCGCGGCGCCAGGCCGCCGAGCGCCAGCAGGACGAACTGGCCGCATTGCCCGACGCCGACCTGCCGCGCGGCTGAGCCGCCGCCGGCCTCAGCGCAGATCCAGCGCCTGTGGGTTTGGCGCTGGCGCAGGCGTGGCTGCGTCGCCCAGCTGCATCACGACCTGGTTGCGGCCGTTGCGCTTGGCGCGGTAGAGCGCCTCGTCGGTCGCCTTCAGCAGCACCGCCAGGTCTTCCGGCGTGCGCGGCACCAGGCTGCAGACGCCAATGCTGACGGTGATGCCGACCGCGCCGACCGAGGTCGGCACCGCCAGCGCCTGCACCGCCTGGCGCATGCGCTCGGCCACGGTCAGCGCGCCATCCGGTCCGGCATGCGGCATCACGATGCAGAACTCCTCGCCGCCAAAGCGTGCCACCAGGTCCTCGGTGCGGTGGGCCTGGCGCTGCAGCTCCAGCGCCACGACCTGCAGGCACTGGTCGCCCGCGAGATGGCCGTGGGTGTCGTTGAACTGCTTGAAATGGTCGACGTCGATCAGCGCCAGAGACAGCGAGCGTTTGCTGCCGATGGCTTCGCCGATCAGGTGCTCCAGCGCCTGGTCCAGGAAGCGGCGGTTCGGAATCGCGGTCAGCCCGTCGGTCATGCTCAGCTCGGCCAGCCGGCGGTTGGCCTGCTCCAACGCGCTCGTTCGTTCGTTGACCCTGGCTTCGAGCAACTCTTGGGCTTCCCGCTGGGCCTTGAGCGCCTCGATCTGGCTCTTCACGCGCAGCTCGCGCTCTTCGTTGAGCCGGCTGGCCAGGCCCAGCGAAATCATCAGCACTTCCATCGCGCTGCCCAGTTGCAGCGCGTTTTCAGTGAACACGCTGCGCGCTACCAGGCCGAACTTGTCCAGCGCCAGCAGCACGCCGCCCAGCAGCACCGAGCCGAAGGCCAGCAGGAAGATGCGGGCCGGCGCGTAGCCTTCGCGCGCCCGCAGCAGCGCCAGTACCGTCAGGATGAAGATGGCGACGACCGAACTGGAGATCGCCGTGCGGATCGCCACGCTGTACGGCAGCACCAGCGCGGCCGCAGCCACCAGCAGGGAGGCCCCGGTCGTGCAGTGGATGGCCCAGCGGCGCCAGCGCGGCCCGGGGACGATGCGGATGAAATCGGCGGCGAAGGCCGAGCCGGAGGCGCCGGTCAGCGCCAGCAGCACGACGATGGCGGTGTCGTTCCACTGCGTGGCATGCGGCCACAGGTACTGGAAGCTCAAGCCCTTGAGCGAGGTGATGCAGCCGGCAATCGAGATCACCCACAGCCCGTAAAGCAGGTAGCCTCGCTCGCGCACCGAGGCCCACAGGATCAGGTTGTAGGCCAGCAGGCCGAACATCAGCCCGAGGTAGCCCCCCAGCAGCAGGTTGGTGTCCTCTGCGTGTGGATGGAAGGTGGCCGGTGTCCACAGCAGCAGCGGGAATTGCACCGCGCTGCTGGTCGTCACGCGGGCCAGCACCTCCAGCTCGGCGCCCAGCGGAATGTCCACCGGCACGACGAAGTTGGCATGCCGCACTGGGCGCAGCTCGAAGGCCTGCTTGTCGCCCAGCACCAGCTCCTTGTGCCAGGACGGCGGCTGGCCGGCCGGCGTGACCTGCAGGTGCAGCTCGATGCGGTCCAGCACCGGGTAGGCAATCTCCAGCAGGCGCCGGAGCTCGGTTGGGTCGCGCTGCAGCACGCGGGCGCGGAACCAGTGGGTCTTGTCGGAATAGCCCAGGCTGGCGCCACCGGCAGGCGCGTGCTGCCAGGCCGATTCGGGCAGGGCGCGCACGGCGGCCAGGCTCAGTGGCTGCGCGCCCGCGGCGCCGGGCTCGGCCAGGTAGTCCAGCGCCAGGGTTTCCTGGGCCCATGCGGGCTGCAGCGCAGCCAGGCCGGCCAGCAGGCACAGCAGCATGAACAGCCGGCGCAGCAGCGCGGCAGCCAGCACTGCGGGTGTGCGTGGGCAGGACGACGGCGCGGCGGGGCAGGGGGGCAGGGCGGGCAAGGACATGGGCAGGCGGGTGGCAGCCGGCCGCACTGCGCGGTCGGCTTGCACCCACACGGCTTATCGGCTTGCCGCCGGTCCGGATGAAGCGCCGAAGCCCGGTTCAAACCGGGAAAGAGCCCGGCAAAAGAATGTCTTTTCCGACGTTCTGCAAGCGCGTGTGGCCGCAGAAGGCCATCGTCAGTTCCAGCTCGCGCTGGATGATTTCCAGCGAACGCGTCACGCCGGCTTCGCCCATCGCGCCCAGCCCGTAGAGGAAGGCACGGCCAATCATCGTGCCGCGCGCGCCCAGCGCCCAGGCCTTCAGCACGTCCTGGCCTGAGCGGATGCCGCCGTCCATCCAGACCTCGATGCGCGGGCCCACCGCGGCGACGATGGCAGGCAGCGCCTCGATGGACGATTGCGCGCCGTCCAGTTGTCGGCCGCCGTGGTTGCTGACGATCAGCGCATCGGCGCCGGAGTCAGCCGCCAGGCGGGCATCTTCCACGTCCATGATGCCCTTGAGGATCAGCTTGCCGCCCCAGCGCTGTTTGATCCACTCGACGTCGCCCCAGTTCAGCTTCGGGTCGAACTGCTTGGCCGTCCATTCCGACAGCGAGCCCATGTTCTCGACCCCGCTGACGTGGCCGACGATGTTGCCGAACTGGCGGCGTTTGGTGCCCAACATGCCCAGGCACCAGCGAGGCTTGGTGGCCAGGTTGATGAGGTTGGGAATCGTCAGCCTGGGCGGCGCGGTCAGGCCGTTTTTCAGGTCCTTGTGGCGCTGGCCGAGGATCTGCAGGTCCAGCGTCAGCACCAGCGCCGAGCAGTTGGCGGCCTTGGCCCGGTCGATCAGGCGCTCGATGAAGCCGCGGTCCTTCATCACATAGAGCTGGAACCAGAACGGCGCCTGCGTGGCCGCGGCAATGTCCTCGATCGAGCAGATGCTCATCGTGGACAGCGTGAACGGGATGCCAAAGCGCTTGGCGGCCAGTGCGCCCAGGATCTCGCCGTCGGCATGCTGCATGCCGGTCAGCCCGGTCGGTGCGATGGCCACCGGCATGGCCGCGTCAATGCCGATCATCTTCACCGCGGTGCTGCGCTTGTCCATGTCGACCGCCACGCGCTGGCGCAGCTTGATCTTCTGGAAGTCTGCCTCGTTGGCGCGGTAGGTGCCTTCTGTCCACGAGCCGGAGTCGGCGTAGTCGTAGAACATGCGGGGCACGCGGCGCCGGGCCAGGACCCGGAGGTCTTCGATGTTGGTGATGGTGGTCATGCGGTGGTGGTCATGCGGTCTCCTGCCGGGCGATGCTAGCCGCGGGGCCTTCCGTCACCATGCGGGTTGGACCGGAAAAGATTTCAGGCCGGACCGGAAATCAGCGCCAGCCCTTCGGTGGCCGCCTGCGCGCAGGCCCGCCGCAGCCAGCTTGCGCCGCTCGCCGCCAAGCCTTCGGCCGGCAGCGGCGACTGCAGCTGGTAGGCCCAGCGCGCCGCCACCCACGGCGTGCGGCCCAGGCCCAGCGCTGGCAGCAGCCGGCCGCTGCGCAGCGCCTCACGCGCCAGGCTGGGCCGCGCCAGCACCACGCCTTGGCCTTGCAGCGCAGCCTCCAGCGTCAGGCCCAGGTCGACCAGCCGCGGCCCGCGGTCCGGTTCCGGCCAGCCCAGGCCCACGGCTTCGAACCAGGTCGCCCAGGGTTCGATCGGCGTGCGCAGCAGCGGCAGCCGCGCCAGGTCGGCCGGCTCGGCCAGCGGCCCGGCCTCGGCCAGCAGCGCAGGGCTGGCCAGCGGCAGCAGCACGTCGTGCATCAGCACCGCGGGGTCGTTGGCCGTGGCGGCGGCATGGCGCACGTCGAGTTCGGCGTCGCTGCCGCCAGCGTCGATGAACGGGGCCGACAGCACGATCTCCAGCTCCACGCTCGGCTGCTCGGCGGCAAAGCCGGGCAGGGCCGGCACCAGGACCTGGCGAGCGAAGGTGGGTGGCGCGCACAGCCGCAGCCGCGGCCGCTGCTGCGCCGCGCGCTGGTGCAGCGGCACGGCGGCCAGCAGCTCCAGCGCGCTGCGCACCGAACCCAGGTATTCGCGCCCGGCGGCGCTCAGCAGCAGGGCCTTGCCGCCGCGCTGGAACAGCGCCACGCCCAGCAGTTCTTCCAGCGCCGCGATGCGCTTGCCGATGGCGCTGGCCGTGATGTGCAGCGAATCCGCAGCGCGTTCGAAGGTGCCCAGCCGGGCGGCAGCGTCGAACGCGCGCAGGGCGTCCAGCGAAGGCAGGCGCATGCCGGCCTCTGTCGAGAGTGGGGAGGGCGAAGCATCGTGCGGCGCGGCCATGCGCCGGACTTTAGCGGGTCAGGCCCGGGCGGCTCAGGCGGTGGCGGGCTGCGGCGCGGGCGTGCACTGGTTGCCGCCGCAGCCGCTCATCGGGACATGGTCGGGCGCGGGCGGATGGGCCATGGTGCTGGTGCTGGGGTCGAAGCCGAGTTGCTGCAGGTGGGCGGCGAGGGCGGCGTCCATGCTCTGGACATGCCCGACAAACCACTGCGCCAGCCCGGGCAGGCAGTCGCTCATCGGCCGGAAGTCACCGATGTCTGCTGCCAGGCGGCCCACCTCTTCCAGCACCGTCAGCACCTGTGCATGCTGGCGGCTGTGGCAGTTGTCCGGCGCGAAGCCGGTGGCCAGCATCCAGCGGTCTTCCTGGCCGAAGTGGCCCACGGTGTGCAACACGAGTTCGGCCCAGTAGGCCAGTGCGCTGGGGCCTGCACCTTGTGCCAGTGCGCGTTCGGTCTGGCCCAGCAGCGTGATGAAGGCCTGGTGGGTCTGGTCCATTTCCGGGTGGTCCAGCTGCAGCGAGGGGGACCAGTCGAGCAAGGGCATGGTGGGTCGTGGCAGTGCAAGCGGTGCGGTCGATTGTGGGCAGCGCTGGCGCGGCCGGTCTTGCGTTGGCGCAAGAAGCCCGCGATGACGGGCCGAGGTGACAATGCCGCGATGCCGCCGCCTGTTGTGTCGCCCCTGCCCACGCGCCGCCTGGCCTGGCTGAGGCCGCTGTGGCTGCTGGCGGGCGGGCTGTCGCTGCTGCTGGGCGTGATCGGCATCTTCCTGCCGCTGCTGCCGACCACCCCGTTTGTGTTGCTGGCCGCCTGGTGCTTCTCCAAGGGCAGCGAGCGCTGGGAGCACTGGCTGGTGACGCACCGGCACCTGGGCCCCATCGTGCGCGACTGGCGGGCCACCCGCGCGGTGCCGCTGCGCGCCAAGCAACTGGCCACGGTGATGATGAGCGCCAGCTCGCTGTGGGCCTGGTGGACGATTCCATCGCCGATCTGGCGCTGGACGCCGGGCATCACCTGCGCGTTGGTGGCGCTGTGGCTTTGGCACTTGCCGACCCGGCCGCCGCGCGCGGATTGAGCCGCTTCAGTTCGCCGTTTCGTCCGGCAGGTCGTCGAACAATCCTGGCTCGCGGGCGACCAGCATCGTGGTGGCCGCGGGTTTCGGCATTGGACGGCCAGGGCGGGCCGGCGCGCGCGTGCTGCGGCGCGAAGGCAGCTCCGGCAGATCCGCGCGATGCAGGTTGCCCACGCGCACGCCCAGCAGGCGCAGCCGGCGGCGCAGGTCCACGCGCTTCAGGCACTGGCCCGCGGCCTGGCGGATGCTCGCGAAGTCGGCGGTGTTGGCCGGCAGCGTCAGGTCGCGGGTCACGATCTTGAAGTCGTCAAAGCGCAGCTTGATGCCCACGGTGCGGCCGACGTAGCCCTTGCGCTGCAGGTCCTCGGCCACGCGCCGGCACAGCTCGGTGAAGATGGCCGAGAGCTGGCTGCGGTCGCGCACCGCGTGCAGGTCGCGGTCGAAGGTGGTCTCGCGGCTCATCGAAACGGGCTCGCTGTCGGTCACCAGCGGGCGCTCGTCGCGGCCCCAGGCGGCACGGTGCAGCCAGGCGCCGTAGCTCTGGCCGAAGCGCTCGATCAGCCACTCGGGCTCGCACTGCGCCAGCTGGCCCAGCGTCTCCAGCCCCAGCCCCGCCAGCTTGGCACCGGCCTTGGGGCCGATGCCGTTGAGCTTGCGCACCGGCAGCGGCCAGATGCGGGTCGGGATCTCGTCCAGCGTCAGCACTGTCAGCCCGTCGGGCTTGTCCAGCTCCGAGGCCAGCTTGGACAGCAGCTTGTTTGGCGTCACGCCGATGGAGCAGGTCAGGCCGGTGGCGCGCTGCACGTTGTTCTTGATCTCGCGGGCCAGCGCGCGGGCACCGCCCAGCGGGTCGTGGCCGATGGTGTCCTGCGCGCCGGGCACCTCGGTGAGGTCGATGTAGATCTCGTCGATGCCGCGGTCCTCGATCACCGGCGCCAGCTCGGCCACGGCAGCCTTGAAAGCGCGCGAGCAGCGCTTGTAGAGATCGAAATCGGTGGGCAGCAAAACAGCCTGTGGCGCCAGCGCGGCGGCCTTCATCAGGCCCATGGCCGAGTGCACGCCGAAGGCCCGGGCGGCGTAGGTGGCGGTGGTGACCACGCCGCGGCCGGCGTAGTCGGCCAGCCTGGCGTAGCGCCGCGTGCCGTCGGGCTGCGGTTCGGGCTGGTGGCGCCGGCCGCCGCCGATCACCACCGGCTCGCCGCGCAGGTCCGGGTAACGCAGCAGCTCGCAGGAGGCGTAGAACGCGTCCATGTCGAGGTGGGCGATGAGCCGGCGTGGCGGTGTCGGGTTGGCAGGCATGGTGGGCAACAACTGGATGGATTATCAGTCTTTTGACTGCGCCCCGACACCCCGCCGCCGCCTGCCGGCATCGCTGCCGGCGGCTTGCGAAGCGGTGTCGTCTGACGTGGGGTCGCCAGCTTGTTGCGGTATGGTCCCGGGCAGGCATCCGGCGCGCGGGACGGCACGACTGCCGCGCCACCGGACCTCGTTCACATCTGCATGCCGCGGGACACGCGGCCCTGGGAGACGCCATTGGCTGGCCAGCTTGACCCGGGCGCACAGGCGCCAGCCTTTGACTTCCTGCCGGGCGGCGGCCAGATGGGCGCCCTGGTGCGCGGCTTCGACTGGGCCGCCACGCCGCTGGGCCCGGCTGCCGGCTGGCCGCAGTCGCTGAAGACGGTGCTGGGCGTGCTGCTGGCCGCCCGCCAGCCCATGTTCCTGGCCTGGGGGCCGCAGCAGACCTGGCTCTACAACGACGCCTTTGCACTCATCCTTGGCCGCAAGCATCCGGCTGCGCTGGGCCGGCCCAGTGCGCAGGTCTGGCAAGAAGCCTGGGGCGACCTGGCGCCGCTGTTCGAACAGGTGTTTGCCGGCGAGGCGGTGCACATGGACGGCTTCACCGTCGGGCTGGACCGGGACGGTGTGGTCAGGGACGCCAGCTTCGACTTCTCGTACACGCCCATGCGGGACGAAGCGGCGCAGGTGGCCGGCTTGTTCGGCGTGTGCATCGAAACCACGGACCGGCTGCAGGCGGTGAGCGCGCTGCGCAGCGGCGACACGCGGCAGAACGTGCTGGTGGCGCTGGCCGAGCGCTTTCGTGAGCTGGACGACCCTTCGGACCTGTCGTTTGCCGCGGCTGAGATCCTGGGCCGCGCGCTGGGAGTGAGCCGCGCCGGCTACGGCACGGTCAGCAAGGCCGACGAGACCATCAGCATCGAGCGCGACTGGAATGCGCCCGGCATCCGCAGCCTGGCCGGCGTGCTGCACTTCCGGGACTATGGCTCCTACATCGAGGACCTGAAGGCCGGCCGCACCGTGGTGGTCAGCAACGCCGACCTGGACCCGCGAACCGCCGCCACCGCTGGCGCGCTGAAGGCGATCAGCGCGCACGCGCTGGTCAACATGCCGGTGACCGAGCAGGGCGGGCTGGTGGCGCTGCTGTACCTGAACCATGCGCAGCCCCGCGAGTGGCCCCAGGAGGAGCTGGCGTTGATTCGCGAGGTGGCCGAGCGCACGCGCAGCGCGGTGGAGCGGCGGCGGGCCGAGGAAGACCTGCGGCAATTGGCCGCCTCGCTGGAGCAGCAGGTGGTGGCCCGCACCGAGGAGCGCGACCGGGTGTGGCGCAATTCGCGCGACCTGCTTGTGGTGATCGGGGCCGACGGCGTCTTCCGCGACGTCAATCCCGCATGGACGGCGATCCTGGGCTACCGGCCGGAAGAGGTGATAGGCCGCAGCTTCGTGGCCTTCGTCTGGCCCGGGGACGCTGGCTTGACCCAGACCGGACTGGATGCCGCGCTCAGCAAGCGCAACCTGACCGGCTTCGAGAACCGCTACCTTCACAAGGACGGCTCGCTGCGCTGGATTTCCTGGCACACCGCCACCGAGGGCGAGCTGGTGTTTGCCTATGGTCGTGACGTCACGGTCGAGAAACAGGCGCAAGCCGAACTCGCCGCGGCGCACGAGGCCTTGCGGCAGTCGCAGAAGATGGAGGCGGTGGGCCAGTTGACCGGCGGCATCGCGCACGACTTCAACAACCTGCTGGCCGCCATCAGCGGCAGCCTGGAACTGCTGAGCCGGCGGCTGGCGGAAGGGCGCACCGCCGGGGTGGAGCGCTTCATCGGCACCGCGCAGGGGGCGACCCGGCGCGCCGCGGCATTGACGCACCGTCTGCTGGCCTTCTCGCGCCAGCAGACGCTGGACCCGCGGCCGGTCGACGCCAACCGCCTGATCGCCGGCATGGAAGACCTGGTGCGGCGCAGCGTCGGCCCGAATGTCGAGCTGGAAGTGGTCGGTGCTGGCGGCGTGTGGACCATCAAGGTCGACCCGTCGCAGCTGGAAAACGCCTTGTTGAACCTGTGCATCAACGCCCGCGACGCGATGGCGCCGCAGGGCGGGCGGCTGACCATCGAGACCGCCAACAAGTGGCTGGACGAGCGCGCGGCCAAGGAGCGCGAGCTGCCGCCGGGCCAGTACGTGTCGATCTGCGTGACCGACACCGGCACCGGCATGGCGCCCGAGGTGATCGCCCGCGCCTTCGATCCGTTTTTCACCACCAAGCCACTCGGCGAGGGCACCGGGCTGGGCCTGTCCATGGTCTACGGCTTCGTGCGCCAGTCCGGCGGCCAGGTGCGCATCTATTCCGAGCTTGGCAAGGGCACGACGATGTGCCTTTACCTGCCGCGGCACACCGGCGAGGACCTGCCTGCGCCAGAGCCCGAAGCCGAGCACCACGGCCTGGGCGCTGGCGAAACGGTGCTGGTGATCGACGACGAGCCCGCCATCCGCATGTTGATCACCAGCGTGCTGCAGGAGGCTGGCTACAGCACGCTGGAGGCAGGCGAGGGCGCCAGCGGGCTGCGCATCCTGCAGTCGGACACGCCCATCGACCTGCTGATCACCGACGTTGGCCTGCCCGGCGGCATGAATGGCCGCCAGGTGGCTGACCAGGCGCGCGTGGCCCGGCCGGCGCTGAAGGTGCTGTTCATCACCGGCTTCGCGGAGAACGCGGTGGTCGGCAACGGGCACCTGGCCCACGGCATGGAAGTGCTGACCAAGCCCTTCGACATCGAAGCGTTGGAAAACAAGGTCCGTGACCTGATCGACCGCACGAACTGAGGCGGCCGGCCGTCAGCACAAATTTTTGTGCACCGATTGCCGCCGCCTGCGCGATCAATGGGCACCGACTCACCAACACGGGCCTGTGAAAAGGCTGTGTCGGAATCACTCTGGGGCTTGTAAATGTGCAATTCACACATTTATCATCAGTCTGTGAGTTCGGTGGCCCGTGCGCCTGCGGTATTCGACTGCGCGCCTATGCTTCCGGCCTCGCTCTCAGGCCTGTTGCCATGTCCGATCCCTCCACAGCCCTTTCTTTGCCATCGCCGGAGCACAAAGCCTTGCTGGAAGCCATGCAGTCACTGCTGGCCCCGCTGGGCCGCCTGGCCGTGGCGCAGGGCTTGCACTTCGACTCGCTGGAAGCGCTGTTGAAGCTGGCCATGGTGCAGGCCGCGCGCGAAGCCGCTCTGAAGGCCAAGCCCGAGGCGCTGCCGCACCGTCTGGTCAGCCGCATTGCCACGGCCACCGGCATCAACCGGCGCGAGGTTACGCGGCTGGTTGGCGAATCGCTGGAAGCGCCGCGGCCACGCCCGTCGATGGCGCTGCGCCTGTTCTTCCGCTGGTCCACCGACCCAGCGCTGCCGCAGGATGAGGCTGGCCTGCCGCGCCAGGGCCCGGCGCCCAGTTTCGACGCGCTGGCCGCGCTGGTGACACGCGACGTGCATCCCCGCAGCCTGCTGGACGACATGCTGCGGCTGAAGCTGGTCACCTGGCAGCAGGACAGCGACCGCGTCAGCCTGAACCGTGCCGCGCTGGTGCCCGACCGGGACCAGGCCCGCTTGCTGGGCCTGCTCGGTGGCAATGTGGGCGACCACCTCAGCGCCGCCGTCGACAACGTCGCAGGCGAGCAGCCGCGCCACTTCGAGCAAGCGATCTGGGCCAACGGCCTGTCGCTGGACTCTGCACAAGGCGTGCGAGGCTTGGTC
This sequence comes from Ideonella azotifigens, assembly GCF_021043325.1. NCBI lineage: Bacteria > Pseudomonadati > Pseudomonadota > Betaproteobacteria > Burkholderiales > Sphaerotilaceae > Ideonella > Ideonella azotifigens. The sequence continues at coordinate 306,774 of NZ_JAJNKD010000006.1, forward strand.
GAAAGCCATTGGCAGCAACTGACGCAGCAGTTGGTGCCCGAATTGCAGCGCCGCATCGACCGCGACGAAGCCGACGGTGCGCCCACTGACGCGGTGGTGCGCGTTGGCATGTTCATGTACTCGCAGCGCAGGCCGGCACCGACGGCCGAGCCCGCGCGCGATGAGGAGGATTTTCCCGATGGCGCGAATGACTGAACGGCCCGGCCGCTGCTGGCGAACGCCGTTTGCCCTGGCCTGCAGCCTGGCGGCGCTGCTGCTGGCCGCCTGCGGTGGCGTGGAAGGCGGCGGCACCGGGGCCAGCCCTCAGGGCTACACCGAAGGCTCGGCGACCGGCCTGGGCGGCCTGATCGTCAACGGCGTGAACTACGGGCAGCGCAGTGCCCGCATTGCCGACGACCAGGGCCACCTGCTGGGCGCCGACGCGCTGCGGCTGGGCATGGTGGTGCGCATCGACAGCGCTGCGGTGGGTGGCGACGAGCCGTCCGCCGAGGCCTTGCAGGTCACGGTGGCCAGCGCGCTGGCCGGCCCGGTCAGCGCCAGCGACCTGATGGCGCGTTCGCTCACGGTGCTGGGCCAGACGGTGCTGATCGACGGCAACACGGCCTTCGACCCTGCTATCGCTGGCGGCCAGGCCGGCATTGCGCTGGGGGACGTGGTGGAGGTCCATGCGATCTATGACGCAGCGACCGGCCGCTACCTGGCGCGGCGCATCGAGCCGCTCCTCAGCCCGGCGTCCTACGGGCTGCAGGGCCGCGTGCAGGCGCTGGACCTGGCCACGCGCACGCTGCAGATGGGCGGCCAGCCGTTCCAGTTGTCCACGCGCATGTCGCTGCCAGGCGAGCTGACCGACGGCGTCTTCGTCAAGCTGCTGTTCGACACCCAGCCCGATGCGCGGGGCCGCTGGCTGGTGCGCAGCGTGCTGGTGCCGGCGCAGCGGGACGCGGCCACCGGCCCGGTGGCGCTGCAGGGCCTGATCGAACAGCTCGACGGCAGCAGCCTGCGCGTGGGCGGCCTGCGCGTGGACCTGCGCCAGGCCCAGGTGCTGCCGGCCGGCAGCGTGCTGCAGACGGGCCTGCGCGTGCGGGTTGAAGGCAGCGCCAGCGGCGGCGTGGTGCAGGCCAATACGCTGACGGTGAGGCCGGTGGCCGAGGATGGCGACCGGGTCAACAAGCAGAACTTCAGCCTGGTGGGCCAGCTCTCGGCGCTGGACCTGGCAGCGCAGCGCTTCACGCTGCTGGGCACGCCGGTTTCGTTTGCCGACACGGTGCTCAGCCAGGGCACCGAATCGGCGCTGGCCAACGGCGTGCGCATCGAGGTGCGCGGCACCTTGTCGCTGGACGGCACCAGCCTGGTCGCCCAGGGCCTGAAGTTCGACCCATGACACCCGGCGCGCCGGGCCTGGCGACAGCCCAGGCCTGAAGCGCGCGCCGCTTCCCCCTGTTCCCTTTCTTCGCCTCGGGCGCCCGGTTTTCAGAATCGGACAGCGCCGCAGGCGGAGCCATGTCCGCGCGGCAGACGGCCGGCTGCCTCGCGCTTTCTTCAACCCCTCAACCGGAGGGCCCCGCATCGATGCACTGACGCCTCTTCAACCCGGCATCCGGTGAATGGATGCGCGCTTCCTTCCCTCTCTTCGTTTCTTTCCTGTTCCTCTTTTCGAAAGTCATTCGCATGTCTCTCTCTTTCTGGAAAAAGGCCGCGCTGGCGGCTGCCATGGGCTTCTGGGCCGCTGGCTCGGCCCTGGCGGCCGACACCGTGGAAGTCTTCTATCACCCGTATGTGGACAAGGCCCTGGACTACGGCCAGATGGGCTACACCAACAAGAAGGGCAAGTTCATCCCGCTGACCGGCCAGCAGATCCTCGGCACGCGGGTGGAAATCACCTTCAAGCCCGAGGCCCAGCACGACCTGAAGGTCTTCCATGTGGACATGGTGGTCCCGGTGTCCGGCTCGGTGAGCCAGTACATCTCGGTCGAAGGTTCGCAGCTGACCAAGATCGGCTCGCACAAGTACCAGTTCGAGCTGCCGTCCTCGACCGACTACAACGGCGAAATCGTCGCCGGCCGCTTCTCGGTCGACTGCTATGGGCTGAACGAAAACGGCGAAGTCGTGCCGATGGCCGGCACGCTGTCGGCCAAGTCCGGCTTCTACTTCACCGTGACCAAGCCTTGAGCATCTGGGAATGAGTGGCCAGGTTCGGCGGAGCCAGGGCCACTCTCCCTTTTTGTCACCGACCCAGGCGGGCCTGGTGACGCGCAATCTGCGCCAGCGCCTGCACCGGCGCGGTGCCGCCCAGCACATTGCGGGCATTCAGCGAGCCGCGCAGCGTCAGCACCGAGAACACATCGTCGGTGATGCGGGCATCAAAGCCCTGCAGCGTGGCCAGTGGCAACTCGGCCAGGTCCACACCCTGCTTCAGGCCTTCCTTCACGGCATGCGCCACGACCTCGTGTGCGTCGCGGAACGGCAAGCCCTTCTTGACCAGGTAGTCGGCCAGGTCGGTCGCCGTGGCATAGCCGCGCAGCGCGGCGCGCTCCATCGCATCGGCCTTGACCTTCAGGCCGCCACTGCGTGAACCGTCGGCCGCCACTTCGCCGCCCACCATCTCGGCCATGATGCGCAGCGTGTCCTTGACCGTGTCCACGGTGTCGAACAGCGGCTCCTTGTCTTCCTGGTTGTCCTTGTTGTAGGTCAGCGGCTGGCCCTTCATCAAGGTGATCAGGCCCATCAGGTGGCCGACCACGCGGCCGCTCTTGCCACGCGCCAGCTCGGCCACGTCCGGGTTGCGCTTCTGCGGCATGATGGACGAGCCGGTGCAATACCGGTCCGACAGGTCGATGAAGCCGAAGTTCTGGCTCATCCACAGCACGATCTCCTCGGCCATGCGCGAGACGTGGATCATCACCAGCGCGGCAAAGCCGCTGAACTCGATCGCGAAGTCACGGTCGCTCACGGCGTCCAGGCTGTTCTGGCAGACACCGTCAAAGCCCAACGACTTCGCCACTGCCTCACGGTCCAGCGGGTAGCTGGTGCCCGCCAGCGCGGCGGCGCCCAGCGGCAGGCGGTTCACGCGCTTGCGCAAGTCCGTCAGGCGTTCGGCATCGCGGGCGAACATTTCCACATAGGCCAGCAGGTGGTGCGCAAAGCTCACCGGCTGCGCCACCTGCATGTGCGTGAAGCCTGGCATCACGGTTTCGGTGTGGTCGGCCGCCACGCTGACCAGCGCGCGCTGCATGTCGGCCAGCAGCTCGCCAATCTGGTCGATCTCGCTGCGCAGCCAGAGGCGCACGTCAGTGGCGACCTGATCGTTGCGCGAGCGGCCGGTGTGCAGGCGCTTGCCGGCGTCGCCCACCAACTGGGTCAGGCGGGCCTCGATGTTGAGGTGCACGTCTTCCAGCTCCAGCTTCCACTCGAACTGGCCGGCCTCGATCTCGCCTTTGATCTGCGCCATGCCGCGCTGGATGTCGGCCAGGTCCTGCGCGCCTATGATGCCTTGCGCGGCCAGCATGCCGGCATGGGCCAGGCTGCCTTCGATGTCGGCCGCCCACAGGCGCTTGTCGAAGAAGACGCTGGAGGTGTAGCGCTTCACCAGCTCGCTCATCGGCTCTGAGAAGAGCGCGGACCAGGCCTGGGATTTCTTGTCGAGTTGGTTGGAGCTCATCGGGCAGCAGGCCGCCGCGGCCGAGAGGGCGCCGCTGCGGCAGAGTGGGGAGGGAAGCCGAGCATTTTAGGCGGTGCCCTGGCGCGGACGAGCGGGCATGGCCCCGGGGGCGACTTGGCCGAGAATGACCGCCGTGGCAAAACGCTCTGAAACCGGCACCAGCACGCTGTTCGACGACCTGCGCGAGGTCGTCACCGCACCCGACGCGGTGCGCGCCGCTGCCTTGCCCGGCTGCGGCAGCGGCATGCTGCTGCGCGCGCTGGTGGGCGTGCACGGCGTGCTGGGCGTGGGCTTGCTGTTCGCGGCGCGCAACCTGGTCAACTGGCTGGCGATGATGAGCGAAGCCGCCACCGTCGCGGTGCCCGCAACGTTGGCCTGGCTGCTGCTGGTCTGCCTGGGGCGGCCGCTGCTGGTGAAGCTGGCGCCCGCGCTGCAGACGGGCGCCGTGGCGCTGGTGGGCGCGCTGACCACGTTGGCCGCCTGGGTGCCGTTCAGCCGCATTGGCCTGATGAGCAACCCCGGCGCGAATGACGACTGGCCCTGGCTGGCCCCGGCGCTGGCCGGCGCGCTGCTGGCGGCGCTGCTGCAGCAGTCCGAACGCTGGCGCCAGCGCGCGCGGCTGCCGGCCGCCGCGGCGGCCCGGCTGGCCGACCTGCAGACCCGCATCCGCCCGCACTTCCTGTTCAACACGCTGAACACCGCGATCGCGCTGGTCCAGGTCGACCCGAAGCGTGCCGAAGAAGTGCTGGAAGACCTGGCCGAGCTGTTCCGCGCGGCGCTGGGCGGGCTGGACGAGGCGACCACGCTGGCGGCCGAGGTCGAGCTGAGCCGGCGCTACCTGGACATTGAGCAGCTGCGCTTTGGCGCCCGGCTGCGCGTGGACTGGCGGCTGGACCCGGCCGCGGACGACACCCGGCTGCCACCGCTGCTGCTGCAGCCGCTGATCGAAAATGCGGTGCGCCACGGCGTGGAGCCCAGCGACCGCGGCGGCCGCATCGAGATCGTCACCCGCCGCCGGCGCGACCGGGTGCTGATCTCGGTCACCAACTCGGTGCCGCTGGGGCCTTCGAAGCGTGGCCATGGCATCGGCCTGGCCAGCGTGCGCGAGCGGCTGCGGCTGATGCACGACCTGGACGCCGACTTTCGCAGCGGCATCATCGAAGATGGCCGCTGGCGCGTCAGCGTCGGCGTGCCGGTTTAGGGACCTGGACCATGGACACCGACAACGAACGCCTGCGCCTGCTGATCGTCGACGACGAGCCACTGGCGCGCATGCGGCTGCGCAGCCTGCTGGCCGATTGCGCAGCGCCTTCGGTCGAGGTCGTCGGCGAAGCCGGCAGTGCCTCCGAGGCGCTGCACCTGCTGGCCCGCCAGCCGGCCGACGCGGTGCTGCTGGACATCCACATGCCTGGCATTGATGGGCTGGAACTGGCGCGGCGGCTGCGCTCGTCGGCGCCAGGCCAGTCGCTGCAGGCTTCGCCGGTGGTGGTGTTTGTCACCGCCCATGCCGAGCATGCGCTGCAGGCCTTCGAGATCGAGGCGGTGGACTACCTGACCAAGCCGGTGCGCCGCGCGCGCCTGCAGGAGGCCCTGGGCCGCATTGCGCAACGGCTGGGCCGCGCGCGCGTGGGCTTGGCGGCGGTGAGCAAGCCGGCGGTGGACGAGCCGGTGCTGGTCGTCAGCGACCGTGGGCGGGTGCTGCGCATCCCGGTGGGGGACGTGGTCTACCTGCGGGCCGAGATGAAGTACGTGACGCTGCGCACCCGCGAGCATCAGTATGTGCTGGACGATGCGCTGGCCGACCTGGAGCAGCGCCTGGGCGCGCGGGTGGTGCGCATCCACCGCAATGCCGTGGTCGCCAAGGCGGCGGTGCGGGCGCTGGAGCGCCGCGTGCTGCATGGCGACGAACAGGAAGAAGGCGGCGGCGAGGCCTGGGCGGTGCGGCTGGCGCCGCACGACGAATGGCTGGCGGTCTCGCGCCGGCAGTTGGCCGGCGTGCGCGAAGCGCTGGTCGGCGAAGGGCTGTGAGCGCGTGAGTTCGACCCGGGTCTCACGGCCACTGGCCATTTCGGTCATCGGCGTGGCGCTGGCTGCGCTGGTGCTGCTGGCCTGGCGCGCCTGGGCGCCGGCCGCGCCGCAGGTGCAGGTCGCGGGCCACGCCGCATCGGCCAGCGAGTCTTCTGCTGCAGCGCCCCAGGCTTTGTCGGCCTCGGCCGAGGCGGCGCCCGCTTCCCAGCCGGCCAGCGAGGCCGAGGCCGGCAATGCGATGGCGGCCAATTGCGGCATCGGCCCGCTGCCGGATGTCAACGGCCGCCGCCCGTCGAACGCCCGTTTGCAGCAGGCCGCGCAGGACGCGGCGCTGCTGGCCCAGCGCGAGCTGGTGAACAGGCTGCGCAACTCGCCCGACGAGGTGGCGCGCGCGGTCGGCCTGATGCTGGCGGCCAGCGACTTCACGCTGCCGCCGCCCGACCTGGACGCCTGCCTGTCCGGCAGCCCGGCCAATCGCAACAGCGCACCCGACCCGGCGGCAGAGGCTGCCTGCATGGCCGAAGGCGAAAAGCGCCAGCGCGAGGTGGACCAGCAGCGGCGCACCGCAGCGGTGGACCTGGAAGCGCTGATCGACCAGGCGCAGATGACACAGTCGCCGGCCGTCTATGCGCTGGCGCTGCAGGCCTGCAGCGGTGGCAAGGCCGCCACCGGCCGCTGCGCCGGGCTCAGCAATGCCCACTGGGCCGAGCTGGACCCCGACAACGCCGCGCCTTGGCTGGCGCTGGCACAGGACCTGGCCAACGACCCTGCCGCGCAGGACCAGGCGATGCTGCGCGCAGCCCAGGCCAGCCGGCACGACGGCGACCTGAGCTGGGTCTCGCAGCAGGTGATGCAGGCCTTGCCGCCGACGGTGCAGGGCCAGGTGCGGTTGCAGGTTGAAGTGGCGGCGATGGGGGTGAGCACCACGCATGTCTACGGTGGCTACCAGGCGCTGGGCCGCTGGTGCTCGGCCGAGGTCATGGCCGACCCTGCGCGGCGCGACACCTGCGGCCACTTCGGCGAACTGCTGTCCCAGCATGGCCGCTCGATGCTGGACCTGGGCATGGGCATGCGCCTGGGCGAACGGACAGGGCAGTCGCCCGAGCGGCTGCAGGCGCTGGCCGCGCGCCGCCAGACCTACACCGATGCGCTCTCGCGCATCGCCACCCAGGAGTGGCCCACGGTTTCTGGACAGAACACCGCCTCGCAGGACCGCCAATGCGCCGCTGCGCTGCGCATGAGCGCCTACCTCAGCGAGGTCGCGCGAGACGGCGAACTGGCCACGATCTCGCGTTTCCTGAAGCAGGAAGCGCGCAGGTAGATTCGCCGCTGTCCGAGAGATTGAGGTTTCCCAATCGTTGGCGCTGTGGACCGTTCGGGCTGAGCCTGTCGAAGCCAGCGCGTCACGGCGACGCGGGCACTTCGACAGGCTCAGTGCGAACGGATCAAGATCAACCCGTGTTTCGGAGGCCTGCTGCAACCCCGTTGATCGAGATGTGGATGCCGCGCTGCAGCCGCTCGTTGGCCGGATCGCCTTCGCGGCGCTTGCGGTAGCGGCGCATCAGTTCCACCTGCAAATGGTTCAGCGGGTCCAGGTAGGGGAAGCGGTGTTCGATCGAGCGGGCCAGGCTGGGGTTGGACTGCAGCGGCTGCCCGTCACCGGTGATGGTGGCCAGCGCTTGGCAGGTCAGGTCCCACTCGGCGCGGATGGCCGCGAAGATGCGCTTGCCCAGCCGCTTGTCTTCGACCAGCTCGACATAGCGCGAGGCAATGCGCAGGTCGCTCTTGGCCAGCACCATGTCCAGGTTGGACAGCAGCGTGCGGAAGAACGGCCACTGGCGGTGCATGCGCTGCAGCAGCTCCAGCCGCGCGGCCCGCTGCTTCTTGTCTTCGCCCAGGAACTGCTCGACAGCCGAGCCGAAGCCGCACCAGCCCGGCAGCGCCACGCGGCACTGGCCCCAGGAGAAGCCCCAGGGAATGGCGCGCAGGTCCTCGATGGCGCGGGATGCCTTGCGCGAGGCCGGGCGCGAGCCGATGTTCAGCTCGGCGATCTCGCGGATGGGCGTGGCGGAGAAGAAGTAGTCGGTGAAGCCTGGTGTCTCGTAGACCAGCGCGCGATAGGCCGCCATGCTGCCCTGGCTGAGCTGCTCGGCGGCCTCCAGGAAGGCCTTGGGGGCGGCCTTGGTCGGGTGCAGCAGCGTGGCTTCCAGTGTCGCGGCGACCAGGGTTTCCAGGTTGCGCCGGCCGATCTCGGGGTTGGCGTACTTGGAGTTGATGACCTCGCCCTGCTCGGTCAGGCGGATCTGCCCGCCCACGGTGCCGGGCGGCTGGGCCAGGATGGCCTGGTAGCTCGGGCCACCGCCCCGGCCGACCGTGCCGCCGCGCCCATGGAACAACCGCAGCTGGATGCCGTGCTCGGCCTCCAAGGGGGCGAACATCTCGACCAGCGCAATCTCGGCGCGGTAAAGCTCCCAGTTGCTGGTGAAGAAGCCGCCGTCCTTGTTGCTGTCCGAATAGCCCAGCATCACATCCTGTTCGCCACCGCCCCTGGCGACCAGCGCGGCAATGCCGGGCAACGCGTAGAACTGCTGCATGATGGTGCCGGCATTGCGCAGGTCGCCAATCGTCTCGAACAGCGGCGAGACGATCAGGTCGGCATGCGCCTCTTCGCTGAGCAGGCCGCGCATCAGCCCGCATTCCTTCTGCAGCAGCAGCACTTCCAGCAGGTCGGACACGTCCTCGGTGTGCGAGATGATGTAGTGGCGGATGGCCAGCTTGCCGTAGCGGCGCCGGCCTTCGACCGCGGCCTCGAAGATGGCCAGCTCGCGCTGCGCCCATTCGCTGTAGTCCACGCCGCGCACGCGCAGGCTGCGGGCTTCGTTCAGCAGGCGCAGCAGCAACTCGCGGCGGGCGGTTTCGTCGAGCGCGCTGTAGTCGGGTTCGATGCGCGCCACGCGCAGCAGCTCGCCAATCACCGCTTCGTGCTGGTCCGAGCTCTGGCGCAGGTCCACGGTGGCCAGGTGGAAACCGAAGACCTGCACCGCGCGCATCAGCGGCGCCAGGCGCGGGCCGATCAGCGCACCGGCGTGATGGGAGCGCAGCGAGCGCTCGATCACCCGCAGGTCGGCCAGGAAGTCTTCCGGCGCGCGGTACGGGTCCTGCGGTGCCACGGCATGGCGCAGCGCCTCGGTGCCGGTCAGCTCGTGCAGCGTGGCGGCCAGCCGGGCGTAGATGCCGGTCAGCGCGCGGCGGTAGGGCTCGTCCTCGCGGTGCGGGCTCTTGTCGGGCGAGCTGTCGGCCAGCGCGATCATCTCGGCCGAGACCGGCGCCAGCATCTGCGAGATCGACAGCTCGGCGCCCAGCGTGTGCACTTCGGTCAGGTAGTGGCGCAGCGCGGTTTCGGACTGGCGCGAGAGCGCCAGGCGCAGCGTCTCGGCGCTGACGTTCGGGTTGCCATCGCGGTCGCCGCCAATCCAGTTGCCCATGCGGAAGAAGGGCGCCACTTCATGGCCGGGCAGCGCTTCCTCGACCTCGGCATACATGCGCGGGATCTGGCGCAGGAAGGTGGCGTGGTAGTACGACAGCGCGTTCTCGATCTCGTCGGCCACCGTCAGCTTGGCGTAGCGCAGCATGCGCGTCTGCCAGAGCTGGGTCACGCGGGCCGTCAGCAGTGCTTCGTTGATCCGGCGCTCGCTGTCGGTGCGCAGTTCGTCGCGCTGGCTGATCAGCTCGGCAATGGCGCGCTCGGCGTCCAGGATGCTCTTGCGCTGCACTTCGGTCGGGTGGGCCGTCAGCACAGGTGAGATGTAGGCCTTGGCCAGCGTGCCGGCAATGTCGGCGGCGCGGTGGTCGGCACGGGCGAGCTTCTCGAAGCAGTGGGCCAGCGAGCCTTCCTGGTGGGTGCCTGCCGCCTCGTGGTACATGCGCCGGCGCACGTGGTGGCGGTCCTCGGCAATGTTGGCCAGGTGCGAGAAGTAGCTGAAGGCGCGGATCACGCTGACCGTCTGGTCGGCCGACAGGTTCTTCAACAGCCGGTCCAGCACGCGCCCGGCGCTGGCGTCCTTCTTGATCCGGTAGGCCACCGAGAGCTGGCGCACCCGTTCGATCAGGTCGAAGGCCGGCCGGCCTTCCTGCTCGCGGATCACATCCCCCAGGATTCGGCCAAGTAACCGAATATCCTCCACCAAAGGCTTGTTCTTCTCGGTGGCATCACTGGAAGATGGCTTCGCCACCTTGGAAGATGCGGCGCGCGGCGGGCGCACGATGGGGGTCTTGGCGGGGGCGGCAGCACGCGGCATCGAAAGTCTCCGGATGGTGTAACCGAATTACCAATTCGCAATCCTATCAGTTGCCCGTGGCGGCGCGATAATTTCGGCATGAATCACACGCCTGCCTCGCCCACCTTTCCGCCGGTGTCGGCACCGATCCCTTCGCCGGTGGTCATCGCCACCCGCGAAAGCCGGCTGGCGATGTGGCAGGCCGAGCATGTGCGGGATCGCCTGGCCACCGAGCTGGGTCTGCCGGCCAGCCTGCTGGGCATGACCACGCGCGGCGACCAGATCCTGGACCGCAGCCTGTCCAAGGTTGGCGGCAAGGGCTTGTTCGTCAAGGAACTGGAGCTGGCCATGGCACGCGGCGAGGCGCACCTGGCGGTGCATTCGCTGAAGGACCTGCCGATGGAGCTGCCCGAGGGCTTTGTGCTGGCGGCCGTGCTGGCGCGCGAGGATCCGCGTGATGCCTTCGTGTCGAATCACTTTGCCGACCTGCAGGCCTTGCCGCAGGGGGCTTGTGTCGGCACCTCCAGCCTGCGCCGCGTGGTGCAACTGCTGGCCTTGCGGCCGGACCTGCGCATCGAACCGCTGCGCGGCAACCTGGACACCCGGCTGCGCAAGCTGGATGACGGCGGCTACGACGCCATCGTGCTGGCTGCAGCCGGCCTGAAACGCCTGGGCCTGGGCGAGCGCATCCGCTCGTTCTTCAGCGTCGAGCAAATGATTCCCTGTGCCGGCCAGGGCGCGCTGGGCCTGGAACTGCGCGAGAGTGCGGACGCGCTGGTCGGCGCCGTGGCGCAGCTGGGCCACGGGCCGACCTGGCTGGCGGCGCATGCCGAGCGGGCCGTGTCGCGTGCACTCGGCGGCAGCTGCAGCGTGCCGCTGGCCGCGCATGCAGTGGTCAGCGCCGGGCGGCTGGCGATGAGTGTGGCGCTGGGCCATGCAGTCGACCCGCTGCAGCCGCTGCTGAAGGCGGCGGTGGATGGCGCGGTGCCCGACGTGGCCGCAGCCGAAGCGTTGGGGCAGCAGGCGGCGCAGCTGCTGCGCGACGCGGGGGGCGAGGCCTACCTGGCGATGCCGGCGTGAGCCCGACGCGACCTGCCGTTTGCCGGGTGCTGGTCACCCGTCCCGAGCCACAGGCCTCGGAATGGGTGGCGCGGCTGCGCAGCCATCAGGTCGAGGCCGAAGCCTTGCCCTTGATGGGCATTGCCGGCGCGCCAGCGCCAGCGCGGGTGCGTGAGGTGTTTGCCGGCTTGTCTGCGGGCGCCTTGCTGATGTTTGTCAGCCCCAACGCAGCGCTGCAGTTTTTCGCCTGCCTGCCGCCCGGTGCGAGCTGGCCGGCTGGCGTGCAGGCCGCGGCCACCGGGCCCGGCACGGTGGCCGCGCTGTGCGCAGCCGGCGTGCCGGTGGACTGCATCACCGCGCCGGACGAGTCCGCGGCGCAGTTCGATTCCGAAGCGCTGTGGGAACAGCTCCGCGCGCAGGACTGGCAGGGCCGGCCGGTCTGGGTCGTGCGCGGCGATGGCGGGCGCGACTGGTTCGCCACCACGCTGGCGCAGGCTGGCGCCGTGGTGGACTTCGTGCAGTCCTATGCCAGGCTGGTGCCCGACTGGAACCCGGCCCAGCTGGCGATTGCGCATCGGGCGCTGGCCGAGCCGGCGCAGGCGCGCTGGCTGCTCAGCAGCTCCGAGGGCATCGAGCATCTGTCTCGCCTGTTGCCGCAGGCGGATTGGGCCAAGGCCATCGCCCTGGCCTCGCATCCCCGCATCGAGGCGCGGGCGCGGGCGCTGGGCTTTGGCACGGTGTTGCCGGTGCGGCCGGGCTGGCGGGCGGTGGTCGAGCAGGTGCTGGCCTGAGCGGCGTGGTCCCTTCAGTCATGGGATGCCGCGGGGCTTTCCACGGTGTTGGCTGTGGCGCCGCTGCGTCGCCGGCTCAGGGCACGCAGGGTGCGTCTATACAATGATCTTCACATGGTGAACATGCCTGACACCCCCCCTTCCGAGGCGTCCGACGCGGCCAGCGTCGTGTTGCCGGCGCTTTCGCCTGCAGCGGGACCCGTGCCCCTGGCCCGCACGCCCGGCTGGTTGCCGTGGCTGGTGCTGATCCTTGGTGGCACCGCCGCTGTTGGCCTGGGCTTGGCCTGGAACACCCAGCAACGCCTGAAGGCGCTGGAGCCCGAACTGGTCAAGCGCCAGCAGGCCAGCCAGGAGCAGGTGACCGAGGCCAGGCTGCTGTCCAAGCAGGCGCATGACACGGCGGTGGAAACCGCCAGCAAGCTCTCGCTGCTGGAGGCGCGCGTGGCCGAGTCCGCGCTGCAGCGCAGCCAGGTCGAGGAGCTGATTTCTTCGCTGTCGCGCTCGCGCGACGAAAGCGTGGTCGCCGACGTGGAAGCCGCGCTGCGCGTGGCCCAGCAGCAGGCCGCCATCACCGGCAGCGCCGAGCCGCTGGTCGCCGTGCTGAAGCAGGCTGACGAGCGGCTGGCGCGCTACAACCAGCCGCGGCTGGAGCGGGTGCGGCGCGCAGTCGCGCGCGACCTGGACCGGGTGCGCTCGGTGGCGCTGGTCGACCTGCCTTCGCTGTCGATCCGCCTGGACGAAGCGGTGCGCCTGGTCGACGAGCTGCCGCTGCTGTCAACCCCGGAACGCCGCTCGGCGACTCGCTCGGTCGCGCCCGCTGCGGGCGCTTCGGCCGTCGCCGCCGGATCGGCGCCGGCGTCCGCCAGCGCCACTGGCTTCACGCTGCCCTGGGGCAACGCGCCATGGTGGCAGGCCTGGACCCGCGTCGGTGGAGACATCTGGGGCGAGGTGCGCGGACTGGTGCGGGTCACGCAGATCAAGCAGCCCGAGGCAATGCTGATCGCACCCGAGCAGGCTTTTTTCCTGCGCGAGAACCTGAAGCTGCGGCTGCTGAATGCGCGGCTGGCACTGCTGTCGCGCCAGTTCGACCAGGCGCAGACCGACCTGAACCAGGCCCAGCAGTCGCTGGACCGCTATTTCGACAGCAGCTCGCGCCGTGTGAATTCTGCGCAGGAACTGGTGCGCCAGGTGGCCAGCCAGAGCCATCAGGTCGTGCTGCCGCGGCCTGACGACACGCTGGCCGCACTTGCAGCCGCGGCCGCGGGCCGCTGAGCGCCGAACGGAAACGGAAGCTGCATGCGTTCGGTGATCTGGCTGGTGTTGTTGTTTGTCGCGGCGGTGGTCGCAGCGGCAGCGTTGGGGCGCAATGACGCGCTGGTCTCGCTGTTCTACGGTGAGTGGCGGCTGGACATGTCGCTCAACCTGTTCCTGCTGGGCATGGCGGCGACGGTGTTCGTGCTGTTCGGCAGCCTGCAGGCGATCCAGTCGCTGCTCAGCCTGCCTTTGCGGGCTCGCGAATGGCGCGCACTGAAGCGCGAACGGGCCGCGCAGGCGGCGCTGCGCGAGGCTCAGGCCGAGCTGTTTGCCGCACGCTACGCCCGCGCCCACCGTGCGGCCCAGCGCGCGCTGGACCTGCAGGTCGACGTGCCTTCGCTGAAGGACGACCGCGAGTTCACCATCCTGGCGCACCTGTTGGCCGCCACCGGGCAGCACCATCTGCAGGACAAGAAGGGCCGCGACGACCGTGTGACCGCCGCGCAGGCCCGTGCCAGTTCGGGCAGCGCATCCGAAGGCATCCTGCTGCTGGCGGCCGAATGGGCGCTGGACGATCGCGACGCTGGCCGCGGCATGGCCTTGCTCGGTGAGCTGCCACCTGGCGTGGCGCGCCGCACCCAGGCCTTGCGCCTGAAGCTGCAGGCTGCGCGCCAGCGCCGCAAGCCGCTGGAGGCGCTGCAGACCGCGCGCCTGCTGGCCAAACACCAGGGCTTCTCGTCGGTCGCCGCCCAGTCGCTGCTGCGCTCTTTGGCTTTCGAGGCGCTGGACCAGGCCTTCGACGAGGGTCAGCTGAAGCGCGTCTGGCAGGGCCTGGACGACGCCGACCGGCGCGACGCCTGGGTGGTCGCCCGCGCCGCGCAGCGCGCCGCGAAGCTCGGCCACCTGACCTTGGCCCAGTCCTGGCTGATGCCGGCCTGGGAGCAGGCGCACAAGCTGGACGTCGAAGCCCGCGAACAACTGGCGCTGGCCCTGGTGTTCTGCGCCGACGGCCTGGGCAGCCAGTGGTTGCCGACGGTGGAAGCCGTGCTGGCCCAGCATGGTCGCGAGCCAGCCGTGGTGGCCGCAGCCGGCATGGCCTTTGCGCAACGCCAGCTGTGGGGCAAGGCGCGCCGGCTGCTGGAACAGACCGCCAGCGCCGAAAGCCTCAGCACGCCGGTGCGCCGGCTGGGCCTGCGCACGCTGGCCCGCATCGCGCGCCAGGAAGGTGACGAACTGGTCGCCAGCAACTGCGACCAGCGCGCCGCGGCACTGGATTGATGACCGGATATGTCATAATTCACCGAACTATCAGCGGCTGTAGCTCAGTTGGATAGAGTACTTGGCTACGAACCAAGGGGTCGTGGGTTCGAATCCTGCCAGCCGCACCAAAGTCGACGAGGGTCAGTGGGTTAGCGCCTGCTGACCCTTTAGTCTTTCTGGACTGCTAGCAGGTTGCTGAAATACCGCGTACCGGCACTCGCCCCGACCCTGTTGCTGACCGAATTTTGGTGATCCAGGTCACCGATTCGGTCCGATGAACTGTTTCCGGCTCGATTCGGGTCCTTTTCGGGCTCATTTGCGTCTCTTTTCCACTCATCCGGCTACCTGCAGACGGACGTGTCCCAGCGTGCGCATGCGCACCAGGTTGTAGGCCGCCACGATGCAGCCAGCATCGGCTGATGCGGGGTAGTCGCCGAACGCCGCCTTGGCGCGCCTGTCGCGGTGTGAGCTTCCAGCAGTCACGACGCTGTATCCGACGACCGGACTGCAACGCAGAGCAAGTGCGATCACCGCCGGGGGGTTCCGCTCCCCCACGGTCGGTCCCGACCATGGGCGGTTCGAGTCAGCCTTCTCTCAGCGATGCCCATTTGAGCAGCGCATCAAGCGCGGGGCAGAGTGCCTGGCCCCAATCGGTCAGTCCGTATTCGACCTTCGGCGGCACCTGGTGATGGACGATCCGCCGCACGACTCCATCCAGTTCCATCTGGCGCAACTGCTGGATCAGCATCTTCTGAGTGATGGCCGGGATGGCCCTTTCGAGCTCGGAGAAGCGCAGCAATTTGCCGCCGAACAGGTGGAACAGGATCACGAGCTTCCACTTGCCCTCAAGCACCTTCAGCGCCTGCTCGACGCCATCGGCGGCCGTTGTGGGTGTCCATTCTTTACTCATACAGTTGGTATGTACCTTACTTTTATGTATGTACTTGCTATTTTATAGCCCACCCCTATTCTTGCAGCCCATCAATTCGGATTGCCCACGGTGATCCGCCCACGTACACAGGAGCTGGCTGCATGTCTCTGGATCTACCGAAACCCATCACCGATTACTTCTCGTCCGATCGCGTTGACCCCGACGCCGCGGTCCAGTGCTTCACCGACAACGCCGTTGTCAAAGACGAAGGCCGCACCTACATGGGTTCGGCGGCCATCAAGGAATGGAAGGGCGGCTCATCGAAGAAGTACACCTACACCATCGAGCCTCTTGCTGCTGAGGAAGTGGCTGGCAAGACCGTCGTCACGGGCCACGTCACGGGCAACTTTCCTGGCAGTCCCGTTGATCTGCGGTTTTCCTTCGGCCTCGATGGCGCCAAGATTGCGTCACTGGAGATCACGCTGTGAGCTTCGACCTGGAACTCTCCGGGCGCACAGCGCTCGTCACTGGCGGCACCAAGGGTGTTGGCGCGGCCCTCGTAGAGTCCTTGCGCAATGCCGGCATGACCGTCGTGGCCACGGCGCGATCGGTTCCGGACTCGGCTCCCGACCGCGTGATCTATCTGGCCGCCGATCTGATGACGGCTGAGGGATGCCAGGCGGTCGCCAAGGCTGCGCTTGAGCGTCTCGGTGGCATCGACGTCATCGTCAACGTCCTTGGCGGTTCGAGCGCGCCGGGCGGCGGGTTCGCAGCTTTGACCGATGCCGAGTGGGACACCGCGATCACGCAGAACCTGATGGCTGCCGTGCGCATCGACAGGGCGTTGCTTCCATCCATGATCAAGCGGGGATCCGGCGTCGTGATCCACGTCACCTCCATCCAGCACGAGCTGCCGTTGCCGGAGTCCACCACCGCCTACGCGGCGGCCAAGGCGGCGCTGTCGACCTACAGCAAGAGCCTGTCGAAGGAAGTCTCGCCCAAGGGCATCCGTGTGGTGCGCGTGTCGCCAGGCTGGATCGAAACCGAGGCGGCCGTTCGTGCCGCCCAGCGTCTGGCGGATCATGCCGGGACCGACTACGAGGGCGGGAAGAAGATCATCATGGATTCCCTGGGAGGCATCCCGCTCGGACGCCCCGCGCAGCCTCAGGAGGTTTCCGACCTGATCACGTTCCTGGTCTCGCCGCGCGCCGCATCGATCACCGGCGCGGAGTATGTGATCGACGGCGGTACCGTTCCCACGGCCTAGTGCGCGCAGCGCTCGAAGCTGCCGCACCTGTCCGAGGGCACCGCGTGGGCGCCCTCGAAGACGGGTTCCAACGAAGCGCCGTGTTGGGTCAAAGTTCGGTCGGCGCGAACAAGTTCCTGAGCTCCAGAGAAGATTGCGGCGGTCGGAACGGGCCGAAGGCCGTGGCGCTGGCGATCAAGGCCAAGGTCCTGAAGGCGCTCGAACTGCAGGACAGAGCTTGTCATCTTCGAGAAGAAGGCGGTAGGTGCCGCCTCGGATGGCCAGAACGGGTACCCCGACGGCGAGCAGCGACATGCCGGCGCAAGCCTCCAAAGCATCAGGCGTGTTCGACCAGCGTCTGGATCAACCAAGCGCCGGCAGGGCCGGGCGGCGTGTCGGGGCGGTA
This sequence comes from Ideonella azotifigens, assembly GCF_021043325.1. Taxonomy (NCBI): domain Bacteria; kingdom Pseudomonadati; phylum Pseudomonadota; class Betaproteobacteria; order Burkholderiales; family Sphaerotilaceae; genus Ideonella; species Ideonella azotifigens. Next base: position 323,624 of record NZ_JAJNKD010000006.1, read on the forward strand.
CATGGCTTGAAACAGGTAGAAGCCCCCGAGGGATTCGGGAACCTTCAGACGAACCAATCGCCCGTCGACGATATCCTGGCGAACCGCGGGCTCGGGCATGTATCCCCAGCCCAATCCCGCCAACAGCAACGCATGCTTGGCACCCAGATCCGACATTGACCACGTGTCCGCCGCGTAGACGGCAACGTCGGGTCCCGGTTGAAACGCTTCGCGCACGCGCAAGACCAGCTGACGGTGTCGCTTCGCCGCGCCGACAACGTTGCTGTCCACGCCTGCCAAGGCATGCGTCGGCGTCGCGACGGGAATCATCTCGACCTGGCCCACTGAAACGACTTCGAAGCCCGTGGTGTCGGAGTGATGGATTCCGCCGATCCCCAGCCGCGCGACGCCACGCTGCACCAACTGGGAGACTGCGCCCAATGCTTCCAGATTCAGGTGCAGCGTCACGGTCGGGAATTTCTCTTCAAAAGCTCGCACGGCATCAACCAATCTCTGCGTGGGGAACATCACGTCGACCACCATTGAGATCTCAGCTTCCAGACCCTGCCGGATGCTTGCCACGCGCGCTTTGATATCGCTCACACCACTGCTTACCGATCGGGCCTTGGCGAGCACTGTCTCGCCGGCGCTGGTCAACTTCGGGCGGCGCGCGTTGGTTCGATCAAAGAGTTCCAGTCCGAGCTGCGTCTCCAGCGAGGATATTGAATAGCTGATCGCAGATGTCGCGCGGTGAAGCCTGCGCCCCGCGGCCGCGAAGCTGCCTTCGCGCACAACGGCGATGAGCACTTGCAACTGATCAAGCGAGGGTGTTCCAACGACTGGCATGTTCGATTCATTTGAACAATTTGGCTGGCATTTTGCGGCTTTCTCGAACAGAGCGTGTGAAGCAAACTCAACGCCGTCGAGCCATCAAGGGGCCGACGAACGGATTTCAAAGCCAATCCAGACCAACCGACGTGGTCGATGGTCTCCACCGAAACGGAAGTCAATCGCGATGCACAAGAAAGTATTCACGCCCGAGAACTCCGCCATGCTGCTGATCGACCATCAGGTCGGCACGATGGCCTGGACCCACTCCCACGACATCAACCTGGTCCTGCAGAATGCCCTCAAACTGGCGCGGATCGGCAAGGCCGCGGGAATTCCGATCGTGCTGACGTCCAGCATGGAAGACCAGGTCCAGGGCCCGCTGGTTTCGGAACTGCAGGCCATCCTGCCGGAAGAGTATGCCGTGCGCATCAAGCGCCCCGGCATCGTCAATGCCATGCATCACGATGGGTTCAACAAGGCCGTCAAAGCCACCGGTCGCAAGAAGCTGTTCGTCGCCGGTGTCACCACCGAGATCTGCATTACCTTCCCGGTCCTGCAGATGCTCGATGAGGGTTACGAAGTACAGGTGTCGGCTGACGCTTCGGCTTCCTACACGAAGTACGGCGATGACATCTCCCTGCGCCGCATGGAGCAGGCCGGCGCCATCATCACGACCGTGGACATGATCGTCTCCGAACTGGCGGTGGATTGGACAAGCCCGCTTGGTGCAAAGCTGGTGCCGATCCTCGGGTACCGCTAGTCGCGAGGTCTGACCTCACAGGTCGCCTCCAGGGCGACTTCTTGTCACTGTGGGGGAGGAACCGTCGCAGTAAAGCTCGACATGCAGGCCTTGGCTGTGCAGCTTCGGGGTGAGCTTTCGGCCTCCCATGCGATCGCCGAGAACTAGCATCGGGATCCGTGGTTACTCCCTGCAGCAGTTCAGCGATCCCAAGACTATGGCGCTCGCATCCCCGACTCGCCCCGAAGCATCTTTGGTGTCGGCCCATCGGCCAGGTGGGGTCACGGCAGAACGATGGTGATAGCAAGCGCCTACGAGTTCGAAGCCGAGACCGCGATGCAGGCTGCCTGGGCGGTCTGCGCTTGATGCGGATCTTTGAACTCCGAAGAAACGGATTGCGGTGGCTCGCGACTTGTATTCACCAACGGACCGCCCGCGAAACAGTGCCGAACGGCTGGCGTAAACACGTGTCCTAGGACATCTTCACATGAGCATCAAGATCAGTGCTGCTGTCGCCGAAGCCAAGGGCGAGCCGTTCCAGATTCAGGACCTGGAACTGGACGAGCCTCGCGCCGATGAGGTGCTCGTTCGTATTGTCGCCTGCGGCGTCTGCCAGACCGACGCGCATGTCTGGCATCAGCGGCTGCCAACTGCGCTGCCCATCGTGCTCGGCCACGAGGGTTCCGGTATCGTCGAACGAGTGGGGGTTGCCGTCACGTCGCTCAAGCCTGGCGATCACGTCGTGCTTTCCTATCAGGCGTGCGGCCACTGCCAACCGTGCCTGAAGGCGCACTCTCCCTACTGCGATCACCAAGCCGAGGTGAACTTCTCGGGCGCGCGGCTGGACGGCACGATCGGTGTGCATCGCCCGGCCGGCTCGCAGGCCCCGGCTGTGCGTGGCCACTTCTTCGGACAGTCCTCCTTCGCGACCTATGCGCTGACCACCGAGCGCAATACTGTGAAGGTTCCCGTGGATATGCCTCTGGAATTGCTCGCTCCGCTGGGCTGCGGATTGCAGACCGGTGCCGGCGCGGTGCTCAACACCTTCAAGATGACGGCGGGCGAAACCCTCGCCGTGTTCGGGGTCGGAGCTGTGGGCCTGGCCGCGATCATGGCGGCCAACGCCATCGCGGCTAGGGCGATCATCGCGGTCGACGTCAACGAGGCCCGACTCACGCTAGCCCGTGAACTCGGTGCCACGCACACGATCAATCCGATGGAGCAGGATGTGGGCGAAGCGCTGCGTGCGATCACCGGCAGAGGCGTGAATTATGTATTCGAGACCAGTGGCCGCAGCGAGATGCTGGCGCATGCGTTGAAAGGTCTGGCCACGCTCGGTCAGATCGGGTTTGTCGCTCCAGGTCCACATGGTGTCGTCGAGCTACTAAAGCTGAGCCCTGGAGCGCTCGTTCGCTTCATCATTCAAGGCGACGCCGTGCCGCAGCTGTTCATTCCAGAATTGATCCGGCTGTATCGGTCGGGGCGCTTTCCGTTTGATCGGCTTGTTCGCTACTACCCGTTCGAGAAGATCAACGAAGCCTTCGCCGACAGCGCTCGAGGCGAGGTCATCAAGCCAATCCTTCGCATGACTTCATAGGGCACCCAACAGTTCCACCCGCCTTGGGTACAACTTGCTGCGAGCTGATGGGCTTGCCTTCGACGACACCTCGTCACCGTTCACTACCCGTGCGACCGGAGAGAACCTGACCGACGAGGTGGCGACGAAGCATCGGGCGATGCTTCACGAGAGGTTGTCTGCCTCACGTCTGAAGGCAGGCCATCCGGCAAGGTGTGCCCTCATGGGGCACAAGCTCTCCATACGTTGCGAGTGCTCGACGGGACCGGGTCCTGCAGGCCGCCCGGTCTGCATGATCCATCCCGTAGCTGGTTCAAAGAGCGGGCGCCTTTTGCGGCCACGCATGCCCGGGCTCGCACCGGGACAGCGGTCTAGGCCCTTGAACTGCTCCGCAGCTGCCTTGACGTGCTGCAAAGCCGCACTGATGTTGGCGATCAGCCGTTTCGTCGAAGGCGTTCTCCGCGTCGGCGCGGTCGCGGTACAACTGACCGACCGACTCCAGCGGGTAGGCCACGTCTGTGACCAGCAGCGCGTACTCCCACAGCCGGTTGCCCTCGTGCACGCTCGGGCCGGCCAGGTCCAGCCGCAGTTGCTTGCCGTCCAGGCGCCTCTCCCGGGCAATGCCGCCGCGAATGCGCTGGCGCACGATGACCACGCGGCGGTTTCGGGATCCGTCATTCGGATTCCTAGGATCGATATCCTGTTTTGTGCTGAAGGCATGGCGGCAGGCTCGCGATACTTGCGCGTTTATTCAGGGGCCGCTGTCCCGCTGCCTGATGCCCATGAAGATCCTGATTCCCGAAGCCATGCACGCCGAGTCGGTGGCGCGCCTGCAAGCTGCGCATGACGTGCGCTATGAACCCGGCCTGGTCGACCGCCCGGCCGACCTGCTGGCCGCAGCGCCAGAAGCCGATGCGCTCATCGTGCGCAACCGCACGCAGGTGCGCGGCCCGCTGCTGGCGACGCTGTCGCGTTGCCGCGTGGTCGGCCGCCTGGGTGTGGGGCTGGACAACATTGACCTCGACACCTGCCGCGCGCGTGGCATCGAGGTCATACCGGCGGTAGGCGCGAATGCGCGCTCGGTCGCCGAATACGTGCTGACCACCGCGATGGTGCTGCGCCGCCTGGGCAGCTACACCGCGACCGCGGATGTGGCGGCCGGGCGCTGGCCGCGCGGCCCTGCCAGCCAGGGCCGCGAGATTGCCGGTGCGGTGATCGGCATCATCGGTTTCGGCTCCATCGGCCAGCTCACCGCGAGCCTGGCGCAAGGCATCGGCATGCGGGTGATCGCCTCGGCGACGGGCGCGCCGGACGAGCACCTGCCCGAGTTGGCCGGCGTGCCCTTGCTGTCGCTGGACGAGATGCTGGCGCAGAGCGACGTGCTGAGCCTGCACCTGCCTTTGACACCCGAGACCCGCGGCCTGATCGGCGCCGAGCAGTTGGCCCGCATGAAGCCCGACGCGGTGCTGATCAACACCGCGCGCGGTGGCGTGGTGGACACCACCGCGCTGCTGGACGCGCTGCGCGCCGGCCGGCTGCACGGCGCGGCACTGGACGTTTTCGACACCGAACCCTTGCCCGCCGGCTCCACCTTCGCCGAGCCGCCGCCGAACCTGTTGCTCACGCCGCACATCGCCGGGCTGACCGCGGATTCGGAGCGCCGCGTCTGCGAGCTGGTCACCGGCAAAGTGCTGGCACTGCTGGCCGGGCCGCGGTAAGTCTCCCGGAGCTTGGTCGCGCAATTTTGTCGGCGCATCATCATGCGCAACCCGCATGATGATGGCGATAAATATCAGTTCCCACGAAAGTTTGGCGCCCGTAACGTGGCTCCGATTCCGCAGCGTTGGCCTGCGGCCGGAGCTGTTGCGTGACTGCTGTTTTCCCCCGTTCCCTTGTTGATGCCGTCTTGTTGTTGAACCCGCCGCAGAAGGCGCCAGGCTTTGCGCTGCGGCGAATGGGCCGGCTGGCCCTGGCCGGCGCGCTGGCGCTGCTGGCGTTCGGCATCCAGCCTGCCGCGGCGCAACCGGACACCTGGCCCGCCCGCCCGCTGCGCCTGATCGTGCCATTCCCGCCTGGCGGCGCGGCCGACGTCATTGCCCGCGCGGTGGCCGCCAAGCTGGGTGAGCGCCTGGGGCAGTCGGTGGTGGTCGAGAACCGGCCGGGCGCCGGCACCATCGTCGCGGCGCAGGCCGCTGCACAGGCGGCGCCGGACGGCTACACCTTGTCGCTGGCAACCAATGGCCAGCTCGCGATCAACCCCGCGCTGCATGCCAAGCTGCCCTATGACCCGGTCAAGAGCTTCGCGCCGGTGGGGTTGGTGGCGTCGACTGCGTTCATCATCGCGGTCAATGCCGCGTCGCCCATCCAGACCTTGCCGCAGCTGATCGCCGAAGCCAAGCGCCAACCCGGCGCGCTGGCCTTCACCTCCTGCGGCAATGGCACGACCTGCCACCTGACCGGCGAGTTGCTGAAAGCACAGGCCGGCGTGGACATGCTGCACGTGCCGTTTGCCGGCAGCGTGCAGGCCGTCACCGCCTTGCTGGGCAACCAGGTGCAGGTGGCGTCCGACACCGTGGCCATCCTGGCGCCGCAGATCCGCGCGGGCAAGCTGCGCGGGCTGGTGGTCACCAGTGCGCAGCGCTCCCCTGTGACACCGGACGTGCCTTCGGCCACCGAGGTGGGCCTGCCGGACTTGCTGGCCGAGTCCTGGTTCGGCATCGTGGTGCCGGCAGCCACGCCGCCCGAACTGGTGCTGCGGCTCAACCGTGAGCTCGCCGCCATCACCCAGGGCAGCGATGTGCGCGATCAGTTCGCCAGGCTGGGCGTGGAGCCCTTGCAGAGCACGCCAGAGCAGTTCGCGAAGCTGATCGATTCGGACATCGTGAAATGGGGCCGCGTGGTGCGCACCGCCAAGGTCACGGCGCAGTGAGGTTTCGTGGGCGCTGCCTCCGTCTGGCCAGCGTCGCGGCAGTACGCTCCGGGGCGTCAGAGGGGCGCCCAGCCGAGGTGCCCAAATTTTTCGGCCGAACACTTGCGCGGCAAGTTTAATCCGGCATATACTGCTAGCTTCAGCGAACAGCAAGCGGCTGTAGCTCAGTTGGATAGAGTACTTGGCTACGAACCAAGGGGTCGTGGGTTCGAATCCTGCCAGCCGCACCAGAACTTCGGTTCTAGATCAACGGGTTAGATGCAAAGGCATCTAACCCGTTTTTCTTTCCTGGGGGACTTTTGGGGGAGTCGCCCCTCCCAGACCCTCTCGTTGTTCCCTCTTCAGCATGGCCAGACTGCGGTTCCAGCGACCGCTGTCTTCCTTGACCTTCTCCGGCGCCGCATGTATTTCGACGATCTGCGCCACGCTGTAGTGCTGGGTCATGGTTTGCTTGCTGTGCCACAGGATGTCCGCGATCGTGCCCTCCGGCACACCGGCTTCACGCAATCGCATGCCGACGGTGTGCCGCAGGTCGTGCACATGCAGGTCCCCCTGCCCGGCCTTCTTGCGCGCGTTCTGCCACGCAGTGTTGTTCATCGCCCGCACAGGCTGGTAGACCATCACCGGTTCTTTGTCCAGCCTCTTCACTCGTTCACGACGCCACACGAAGACGAATTCCTTGTGTTGCCCTTGCACGGACTCGAGGATCGACTGAGCCACACTGTTGCAGACCAGCACCCGTGAGCGCCTGCGGCCTTTGACGTGCTCACGTGGCACCTCAAAAACCGACACGCCCAGCTCCGGCACACGGATCTCCCATTCCCAGCGCAGGCTGCACACCACGTCGTCTCGAACGCCGGTATTCAGCTTGAACAGTGCCATTCGAGCCAGATGTGCCGGCAGCAACGGGAGCAGCGCTCTTTGCTTCGCCCACGTGATCGGCCTCGGCTCGCGTTGATGCCCGGTCAGGGGCAGCAGCGTGATCGCCGGTGCATGCTCCAGCCAGGTCCTGCCATCCTGATCACGCCAGCTCTTGCTGGCCAGATTCAGGATGTGTCGGACCAGTCCCAACGCCAAGTTCACAGTCTTGTGCTTTCGCCCGGCTTCCAGCCTTGCAGACACGATCAAGGTTGGCCGGACAGAAGTTGGTGTCGAACTCGGGGCCTTGAGCCAGCGCTGTGTTGAGCCAATGCTTCAATGTCGCAACCCGCAACCCGAGGGGAACATCCTCAAACTTAAGGAAACTTGCCAAGTGCCCCTGCTGTAAAGTGCTTCTGGACCGAGGTATCCAGCAATCAAACAAGAAGAGTCTTCGCAGGGAGGAGACTGAGCGATCCAGTACATCGAAGCGATGCTTCGATGATCAAGCACGCGAGCTTGACTTGCGTAGTTGGTCCACGGGCTGTTCGGTGCAATCTGCCATGGCTCTGGGAAGAGCCATGAATGAGAGATTTTCAGAGATGCGGTCCCCTTGCGAGCCTCGCAGCACGCAAGAGAGAACGGCCAGCCGCCCCCTCGCCCTGCTGCCCAGCGGCAGCACCGAGAGCCGGGAGTACCACCTGCGCGGCTGGTGGACCAAGCTCACCCCGACCCCGGCCGGCGGCGGCACCGGGCTGGTCACCAGCTACGACTACTACGCCACCGGCTTGCTCAAGCAAGTCACGCAGCCTGATGGCAGCTGGGTGCTCAACACCTATGACGACGCCCACCGACTCACCGACGTGAGCAGCTCGGACGGCAACAGCGAGCACTACGAACTCGACAACGCCGGCAACCGGCTCACCGAGAGCTACTACAAGGGCACCGACCCGGCCACCAAGGTCTTGGTCAAGACGGTCACGCGCACCTATGACGCATTGGGACGCATGCAAAGCGTCTCAGGGATGCAATGAGTGACGCCCATTGAAGGTTTCTAATGATCGACTAACTGACGAATGTGCAACAGAGGTGCCACGTGAATGGCCATCACTAGCATAGAGGCGATAGCAGGGAGGGAAATGATGAAACATGAAGATGTCAGCTTGCAGAATTCGAAATTCTCGAATGCAATGAAGGCCAGTGTTTGCAAAAAAGAAATTTTCTATGGCCATATATTTTTGCTAGGGATTTCGGCGGCATTGTTTTGTCCCGCCGCCGAGGCGCAATTCTGGAGCTACAGCTTTAACGGAGAAGCGATGAATGGCAATTGGGGCGAAGTTCGCGCCTTCTCTGAGCAGAAAGTCAATGCATATCTATCGGCAACGCAGGGCTTGAACGCGAGCTGTTTTTGGAGTGGCTCGGAGCCAAATCCGCCTGTATCAACTACCGGACCGTGGGGTGGGGGCTATACGCGAAACAATGATCCTAATATATATCCATGCACTGGTTCATATGCGGTCTCGTGGATTTCGTGTCCCGTAGACACGCGGCTTGTAGGGCAAGATCATGTCTGTGTGCCAATTAAGGACATTCAACGTGGCAACAAGCCACCTGCTTGTGGTGACGGAGCCGGTAATCCAATATATCCTCTCACTGGCTCCAAGCGAGAGTCGGTGGATATGGGTCTGGAACTTGGGCATCAATCGCTCAAACTTACTTACGACAGTTCAAGACAGATGGTTGCGCAGGCCGACGGTAAAACTGCTCAGTCATTTGGTGATGCTCCGGGGTTTGGTGCACTATGGTTTAGCACCTCGCACCGAAAAATCGTGGCCAGTCCGAATCAGGTGATTGTGCAGGCATATCGAGGGGATGGTCGAATTGTAAGCTTTCAAGTCGATGGCACCTCTATCAGCAGCGATGCCGATGTCACCGATCGGCTGAGCCTCGTCTCTGGCCTCTATCGTTATACCGATATGAGCTCAGGGGCGGTCGAGAGCTATGATGGCCTCGGCAGACTTTCAGTTATCAACTATGCTGATGGTAGAAATATAACTTTCTCGTACAGCGATACCACAACACCTGCATCAATAGCGCCGGCCTCTGGGTACCTAATTCTGGTTTCTGATAGTTTTGGGAGAAATTTCAGCTTCTCATACACGTTGTCGCCGGGAGGTGCTGCTGCCACAGACGGACGTGTGACCCAAATCACTGACTCTGCTGATCAAACGACGCTCGTTAACTACGATGCCGGCGGTAACCTTTCGTTGGTCACTTGGGCCGATACCGGTGTGCGTCAATTTGTGTACGAGCTGCCTGCGCTGCCCTGGGCCTTGACCGGGGTTATCGACGAGCAGGGGAGGCGGTACTCCACATTTGGATATGACGCGCAGGGGCGAGCAGTTTCCACGGAGCATGCCGGCTCAGTGAACCGCTACAGCGTTGCCTATGACACTGCTCCGCAACCAATCGTGACGGAGGTTTATGATTCGGCGGCGAAGATGATCTATCGCTACCACGAGTGGCAAGCTCCCATCAGCCCGACGTTGACTGACCCAAAAGGATCGGCGATCGGGCTCGGTTCGTCCACGGTGTTTGGCTACCCACATGTTCAAACGAGAACCCAGCCAGCTGGGTCAGGCTGTGCTGCGTCGACGAGTAGTGTCATTTTGGACGTCCAAGGCAACGTCACCAGCAAAGTCGACTTCGCTGGCAACCGAAGCTGCATGGCCTACGACAGCAGCAACCGGGAGACGGTGCGGGTGGAAGGCCTCAAGTCAGCCGACACCTGCCCGGCGGACGTGGCCAGCTACACCGCGACCATCGTCGGCCCGGCCAAGCCCCAGCGCAAGATCAGCACCCAGTGGCACCCGCAGTGGAACCTGCAGACCCAGGTGGTCGAGCCCAACCTGATCACCACCACGGTCTACAACGACCAGACCGACCTGGTGGACCCGGCGCACCCCAAACTGAACTGCGCCCCCAGCGCGCCAGCACTGCCTGACGGCAGCAAGATCGCCGTGGTCTGCAAGCGCTACGAGCAGGCCACCACCGACACGCTGGGCAACCTGAGTGCGGCCAACGCCACCGTGACCGACACCCGCAGCTGGAGCTACAGCTACAACCAGTACGGCCAGGTCCTCACCGAGACCGACCCGCGCGGCAAGGCCACCACCTACGAATACTGGACCGAACCCACCAGCTTCACCGGAGAAGGCGCAGCCGCCCGCGGCCACACCCTGGGGGACCTCAAGACCGTGACCCAGGGCCCCAGCACCGCCAACCCCCTCAAGACCCAGTACACCGAGTACAACAAGCTCGGCCAAGTGCTCACCACCGTGCTGCCCAACGGCAGCACGGAGAGCCGGGAGTACCACGTGCGAGGCTGGCTGAGCAAGCTCACCCAGACCCCGGCAGGCGGCGGCACCGGGCTGGTCACCAGCTACGACTACTACGCCACCGGCCTGCTCAAGCAAGTCACGCAGCCAGACGGCAGCTGGACCCTCAACACCTACGACGACGCGCACCGCCTCACCGACGTGAGCAGCTCGGACGGCAACAGCGAGCACTACGAGCTCGACAACGCCGGCAACCGGCTCACCGAGAGCTACTTCAAGGGCACCGACGTGGCCACCCGCACGCTGGTGCGCACGGTCACCCGGACCTATGACGCACTCGGACGCATGCAAAGCGTCTCCGGCTTGCAATGAGCCGCCCCAACAATCACACGCGGAGGAAACCCATGACAAGCAAAACGATCATGCCGGCGAATGGTCGGAAGATTGATCAGATGACCGGTCCTTTCACTCACGCCGTGCGCCCTGCTCGCGCAGGGCGAATCGTGGTCGCTCCGGCGTGATATGCATGGGGCTTTGGGCAGAGCCATTGCGGTTTTGGATCGTGCGCGCGTAGCGATTATGGATATATCCATGCATGAGATCTACCCTATCTATAGGCCGTAACCGGCATATACAAGTAATTTTTCAAAATCTCAACCACCCTGGAGGGCGTGATGAAAAAAACAAATAGAATTCTTTTCTTTATGGCATTTTTTGCTTTCTGTCCACAAGTGCTCGCCTATTCTCGGATGGAGATTTTGAAGGCAAATGTGTGGTATAAGGATTACACGGGCAGCACCAATTTCTTCGACAGAGAGAAGGCGGAGCAAAGCTCTGTTTCTTTGATAAGCCAATTTGGCAATGGGCGTTATGTCGTTAACGTACTAGGATCCACTCCTTGTGACGGTGGCGATGGGGGAAACATTTGGGGAGAGCCGGTACGCAAGTGTGTAATGGATCATTGGTATGATACTTGGACTGACTCCAGCCATGATCAAATTGATACGAGTTCGACGCTCACTGGATGGTATTGTCCGGAAGGCTATCGTACTGGCGCCACTACCGACGGCCAGCCAATATGCACACGAGAAATACAAACGCAAGCTTGCCAGCGTTGTGCATCGGATAGGTTTGGCAATCCAATATCTGCGGGCGATGCCTCCAAAATTCAAACGGAGATCGACTTCGACGATCCTAAGGGGTTATTGACAATAAGTAGGGACTATTCAAGTAAAACCGGTCAGTTTCAGTTTAATTTCGAACATACGTTCGTTGCGCCAGGAGTGTCCGGGCGATGGTCCTATTGGCAGCCGCGTGGCTGTAAACGGGGGGTGGTAGATAACCCTGCTGCGGAGGATTGCTTTAAATATCTTTCCGAAGATCCATCGTACGCGAGCCCAGTTGGTGCAGGCGGAGTAGGGATTTCATTTGTTAAGGTAAATGATGGCTGGCAATCGGTTCATGGTGAATGGTTTCAACGGTTGCTCGGACCTCGCGCTGACGGATCGTGGGTGCTGACTGACCTTGGCACAAATCTTCAAAAAGTATTCGATGCATCTTCTCGCTTGGTCGAAGTCGCACCCGCTGGTGGCGGGCGGATTTATCCTAAATATATGTCAAGCGATTCCGGCTTGGCGAGCAGTATTGAAGACATTTATGGCCGGCAATTGTTCATCGGTCGCAATGATTTAAATCAAGTGCAAAACATTGTGCTACCGAATGGGGCTGTCGTCAATTACTCGCACCGAAGTACCCCATCCTCTGGTGTGATTGATCCGACGACGGGATCCTCTGGCGTTGTGCCTTCTTCTGTAATTTATCCCGATCTAAATACAAAAAATTATTACTGGAACGAACCGGAGCATGTTTCTGGGGACTGGTATCGTGCTCCGAGCGCTAACTTGTTGACCGGGGTTGTCGATGAGGACGGTAAGCGCTTTGCTACCTACAAGTATATCGATTCCAGGGCTGCTGACACGTTTCATGGTGACGGCGTCGAGCGGTGGAAAATTGACGATCCTAGAAATTTGGACATGGGTTTGTCTGGTGTCGTACATGTCAACAGTCCATTGAATTCCAATATTGACATTACGTTCAATAATGACGGTTTGCCGGTCAGCAGAACTCAGCCGGGGGGCAGTGGCTGCGCTGCGGCTGATAGTCAGCTGGTCTATGACGCAAACTCAAATATCGTTAACCGTCTTGACTTCTCAGGCAAGCGGAGCTGCATGGCGTACGACACCAGTCGGAATTTGGAGACGGTAAGGGTAGAGGGGCTAGGAACATCCGACACCTGTCCGACGGATGTCGCAGCGTATTCCGTCCCAGTTGGGCTGCCTGCTGATATGCCGCAGCGGAAGATTACTACCCAATGGCACCCATTGTGGAATCTAAAAACACGAATGGCGGAACCCGGCAAGATCACAACCCTGGTTTACAACGGCGTTCAAGATCCGATCCTGGGCGGAACGCCTGTGTGTGCGCCGGACGCGCCCCTGCTTCCGGATGGCAGCAAGATTGCCGTCGTATGCCGACGCTATGAACACACGACGGCCGACGCCCTGGGCAACCTGGGCTTCAACGCAGCGCTCGGCGAGAAGCGCAAGTGGAGCTATACGTATAACCAGTACGGCCAAGCGCTGACCGAGACCGACCCGCGCGGCAAAGCGACCACCTACGAATACTGGGATGCCACCAGCTTCACCGGCGAAGGCGCAGCCGCCCGCGGCCACACCCTGGGGGACCTCAAGACCGTGACCCA
>NZ_JAJNKD010000007.1:0-308708 GCF_021043325.1 Ideonella azotifigens
ATCGACGAGTTGAACGCCAAGGGCGTGAAGATCGGCGGCAAGACGGCCAAGTTCGAACTGCTGGCCGAAGACGACGCAGGCGACCCCAAGCAAGGCACCGCCGCGGCGCAAAAGCTGGTCGACTCCAAGGTCAACGGCGTGATCGGCCACCTGAACTCGGGCACCACCATCCCCGCCTCCAAGGTCTACTCCGACGCCGGCATCCCGCAGATCTCCCCGTCTGCCACCAACCCCAAGTACACCCGCCAAGGCTTCAAGACCGCCTTCCGCGTGGTGGCTGACGACGTGCACCTGGGCGGCACGCTGGGCAAGTACGCCGTCACCTCGCTCAAGGGCAAGACGATTGCCGTGATCGACGACCGCACCGCTTACGGCCAAGGCGTGGCCGACGAATTCGAAAAAGGTGTCAAGGGCGCGGGCGGCAAGATCGCCAAGCGCGAATTCACCAACGACAAGGCCACCGACTTCACCGCCATCCTGACCAGCATCAAGGCCACCAAGCCTGACGTCGTGTTCTACGGCGGCATGGACGCTGTGGCCGGCCCGATGATCCGCCAGATGAAGCAGCTCGGCATCACCGCCAAGTTCATGGGCGGCGACGGCATCTGCTCGGGCGAACTGCCCAAGCTGGCCGCAGGTGCGATGGCCGACGGCCAGGTCGTGTGCGCGGAAGCCGGCGGCGTCGAAGGCTCGCAGAAGGTCGGCATGGAGAAGTTCAAGGTCGACTTCAAGAAGAAGTTCGGCGCGGACGTGCAGATCTACGCCCCGTACGTCTATGACGCGACGATGGTGATGGTCGACGCGATGGTCAAGGCCGGCTCGGCGGAACCGGCGAAGTACCTGCCGGTGCTGGCCAAGACCAGCGGCTACAAGGGCGTGACCGGCACCATCGCCTTCGACGAGAAGGGCGACATCAAGAACGGCGCCCTGACGCTGTACACCTACAAGGGCGACGCCCGCGAGCAGATCGCCGTCATCCACTGAGATGGCGAGGCTGGCGCTGCGCCAGCCTTTGATCCGGTTTCTCTTTCGTGAGTGCGGCCTGGCCGCCAGGCGAGCGGACTGACCTGCTCGGCTGGCCTGCCGGGTCCCGAAACCCGGGGCGGCGTCTTGCAGGGACGTGGGGCGCTGCCAACAGGGGTCGTTGCGACATGCAGCAGGCGCTGAACCGCCGCTGCATGTCGTTTTTTTTGGCCAGCACGCTGGCTTCGTGTAGCACAGACTGCGCTTAGGTTCTAGGGGCAGGGATTCCGCAGGCGCGCGAGGGGTCTTCGCAACACGGCACCGTAACATCGCCGCTTTGTTTTTGGCGCACTCGCGCCACGGAGCCCGTGCATGTCGATCCATGTTTCACGGCGGCGCCAGTTGATCCTGGCCGCCAGCTTGTTCTCCCTGGGCCTGGCCGCGGAGGCGGTCACCCCGCCAGCAGCCCCCAGCCAGGCGGTCACCGAGACGCTGCACGGCGTGGACGTCGCGGATCCGTACCGCAACCTGGAGAACCTGAAGTCGCCCGAGACGCAGGCCTGGCTGAAGGCGCAAGGCGCTTACGCTGCCGAGCAGCTGGCGGCGATTCCTGTCCGCGATGAGATCCAGCAGCGCATCGAGATGCTGGCCCAGGCCACCGGGGACCTGGTGCGCGGCGTTGTCCGCATGCCGGGAGAGCGCTACTACTACCTCAAGCGCAAGGCCGGCGAGAACCAGTTGAAGCTGGTGCTGCGCACAGGGCTGGGTGGCGTCGAGAAGGTGCTGGTGGACCCGGAAGCGCTGACCAAGGCGGCCGGCGGCGTGCCGCATGCGATCAACTACTTCGTGCCGTCCTGGGACGGGCGCTACCTGGCCTACGGCATCTCGGCCGGCGGCTCGGAAGACGCTTCGCTGTACGTGATGGACTTGCGCAGCGGCAAGCCGGTCGGCGCGCCGGTGCCGCGGGTGCACGAGTCCGCCGTGCACTGGTTGCCCGACAGCAAGGCGTTGACCTACAACCAGATCCGCGAGTTGCCGGCCGGCGCGCCCGACACCGAAGCCTACATGGACAGCACGGTGTTCCTGCTGAAGGTGGGCGACATGGCCAGCGCCGCGCGGCCCTTGTTCGGTCCGCTGGTCAACCCGGAGTTGAAGCTGGACCGCCTGGACGTGGGCAATGTCTTCTTCAGCCCCGGCAGCGCCTACATGGTGGCGCGCACGACCGACACCACGGTGCCCGAGGGCAAGGTCTTCATCGCGCCGGTGGCCTCGCTGAAAGCCAAGACCGTGTCGTGGCAACGGGTCTCCGGTTTTGACGACAAGATCACCGACGTGCAGCTGCGCGGCAAGCAGCTGTTCCTGCGCACCTACGAAGGCGCGCCGCGTGGCCGCGTGCTGGCGCTGGACCTGGCCAAGCCGGTGCTGGCGAACGCCCGCACCGTGGTGCCCGAGCCGGCCACCGGCGTGCTGGAAGCGTTCGCGCTGGGCCGGGACGCGATCTATACCGAAGAGCGCCAGGGCTTCACGCTGCGGACGCTGCGTCATGCTGGCGGCAAGACCAGCGACATGGCCCCGGGCCTGGCTGGATCGACCTTCCTGGGTGGCGACCCCGCGCATGCTTACTCGGACATGCTGCTGACCACCAGCAGCTGGACCGAGCCCGCGACCATCCTGCTGGCCGACGGCCACGGCAAGGTGCGCAACACCGGGCTGCGCGATTCGCAGAAGCCGGCCGGCGTGCCCGAGCTGGTGGTGACCGAGGTGATGGTGCCCAGCCATGACGGCGTGAAGGTGCCGCTGGCCATCCTGCACCGCAAGGGCCTGATGCTGAACGGCAGCAATCCGACACTGCTGGTGGGCTATGCCGCCTACGGTTTTTCGATCGAGGCGACCTACGATCCGCGTGCCTACGCGTGGTTCGAGCGCGGTGGCGTGCTGGCCTTCGTGAATGCCAGAGGCAGCGGTGCCTTCGGCGACGCCTGGTACCGCGCGGGCTTCAAGGCCACCAAGGCCAACACCTGGAAGGACGGCGTGGCGGCTGCGCGCTACCTGATCAACCAGGGCTATGCGTCGAACAAGACGCTGGGCGTCTGGGGCACCAGCGCCGGCGGCATCTTCGTCGGCCGTTCGGTGACCAGTGCGCCGGACCTGTTCGCGGCGGCGATCTTCGACGTTGGCATCATGGACGCGGTCCGGGCCGAGGAGTCGGCCAACGGCGTGACCAACATCTCCGAGTTCGGCTCGGCCAAGAACCCTGCCGAGTTCCCGGCGCTGCTGGAGATGAGCACCTACCACCAGGTCAAGGATGGCACCGCCTACCCGGCGGTGATGTTCATCCACGGCTTGAACGACCCGCGTGTGGACGTGTGGCACAGCGCCAAGACCGCTGCGCGCCTGCAGGCCGCGACCAGCAGCGGCAAGCCCATCCTGCTGCGCCTGGACGGCCAGGCAGGCCATGGTGTGGGCAGCACGGCCGCGCAGGGCTACAGCAAGCAGGCCGACATCTACAGCTTCCTGCTGTGGCAGTTCGGCATGGCGGGCAACAAGCCTGCGAACTGATGGGCCGATCAGGCCACGGCGGCCAGGCCCAGCCAGCGCAGCAGCGTCTCGTAAAGCTGGTGCGCCTGCACCGGCTTGGCGACGTGGTCGTCCATGCCGGCGGCCAGGCAGGCGGCGCGGTCTTCGGCGAATGCACCGGCCGTCATCGCGACGATGGGCCAGTGCGCACGGCCTGGCAGCTGGCGGATCTGGCGCGTGGCTTCCAGCCCGTCCAGCCTGGGCATCTGCACGTCCATCAGCACCAGCGCGTAGTCCTGTTCGGCGGCCCGCTGCACCGCCTCGACACCGTCGCAGGCGTTGTCGACGACAAGGCCGGCAGCGCTCAGCAACTCGGTTGCGACCAGGCGGTTGACCGGGTTGTCTTCAGCCAGCAGCACGCGGGTGCCGCTGAAGCGCTGGCGCAGCTGCTTGTCCGGGGTGTCCGCGGCTGTGTCGGCGGACACGGGTGGCGTGGGCGGCTGGCCCTGCAGGCTGCTCAGCAGCGCCTCGGTGGCGGCGGCCACTTCGGCTGATTGTGCAGGGTCTTCGTCGGCTGCGATGTCGCGGGCCAGCGCCAGGCGGCCGTTGGCCTTAGGCACGCTGGCCTGCAGTTGTGCAGTGAACCAGAAGCGGCTGCCCACGCCGAGTTCGCTGTCCACGCCCGCTTCGCCCCCCATCAGCTCGGCCAGCCGGCGGGTGATGGCCAGGCCCAGGCCGGTGCCGCCATAGCGGCGGGTGGTCGAGGCGTCGGCCTGCTCGAAGGCCTGGAACAGGTTGGCCAGCTTGTCCTGCGCGATGCCGATGCCGGTGTCGCAGACTTCGAAGCAGGCCAGCAAGGGCGGGTTGTGGCCGTGGCCGGCCTGGTTCGCAGCTTCCGCGGCAAGGTCGGGTGGCAGCGGCAGGCTGCTGCAGCGCAGCGTGATGCTGCCGTGCTCGGTGAACTTGCTGGCGTTGTTGAGCAGGTTCAGCACGGCTTGCGACAGCCGTGTCGGATCGCCGCGCAAGCCATCGGGCAGGCCTTCGACTTCCAGCTTCAGCGCAATGCCCTTGGCACGCACGTGTTCGGCCACCAGCGTGCTCATGCGCTCCAGCATCGCGCTGAGCGAGAAGTCTGTTTCCTCCAGCACCAGCTTGCCGGCTTCGATCTTGGACAGGTCCAGGATGTCGCTGATGACGGCCAGCAGGTGCTGAGCGGCATGGTTGACCTGGTCCAGCCGCAGCAGCAGCGCAGGGTCTCGCTGGTCCTGGCGCATCAGGTAGGTCATGCCGATGATGGCGTTCATCGGCGTGCGGATTTCGTGGCTCATGTTGGCCAGGAAAGCGCTCTTGGCCTGGCTTGCGGCTTCGGCGCGGTCGCGGGCCTGCTGCAGTTCGCGGTTGAGCTGCTGCAGCTGGCGTTCGGTGCGCTTGAGCTGGGTCACATCATGGAAGGCGACAAAGACGCCGCGGACTTCGCCGGCGTGAAGGTCCGGTGTGAAGGTGGTCCAGGTCTGGGTGATTTGGCCGTCCACGCCCACCAGTGGACGTTCGATCTGGCGAGCCTCGCCTTGCAGCGCAGCTTGCAGGCAGGGGTCGGTTTCCCCGGCGATCTGCTCGCCCAGCAAGTCGTCGGCATGCCGGCCGATGAGTTGGGCCGGCGTGCTCTGCATCCACTGCGCGTAGGCCTTGTTGGCAAAGCGGCAGCGCGACTCGCGGTCCCAGTAGCTGACGGCACCCGGCATGTTGTCGGTCATGGTCTGCAGGAACTGGTTGCTTTCCTGCCGCGCGTGCACTGCGCGCTCCAGTGCCACGCTGCGCTCGGTCACCAATTGCTCCAGGTGGTGGCGCTGCTGGTCCTGCGCCTGGGCCAGGCGCTTGCGCTCGGTGATGTCCCGGCAGGTGCAGAGCACGAGCGCACGGGCGCCGGTATGCGTCGGGCTGGCGCTGATCTCGACGTCCAGCAGGCTGCCGTCGGCCCGCCGCCAGCGGGTTTCCAGCAGCGGGTGGCTGGGCTGTTTGTTCGCCAGCGCCGCCAGGGCCTGTTCGCGGGTCCACTCCACGTCCCAGTCCCACAGGTGGAGTTGGGCGACCTCTTCGCGCGAGCGCCGCAGCATGCGGGCAAAGCTTTCGTTGGCCTGGAACACGCCACCTTCTGGCGTCAAGACGACCACACCGTCCTGCGTCTGCTCCAGCAACGCGTGTCGCAGTTCGGCTTCCTGCTCGGCCAGGTGCTGCAACTGACGCTTTTCGGTCAGGTCGCGCAGCACGCCGAACAGGCCGATTAGGCGACCTTGCGCGTCATGCAACGGACCTTTGGTGACGCTGAAAAAGCGGTTGTCCGGCCAGTTTCGCTCGAAGTCGATGTTGCGCTGTTCGCGCAGGACCTGCGCGTCCTGAGCCGCGAGTTCGGCCGCACGCTCAGGGCCGTAGAGTTCCAGGTCGTTGCGACCGATCACGTCTTCCGGCTTGCGCGCAAAGCTGCGCCCGGCACCAGGATTGAACAACAGGTAGCGGCCGTTCAGGTCCTTGGCGAAGATCAGGTCAGAGGAGCCTTGGGCGATGGCGGCAACCAGCGCGGTTTCGCGCAGTTGCGAGAGCTGCTGGCGGCGGCGCGCGCCGTGGCGGTCCCGCATGGCCCGCCAGCGCCGATGCCGCCATGCCCACAGCACGACCAGCGTCAGCAAGATGCCAAGCAGGGTGCCGACAATGGCTGCGATGGCGATGGACAGCTCGGTCACAGTGGCATTCGAAGCATGCCCGTGCTGCGCACCGGCCTTTTGCAGGCCAAGCGTCGCTCAAGGGGTGTGCCACGGTAGCACAAGCGGCCTGGTGCCCAAAGCGCAGGTCAGACCTTGAGATCGGCGTCTTTTCCGGGCACCGCAGGCAGGTTCAGGGCTTGTGGCCCAGCAGCCGCGCTGGCAGGTAGAGCAAGGCGCGCAGCAGCGCAAACATGGCGCCGACGACCACGCCCAGCAGGCGCAATGGCAGGCTGAGCAGCCACAGCAAAGGGGCGACCAGCAACAGCGCCAGCGCCACGGGCCAGCACAGCACCCACAACAGGCACCACAGCAAGAAGGCGATCAGCAGCGGCATTGGGCGGGTCTCCCGTTCAGCTGCGCAGGCCACGCGAGGGCTGCAGGCTGCAGCTCTGGGCGACCACCGTGCTGCGCTGGAACTGGGCTTGCGTCAGTTCTTCGTGCTGCCGGTTGGCTTCCGATCCCAGGGCCCAGAGGCTGGCGGTGGTGATGCCCAGCGCCAGGCCGAGGCCGGTAAGGCGGGGAAGGAAGAGCGGGGATTGGGCAAGCGGCATGGCGGGGCTCCGGTTCCAGTGGTCAACGCACACAGCGGGCGTTCAACAGGCTGGACTCTAGGGAGCGTGCGCGCCGCTTGCGACGGACAGGCGACGAACCGTCGCTCGGAAGGCATGAACCGCAGGTGTCAACGACGAACCCGACGGTGGGCTGGGCAGCGCCCTGCCTTGATCAAGCCAACTGCCGCGAGGGGCAGACAGCTCAGCGGCGACGTGGGCTGTTGCCGCCCATCGGAGCACCGGTGCGCTCGATGTGGCGGAAGGTGATGCGCCCCTTGTTCAGGTCGTAAGGCGACAGCTCCAGCGACACGGCATCCCCGGCAAGGATGCGGATGTGATTTTTCTTGACCTTGCCGGCGGTGTAGGCCACCAGCTGGTGGCCGTTTTCCAGCGTCACGCGGAAGCGCGAGTCTGGCAACACTTCATTGACGACGCCACGCATCTCGATCAGTTCTTCTTTGGCCAAAGGGACTCCTGATGACAAAAGGTGTGCTGGCCAAGCCTCGGCTCGAGGGCAGCGGCAACAGCGTCGGCGCACGAGCCGCGAGGGCAGGAAACGCATGGCGCCTTGCAGCGCAACGCGGAAGACCATTCACCGTCGGCCCACCGGCAAAAGCGGCGAGCCGAACGCGGCCCGACGGCGCCAGCGCGGGGTGAACAGGCTTGGTGACCGGGGATATATGGCTCAGGGCCGGTCGGTGACGGGCGGCTGCAGGTGAGGGCAGCGGGCCGCGATGCCTGGAAAACCCAGCGCGCCGGATGGTGTCGCGGGTCGTGCCTCCGCTTCACCATGCGTCGAGCCGGGCATTGTAAGAGTTTTCGAATTCTTCTACCTGGCTTTCCTCACGTTTGGCCAGCAGGCGTTGGTAACGGTCCATCACGTCGGGGTCGGTCACGCCGAGCCGCTTTGACAACTCTGCAGGCGCAACGCCGCGGCGCAACTGCCGCAAGGCATAGGTGTGGCGCAAGCGGTAGGAGCCTCCGTCGACCTGGCCAAGGCCCGCGGCCGTCAGTGCCTTTCGCACGGCTTCGTAGTGCGCCACCTTGCCCCATGGCGCACCCGCCGAACGGGTCGACGGAAAAACCATGCTGCCGGGAAATGAAAACTCGCTGCGCAGCATGAGCCATTCAGCAAGCAGCCGTGCGGGCCAGCCGTTCAACTGCACCGTGTGCGCCGGCGAATTGCCGTTGGCTGGCAATGTCAGTGCGGTGGGGCGCGGTGGCACCGCCGAGTCGGCTGCCGCCTGCTGCACATGTCGCAGTTCCAGCGCCCTGATCTCGCCCGGCGTGAGACCTGCGCCGAGTTGCAGGCCGATCGCCGCGCGGATGCGCATTTCTTTCCAGGTTGCTGAAGATCTGGTGGCGGTCTCCGGCTCGCCGGGCGACAGCCAGCGCAGCAGGGCGGCGGCTTCCTGGGCGCTCAGCGCCTCCGGCAGTCCGTCTTGCTGGCTAGCGTTGGCATATTGGATGTCTGGGCGGCGCGCGAGCAGGTCTGCGCACGCATTGTTTGGAGGCGTGGCCTGCCGCATCGCCTCGAATTGCATCACCCGGTCAATCAGCCTGACCATGCGCCAGGCATGCCTCGGGCTGAGCTCCGAGTCGCGCCCGCGCTCGTCCAGGAATCGCGAAAGCTGCGCCACATTCAGGTCAGCCAAGCGGATGTGCTGCGTTTGCAGCCATGTGGCGAACGATTGCCACATGTGCGTGTAGACCGCCAGCGATGCGGGCTTTGACAGCAGACCTCGACTTTGGACGTGGGCTGTCCAGCGTGCCCAGGTTGCATCAGCGTCTTGGCTTGACGTCTGATCGTCGGAAAGTGGCAGGGAAGGCATGCCCAACTATAAATGAACTAACGGCAGACGGCGCGGCTTGCTTGTAGCCTGAGGTCAGCCTCGGAAAAAGAGATGCCGTTAGTTCATTTTTTAGCCGGGTGCCTTTGCGTGGCCCGGCAGGTATGCCGGCACAGCAGCGTGCAGCAACGCCGTTGATGTGGACACCCATTTCAGCCGCGCATCCACACCCGGATCAGCGACAGCAGCTTGTCCACATCCAGTGGCTTGGCCACGTAGTCGTTGGCGCCAGCTGCCAGGCATTTCTCCTGGTCATCACGCATGGCCTTGGCCGTCAGCGCAATGATGGGCAGCTTCTGCCAGGCCGGGTGCTTGCGGATCTCGCGCATCGCCTCGTAGCCATCCATCTCCGGCATCATGATGTCCATCAGCACCAGGTCGACCGGACCGTCACCATCAGCGGCGCCAGGCAGATCGGCGCTGGCCAAGGCATCCAGCGCTTCACGGCCGTTGCGGGCGATCACCACCTTGGCACCCTTGGGTTCAAGCAAGCCGGACAGGGCAAAGATGTTGCGCGCGTCGTCTTCGACGATCAGGATCTTGCGGCCCTCCAAGGTCGCGTCGCGGTCGCGGGCGGCCTGCAGCATGCGCTGGCTCTCCGGCGGCAGATGAGATTCGACCTGGTGCAGGAACAGGCTGACTTCGTCCAGCAAGCGCTCGGGTGAACGCGCATCCTTGATGATGATGGACTTCGAGAACTTGCGCAGCCGCTGCTCTTCGTCGCGGCTGATCGAACGGCCGGTGTAGACGATTACAGGCGGCGAGGGCTGCTGCGACTGCGTCGCCGCCATGCGCTCCAACAGCTCAAAGCCAGAACCGTCCGGCAGGTTCAGGTCCATCACCATGCAGTCGAACCGCGCCGCCTGCAGCTGGGCGAGCGCCTCGCCGACCGACGCCACATCGGTGATCTGCACCTCGTCTGCGGCCAACAGCTGGCGAATGCTGTCGCGCTGCCGGGCGTCGTCCTCGACCACCAGCACCTGGCGAACACGCTGTGAAAACGTGGCTTCCAGTTGCTGCAGCGCGCTCACCAGCTGTTCTCGCTTGACTGGCTTTAGCGCGTAACCCACCGCGCCCAGCGCAAGCGCTTCATGGCTGTAGTCGGCCACCGAGACCACGTGCACCGGCACGTGCCGGGTCTGCGAGCTTCGCTTGAGTTGGTCCAGTACGCTCAAGCCCGAGCGGTCCGGCAGGTTCATGTCGAGCAAGATCGCGCTCGGCTTGTATTTGCGCGCCAGCGCCAGTCCGTCTGAGGCGGACTGCGCGACCATGCAGGCAAAGCCCATCTCCTGAGCGAGGTCCCGCAAGATCATTGCGAACCGCTCGTCGTCTTCGATCACCAGGATGCGCCGCGCCTGGCCGGACTCGTGGTCGACCGCCATGTCGCTCGGCTCGTCAGCCTGAACCGACACCTGCGGATCCGGCTTGGCTTTCGCGAAGTCCAGGGGTTCGCCTGCCGGCGGCGCCGTCGCCGGCCCGGGCTGGCGCAGGCGTGGCAAGGGTAGGGCAGTGGCCAACCGGGCGGGTGCTTGCAGCGGCAAGGTCAATGTGAACACGCTGCCTTGGCCAGGCGTGCTGCTGACCTCGATGTCGCCACCCAGCAAATGGGCCAGGTCACGCGAAATCGACAAGCCCAGCCCGGTGCCGCCATACTTGCGATGGGTGCTGCCATCTGCCTGGCGGAACGCGTCGAAGATCACGCGCTGTTGCTGCTGGGAAATCCCGATGCCGGTGTCCTGCACCGTGAAGGCCAGTTGCTCGCCCTGCATCCGCAACGCCACTTTCACCTCGCCGCGCTCGGTGAATTTCAGCGCGTTGGACATCAGGTTCTTCAGGATCTGGCGCAGCCGCTGCCCGTCGGTCTCCAGCCACTCAGGCACGTCGGCCTCGATCTTCGCCGTCAAGGCCAGGCCCTTTTCCCTGGCCTGGGGCATCATCATCTTCAGCAAGGAATCGACAGCAGGAGCAAGCGCCACCGGCTCGTTGAAAACCTCGACCTTACCGGCCTCGATCTTGGACAGGTCCAGGATGTCGTTGATCAGTTCCAGCAGGTCATGGCCCGCCGCGGAAATGGTCTGGGCAAACCTGACCTGCTCCTCGGTCAGGTTGCCGCGCTTGTTGTCGGCCAGCAGTTTGGCAAGGATCAGCGAGGAGTTCAGCGGTGTGCGCAGTTCATGGCTCATGTTGGCCAGGAATTCGCTCTTGTACTGATTCGAGCGAGCCAGTTCGGTGGCCTTTTCAGACAGCACCGCTTGCGCCTGTTCAAGCGCGTCGCGCTGCTGCGCCACCGCACGGGATTGCTCGGCCAACTCCGCATTGGTCTGGGACAGCTCTTCCTGCTGCAATTCCAACTGCACCTGCGACGCCTGCAAGACGCGGCCTTGTTCGCTCAGTTCCTCGTTGCTGACGCGCAGCTCCTCTTGCTGGGCCTGCAGTTCCTCGGCCTGGCGCTGGGTTTCTTCCAGCAATTGTTCCAACTGCGTGCGGTCGCGAGACGAACGCAAGGCCATGCCCAGCAGCGCCGAGGCGCGCGCCAGCAGTGCCAGTTCGGTCGGTTGCAAGCGGCGGAAAAATCCCAATTCCAGCACCGCCTGCAGGTCGCCGTCGACCTCGGCCGCCAGCACCACCAACTCCCGCGGGTCGGCTTGCCCGGTGCCCGACGTCACCGGCAAATAGCCGGCCGGCACCTCGCGCACATGGCGCAGGCGCCGGTCCAGGGCAACCTGGCCAACCAAACCGTCACCCGGTCGCCAGGCACTTGCGTGGCCTTCGGCAAGCGGCAGGGCATGGCCGGCCAGGCGGCGAAAGCGCCCATCCGGCTCCGGCGCGTAAATGGCACCGACCTGGGCATTCAGCAACAGGGCCAGGTAGGCCAGGACCTTTTCACTCAGCACCTCCAACCGCAGTTCGCCTTGCAGTTCGGCACCGAGACCGGCCAGGCCATCACGCACCCAGGACTCGCGCTCGCGGGCCCGGAATTCTCGCGACGAACTGACTGCCGCCGCACCGATCAAGGCCAGCAGAAGCCCGGCTCCCACCCAGGTGGCAAGTGACGCAAATTGCTGAGCCTCCCGCCAGCGAAGCTGCCGCTCGGCCAAGGCCTGGCGCTCCGTGGCCTGCATCAACGAAATCGTCTCGCGCAACTGGTCCATCGCCGCCTTGCCGCGCGAAGTGCGCACCAAGGCCAGGGCCTGGTCAGCGTGGCCGGATCGCTTCAGCGCAATCGACTCGGCCAGTTCGTCCAGCTTGTCCGTGGTGATTTGCTGCAGGGTCGCCAGCCCACGCAGATGAACCTCGCTGTCTCCCAGCAAGGGCCCAGCTTCTGCGACGGCTGCGTGAACCCGGGCGCGGGCATCGTTATACGGCGCCAGGTAAGACTCGTCTCCAGTGAGCAGGAATCCGCGCTGACCGGTTTCGGCGTCTTTCAACACCGACAGCACCTCCTGCAGTTGCGTGATGGCTTCGGCCGACCGAGTCAACCGGTCAGCCGTGTAGCGACTTTCCTCCAGCGCCCGAAACGAGACCAGCGTGACCGCGACCAACGCGAACACCGCCGCAACAAAACCCATCAGCGGGCCCGCAGGCAAGAGACGCGTCTTCAGCATGCGCAGACCCGCAGGATCAAGGCAGAACCACGGCAAGCCACGGACATCTCGTTGCCACAGGCCGTAACCAGGAAACCACGCCGCTCGCGCACTGCAAATCCACCCGTCATGCCAACTCCCAACGCTGTCTTTGGCGCAAATACCGCGTGCAGTGTCGCATCTGCAATCCGGCCAACTGGGCAATACCGTGTCAATGTTAGTTATGTCAAATATAAAACCGTTGGAGCCCAGCGGCAGCCTTGCTGCGGGTCTTTCCAGGCTTTCTGCAAGGGAAGGCGGCGATCCGGCCGATAAGACATCCAGGGATCGGTAGCCTGATACTAAGATTAGCGTAATAATCTTAGTATTGAAAATTTACGACAATTCGGACACCAATCCGCCGGCCAGCAATAAGCCCTGTGAAATCAAGCACTTACGCACCTCGGATCGGCGCCCACCATTTCGCTCACTTGCGCGCAGTGGCCGAGGGTTTGCCCATTGCTGTGTCGGCCCAGCGCTACCTGGGGATCGAGCACGGCAATCAGGCCGTTGGAGCGCACCGGCAGGTGGTGGATCACCTGCGCAGCCTGGCCCGCAGGCGGGGCGACAAGGCCTGGCGCCTGGTCGGGCTGACGATCCGCCTGCGCGACCACGCCGGCCAACCCTCACTGGAGGACTTCGTCGCAGAGCGTGACCTGGAGGACTGGTCAGAAGCCGAGGTGCTGCAGCTCTACGCGGAGGCGTATCCGAACGACAGACGTGCGGATCGCCGGCAGCGTCTGCGCGAACGGCAACTCCAGCTGCTGCGCGCGCTGGAGCTGACCGCCACGGAGACGCCCCGACCCGAAGACCCACTGGACGCCTGGCTGGATCCGCAAATGGCCGAACGGCTGATGCGCGCTGGCTTGGTGTGCTTGGGCGATCTTCAGGCGAGAGTTGCCCGGGGCGGCCACTGGTGGCGGGGCCTAGCCTCCATCGGACAGATCAAGGCGCAACGCCTGGCGCAGCATCTGCAAAGTCTGTTGCCGCCCTCCTCTACCCCGCCCGCTGCCAATCGCCGGTTCGCACTGGCAATGCGCGGGCAGCCAGAAGGGGCTGGGTCGCCAGCGCAAGACGGCACCGCGGGGCGACACCCGTCGGTCGAAATCGTGGCTCGCCAGGAGGCCGACAGGCCCATTCGTGGCGACACCACAGCGCAAAGGCCACCCGCCAGAACGCCGCCAGCGGCGTTTTCCGAGGTCGACGCACCCACCAGTGGCTTGGACACCTTTTTTTCGCCCAAACAGGGCATCAAGGGCCTTGCCGGGCAAGTGGCCGATTCGGTCGCTTTTGACAATCCGCCACCAACATTGCCGCGCTCGACGTCCCCTCCCCTGATCAGCGCCCGCAATGACCTGGAGGCGATTCAGGCTTGGATTGCAGCTCGCGCCGGTGCCAGCACCACTGCCACCAGCTATCGCCGCGAAGCGCTGCGCTTGTTGCTGTGGCTCAACGAGGTGCGCAGAAAAGGACTACGCGAAACCGATGTTGACGACTGCCTGGCCTACATGGCGTTTCTGGAGAACTTGCCGGCGGATTGGATTTCACGTCGCCACAGCGGTGTGATGGGTGAAGGTTGGGCGCCCTTTCGTGGGCCACTCAGCCTGGCCAGCCGGCGGCAGGCAGTGATCGTGCTGGGCAGCTTCTTTCGCTGGCTCGTCGACGTGGGCTATCTCGCGGCCCGCAACCCCTGGACGCTGGTGAACCGCCGCACCGGCGACGATGCTTTGCGGCATGAGCTGGATTCGCGCGCATTCACGCCGGAGGCCTGGCAAGCCATGCTGGCCTGCATCCAGGCTCAGGCGCCCTCCCCTTCCAGGGACCGCATGCTGTTCGTGCTGGGATTTGTGGAGGCCACCGGCCTGCGCGCGGCCGAGTTGCTGAGCGCCAAGCTGGGTGCCTTTCGCTCGCACAAAGGACGCCTGGCGCTACAGGTGCACGGCAAGGGTGCTCGCAACCGGGTCGTCGCGGTGCCGGGACAGGCCGAGCAAGCGCTGCAGACTTACCTGACGCAGCGCGGCTTGCCTGCGATGGTGCTGGCAGCGCCTCCCGAGTTGCCACTGGTGGCCAGCGCGGCGGACCCACTGGCACCCATCGGCTACCAGGCGCTGTACCAGACGGTGAAGCGCTGGGTGATGCTGGCCTTGCGTCAGAGTTCGCTTGCCCCCACGGAGTTGGCGATTGCGATGAAGGCATCTCCCCACTGGCTGCGCCACACCTTCGGCACCCGTGCGCTTGAGCGCAAGGCGCCGCTGGAGGTAGTGCAAAGGCAGTTGGGCCACGCCGATCCACGCACGACGATGCGCTATGCCAGGGCTCAACTGGAGCGCCTGCAGGCCGAAATGAACGAGGCATTTGGCGGCAACTGACTCGCCTGGCCTCCAGTCGTCGCCAAACTTGGCCCGTTGAACCGTTCAACGGTGGCCAGCGGCCACGTGTATTCAGCCCTTGAGGAAGCTCTCCAGCAGGGACATCAGCTCCGCTTGCCTGGCCGCAGGCACCGCGCCCGCTTCAAGCTTGACCGTCACCCTGCCCTTGGCATCGCGGCTCACCGTCGCCAGCGCCTTGCCTTTGCGCAGGATGCGTTGAGGCTCGCCTATGGCCACTGCCGAAGCAGCAGCCGGTTTGATCAGCGCGTCAAACACCTGCACCGCCGACCCGGCAACAGCACCTTCTTCGCGCAGGGCCCGCGCGCGAGCCAGCGTGCCGTCCGGGTCTTTTTGCAAGGCTTCGGACAAAGGCTGAGCCCAGCGGAACTGGATGTCCAGCGGCGACGGAAAGGCGGCAACCACTGCATCCGGCAGGCGTGCGAGAGAAACACTCTTCGACACCAGCGAGACGTCGACCCGCACCGCTTCAGCCAACTTGCGCAGCGATGGATAAAGCCCTTCGTCCAGTGCCTTGCGGTACATGCAGCCCTGCTCCCAGGCGCTCAGGTTCTTGCGGCCGCGGTTTTCACGCTCCATGGCCTCAAACAATTCCTGGTCTGTCGCCGGCTCCACCATCGCGCGAACCGGCAGGCCAAGCTCCAGGCAGGCCCGGTGCCGGCGGTGGCCAAACACCAATTCGTACAACGCGCCCTGCCCTGCCCCGGCCTCTGTTGAACCGTTCAACAACTCTGCTGCCGCCAACGGCCGCACGCGAATCGGTTGCACATTTCCACCGGCGGATTCGATCTCGTCGCGCAGTTCAGCGAAGTCCGCCGATGCAAAAGAGGCGTCGTGCCGATTGGCCCAGCGCGAGGCACGAATCAGTGCCGGGTCGATCAATCGAACCGGCGAAGCACCATCAAAGGACTTCAGGCGCTCGCGCAAATCATCGGCTTCCTTGATGGCGGCGCTCTGGCTGGACATGAAGTGCAACATCGAGCCCGGCGCCGTCTTGGGGCGATTGACGTCTTGCACCAGCTCCGGACGGGGTGCACCGGTGGCTGGCAGGTTCAGGGTCTGGATCAGCCCCGCCTTGGCTGCAAGCTTTTTGCTCATCGCTTGGCTCCTTGCTTAGGTGTCGGCACCGAAGACGCTGTTGAACGGTTCAACACCCCGCCAGCCCCCTGCCCCGCCGGCACCTTTTGCGGGGGCCTGGCCTCCAGCTGCTTTTGCCAGACGGAATGAACCGAGCCGTCGATGTAGCCAACGAAGGAGTCATAAGCATCCCTTGCCCGTTTGAAAGTACGCGCCGAACCGTCGTACCTGGCCACGTCGTAAACCGTTCCAAACTCGGCTGCCGTCACGCCGATCACGGCGGTTTTCGGAATCTCGACAGGCAGCACCTTCTCGGCATAGGTCTGGCCAATCCACTGCCGCACGATGTTGCTTGCGGAGTCGGTTGAGTCCACGCGCGACAGCAGGATGTGAATGAAATCGAACTCCTTGGTCAGCCCCCGCTTGGTCAAGAGCTCGCTGGTGAGATCTGAGAACAAGCTCCAGAACTGCGAGGCCGAGGCGAAATCCAGCGCGTTGGGCGGCAGCGGCATGATGATGCCGTTCGAGGCCATGAACGCGTTGATGGTGGTGTACGACAGCGCGGGTGGCGTGTCGATGATGATCACGTCGTACTCGTCACGCACATCGTCGATGCCCAGGTCCAGGACCCGCCAGAACTCGAAGCCAGGTTCCTGCGTCTGGCGGGCCGGCAACGCAAACTCGGCACCAAACAACACTGGCGCGGCCGCGACCAGGTCAATGCCATCCCAGTACGTCGGCCGGATGGCATAACGGATCGAGGTCTCCGAGCCCATGGCCAGCGGCAGGATGGTGTCCTCCTCCTCCACCTCGGTGTCCGGCAGGATGCCGAACAAGGTGGTCAGGGACCCCTGAGGATCGGTGTCGATCACCAGAACCTTGTGCCCCAGCAGCGACAGGCCCTGGGCCAAGGTGACCGCTGTGGTGGTCTTGCTCACACCACCTTTGAAATTGCCGATGCTCAGCGTGACGGCTTCAGCCCCCTCTGGCCTGAGACCGTCCTTGCGGTATTCGCGGATCCAGGTACGCGCTTCCGCCAGGCTGAATTCGCGTCGGCTACCCGAAGCATTCAGCTGACCCGCTGGCAAATCGCCCTTGCTCAGGCGATGGCTCAGCGAGCCTTTTTCAATGCCACATTGCGCGGCCAGCTGGCTGAGATTGAAAATTGGTGGCGACTTGCGCGCCGTGGGCGCCAGCATTGCCGAGCGGATCTGCACCATCATGGCGACTGCACGTTCCGCCTGGTCCGCGATGTCCGCCAGCGAAATACTGCGCGGTGCTTTGAATGTGATTCTGTCCAACGTAGGGCTCCCAACAGTTGACGATTCGAAGCCTTGACGCTGAATCGTTGAATGGCCTGCATTTTGTCAACTTATGGCCCTTTAGGAAAGTCTTCTCTTTCCTTGGCTTCTGCCCGAGCTTGCTGTTGAACCGTTCAACACAGTAGGTTGAAGCGGATTCGAGCACCTTGGCTGTTCAAGGAAGTTCAGACCCTTTGAGTTCTTTAAATCCTTTAGGCGGGATATTATCCTTTCGTATCAAAGACTTAGCTCTCTTTGGATGCGTGGATACGGGATGAGCCGGCGGGTTTTCGGGGCCAAATGGAGTGCGCACAGGGCGGAGTGGAGATTCGTCGGGAACCAGCATGCGTGCATGCGGGATTGCCTTGCAAATCGCTGAACGGCTTTGGGCCATGGCTGGTTGGCGGCCGGGATCGGGCTGGCGCCCTCGGCGCATGAGCCCGAACCGGCGGTTCCAGGTGCAGGTTTTCGGGAGAGTGCGTGCTCTTCCCACGCTGGCTGGCCGGGGAAGCCGGGCGGTTGGCGCTGTGGCGCCGCAAACCAGGGCGCTGCGAGCTGTCTGGCAGGTTTCCCGGGCTTGAAAGTAGGTTCAGACCGGTGCCGTCACTGCGCCCTACCCTGCGCATTTGCGCCTGCAGCATTCAGGTGAGACTTTTCAGGAGCTGTTTTTCGGCCTGCTGTCCTGAAAATCCTCCGGTCAGGCCAGCCTGTTGCGCTGATACGGTTTCGCAGTCGGAGGCCGAACTGGCAATGCGTTGGCATGTTCGTGATGCGTCAGGCGTCAGCGCCTGTGTCGCTGAGGTGACGGTATTCAGGACTGAGGTGAATGCCTGACTCACCTGCCGGAGCGCAGGCTAGGGGCCTCGAAACCGTGGTCATTGCCCATGTGAAAGCGCTACTAACATCTACGGTACAGTCCAGACATGAGTGCGCGCGACCGCCCTGCCCCTCCGCCGGATCAGGAAACGGCCCATGCACCTGTGCCGCAGCCGGCCCGCCGGCGAGCCCCCTTGGGTCAAGGCCTGGCCACGCGCGGCTTTGCTGCCGACGCGGTCGGCGCGCCGCCGCTGCGCAAGCCGGTCAACACGCTGGCCATCGTGCCCAAGTCGGCCCGCATCACCTCGCTGGGCCGCAAGGCCTACAACGTGCTGCTGTACGAAGCGCAGGAGCAGGGGCTGGACAAGGACGTGTTCCGCATCCCGCTGGAACGCGTGGTGCGCGGCGTCGATTTCGATTCGAACGATCACGCGCTGATCAAGAAACACTTGCGCGCCATGGTTTCGACCACCGTGGAGTGGCAGTCGCCCACCACCGGCGAAGGGGCGGCCTGGAACGTGTCGGGCTTGCTGGCGCATGCACGCCTGGCCAAGGAGCGCGGGCAGGTCTGGGTGGAATGGTCGTATGCGGTGAACCTGAAGCAGGAACTGCTGGAACCCACGGTGTTTGCCCGGCTGAAACTGGAAGTCATCAGCCAGTTGCGCTCACACGCCGGCATTGCGCTCTACGAGATCTGCACCCGCTACAAGGATGTGGGCCGAACCTCGCGCCAGCACTGGCGCTGGTGGCGGCCGGTGCTGAGCGGCCAGCCCGAGTCCGAACGCACCGCCAAGCTGGAATACCGCATCTTCAAGCGCGACACCTTGAAGCTGGCGATTGCCGAAGTCAGCAGCATCACCGACCTGGAGGTCGAGCTGGTCGAGCACAAGGAAGGGCGCTTCATCAGCGAGATCCAGTTCCTGATCCGCCAGAAGCAGCAGTCGGCCTTGCCGCTGCGCCATCCGCCTGATGCGATCGACCTGAGCCTGGTGGTTCGCGCGCGCGAGCTGGGGGTCGACGAGGACAAGGCGGAGGAGCTGCTGCTGCAGCATGGCACGGAGGCCATGCGCAGCGGCCTGGACCTGCTGGCCAAGCGTGCAGCCTCGGAATTCCCGGGGCCGCTGCGCGACCCTTACCGCTACCTGCGGTCCTTGATGCCCGGCGAAGTGGCGCGGGTCACTGCCGTTGCCGAGGCGAAAAGCGCCCAGGAAAAAGGGCAGGAAAAGGGCAAGGCCAGGCCGGTAACCGATTCAGCATTGGGCAGCCGCCAGTTGCTGACGGCAGGACCGTCGGCGCCTCGCGAACCCGGACGCGAGGCCAGCCGTGAAGGGGAGGGCGTGCCGCGCGGCAGCGAAGGCCGCGAACTGCAGGCCAGGCGCCAGTCGCGCTGGACCGAAGAATGGATACGCCGCCGGCGTGAGCAGGTGGCGGCCGACATTGCCGCGCTGTCTGCCGAGGCCCAGGCTGAACTGGCGGCGGACCTGCTGATCGACATGGAAGCGCGGCAGGTCCATCCGTCGATCCGCAAGCGTCTGCAGACCAGCGGTTGGCAGCATCCGCTGGTCCTGCCGGAAATGTTGCGCTATTTCGCCCAAGGCAGCCTGGGTGACAACTGGGACCAGCCGACACCGCAGCAACTGCTGCAGGTGGCGGCCGAACTGGGTGACGCGGGCTGAAACGCGGCGCAGGCAGGCTTCGAGGCTTTGTCCCCGTCTGAGGTGCGCAAGCCTGTGGACAAACCTGGGAGGGCGCCGCCAAGCCCTTGATTTCACTGACGCTTTGTTCCGGTGCCCGGGAATGCGGCAGCCGTGTGGCCGGCCGAGGCATCTCGTGCGACAGTGGCCATTGCTTTTGCTGCCCACCAAGCCACTGTGTCCGAAGATCAACTCACCCCGCTGCCAGACAGCTTTCTAGCCCTGTATGGTGGTGCGTCCTCGCACCGCGCTCGCCGATTGACGGTGCCCATGGACGAAGTGCGCACTCGCTATGAACTCTGCGAGGACCTGGCCGGCCACCTGGTCAGCAGTGCGCAAGGCCTGCACCATGACGATGGCTTGGCGGAAGACGATGTGCTGCTTCGCTGCCTGCAGGCGCTGCAACAGCCGGCCTCAGGCTTGCAGCCAGGCGAGGGTGCCTGGGTGGTACAGCGCCTGGCCGAGCTCTTGCGCTGGACTTGCCCGGACCTGGCCGCGTCGTCCCGGCATCGTGAATTGAAGTGAGCGCCTGCCTTCATTTGGCTGGGCAGACACCTTCCGTCTCGGCCAGCCAGCGCGACAAGGATTCACCGTCCATGGGCCTGGCGAACAGGTAGCCCTGGCCATAGTCGCAGCCGGCCGCCTGCAGCAGCTGCCGCTGCTCTTCGGTTTCCACGCCCTCGGCCACGACCTTCATGCCCAGTTCGTGGGCCATGCCGATGATGGCCTTGCACAGCGCGATGTTCTTCGACGTGGCCGACAGCCCGCGCACAAACACCTGGTCGATCTTCAGGAAGTCGATGTCGAACTTCTGCAGGTAGGACAGCGACGAATAGCCGGTGCCGAAGTCGTCCAGCGACACCGGCATGCCGGCCTGCTTCAAGTGGGCCAGTTGCTCGAAGACATGGCTGTCCGCCTCCAGCAGCAGGCCTTCGGTGATCTCCACCACCACACACTCGCCCGGTAAGCCCTGGTCGGCCAGGTGCCGGGCCCAGGCCTGCGCGGTGCCGGCAGCGCTGCGGAACTGCACCGGCGACTTGTTGACGCTGATCTGGAACCGCGGGTCGTGCGACACGCGCCAGGCTGCCACCTGCTGCACGGCCTGGCGAAACACCCAGTCCCCGAGTTCGACGATCACGCCACTGGCCTCGGCAATGGGCACGAACAGGCCCGGGCTGACCAGGCCGCGCTGCGGATGCTGCCAGCGCACCAGCGCCTCGGCCTTGTGCACTTCGCCGGTGGCCATATCGACGATGGGCTGGTAGTGCACCCGGAACTGCGCCTCGGCCAGCGCGCTGCGCAAATCGGTCGCCAGCCGCATGCGGGTCTGCGCCGCCTCCTGCAGCGCAGGCGTGAAGTGGCTGAAGCGGTTGCGCCCGCCGTCCTTGGCGGCATAGAGGGCCTGGTCGGCATGCTTGAGCAGCTCGTCTATGACCTGGGCGTCGGCCGGGTAGCAGGCAATGCCGATGCTGGCCGAAATGAAGGCGCGTTCATGTCCCAGCTGGAAGGGCGTGCTCAGGCTGTGGATCAGCTGCTGAGCCACCGCCTCCGCGCGTGCGGCGTCCTGCATCGCCGGCAGCACGACGGTGAACTCGTCGCCGCCCATGCGGGCCACCGTGTCCTTTGGCCCGAGACATGCGCCGATGCGGCGTGCCGCCTCCAGCAGCAACTCGTCACCCTGCGCGTGGCCCAGTGTGTCGTTGACCTCCTTGAAGTGGTCCAGGTCGATGAACATCAGGGCCAGCGTTTGGCCGCCCTCAGCGGCGCGGGCCAGTGACTGCTCCAGCCGGTCGCGCAGCATGCGGCGATTCGGCAGCCCGGTCAGCGCATCAAAGTGGGCCTGCTGCCAGATCAGCGCCTCGGATTCCTTCCAGCGCGTGATGTCGGTGTGCGTGCCGATCATGCGCAGTGGCCGGCCTTGCTCGTCGCGGGCGATCACCATGCCGCGACTCATCACCCATTTCCAGCTGCCATCCTTGCAGCGCACGCGGTGCTCGTGCACATAGCTGGCCGTGCGGCCGGCGAAATGGTCTTCGCGCGCGCGCTCCAACGAGGCCAGGTCATCCGGGTGGGTGCGGCCGTCCATCGCGTCGGCCCGGTTTGGCAGCTCGGCTTCGCTGTAGCCGTACATCTCGCGAAAGCGCCGCGAGAAGATCTCGACGCCGGTTTGCACGTGCCAGTCCCAGACGCCGTCGCCGGTGCTTTCCAGGGCCAGCTTCCAGCGCTCCTCGTTCTCGCGCAGCCGGGCTTCGGTGCGCTTGCGCTCGGTGATGTCGACGATCAGGCCGTAGCGCATCATGCCGTGCTCGTCCTGCTGGGCGCTGGAGGTCTGGAGGTGGATCCACTTCTCGGTGCCGTCGGCCAGCACGATGCGGTACTCCATCTCGATGTCCAGCCCAGCCGCTCGCGAGGCTTGCATTTGCGCCAGCACCCTGTCACGGTCGTCCGGGTGGCGAAAGCGGGCCAGGGCCTGGCTGTCGAGGATCACCTGCTCGGGCTCGATGCCGTAGAGCTCGCGCACGCCGGGGCTGACGTAGAGGAAGCGGTAACTGCCGTCGGATTTCATCCGCAACTGGTAGATCACACCCGGCATCTGTGCGGCGATGCGGCGAAAGCTTTCCTCGTTGACGCGGTGCGCCTCGGCGGCCGCCTTCAGCTGGGCCTGGCTGTTGCGCATCGCGCTCAGCGCGCTGAGCTGGCTTGCCAGTGCGGACTCCAGCCCGGCCAGCAGCGCGGCAATCGCCAGCACCAAGGTGCCGTCTGCCAGGCAGAAGTTGGCGATCATCACCAGCCAGGTGACGAAGTCGACCGAGCTCAGGCCTGGCAGCGGCAGCCATTGGGCCAGCCCGCCCAGGGTCACCAGGCCCAGCACGTTCAGCAGCAAGGCCAGCGCGGCCGTGCGCATGCCGCACAACAGCACCGCCAGCGCCGGCACCACCATCAGGTAGATCAGGTTGACCGGGCCAACCAGGGCCACCAGGCCCATGCCCAGCACGAACACCAAGCCCATCAACAGGTAGGCCCGCCCGGCCAGTGGCCAGTTGCTGCGCCAGCGCAGCAGGGCCAGCAGGCCCAGCAAGCTCGCATCCATCACCGGCACCGGCCACAAGCCATTGCGCCAGGCCAGCCAGGCGCTGGGCAGCGCGATCAAGCTGCCCAGCAGCAGCAGCACGGTCAGCAGCGTGTCCAGCACGCGGGTACGCCAGGCCCGCAGGTCTTGCAGATCGTGCGAAGGGCGGAGCAACAGTCGCAGGACGCGGAACAAATCGAAGCTCCGTAAACAGCCCGGAGGCCGGGGGCGGGCGGACAGCCAACAGCGCATCGCCAGCTGCAAGCATCCTACCGCTGCCTCGCTGCAAGCAAAACGGCCCCGGTGCAGCCATGCACAGAGGCCGAAGATCGGGTTCAGTTGAACGGCAGTTTGGTTGGCAATCTCATGCGAGTGCCCAGCCGGTGAAGACCGGGTGTGGCTCAACCTGCTTGACGTTCTTTCGACAAGCGCCTAGTCTTTTTGACCCACTTCCTCATGGCCCCCATGCAAGAACAGTCCACACGAGCGACGTTTCACGGATTGAATGGCGCAGAGCCTCCTGCCTCGCACGGCGGGCCCAGGCGCTGGATGGTCGCCTTGCTGCTGGCCGTGGCCGCGGGCATGCCGATGCAAGCCGGCGCGGCCGAGTCTGTCGCCGCCGTACCGGCCAGCGCGCCTGCAGGCGACAAGGTCGTCTACCACGTGGGCGACACCGAGTCGCAGGCGCTGCAGGCCTTGCGCAATGTGCGCAACCACCTGGACGCCGACCCGACGGCGCAGATCACCGTGGTTACGCTGGCCACCGGCGTCGACTTCCTGATGGAAGGCGCCAAGGACAAGACCGGCGCGCCTTACGAAGGCCTGGTCGCCGCGCTGCACAACCGCGGCGTGCACTTCGAAGTCTGCGAGATCACGCTGAAGAACCGCGGCCTGTCCAAGGACAAGTTCCTGCAGGAGGCAGACTTCACGCCCTCGGGCGTGGTGCGCCTGGCGAAACTCCAGATCCAGGGCTACGCCTACATCAAACCGTAGATGGGGCACCCGGTCTGGCGAGTACGCCAGCCACCCGCCGGGCGGGTTGCGCAGCCGTCTTGGGGCGGCCCGGCGCCGGCTGCGCTGTCGCGTCGCGGGTTCGATCAGAGCAGCACGGTCAGCGGTGGCAAGCCAGCAAAGGCAACCGTGACCTGCTGGCCGCGGGCCACCTGCAGCGCGCCGTTCCAGCTGCCGGTCGTGACCAGCGTGCCGGCGGGCGCGCTTGCGCCGTGGCGCGTCAGGTGGCGCAGCAGGCCCGGCAGCACCGCGCCGGGATGGCCCAGCGGATGGGTGCCCGTGAACGGTTGCGCTGGCTCGCCGCTGCGGGTCAGCGCCAAGGCTTGCGCGGCCCAGTTGCGCGGCGCGGGTGCCTGCCATGGCCCGAGGCCCAGGCCGCCATGGGACAGGCCGTCGGCCAGCTGCTGATCGGCGCTGGCGGCGCTCGCCCAGCGGGAGGCGGCGAATTCCACCGCCACGGCCAGGCCGTCCAGCAGGGCCCACGCGCTGGCTTCGTCCACCTCTGCGGCCATGGCCGGTGTGACCGGCTGGCCCAGCCGCAGTGCGATCTCGGCTTCCAGCGCGGCACCAGGCCAGGGGCGGGCGCGCCAGTCCAGCGTTTCTCCATCGGCCTGCAGCACGCCGCTCTCGCCCAGCGGCGCATGCCGCAAGGCATCCGGCCCCGGACCGCCGCTTTTCCAGCTGCGCGGCAGGCTGCCCGCCGGCCACCAGCCCAGCGTGTCGCCCACCTGCTGCTGCAGGCCGTAGGCCGCTTCGGCATCGGCCGGCTGGCCGGTCCATTCGGCGGGCGACAGCAGTGCGTGGTGGCGATGGGCGGCGACCAGGGCTTCGGCGAGCGGGTGGAGTTGGGGCATGGCGACGGGCCTCTGAAGTGCAGTCCTCGCAAGACGTGCGCGGACAGGGTTCGATTCCAGCATGCTCCGTGAAATCTTCCCACATTAGAATTTTTGGCACTTTGGCTGGAACATGCTATAGTGCGAGGCTTGCCGGGAAGCAGCAATGCTTTGTCAGCAAAGCCCAGGTGGCGGAATTGGTAGACGCACTAGTTTCAGGTACTAGCGGGTAACTCCGTGGAGGTTCGAGTCCTCTCCTGGGCACCAACACAAAAAAAGGCCAGCGCATTTGCGCTGGCCTTTTGCATTTCTGCGCCTGCAATGCGGGTGCAATGGATCCGTCTGGCGCGCGGTTTCAGGCGGTGAGAGGTTTGTCACGCTTTTTCGGGTGGCAAGGCCCGGTCAGGCCACTCATCCCCTGGCTGTGGGCTGGCCGGCATGATGCATGCATGTCAGCATTCCAGTCGCCCCATGTCCTGGAGTAAATACAGATGTATCGCCTGAAGACTTCCCGCGCTGTGTCGCCCCACCCCGTTCGCCGCCTGCGTTGCATGGCCAGTGGGCTTGCGTTGGGTCTGGCCGTTTCGTTGGCATCGTTGGCGGCACAGGCTGGCACCACCACCAGCACGGTCACCAGCCTGACCAGCCTGTCGCAGCGCATGATCTCGTACCGCCACCAGGAGCACTCGTGGCAGACGGCCGATGGCGGCATTCACGTGCTGATCAACCACACCAAGCAGTCCGGCAACAATTCGCTGACCCTGTATTCCAGCCATGACGCTGGCGCCACCTGGCAGCAGCAGCAGGTCCTCAACGGCACCGGTGCCAGCAATGTGTCGGACGGCTACTACGACAGCGCGACGTCCAGCTTGTCGGTCATCTATGACACCGTCGGCGGTGACATCCGTTTTGTCACCTTCCCGTACGACAGCAGCAAACGCAGCTTTGCGGCTGGCGCGATCCAGACGCTGCCGCGCGGCAGCGCCACCACCAGCGGCGCGAACCCCAGCTTTGTCACCGACACCAAGGGCAACACCTGGGCCGCGTTTGTCGAGACGGACAGCGCGGACGGCAAGTCGGTGATCGTGCTGCACCTGCGCAAGCCCGGCAAGACCAAGTGGAACAACACCGGCCTGCAGTTCGGCCCGAAGGACGCCACCGCGCCTGCTCCTCAGGTCAAGCGCAGCGCTCGCCTGGTGTTGACCCCCGCGGGCGTCGGCATGGTCTTCACGGTGCATGAAACCATGTATTGGTCCGAGCGGCCCGTCAAGGGTGATGCAGGCACTCCGTGGAGCGCGGCACAGACCCTCTACACCAGCCCCAACCCGCCAGACAGCGAGCCAGTGTCCAGCCACTTCAACACCGCGCTGGATGGCAAGGGCTACATCCACCTGGCCTTCGCCGACGGCGGTGCGCTGATGTACATGCGCTACGACGCCAAGTCGCTCGCCTGGAGCCCGTACGCGACGCTGGTGCCGGCCTCGGCAGGCGCGCAGATCACCTATCCGCAAATGGTCTGGCAGGGCAACCAGAACATTGCCATCATCAGCAACTACGGCGAGATGGCCCGCATCTACCAGGCGACCGACCGTGGCACTTCGGCTGCTGCCGGCGACACGGGCGACTTCGCCTGCACCGACCGCTTCCAGCATACGCCGACTTCGCAAACCGGCGGCCTGCAGGACTACACGCTGCCGCGCCTCGAAGCACCATCCAACGCATCGCTGTTCCAGCCGGTGCCGGTGTTCCAGCAGTTCATCGACTACACCAACGGCTACGCCCAGCAGCGCGCGTTGTTCAACTCGTTCTCGCAGTCCGGCACGCCAGGCTGCAAGAACTGACCGCCGGGTGGCTTCAGGCCACCATCGGCAACCCCACATAGTTCTCGGCCATCACCGTCTGCGCGGCCTCCGATTGGCGCAGGTAGTCCAGTTCGGCCTGCTGCATGCGGTCGCCAAAGCCGGCGTTGTCCGGGAACCTGTGCATCAGGGAAGTGAACCACCACGAGAAGCGCTCGGCCTTCCAGATGCGGGCCAGTGCGCGGGCCGAGTAGCCGTCCAGCCCGGCGGCGCTTTTCTCCTGGTAATGCTCGGTCAGCGCCTCGGCCAGGAACTGCACGTCTGACGCAGCCAGGTTCAGCCCCTTGGCGCCCGTCGGCGGCACGATGTGCGCCGCATCGCCCGCAAGGAACAGCCGGCCGAAGCGCATCGGTTCGGTGACGAAGCTGCGAAGCGGTGCAATGCTCTTCTCGATGGCCGGGCCGGTGACCAGTGCGGCCGCCGCTGCCGGGTCCAGCCGGCGCTTGAGCTCATCCCAGAAGGCCTGGTCGCTCCACTGCTCGACCTTGTCCTCCAGCGAGCACTGCAGGTAGTAGCGGCTGCGCGTGGCCGAGCGCATGCTGCACAGCGCGAAACCGCGTTCGTGCCGAACGTAGATCAGCTCATGCGCCACCGGCGGCACGTCCGCCAGGATGCCCAGCCAGCCAAAGGGGTACACCTTTTCAAAGGTGCGCAGCGAGCTTTGCGGCACGCTGGCGCGGCACACGCCGTGGAAGCCGTCGCAGCCCGCAATGAAATCGCAGCGCAGCTCATGGTCCCGGCCCTGGTGCTGGAAGCGCACGCGCGGCGTGTCGCCGTCGAAGTCCAGCACCTCGACATTCGTGGCCTCATACACCGTGGTCAGCCCCTCTTCGGCGCGCGCGGCCATCAGGTCACGCGTGATCTCGGTCTGTCCGTAGACGGTGACCCGCTTGCCGCCGGTGCGTGCATGCAGGTCGATGCGCGAGCGCTGGCCGTCCACGCACAGCTCGAAGCCATCGTGCGGCAGCCCTTCGGCGTGCATGCGGGCCGCCACGCCGGCGCGCTCCAGCAGGTCCACCGTGGTCTGCTCGATCACGCCGGCGCGGATGCGGCCCAGCACGTAGTCGCCGCTGCGCTGCTCCAGCACCACCGCGTCAATGCCGGCCTTGTGCAGCAGCTGGCCCAGCAGCAGCCCAGCCGGGCCGGCGCCGATGATGGCGACCTGGGTGCGCGTGGGAAAGGTGGTGGGCGGCATGGCAAAGCTCCTGGCAATGGTGGCGGGAACAGCAGAAGCAGTGCGTTCGACAGCGCCCGCCGCGCCATCGTCGACTCAGATCAGCGATTGCAGCTGCGCCTGCAGTTGCAGCAGCAAGGGCAGGCCACGCTCGGCCAGCTCGTCCATGCGCATGCGCGAGGCATGTGCGCTGAGGTTGGCCGAGGCCACGACCTCACCCTTGAAGTTGCGCAGCGGCACGGCCACGGTGCGCAAGCCCAGCTCGAATTCCTGGTCCACCAGCGCATGGCCGCGCGCCCGCACCCGCTGCACCTCGGCGCGCAGCGCGTCGTGATCCACCAGCGTGTGGGTCGTGCGGGCGGGCAAGGTCTGGCGGCGCAGCCAGGCGTCCAGCGCCTCGGGTGACAGCGCGGCCAGCAGCACCCGGCCATTGGCCGTGCAGTAGGCCGGCACGCGGGTGCCCGGCTGCAGCGTGCTGGAGGTCAGCCGGCCTGAGCCGGCGGCGGCCACGGAGATCACGTCGTCACCTTCCAGGACACCGGCCGACGAAGATTCCTGCAGTGCAGCCGCAATCGCCTGCAACTGCGGCTGCAGCAAGCGTGGCAGGCGCGACGAGTGCATGAACGATTGCGCCAGCCGCAGCACCTTGACACTCAGCGCGAAGGTCTTGCCGTCGTGCTTCACATAGCCCATCTCGGCCAGCGTCAGCAGGTAGCGGCGGGCCGCGGCGCGGCTCAGGTCGGCTCTGCGGGCGACCTCGGCAATCGTCAGCTGCGGCCGGTCCTGGTCGAATACCTCGATCACGCGCAGCCCTTGCTGCAGGCTGGTGACGATGTCGGCAGTGCCGCGAGATTCGGTGGGAGGCAATGCCATGCCGGGCTCCATCAACGGCCGAACGCTGGCCAGCCCGGAGGCGGGCAGCAGCGCAAGGTCGGCAAGGCGGTTCGGCAGGGCGGGTCCCATGCGCCGAGTCTGGGCCGGCGAGGGTCGCAGTGGGGAGGTAATGTGCGCTGTGCGCCCACTTTCCATCAGATTGGGCGCATTGAAGCTGTGGAAAACCCGGAGACCCTGTCCCTGCGCCCGCCTCGGGGCTGTTTAGCCGTCCTTCGCATGTTTCATTTGTGAATGCAGAATCGACACGCACGACATCCAGGCCGCGACCCAGCCCAGGCAAGCTGTGAGGCTTGCCTGCAGCGCAGGCCCGGCCCGAAGAGGCCGGCGTGACAGGCAACAAGCGAGACAACGCGCCGCGGCAGCCGCCAGGCGCGACAGGAGACAACAAGATGATGGCAAGTCCGCCCACTGCGGCGCTGGCCGAGTTCCCCGCGGGTGC
This sequence comes from Ideonella azotifigens, assembly GCF_021043325.1. Classification (NCBI taxonomy): domain Bacteria; kingdom Pseudomonadati; phylum Pseudomonadota; class Betaproteobacteria; order Burkholderiales; family Sphaerotilaceae; genus Ideonella; species Ideonella azotifigens. The sequence continues at coordinate 28,819 of NZ_JAJNKD010000007.1, forward strand.
GCTGTCGCTCGGCGCCACGCCGCCATCGCGCGTGCTGGTGGTCGACGACGACGCCGACATGCGCCAGATGCTGGACGACGTGCTGCACCGCAGCGGCTTCGAGGTCGACTGCGTGGACGGTGCCGCGCAGATGCGCGAGGCCATGGCCAGGCACCGCCACGACCTGGTGCTGATGGACCTGCGCCTGCGCAACGAAGACGGCCTGGTGCTGGCCCGGCAGCTGCGCCAGGTCTCGCGCGTGCCCATCGTGATGATCAGCGGCAGCAGCGACGAGACCGACCGCGTGCTGCTGCTCGAACTTGCGGCCGACGACTTCCTGATCAAGCCCTTTGGCATGCGCGAACTGGTGGCGCGCGTGCGCGCGGTGCTGCGCCGCTACGAGCAGGCCGGCGCACCGGCCGTCGCTGCACCGGCACAGGTCCAGGCACCGTCCAACAGCCCGCGCCTGGCTTTTGGCGACTGGGTGCTGGACCTGGGCCGGCGCGAGTTGCGCAGCCGCGCCGGCGAGCTGTGTGCGCTCACGCAAGGTGAATACCGCCTGCTCGAAACCCTGGCCCGCCAGCCGCAGCGCCTGTGGTCGCGCGACGAACTGCTGGAGCAAACCCGCAGCGCCGACACCGAGGTCTACGACCGCACCATCGACGTGCTGATCCTGCGCCTGCGCCGCAAGATCGAACCGAACCCGCGCCACCCGCAGTTTATTTGCACCGAGCGCGGATTGGGCTACCTCTTTCAAGCGCTGGTGACGCCGCTGTGAGCGAAGCGGCGCCGCGGCTGGGCGATCGTGTCCGCACGCGGCTGCTGGCGGCGCTGGTCGCGCTGCTGGCCGCCGCCATCGTGCTGGCCTCGCTGGGCTGGTACGGCATGCGCAGCGCGCAGCGGGCGCTGGTCGGCTTCCAGGGCGAGCTGCTGCCGAACGTCACGCAGGCGCTGGAACTGGCCCAGCGCACAGCGCGGCTCGCCGCCATTGCGCCCAACGTTGGCGAGTCCCGCACCGCTGCCAACCTCGCAGAAAACTCGGCTGCGGTGGACGCACTGCTCGCCGAGGTGCGCCGGCGCGTCGACACGCTGAGCAACGAAGGCGCGCTGGGCCCGGCGCTGCGCACCGTGCTGATCGACCTGACGCGCGACATGGGCCAGCTCGCCGAGCTGACCGGCCAGCGGCAGCAGGTCGAGGCGCAGCTGAAGCTGCAGGTGGCCGAGCTGGACCGCCTGGGGGAGCAGTTGCCCGCGGCCGGCAACGGCCCGGGTGCTGCAGGCGCCAACGCGGTGACCGCGCTGTGGGCCACGCTGGTGACCAGCGCGGGCGGCGGCGACGCCGCGAAGATCGGCAAGCTGCAGGCCGACGCCGAGGCGCTGTGGATCGCCGCGCGCCGCGAGCAGGCCGCGGGCCTGGCCAAGCCATTGCCGGCCGCGCTGGAACGCAGCCTGCTGGACCTGGCCTTCGGCCCGCAGAACCTGCTGGCGCTGCGCCGCTACCAGCTGATGCTGGAAGGCCGCATCGCCTACCTGGTGGTGCTCACGCGTGGCAACGCGGATCAACTCAGCAGCAAGGTCGACGAGTACGTGGACAGCCTGCGCAGCCAGGCGGCCGAGCGTCGCAGTCAGGTGCAGCAGGCCATCCGCTCCGGCGAGGCCGCGCTTTTGCTGCTGGCCCTGGGCAGCGTGCTGATCGCCGCGCTGGCTATGCGCCATGTGCGCCGCTTCATCTCGCAGGTCGAGACCATCACGCAGGCCATGACACGCCTGGTCGGCGGCGACACCGCGCCGCTGGCCCAGCGCACGGCCACCATCACCTTGCGGCGCGACGAACTCGGCGCGCTGGCCCGCAGCTTCGAGGTCTTCCGCGATGCGCTGCTGGCCAAGCAGACGCTGGTGCGCGACCTGCGGGCGCAGGGTGCGCTGCTGGCCGCCGTGCACCAGAGCATGACGGACGCGCTGGCGGTGTTCGGCCGAGGCGGCGAGCTGCGCCTATGGAACACCGGCCTGGCCGAGCTGTTCAGCCAGCTAGGCGTGACGCTGCATCCCGGCCAGCGTGCCCACGAACTGATGCAGGCGCTGCCAGCCGATGCCGCATGGAGCGTGCCGGGGCAGAGCGGCAATCCAGGCGACGCGGCCGAGCTGCTGCAGGCCCACCACATCGAGCTGCAATTGCCCGATGGCCGCCTGTTCGACCTGCGCAGCCAGGCCATGCCCGACGGCGGCACCGTCACGCTGGTGACCGACCTGACGCTGCGGCGCGCCATCCAACGCCAGGAGCAGCACACCCAGCGCCTGGAGGTGCTGGGCCAGCTCACGGGCGGCGTGGCGCATGACTTCAACAACTACCTCGGCACCATCATCGGCAACCTGGACCTGCTGGAAGCCGAGGCCACGCTGTCGCCCGAGGCCAGGCCGCGGCTGCAGCGCGCCTTGCGCGCAGCCGCCAGCGCGGCCGGGCTGACGCGCCGCCTGCTGGCCTTTGCGCGCCGCCAGCCGCTGGCGGCAGAGTGGGTGCCCATCGACGCGATGATCGACGAGATGCGCGACCTGATCGAGTTCAGCGCCGGCCCGCAGACCCGGCTGCAGCTGGACCTGCAGGCCCCCGAGGCGCAGCTTTTCGTCGACCGCGGCCACCTCGAAAACGCGATGTTGAACCTGGTGCTCAACAGCGCCTCGGCCATGCCCGAAGGTGGTGAGCTGTGCATTGCCACGCAGCGCCTGTCGGCCGGCGCAGACGGCAGTGGCGAGACGCTGCAGATCAGCGTTGCCGACACCGGCGGCGGCATTGCCGAGCATCTGCTGGGCAAGGTCTTCGAACCGTTTTTCACGACCAAGGCGCCGGGCGAGGGCAGCGGGCTGGGGCTGAGCATCGTCTACGGTTTTGTGCGCCAGTCCGGTGGCGAGGTCGAGGTGAGCAGCAGGGCAGGTGAGGGCACCTGTTTCACGCTGCGTTTTCCCTGCGCTGCCGGCCATGGCCAGGCGCTGCCGCCGGGCGCCCCGCAGGCGGCCGACGTGCCCGGTGGCAGCGAGCTGCAAGGCCTGTCGGTGCTGGTGGTGGACGACGACGCGGCCTTCCGCGAAACCGTGGTCGACCTGCTGCGCAGCGCTGGCGCGCAGGTGCAGGCGGTGGGCGACGGGCCAGCCGCCTTGCGCGCGGCAGACGAGTCGCCACTGCCCGACGTGGTGCTGACCGACGTGTGCCTGGGCGGCAGCATGGACGGCGTGCAGGTCGCCAACGCGCTGCGCCGCCGCCACCCGGCGCTGCGCCTGTGCCTGATGTCCGGCCTGGCCTTCGAGGCCGTGCTGCCGCGCCTCGAGGCACCCGAAGACGTGGGCCTGCTGCCCAAGCCCTTCGAGCGCGGCGCGCTCACCGCATTGCTCGCCGAGCCGGTGCCAGCGCCGCACTGAAACAAATGCAATTCGCCGTTCACGCACGGCGAGTCTGATGTGCTCCGAGCCGGATCACGGCCCCGACTGCCTTCGCGGCAGGACGCACATCGACAGGAGACATGACATGAACACCATCCCCCGCGCAGCCGCCCTGGCCGCCTTCGCCCTCGTCGCCAGCCTGGCCGCCACTCAGGCGCAGGCCGCGTCGATCAAGATCTCTTGCGGCGCCATCGGCTACGAGCTGGAGCTTTGCAAGAGTGCTGCCGATGCCTGGGCCAAGAAGACCGGCAACGAGGTGCAGGTGGTTGCCACGCCGGCCGACTCGAACGAGCGCCTGGCGCTGTACCAGCAGATTCTGGGCTCGCAGTCCGACAAGATCGACATCTTCCAGATCGACGTGGTCTGGCCCGGCCTGCTGGGCACGCACCTGATCGACCTGACGCCGTATGCCAAGGGCACGCAGTCGCAGCACTTCGAGAGCATCGTCGCCAACAACACCGTGGGCGGCAAGCTGGTCGCCATGCCCTGGTTCACCGACGCCGGCCTGCTGTACTACCGCAAGGACCTGCTGGAGAAATACAAGCAGCCGCTGCCCGTCACCTGGGACGACCTGGCCAAGTCCGCCAAGCTGATCCAGGAAGGCGAGCGCAAGGCCGGCAACGACCGCATGTGGGGCTATGTCTGGCAGGGCCGCGCCTACGAAGGCCTGAGCTGCAATGCGCTGGAATGGCTGGTCAGCTTTGGTGGCGGCAGCGTGGTCGAGCCCAGCGGCAAGATCAGCGTCAACAACCCGCAGGCCGCCGAAGCGCTGCAGACGGCCGCCAGCTGGGTCGGCACCATCTCGCCATCGGCCGTGCTGAACTACGCCGAGGAAGAATCGCGTGGCGTGTTCCAGGCCGGCAATGCCGTCTACATGCGCAACTGGCCGTATGCCTGGGCGCTCTCGCAGGCGGCCGACAGCACGATCAAGGGCAAGGTCGGCATCACCGTGCTGCCCAAGGGCAATGGCGCCAACGGCCGCAGCGCCGCGGCGCTGGGCGGGCACCAGCTGGCAGTCTCGAAGTACAGCAAGAACCCGGCGATTGCCGCGGACCTGGTGATGTACATGACCAGCGCCGAGGTGCAGAAGGAACGCGCGATCAAGGGCTCGTTCAACCCGACCATGCCGGCCCTCTACAAGGACCCGGAAGTCCTGAAGGCCAACCCCTTCATGGGCGAGCTCTACGGCACTTTCGCCAGCGCCGCCGCGCGCCCGGCCACCGTCACCGGTTCGCACTACAACCAGGTCAGCAACGCCTTCTGGAACAGCGCGCACGAAGTGCTGGCCGGCCAGGCCAAGGCCACCGCCGCACTGCCGCAGCTGGAGACCTCTCTGGGCCGCACCAGCCGCGGCGGCAAGTGGAACTGAAGCTGTGACGGAGCTCGCGGTGAAAGCCCAAGCTGCCGCCACCGCGGCGCCGGCCGCCCGGCCCGCCGTGCACGGCGGCGGCATTGCCCGCCACCGCAGCCGCTGGGCCTGGGCGCTGCTCGCGCCCATGCTCCTGCTGCTGCTGGTGATTGCCGGCTGGCCGCTGGCGCGCACGCTGTGGTTCAGCCTGACGGACGCGCAGCTCTCGCAGCTGGGCGACTGGCACTTCATCGGGCTGGACAACTACCTCGGCGAATACGGCGTGCTGATGGACGCCGGCTGGTGGCAGTCGGTCTTCACCACGCTGCGCTTTGCGCTGCTGTCGGTCGCCATCGAGACCGTGCTGGGCCTGGGCGTGGCGCTGCTGATCAACCACCCCTCGCGCCTGCGCACGGGGCTGCGCGCCGCAATGCTGCTGCCCTGGGCCATTCCCACCGTGGTCTCGGCCAAGATGTGGAGCTGGATGCTGCACGACCAGTTCGGCATCCTGAACCACTACATGGTGGCGCTGGGCATCCTCAGTGCGCCGCTGGCCTGGACGGCGGACCCGAACCTCTCGCTGTTCGCCATCGTGCTGGTGGACGTGTGGAAGACCACGCCCTTCATGGCGCTGCTCACGCTGGCTGCGCTGCAGATGGTGCCGTCCGACTGCTACGAGGCGGCACGGGTGGACGGCGTGAAGCCGCTGGCGGTGTTCTGGCACATCACGCTGCCGCTGATCCTGCCCGGCCTGGCCGTGGCGATGATCTTCCGCATGCTGGACGCGCTGCGCGTGTTCGACGTGATCTACGTGATGACCTCCAACGCCCGCGAGACCAAGAGCATGTCGGTCTACGTGCGCGAGCAGCTGATCGACTTCCAGCAGGTCGGCGTCGGCTCGGCCGCGGCCATGCTGCTGTTCTTCACCATCGCGGTCGTCACCGTCACCTATGCGGTGGCCATGCGCAGCCGCGTTGAAAAGGCTTCGGGATGAACACCGCTGCAACGCAGGCGCCACGGCGCACCTTCGGCAAGATCGGCCTTGGCACCGTGGGCTACTGGCTGCTGGCGGCGGTCTTCATCGCGTATTCGGTGTTCCCGTTTGTCTACGCCATTTCCACCTCGCTCAAGCGCGGCAGCGAGATGTTCGAGCCGCGGCTGGTGCCGCTGGCGCCCACGCTGTTCAACTACGTCACCGTCTTCCGCGACCAGCCCTTTGCCCACAACCTGCTGAACTCGCTGCTGGTGGCCGGTGGCGTGGTGCTGCTGTCCATGCTGGTCAGCCTGCCGGCGGCCTGGGCGCTGGGCCGGGTGGCGTTCCGCGGCCGCGGTTTGCTGCTGCTGAGCATCCTGTCGGCCTCGATGTTCCCGCAGGTTGCGGTGCTCTCGGGCATGTTCGAGCTGGTGCGCTGGTTCGGGCTGTACGACAGCCTGGGCGCGCTGCTGTTTGCCGATCTGATGCTCACGCTGCCCTTCACCGTCTGGGTGCTGGTGACCTTCATGAAGCAGCTGCCCAAGGAGCTGGAAGAGGCCGCCATCATGGACGGCGTAGGCCCCATTGGCACCATCTTCCGCATCTTCCTGCCAGTGCTCTGGCCGGCCCTGGTCTCCACCGGGCTGCTGGCCTTCATCGCCGCGTGGAACGAGTTCCTGTTCGCGCTCACCTTCACCATTTCCACCGAGCAGCGCACCGTGCCGGTGGCCATCGCCTTCATCAGCGGCGCCGGCGGCCACGAGCTGCCCTGGGGCCCGATCATGGCCGCCTCGGTGATGGTCACGCTGCCGCTGATCCTGCTCGTCATGTACTTCCAGCGGCTCATCGTCGCCGGCCTCACGGCAGGCGCGGTCAAAGGCTGAAAACCTTTCCCCCGACCCACCCACGCAAACCAACATGCAGCAATCCAGTACCGACCCCGCCTGGTGGCGCGGCGGCGCGCTCTACCAGGTCTATCCGCGCAGCTTCCAGGACAGCAACGGCGACGGCATTGGCGACCTGCCGGGCGTCACCCAGCGCCTGCCCTACATCGCCTCGCTGGGCGTCGAAGGCCTGTGGATCTCGCCGTTCTTCAAGTCGCCCATGCGCGACTTCGGCTATGACGTGAGCGACTACTGCGACGTCGACCCGATCTTCGGCACGCTGGCCGATTTCGACACGCTGGTCACCGAGGCGCACGCCTTGAACCTGCGCGTGCTGATCGACCTGGTCATCAGCCACACCTCCACCGAGCACCCGTGGTTCCAGCAGAGCCGCGTCAGCCGCGACAACCCCAAGGCCGACTGGTACGTCTGGGCCGACCCGCAGCCCGATGGCTCGCCGCCGAACAACTGGCTGTCCATCTTCGGCGGCAGCGCCTGGCAGTGGGAGTCGCGCCGCAAGCAGTACTACCTGCACAACTTCCTCAGCAGCCAGCCGGACCTGAACTTCCACAACGAAGACGTGCAGCAGGCCGTGCTGGACGTGGCCGAGTTCTGGCTGAAGCGTGGCGTGGACGGCTTCCGCCTGGACACCGTCAACTTCTACGTGCACGACAAGCAGCTGCGCTCCAACCCGCCGCAGCCCGCAGGCCACTACGCCGTGGGCGTGCCGCACTGCAACCCGTATGCGCTGCAGCAGCATGTGTACGACAAGAGCCAGCCCGAGAATCTGCCGTTCCTGGAGCGCCTGCGCGCGCTGATGGACCGCTATCCCGGCACCGCGACCATCGGCGAGATCGGCGACGACCACCAGTACGAGCGCCTGGCCGAATACACCCGCGGCCAGCGCCTGCACATGGCCTACACCTTCAACCTGCTGGGCCACCCGTGCTCGCCGGCCTTCATCCACAGCACGCTGCAGGAGTTCGTCGCCAGCACCGAAGGCGCCTGGGCCTGCTGGAGCCTGAACAACCACGACGTGGACCGCGTCGTCACCCGCTGGCAGCCGCTGGGCGAAGCCAGCCGCATCGCGCCGGTGCTGCTGGGCCTGCTGGCCTCGCTGCGTGGCTCGCCCTGCCTGTACCAGGGCGAGGAACTGGGGCTTGCCCAGGCCGAGTTGCCGTTCTCTGCCATCCAGGACCCGTATGGCAAGGAGATGTGGCCGGACTTCCCCGGCCGCGACGGTTGCCGCACCCCCATGCCCTGGCAGGCCGCCGCGCCGCACGCCGGCTTCAGTACCGCCACGCCCTGGCTGCCGGTCGCCGAGCCGCACCTCTCGCACGCGGTGGACCGCCAGGAAGGCGACGACCAGTCGCTGCTCGCCCACTACCGCCGCTTCCTGCACTGGCGCCGCGGCAACCCGCTGCTGCGCAGCGGCGAGATGGCGCTGCTGCCGGCGCACGAACAGGTCGTGGCCTTTGTGCGCCACGAGGCTGGCGAACCGGCGCTGCCGGCGGCCGAAGGCGACACACCCAAGCACCTCGTCTGCGCCTTCAACCTCTCGCCACTGCCGGCGCGCTATGAACTGCCCGCCGGCACCGCCGTGATCCCCGTCAACGGCCACGGCTTCATCGGCAGCCACGAGCCGCAGGTCATCCTGCTGCCGCCGCATCAGGCCTTTTTTGGCCACTTGGTCCCACAAAGCCAGTTGGCAAGGAGCGCGTCCTCATGTCCCGCATCGAACTCCGAAACGTCTCCAAGCGATTTGGGCCTGTCTCCATCTTTCATGCCATCGACCTGAGCATCGCGCCAGGCGAGTTCGTCGTCTTCATCGGCCCCTCGGGTTGCGGAAAATCGACATTGCTGCGGCTCATTGCTGGGCTGGAAGACGCGAGCGACGGCGAGATCGAGATCGACGGCCGCATCGTCAACGCGCTGCCGCCCGCCAAGCGCGACGTGGCGATGGTTTTCCAGAGCTACGCGCTGTACCCGCACATGAGCGTCTACCAGAACATGGCCTTCGGCCTGCAGCAGCAGAAGCTGCCCAAGGCCGAGGTGGAGGCGCGCGTGAAAGAAGCCTCGCGCATCCTGCAGCTGGACGAGCTGCTGGACCGCAAGCCCAAGCAGCTCTCTGGCGGCCAGCGGCAGCGCGTGGCCATTGGCCGCGCCATCGTGCGCAAGCCAAAGGTGTTCCTCTTTGACGAACCCCTGTCCAACCTGGACGCCGCGCTGCGCGTCAACACCCGCGTGGAGATCGCCAAGCTGCACCGCCAAATCGGCTCGGCCAGCATGATCTACGTGACCCACGACCAGGTCGAGGCCATGACGCTGGCTGACAAGATCGTGCTGCTCACGCCCGGCGCCGGCGCCCGTGGCGAGCCCGGCATCGCCCAGGTCGGCTCCCCGCTCACGCTCTACCACCACCCCGCCAACCGCTTCGTCGCCGGCTTCATCGGCTCACCCGCGATGAACTTCGTGGACGCCAGCGTGGCCGCCGCAGACGCCGAACGCGTGCTGCTGGACTGCGCCGGCCAGTCCCAGCTCGCCTGCGTAGACGGTCAAAGTGGTGGCCGCGCCCTGCAACCCGGCCAACGCGCCACGCTGGGCATCCGCCCCGAACACCTGCTGGCCCAGCGCGAAGCCCCAGGCCAGGACACCGGCTGGCCCGCCCAGGTCCAGCACGTCGAACACCTCGGCGAACACGGCTACGTGCACGCCAAGCTGCGCGACGGCAACGCCACCCTCATCGCCAAGGTCCACGACGAGAACTTCCGGGTGGGCGACATGCTGCGCTTGGTCGCGCCGCCGGAAAGCGTGCATGTGTTCCGGGAGGATGGGACGGCGTTGGCGAGGCGGTTGGTGGTGGGGGCGGCGAGCGTTTGAAGGGCGAAGGGGTCAGCGTGGCGAGGAGAAATTGCTCGGCTAATGAGCTTAATGAGCTACCAAGCCTTCATGCGGAAAAGGCGCCCTTCGTCCCCTTCGTCGTGCAACCTCACGACGATTTCCTCGATCGAGAAGACAGGCGTTCCGTCCTCGGAGGGCGGTGGTGCGTCCGAGTCGATCAGCGTGATGATTGGCTGAAGCCCAAGATCTGCGTACTGACGGATGACTGCAAGAAGGTTTGCCTTCTTCCGGTCGTCCAGGGATTCGAAGACGCCGTCGTGGAAGACGAAACGTGGGAATTTTTGATCGAGATGGGCACGCAGCACAGCTAGGTCAAAAGCAATGCACAGTAGTTTCCGATAGGTATGTCCAAGGTCGGCGCTCGTTGCTTTCCCAGCATCATCCAGTACTTCCGCCTTGAATTCGAGATGGCCCTCTTTGTTGACATAAACACTCAGCAAGGCCTTGTGCGAGGTGACCTCTTCGATAATATCGCTGAAGTACAAGCGAATGGATGAGAATAAACTATTGATTTCCCCGCTTTGCGCCTCGACGTTTGCCTCGATTTGCGATTGCAGATGAGTCCGATCCTCGGAGAGCTTTCGGATGTTGGTCCTCAGATCTTGCAGCCTCCGGAGAAAGCCGCGCTGTCTTTCCAGTGTCTCAATATCGGCGCGCAGGGTTACCAGCTCATCTGTAACCTGCTTGTACTTGGCAAAAACATCGGTAGCGCTGAGGAATGACAAAAGATCTGACCTGCGCTTACCAAGCGTGTTCAATTCGGTCGTGATTCCCTTAATTTCGGCTTCGACTTCGGCATATTCTTCAATCAGATAGCCTCGGCGCTCGTCCGTGATTGCGCGATTGAACGCGATTAGCTGGTCGAAATCCCTTTTGATTTGACCGGCAAACAGAACGCCGACTTCCTGAAAGAGTCGCTGGGCTTCGGAAGGATTGAAGAGAATCTGGTCCTCTTCCAGCGAGGCCGCAATCTTCCTTCTGTTTTGACTGAGGGAATAGCGCTGCGTATTAAGTGCGCCGATACGAGCATCAATGTCCTCGACGACCTGCTTGGTTCGCTCCTTATCTTGCTGGCGGAAGTCGAAAGCATCAAGGAGTTTCTGCTTCTTTTCAGCTTCCTTCAACTTTAGTTGAAGAATGCCTTCAATCTTGCTTACATCATCGACAGTTCCGCCAAGTTCGGCTTTAACCGTATCGGCGACGGACTTCGCTTCCTCAAGTTTTTCCTGTTTCTCGTAGTGCTGCTGCACAAGAGAATGATCAAAGCCGAGAATGTGAGCGACGTACGGCTTCCAGTCCTTGTGTGCGCCTATCCCGAAACGGCGAAGCTGGAAAACGTCCTGAAAGTCGTCTTGTCCTCGCAGTTGATATCCGAGGCCTTTCCGGAAATCCCATGGAGATACACCCCGCAAATCAAGAAGGCCGTCCAGCATCTCCCGTGCCCGTTCGAAGGGCAGACCAAAGTGATCCCAGTCTTCTTCCGCGAGGTCGGCGAAATCTTGATGCGATGCCTCATGCTTTTTGAAGCTGATCTTTGTCGCCTCTTCCACCCCTCGCCGTACCGTGACGTAGGAAGCATCAGCCAGTTCGATTTCGAGGAAGAACACGAAGCGACTGAATAACGCCTCATTCTTGAAAAGGAAAAATTTCGGATCGCGCGTGACAAGGAAGCCGTAGTCAATTAATCGGCCGAGAGTGGTCTTGCCGAGGTTGTGCGTGTCCTTATCACGGTTGTCAGGAAGTCGAATCTCGGCCAACACAACATTCAGGCCCGACCGGAAGTCGATCGGACCAAAAAGTTCGGGCTTGTTGCTGTAAAGCTTTGACAACTTCATTGGGGCCCCACGTACTCGACAGCATCAGTTTTCGGGCGGTACTCGATTAGCCCCAGAAGGAATAAAAAATTGAGCGCGGGCAGGAACAGTACGTCACCACCAGCGACAACTTTCTTCACGTACGCCCGCAGCGGGCTGTAACCTTCTAGCCGCCGCTTACGAAGGCGATTCAGCACGAGTAGCGCCACGTTGACGACAGTCCGGTCGGGGTGCGAATGTTTAGTTGGGCGCAGCATCTTCGCCCTCCCCGATGTCGCAATTCCAGTACATGTAGAACAACATCACTCGCGTCAGTTTCTTGTTTCTGCGGAGGATTGGATCCCGTGCGAAGAGCAGGTCCATGAGGTAGTTCATAACGTCGTCGAAGCTTTGATAGGATTTGCGCTTTGCAATAATCTTCAGCTGAAATTCATCGACCGTGGACTCATACATGCGAAGGAGCTCGTCATTCTCCGGTGCTGCCAAAAATTCCTTTACTTGTGCCGTGTCTTTGAGGTACTGCCGGCGCAAAGTTTTGGCATATTCAGGGCTCATCTTGTTAAGCGCATTCTTGGTCTCATAGGACGTGCGCGGAGATGGCGGCGCGTCCATGGTCGTAACAGCCCCGTCCATATGGCGGGCGAGCGCTTCCACGACTTCGGCAAGTTCGTCGGGGCTCACTACAAGAGGTGAGTCAAGTGGATCAAGTCTTGCCAAATTCGGGATCTCAGGAAACGATTTCAGCCACAGTTCAAGCGCCTCAAGGCCGCAAAGCATGATCGACTGCTCTGGGATGCCGCATTCCTTGGCGATGTGAGCGCGAATGTCGCTCTCGGCATTTCCCGTTAGGCTGCGATTTGCGAACAAAATGTAGTGATCAAGTTGATTGGCTCTTTGCAGCTTCTTGATACGCGGAATTTCCTTGCCAATTACAGTGTCCCCTGACTTCGTGCTGAAGAAATCAGATTCGGAGCAACTTCGGTTGTAGCCATTGGTGTGTTTGGCTTGGACGATGATGGTGCCGTTCCACGGCGCGGCCTTGCTCGGGATGAGTTCAGCGACACCGATGAATTTCGCATCACGTCCGCCATCGACGCCTTTGGCGAAACTCTGCACGCCCATGCCAAGCAAGCGCTGACAGATCAGTACAACGAGTTGCTCGAATTGGTCGTCGCTTAGATCTTCGTAGACGTACTTCATTGCGCATCCGCCTGAGTGGTTTGCCGAGGAAGCAGCCGAGTCTCTCTGCCGGAGCTTCGAACGGCTTCGTGCAGCTCATGTTGTGCCTGACGACCCATCCAGAACTCGGGAGCACTGCTGAACCAATGCGCGAAGCGCAAAGCGGAATCACCCTTGATTCCGCACTGCCATTTGATGATTTGCGTGATTCGGTTCGCCGGGACGTGAAGTTGGCGCGCAAGTTCTGTAGGCAGAACTCCGATGGCAGCAAGCTTGCCGGCCAGGATCTGGCCTGGGTGCGCCGGTGTAGTCATGTCTGCGCTCTCTTGCCTTGGTCGCGGCTTTGCCGCTAGGTATCTTCTCGGCCGGCCAGCCAAGGCTCGGAACAAAGTACGTCTATCGTAAACGAGGTCTACGCACTCTCATGCCCCGGCCACCCGCGGCGGCGTGTTGGCTCTGCTCGTGCCGGCTCTGATCGGCGCGCTACTGAGGCAGTCGGTGGAGAAGGGAGTGGCGGGCGTTTCAGCGATGCCGTGTGGGCTTGGGGTCTGTGGCCTGGGGTCTTGCGAAGCGACAACGTCTTGACGCTGGACGTCTTTCATCGGCTTTGGGCCGCCGTTTTGCAAGACCTGACACTGGCAGGCTCCGGCAGGTATTGACCCTCGCAGCTTTCTGCCGCAGCGGGTGTGAGTCGGGTGGGAGAATTGGCCGCGTTTCGCGTCGTATCCCGTGTCACCCAACCTGGAGATCCCGCCCGTGAAGATCATGTTCTCTGCCTTGTCCCTGGCCTGCGCCGGCCTTCTGGCGTCCGCCGCCGCCTACGCTGCTGACGCCGCGCCATCGACCGCCGACGTGGCTGCGGCCTGCAAGGCCGACGTTGACAAGCTCTGCCCCGGCATCAAGCCGGGCGACGGCACGCTCAAGGCCTGCATGAAGGAGCACCGCAAGGAGCTCTCGCCCGATTGCAAGAAGGAACTGATGGAAGCCCGCAAAGCCAAGCAGGGCTAAGTGAAGCTGGGCGCAGCGGCCCGGGAGGTACGCTGCGCCTGCCGAAGGCTTCGCGGCGCTCGCCTCAGAAGGCGAGCGTTCGGTGGGGCCTGCCGGCGCCGGTCAGGCAATCGTGTCGACCACGCCCCCATCCACCCGCAACGCCGCGCCCGTGGTCGCCGAAGCCTGCGGCGAGCAGACATAGACCACCATGTTCGCCACTTCCTCGGGCGTGGCGACACGCTGCAGGATGGACGAGCTGCGGTGGGCCTTGACGAACTCGTTGGCGATGCGCTCGGCGGTGGCCAGGTCGCCGCCCGGCGCCACCAATTGCTGTACGCCTTCGGAGAGCGTGGGGCCGGGCAGCACGGCGTTCACCGTGATGCCGGTGCCGGCCAGGCTCTTGGCCAGGCCGCGTGAGACGGCGAGGTTGCCGGTCTTGCTGAAGCCGTAATGGATCATGTCGGCGGGGATGTTCAGGCCCGACTCGGACGAGATGAACACGATGCGGCCCCAGTTGTTCTGCTGCATGCCGGGCAGGTAGATGCGGCTGGCGCGCACGCCGGACATCACGTTGACCTCGAACATGCGCGTCCACTCTTCGTCGGGGATCTCGGCGAAGGGCTGCAGGTTGAACACGCCCACGTTGTTGACCAGGATGTCCGCATGCGGTTCGGCGGCCTTCAACACCTCGAAGCCCGCGGCGTTGCCCAGGTCAGCCGCCACGCCACGCACCTGGGCGCCCGGCACAGCAGCGCGCAGCTTGACCAGCGACTGTTCTACGTCCTCCTGCTTGCGGCCGGTGATCACGACGCTGGCGCCGGCACGCGCCAGGCCGAGCGCGATGGCATAACCAATGCCGCGGGTGGAGCCGGTGACGATGGCGGTCTTGCCGCTCAGGACGATGTTCATGGCGAGTTGATTCCTTGAAGAGGGGGCCGCGGGCGCGGCATCTGGTGGAAGGATTGAAGCACCAGGGGTGGTGGTGCGTGCCGCCCGGTGCAATCAACCCTTGAAGGCCTGAGCCTTTGGGGTGGCGGCTGGGCAGGCCGGGTCAGGCGATGGCACCGCCGCCGTCGACCCGCACGGTGCTGCCGGTCGCGTAGCCGTTGCCGGCCAGGAAGAGGATGGCCTGTGCAATGTCGTCGGCCTCGCCCACGCGGCCCGCGGGCAAGCGCTTGGCGGCGGCGTCGAACGTGGCCTGGCGCGCGTCGTCCGGCAGCCGGTCCCAGATGGGGGTGTTGACCATGCCGGGCGACACGGTGTTGACCCGCACCGGCGCCAGTTCCAGCGCGAGGCCGCTGGCCAGCGTCTCCAGCGCCGCGTTGATCGCGCCCTGCAGCACGGCCGTCTTGCTGGGCCGCACGCTGAGGAAGCCGGACACGAAGGTCAGCGAGCCGCCGGGGGTGATGCGGGCCGCGCGCGCCACGCCATAGGCACCCCAGAACTTGCTGTCCATGGATCTGCGCGCATCGGCCAGCGGCAGCTTGCGCACCGGGCCGCTGGCCGTCTGCGCCGCCGAGACCACCACATGGTCAAAGTCCGGCCGCTGCGCGAAGAACGCCTCGACAGCGGCGGCATCGGTCATGTCGAGCAACGCGGTGTCGATGCGCCCCTTGTCCCGGGACGCGACGGCTGCCAGCCGCTCCGCGTTGCGCGCCGCGATCGTGACGCGGGCCCCCGCGGCGGCAAAGGCCAGCGCCGTGGCGGCACCGATGCCCGAACTGCCGCCCACGATGAGCACGGTTTGGTTCTGAAACTGGGTCATGGGAAGGTTCTCCTGATCCCATGATCGACGGCGGTGCCGCGCGGCGCTTGGCGCTGTGGAGGGAGGCCGCCGTGACCCTGACGGGGGACTGAGGCTGCGGCGTGCCGCAACGGTGCAGGGCGGCTTGCGCTGAAGCCCTGGGCCGCTATCTGGCGATCTTGGGCGCTGCCGCCTGAAGCGCGCGTTCCGCCACCAGCGCCCGCCCCACCGCCAGCACCTGCTCACGGAACCATCGTTGGCTTGCCAGCGCGTCGCTGCGGCGGTGCCAGTGCAGCACGAACGGCACTTCGTCCACGGCCAGCGGCGGTGGTAACAACACCAGTTGGTCGCCCAGGCCGGAGGCCTGCACGGCGCCCACCATCAGCGTGGCCATCAGGTCGCTGCGGGTGACGACGGCCGTTGCGGCAAAAAGCTGGGGCAGCCGCAGGGCCACGCGGCGTTGGAGGCCCTGCTCGGCCAGTTTCAGATCCACCAGGCCCACGCCGTCGCCCTCGGGCGAGACCAGCAGGTGGTCCATGGCCAGGAAGCGTTCCAGCGTGAGCCGGCGTTTGGCCTGCGCATGGCCGCGGCGCAGCACGCAGACAAAAGGCTCGCTGAACATGGGTGCGGTGAGGATGCGGGGCGTGGCCGAGCCGGGCACGCCCACCGCGGCGTCGGCTTGGCCGGCGTCCAGCATGGCCACCGCGTCTTCCCGAGCGGTGAAAGCCTTCACGCGCAGCGTCACACCGGGGGCGGCCTTGGCCAGCAGCGGCACCAGGCGCGGCAGCGTGACCAGGGCAGGGTGGTCCGACAGGGCCAGCGTGAACGTGGCCGTGCTGCTGGCGGGCTCGAAGGGCTGCGTGAAGGCCAGCGTCTGCTGCAGCTGCGCGAGGGCCGCGGTGATGGGCTCGGCCAGCTCGGTGGCGCGGGGCGTGGGCCGCAGGCCGGCGGCGCTGCGCACGAAGAGTTCGTCCTTCAGCAGATGGCGCAGCCGGGCCAGCGCGGCGCTCATCGCCGGCTGGGTGCGGCCGATGCGCAGGCCGGCGCGCGTCACGCTGCGCTCGCGCATCAGCGCGTCGAAGGCCACCAGCAGGTTCAGGTCCACCGCATGAAGATCCATGCCGTGGATTTTGCTGCATACCATTATTCGATTGGACGCGGGTGGGCGCTGTTTCTACAGTGGCGCCATGCCTTCCGACATCCCCCTTTCTCCCGCCGCCGCAGTGCAGCCCAACGGCCTCAGTGCCGCCGAGCAGCGCGCCATCGAAACCCTTTACCGCGCCTTCAACGAGCAGGACCCGGCGCTGGTCCATGAGGCCACCACGCCCGACTGGCAGGACATCCCGCTGGGCCCCGGCCAGGCGCCAGGCCCGGCCGGGCTGGGCCCTGTCATCGCGATGTTCGCCCAGGCCTTCCCGGACGTGCGCATCACGGTGCAGGAGATGTTCGGCCACCAGGGCCGTGCGGCGGTGCGCGCCCGCATCACCGGCACCCACCGCGGCGAGTTCTTCGGCATTGCGCCGACCGGCAAGCCCATCGACGTGGTGATGCACGAGGTGCACCACCTGCGAGACGGCCGGATCTCGCACACCTGGCACCTCGAAGACTGGTTCGGCATGCTGGGCCAGCTGAGTGCCTGGCCGCCCCAAGCCTGAAACCCCCGTTCCTTTCCAACGAGCAACCCCATGCCCACCATCGCACTCGTCTACTTCTCCCAAGGCGGCAGCACCCACCTGCTGGCCGAGCAGATCGCCGCCGGCGCGCGCCAGTCCGGCCAGGCCGAGCTGCGGCTGATCCGCCTGCACGGCCATCAGGTCCACGAAGGCCGCTGGCAGGACGACACCGTGCTGGCCAGGCTGAGCGAAGCCGATCTGATCGTCTTCGGCGTGCCCACCTTCATGGGCGGTCCGGCCGCCCAGTTCAAGGCCTTTGCAGACGCTACCGCCGGCCTGTGGTTCGCCCGCGCCTGGACCGGCAAGCTCGCGGCCGGCTTTACCACCAGCGGCAGCCCCAGCGGCGACAAGCTGGCCACATTGAGCTACCTGTCGGTGCTGGCCGCGCAGCACGGCATGCACTGGCTGAGCTGGGACGCACTGCCGTACCAACCCGACGGCACCAACCACCTCGGCAGCTTCCTCGGGCTGATGGGCCACAACCTGGCCAACCCCGGCGAGGCGCCGGTGCTCAGCGAGGCGGATGCGCGCTCTGCCCAGCGCTTCGGTGAGCACCTGGCGCGCACGGCACAGCGCCTGTCGCCTCAGCCGGCCGCCTTGCCCGCCTGAGCCTTCGCAATCCGTCCCAGCCGCTTCACCATCGGTCCCATCTGCTCCGCCGAGGTGTTGCCGTAGCCGATCACCAAGCCGTTGTCCTCGGGCCGCGGCTGCATTGCATAGCTGGACAGCGCAGCCACGCCCAGGCCCTGGCGGCGAGCTTCATCGACGATGGCCTGGTCGCGCAAGGCCGCAGCCAGGCGCACCGTGAGGTGCAGCCCACCCTGGCCGCCGAGCACTTCGTGGGCCACGCCGAGCTGCGTGGCCAGCGCTTCGCGCAGCGCCTGCTGGCGCTCGCGGTAGAGGCGGCGCATGCGGCCGAGGTGGCGGGCGAACTGGCCGGTTTCGATGAAGCGGGCCATGGCCAGTTGCTCCAGCCGGTGGCCGCCGCGCAGCAGCTCGGCCATGGGGCTGGCGGCCGCGTCCTGCAGCGCAGCCGGCAGCACCAGGAAGCCCAGGCGCAGCGCGGGGAACATGGTCTTGCTGAAGGTGCCGATGTAGAGCACCGGCGCGTCGGGCCGCAAGCCTTGCATCGCCGCGATGGGCTCGCCCTGGTGGCGGAATTCGCTGTCGTAGTCGTCCTCGACGATCCAGGCGCCGGCCTCGGCTGCGCGCTGCAGCAGGTCCAGCCGGCGCGCCACCGAAAGCACCGCGCCGGTGGGGTATTGGTGGGCCGGCGTGGCCTGGATCAGGCGCGGTGGCGCCTCGCGCCAGGCTTGCGTCGGCACCTGCAGGCCTTGCGCGTCCACCCGCATCGGCACCAGCTTCAGGTCGCCGGCATTGAAGGCGGCCCGCGCGCCGCGGTAGCCGGGGTCTTCCAGCCACACCGTGTCGCCGGGGTTGGTGAGCAGGCGCACGCACAGCGCGAGCGCCTCCTGCGCGCCTTCGGTGACGATGACCTGCGCCGGCTCGCAGCGCACGCCGCGCGAGGCGCGCAGGTGCCGGGCCAGCGCCTCGCGCAGCACCGGCTCGCCGAGAGGGTCGCCATAGGCCAGCGTGGCCGGCAGCGCTGCCTTCAGCACCTGCTCGTGGGCGCGCCGCCAGGCTGCGAGCGGGAACTGGGCCAGCGCCGGAATGCCGGGCGCCAGCGGCAGCGGGCCGGGCGCCCCACCGCGCGTGGGTTGCAGCCTGGACAGGCGCTGCGCGGTCTGCGTGGGCGCCTGCGCCGCGGGCACAGGCTTCGGCCTGGCCACCGGGCGGCCTTGCAGCGCCGCCACCCGCGTGCCTTGCGTGTCGGCCACCACAAAGCCTTCGGCGGCCAGCTGCTCATAGGCGATCAACACCGTGTTGCGGGCCACGCCCAGCGATTCGCTCAGCCCGCGCGAGGACGGCAGCTTGCCGCCGGCTGGCAGCTCGCCGGCCAGGATGGCTTGCTTCAGGCGCTGGGTCAGCTGGGTCTGGCGCGATGGTGCGCCTGGGCCTGTTGCCAACGGGCCGGCGAGCAGTGGGGCGTCCAGGGTCATCGGAATCATCGACAGTCGTGGTTCCATCAGAAGCTAATGGCGTGGTACTTTTCATGATGCCACGATGCGCCTATCGTGCCGACTCCCACCGCACGTCTTTCTCAAAGCATGTCTTCCACCGCCCTGCAGGTCCGGCCGCTGGCCCAGACCGACTTCGACGCCTGGCTGCCGCTGTGGCGCGGCTACCAGGCCTTCTACAAGACCGACCTTCCGCTGGCGACCACGCAGACCACCTTTGCGCGTTTCCTGGACCCGGCCGAGCCGATGTTCGCGGCGCTGGCCGAGCTGGATGGCAAGGCCGTCGGCCTCGTGCACTGCATCCGCCACCGCAGCTGCTGGACGGTCGGTGACTACTGCTACCTGCAGGACCTGTTTGTCGACCCCGAAGTGCGTGGTGCTGGGGTCGGCCGCGCATTGATCGAGTGGGTCTACGCGCGTGCTCGTGAAGCCGGCTGCTCGCGCGTGCACTGGCTCACGCACGAGACCAACACCGAAGCGATGAAGCTCTACGACCGCATCGCCAGCAAGCCTGGCTTCGTGCAATACCGCCACCTGCTCTGAACCACCATGCCCCACGACATTCAGCTCAACGAATACGGCCAGCCTGTCGGCCCCAGGCTCGAAGGCTGGCAGCCGCGTGCATTGCCGCCGCGCACGCCTCTGGTGGGCCACTGGTGTCGCCTGGAGCCGCTCAGCGTGGCCCAACATGCCGAGGCGCTTTACGCTGCCTACAGCGCCCAGCCGGACGGCCGCGACTGGACCTACATGCCGGCCGGCCCGTTCCCTTCGATGGCTGCGCTCACCGAGTACCTCACCAAGGCCGAAGCCTCGGCCGACCCCTTGCACCACACCATCATCGACAACGCCACCGGCCAGGCCGTCGGCACGCTGGCGCTGATGCGCATCGACCCCGCCAACGGCGTGATCGAGGTTGGCCATGTGACCTACTCGCCGCTGGTGCAGCGCACGCCCATGGGCACCGAAGCGCAGTTCCTGTTGATGCAGCGCGTGTTCGACGCACTCGGCTACCGGCGCTACGAGTGGAAATGCAACGCGCTGAACGCGCCTTCGCGCCGTGCTGCCGAACGCTACGGCTTCCAGCTCGAAGGCATCTTCCGCCAGGCCGCCGTCATGAAAGGCCGCAGCCGCGACACCGCCTGGTTCTCGATGCTGGACCACGAATGGCCGGCGATCCGCCCGGCCTTCGAACAATGGCTGGCGCCGGAGAACTTCGACGAGAAAGGGCAGCAGCGCAGCCGGTTGGGTGAACTGGTGAGGGTGGCGTTGGGTCGCTGACACGGGGCATGCTTTGGTAGCAGTGCAACTGCCGGCCGCCTCACCGAGAATCGGCCGCATGTTTGGTCTGCCCACCACCGCCACTGCGCCGTTCTGTCCGTCCGAGGTTCGCGGCTCGGTTGATGTTTCCTCCTCGCAGCCGCTGTGGAAGCGGCTGGCGAAGGTGGCGGGGCCGGGGTTGCTGGTGTCGGTCGGCTACATGGACCCGGGCAACTGGGCGACCGACATCGAGGCGGGCTCGCGCTTCGGGCCGGCGCTGCTGTGGGTGGTCGTGCTGTCCAGCGTGGCGGCGATGCTGCTGCAGACGCTCGCGCTGCGCCTCGGGCTGGTCACCGGGCTGGACCTGGCGCAGGCCTGCCGGGCGCGCTACCGGCCGGCGGTGAACCGGGCGCTGTGGGTGATGGCCGAGTTGGCCATCGTCGCGTGTGACGTGGCCGAGGTGCTGGGCACGGCGCTGGCACTGCACCTGCTGTTCGGCATGTCCTTGCTGGCCGGCATTGCCGTCACCGCGCTGGACACGTTGTTCGTGCTGGGCCTGAAGGGCCGCGGCTTCCGGCAGGTCGAGGCCATCGTGCTGGGGCTGGTGATGACCATCGGCGTGTGCTTCCTGGTGCAGATCGTCCTGGTCCGCCCGGATTGGCATGCGGTGGCGCAAGGCCTGGTCCCGACCGAGCTGGTGCTGCACGACCCGCGGGCGCTGATGCTGGCAGTCGGCATCCTCGGCGCCACGGTGATGCCGCACAACCTCTACCTGCATTCGTCCATCGTGCAGACCCGGCACTTCGCCGGCACCGAGCAGGCCAAGCGCGAGGCCATCCAGCTGTCCACCTGGGACACGGTGATCTCGCTGACGCTCGCGCTGCTGGTCAACGGCGCGATCCTGACGCTGGCTTCGTCGGCCTTCCATGCCAAGGGCCAGACCGAGGTGACCGAGATCCAGCAGGCCTACCACCTGCTGGACCCGCTGGTCGGCGCGTCCATCGCGTCAGTGCTGTTCGGCGTGGCGCTGCTGGCGGCAGGCCAGAGCTCGACCTTCACCGGCACCATCGCCGGCCAGGTCATCATGGAAGGCTTCCTGCGGCTGAAGATTCCGTGTTGGCAGCGCCGCCTGGCGACGCGCGTGCTCGCGCTGGTGCCGGCGTTTTTCGGGGTGCTGTGGCTGGGCGAGGCGGGGGTGGGCACGATGCTGGTCGGCAGCCAGGTGGTGCTGAGCCTGCAGCTGCCGTTTGCGATCTGGCCGCTGCTGCGCCTGAACGGCGACGCGAAGCTGATGGGCCGCTTCCAGCTGCGCGGGACCATGAAGGCGGCCGCCTGGGCGCTGCTGGCGCTGATCTGCGTGGCCAATGTGGCGCTGCTGCGCGAACTGGTCGGCTGAAGAGGTGCCTTAGTTCGCTGCGAGCGGAATCGCGTAATGCATGGTCGATGCGTGCGAGTCGGCCGCATAGTCGGCGCCATAGAACTCCAGGTCGCAGCCGCCAGCGTGCCGCTCGCCGGACCGCAGCAGCCAGCTCGAATAGATGTAGTTGACCGTCTGGTCCAGCCCTGCGGGCAGGCCGCGGTGCGTGAAGCGCGCGTAGCGGGCCGCGGGAATGCGCAGGCTGGCCAGCCCCTTGCCCAGCGGCCCGACGTGTGTGACCGGTGCCGCGGCCCAGTACACCAGCTCGTCGGACTGGGCCGAGGTCTGCTGGACCACGCCGTGGCAGCTGCCGACGATCCGGTTCGGCACGTCGGCCAGCAGTGGCAGGAACGCAGCCCACAAGGCAGGCAGCTTGCTGGCCACGTTGTTCTTCTCGGAGTCCATGCCATGAAACTTCGTGCTCAGGCCGACCAGCTGCATCTCGCCGTGTTCGATGAGCTCGGGTTCCAGCGACACATTGGCATGGATGTGCCGCAGGTAGTCCTCGTCGAACCGGACCTTGTGCAGGAAGGCCAGCGCGCCGGCATGCCGGCGGTAGTGCGCTGGCGTGACGCTGAACGCCTTCTTGAACGCCCGCGTGAAGCTCTCCTGCGATTCGAAGCCCGATGCCAACGCAATGTCGAGCACCCGTTCCTGCGTGCGCGCCAGCTTCTCCAGCGACAGCGAAAACCTGCGCGAGCGGATGTAGGTCTTCAGGGTCTCGTTGGTCAGTGCCTTGAAGATGCGCTGGTAGTGCCACTGGCTGAGGCCGGCGTGGCGCGCCACATCGGCCGGATCCACGTCCCCGTCCAGATGGGTTTCGATGTAGTCGATGCCGCGCTGCACCTGAGCGAGGTAGTTCATCGCGGGTTTCTTCGCGTGCCATTCACTGGGCGGGCACTTCGAAGAACCCGGTCATCGCCACCAGCGCGCCCTGGCCGTCGTATTGGCCAAAGCTCACGCCGTCGCCCAGTACCTTGCCATCGCCATCGACCATGTGCCATTTGGCAACGCTGGCATCGTGGTGCGCCAGGAAGCTGGTGGTGACGAAATGGCCACCGGGAACTTGCCTGTGGAAGTCCAGCATGTAGTCGATCAGTTCGCGGTGACCGCGGGCCGTGACCAGCGGGTCCTGGTAGACGCAGGCCGGCGCCACGCTTTGCGCCAGCGCTGCGGCCTTGGCATCGGCCGAGGCTTCGCGCCAGGCATTGGTGTAGGTTTCCCAGGTGGTCTGTCTGGCGTCACGCATGTCGTTTCCTCGGGTGGGTTGCAGAAGGCCGCAAGCCTACCGAGAGGGGGCGAAACGCTTTTGATATTTTGTGCGAACCTTTTCAAGGGCGATGGCAGCGGGCTACACCCTGCGGTGCTTCGCCAGCTTCTGCAACAGCTCCAGCAGCATCACCCGCTCGCCGGCGCTGAGGTGGCGCAGCAGGTCCTGCTCCATCGTCAACGACACCTCGTGTGCCTTCGCTGCCAGCACTTCGCCGGCTGCCGTCAGGTGCACGTTCTGCGCCCGGCGGTCCGTCTCGCTGCGCACCCGCGCCAGCAGGCCTTTCTCGCTGAGCTTGTCCAGCATCAAGGTGATGTTGGCGGCGGTGACGGCCAGCGTCTGCGCGAGCTGCTTGCCGTTGATGCCCGGATTGAATTTCACCAGCACCAGGGTCGTGAACTCCACCGGCCGCAGGCCGAACGGTTCTGCAATGCGCTTGAAGAAGATCTTCTTCAGCGGAATGTCCGCCTGGGCCAACTGGTAGCCCAGCAGGTGGGCGAGGCAGGTCTGATCGACGCCGGGGGCGTGTGGTTCGGGGGCGGAGGACATCCGGGCAGTGTAGTGAGCGCCGTGGTCAGTGCGAGAGCGAATAGGCCACCACGTAGTCGCCCCGTTCCGGTGACTGGCGTGCGCCGCCGGCCGAGATCAGCACGTATTGCCTGCCCGTCTTCGGCGAGCGGTAGGTGATGGGCGTGCCTTGGCTGCCGACCGGCAGGCGCGCCTTCCAGAGCTCCTGGCCGTTGCCGCTGTCGAAGGCGCGCAGGTAGAAGTCCTGCGTGGCGGCGAAGAAGACCAGGCCGCCCTGGGTTGTCAGCGAGCCGCCGATGGTCGGCATGCCCACCGGCATCGGCAGGCCCAGCCGCACGCCGTGCAGCACCGAGTCGCGCACGGTGCCCAGCGGCACTTCCCAGGCCACCTGGCGGGTGTCCAGGTTGACGGCGGTCAGCGAGCCGAAAGGCGGCTTCTGGCACGGGATGCCGATGGGCGAGAAGAAGCGGTCCTTGACCACCGAATAGGGCGTGCCCTTGAGCGGCACCGCGCCCATGCCGGCGTTCACCGCTTCGGCCCCTGCAGGCGCCGAAGCGCCGCCGCTGGCCGGCTGCTGCGGCACCATGCGCACCCACAGGCCCAGGCGCATGTCGTTGGCGTAGATGGTGTTGGTGGTCGGGTCGATCGACAGGCCGCCCCAGTTCATGCCGCCCAGCGAGCCGGGGAAGCTGAGCGAGGTGTCGGTGTCGGGCGCGGTGTAGAGGCCTTCGTAGCGCATGCCGCGGAAGGCGATGCGGCACATCAGCTGGTCGAAGGGCGTGGCGCCCCACATGTCGGCTTCGGTCAGTGTTTGCGCACCGATCTGCGGCATGCCGACCGACACCGGCTGCGTCAGCGCATAGGGCTCGCCGGGAATGCCGGCCGGCTTCACGGGGGTCTCGATGACATTGGTCAGCGGCTTGCCGGTGGCGCGTTCCAGCACGTAGAGCTGGCCGGCCTTGGTGCCGAAGACCAGTGCCGGCACGGTGCCGCCTTCGGTCTTCTTGAAGTCGAAGAAGGTCGGCTGCATCGGCACGTCGAAATCCCAGAGGTCGTTGTGCACCGTCTGGAACAGCCAGCGCTGCTGGCCGGTGGTCGCGTCCACCGCCAGCATCGAGGCGCCGAATTGATGGTCGCGCTCGGTGCGCTTGGGGCCCCATAGGTCGATGGCGGCGCTGCCGGTGGGCATGAACACGGTGTTCAGCGCTGGGTCGTAGGACATGGGCGCCCAGACGTTGGGCGTCGAGCGGGTGTAGGTCTTGCCGGGCGAGGGCGCCTGCTTGTCGTCCGGGTTGCCGGGGTCGAAGGCCCAGCGCAGTTGGCCGGTGATGACGTCGTAGCCGCGCGCCACGCCGCCCGGCATGTCCAGCGCGACGTTGTCCGCCACCCGCCCGCCGACGACCACGGTGGTGCCGGCCATCGTCGGCGCCGAGGTCAGCGCGTACAGCGGGTCCGGCGCGTCGCCCATGCCTTCGCGCAGGTCCACGCGGCCATTGCGGCCGAAGTCCGGGCAGAAGTTGCCGGTGTCGGCGTCCAGCGCAATCAGCTCGTCGGTGATGGTGTTCATCAGGATGCGCCGTTGGCACGGCGCACCTTCCGCGACCATCGCTGGCGGCACCGGGCTGCTGCCCGGGTCGGTTGGCTGCAGCAGCGGCTGGTTGGCATCGAAATAGGCCAGGCCGCGGCAGCGCATCCAGACCTTGGCATGGGCGTCGATCACGCGCTTCCACTTCTCCGCGCCGGTGTCGCCGTCCAGTGCGATCACGTTGTTGTGCGGCGTGCAGAGGTAGACGGTGTTGCCGATCTGCAGCGGCGTGAGCTGGTCCTCCGCGCCATTGCCGTCCGACTGCGGCACGTCGCCGGTGCGGTAGGTCCAGGCCACGGTGAGATCACCCACGTTCTGGCGGTTGATCTGGTCCAGCGCACCGAAGCGGTCCCCACCCGGGCCGTTGCCGTAGTGCGACCAGTTGGCGACCGCGCTTTCGGCGGGGGCCGGCACCTGGCCGGAGGCAATGGTGGTGTGGTGGATGCCATGCGGCTGGAACATGCCCCAGACCGTACCCAACAGGCCGGCCAGCAGCAGTGCCGACAGGCCCAGGAACATGCCGGTGCGCGGCGCGAGCGCCGCGCGGCGCCGCAGCGCCGGCTGCACCAGCAGCATGAGCAGCAGCAGGCCGGCGAAGGTGAAGAGGCGCGCATGCAGGGCCCAGAAGTCCAGCCCGGCTTCCCACAACGCCCAGCCCACGGTGGCGGAAAATGCCAGCCCGTAGACCACCAGCGCCGAGCGCTTGCCGCGCGTCAGCAGCGCGCCCGAAACCACCAGGGCCAGGCCCATGGCCAGGTAGTAGGCGCTGCCCGCCCTGGCGATCAGCATGGCGCCGCCAGCGGCCAGCGCGAGGCCGATCAGGACCAGCAGCCCGCCCAGTGCGGCCGCCGGCCAGGGTGTGGTGCTTGGCGTGGGGGTGAAGGTTCCGGAGTGGCGCATGGGCTTCCCTGTGAACAGAAGAGGTGCCGGCATGCGCAAGGGCCACTGCCGCCTGGCAGCAACTGCGCAGCAGGGCCAGTGTAGAAGCGCGGGGAATTCGCCTCGGGCCAAGGGGCTTGGCCGTGCCGTGCCGCGGTGTATCGTGCGCGGCATCGCCAAAATCAGGGTGGCATTCGTGAGCATCTCCCCGTCAAGCACGCCGTATCCCATCGGCACGCCAGGCACGCCCTGGGCTGCCGCTGAAAGAGCCGCCTGGCTCGCCCGCCAGCCGCTGCAGCGGGTCTATGCCGAAGAGGTCGTGGCGCCCCTCAAGGCCCTCGCCGCTGGCCTGCCGGCACAGGCAGAGCTGTTCCAGTACGGCACGCTGGACTACACGCGCCTGGGCCTGGCCAGCTACCCACTGTGGGCGGTGCGCAGCCGCGCATGGCGCGCCGATCATCCGGTCGTGCTGGTCACCGGGGGCGTGCACGGCTACGAGACCAGCGGCGTGCAGGGCGCGCTGCTGTGGCTGGAACACGAGTTCGGCCGTCATGCCCAAGGCCTGAACCTGCTGGTGTTGCCGTGCATCAGCCCCTGGGGCTACGAGACCATCAACCGCTGGAATCCCGATGCGCTGGACCCGAACCGGCAGTTCAAGCCGGCCAGCCCGGCGGCAGAGTCGGCGCTGGCCATGGCCTGCGTGGCTGCCAACTGCACCCGCGTCGACCTGCACGTGGACCTGCATGAAACCACCGACACCGACAACAGCGAGTTCGGGCCTGCCAAGGCCGCGCGCGATGGCGTCGCGTTCGACTGGCATGCCATCCCCGACGGCTTCTACCTGGTGGGCGACACCGAGCGCCCAGCGCCCGATTTCCAGCGCGCGCTGATCGAGGCCGTCCGCCCTGTGACCCACATCGCCGAGGCCGACGAACACGGCTGCCTCATCGGCGAGCCGCTGCAGCAGGCCGGCGTCATCAACTACCCCAAGCGCGCGCTCGGCTTGTGCGGCGGCATGACCGCTGCCCGCCTGGTCACCACCACCGAGGTCTACCCCGACAGCCCCACGGCCAGCCCCGCCCAGTGCAACCAGGCGCAGGCCGCGACGGTCACTGCGGCGATCGCGTATTTGCAGCGGGTTTGAGGGCGCATGCGCACGGTCTGTCGCATCCCTCAATAAACTGGAAGCGCGAAGTCCTCGTCGATCTTCCGGGCTTGAGCAGCGGCGCCTGGTTTCAACAGGCGTTGGATGAGCCTGCTACCGAAAACTCGTTGCAGGATGTGGGCGATGGCGACGCCGAACCGCGTCCTCACGTGCATGAGTCGAATCATTCGGGGGCTCAAGGCCTGCTGTGATCGCTCGGCGTACGGACGCACGATGCTTTCGTAGGCTCGGAAGGCTTCGCTGCAGGTCGGGTTCGCCTTGATTTCCCCCGCCAGGACGTAGGCTCCGACGAGGGCCAAGGCCGTGCCCTTGCCCGTGAACGGCGTCGGGCAGTGCGCCGCGTCGCCCAGCAAGACCAGCCGGCCTTTCGACCAGGTCGAAGCTTGCACCTGGCTCATCGGTCCGAAGTAGAAGTCCTGTACGGCATCCAGTTCACCGACGAGCCGGTCGGCCACCGTGCCCCGACCTTCCAGCGCTGCACGAAGCATGTCACGCCGAGACAACGTCAACGGCCTTTGCGGGTCGGGCTCGCTGGCCGGAAAAGTGACCAGGACGGTGGTCTCCGTCGGGCCTCCAGGCCTCAGGTGGATCATCGTGCCGCCAATGCCGTTCACGGAGCAGGCCCAGAGGTCGTCTTCTGGACGCCGGGGAATCTTGAAGAAGGCCATGTAGGCGCCGAGATAGCGCAGGCGCGTTTCCTCGGCGAGCGCCAGGGACCTTGTCGACGAGCTCATGCCGTCGGCGCAGATCACCAACTCGAATGCCTCCGTGGCGCCATCGTCAAAGATCACGCGCACGCCGTCCCCAGTCTCCTCGAGGCCAGTGACATGGGTGCCAAATCGGTACTCTGAGGTATGGCGGGTCGCATCGAAAAGCACACGTGCGAAATCGCCTCGGAGGATTTCGAAATCGCTGGTCAGGCTGCCGAAACCATTCTTGGGAAAGACGGCCACCACCTTGCCGGCAGCGTCCAGCCATTTCTGGCCGCACTCCCCCGTGTCGCGAGCCTGGATCTGCGCCGTCAGGCCCATGCGCTTGATGACCTGCTGACCGGCACCCTTCACGTCGACGTTCTGTCCCCCGTCCCTGAAGGCGCTGGCCTTCTCGACGACGACCACCGAGAAGCCGTGCTTGCTCAGCCACCAGGCACACGCAGGGCCGGCGATCCCGCCGCCGCAGATCAGGATCTTCTTCGTTCGTTCCAAGGTGAAAGGCCTCGTGGTGGTTCGGAACGGCCACGTTAGGCGGGGCATGTCTTGGCCACAAGGATCCAACATGCCATGATGTATTGAATTCTTGCCATGCCGCCTCCGGCGTCCCGGACCCGCCCGATGCCCGTTTTCAGAGACGCTTCTTCAATCGATTGGGAGGATCCGGACCTTGTCCCCAGGCCCGTGATCACCCTCGGCGCCGCTGGCCTGGACATGGCTGTGACACACGGCGACGACACCCGGAAGGAAACAGACTTCCACCACCATCGAAAGGGTCAGTTCCTGCTGTGGATGCGGGGAGTGCTCACCTGCGAAGTTGCCGGCGGCCTCTGGCTCGTGCCGCCGGGAAGCGCCATCTGGGTGCCCGGCGGTGTGCGGCATCGAATGGAGGCGGCCGGCACGATCGAGTGTTACGTCGTCTACGTCGATCCTGCCGTGGGCGACGCATTGCCGCGAGACTGCTGCACCTTGTCGACGACGCCGCTGCTGCGCGAGTTGGTGATCCGTTCAGCGGCATTGCCCATGCGCTACGAAGAGGGCGCCATGGCGTCCAGGTTGATGACGCTCCTCGTCGACGAAATGGCTTCGGCGCAGCCAGGGCTCGTTCATCTTCCCCTGCCGACAGACAAGCGACTTGGCAGACTTGTCGAGTGGCTCATGGCCAGCCCGTCCGATGCAGTCAGCATCGACGCCTGGGCAGCCCGAATGGACATCAGTCCGCGCACGCTCTCCCGCCTTGTCTCCCGAGAAACCGGCATGAGTTTCGGACGCTGGCGCAGGCAACTGCACATCCTGCTTGCCTTGCAGTGGTTGGCCAGGGGCGCGACGGTCCAAGATGTCGCAGCCGGGCTCGGCTACGAGAATGCGAGCAACTTCGTGGTCATGTTTCGCAAAGTGCTCGGCGAAACGCCTGGACGCTACTTGAAGTCGAGAACTTGAAGCTGACAGGGGCCTGGCGAGTGCCTGGCTTCATTGCAGCCCTCGCTGCTGCGCCGCGAATGTGCTCGACCCGGACGGCGACAGCCTCGACGCCCGTGCCGCTCAGGGCCATGGGCCGCTTCGAGCACTCAGTTCGCCCCGGCCATGCGCTCGGCCAGCCAGTCCACGAACACCCGCACGCGGGACGACAGCTGGCGCGCATGCGGATACAGCACCGAGACCGGCATGGGCGCAGGCCGCAGCTCGGGGAAGACCTCGACCAGTTCACCGCTGAGCAGCTGGGCCTCGACGTGATAGCGCGGCACCTGGACAAACCCCAGGCCGGCGAGGCAGCAGGCTGAATAGGCGTAGGCGCTGCTGACGGTGACCGGGCCGCGCAGCATCAGGCTGCGCTTCTCGCCGTCCACCAGGAAGTCGAAGGGCAGCACGCGGCCGCTGCTGCCAGCGTAGTTCACCGCATGGTGCTTGCGGAACTCGTCCAGCGTCTGCGGCGTGCCGCGCCGCGCGAGGTAGTCGCGGCTGGCGCAGGTCACCAGGCCGAGCAGCGCAACCCGCCGGCCCACCATGGAAGAGTCCTTCGGTTCGCCGGAGCGCAGCACGCAGTCGATGCCTTCGCGCACCAGGTCCACCATCCGGTCGCCCAGGCCGATCTCCAGCTCGATGTCCGGATAGCGCGTGTGGAACTCGCCCAGGTGCGGCAGCACGAAATGCAACGCCTGCGTGCCCTGCAGGTCCACGCGCAGCTTGCCCTTGGGCCGCAGCTGGGCGCTGCGGAACAGGTCCTCGCTGTCGCCCACGTCCTGCAGGATCTGCTGGCAGCGCAGGTAGTAGGCCTCGCCGTCCAGCGTGGCGCTGACGTGCCGGGTGGTGCGGTTCAGCAGGCGCACGCCCAGCCGCAGCTCCAGCTGCTGCAGCGCCAGGCTGACCGAGGCACGCGGCAATTGCAGCTCATCCGCCGCCTTGGTGAAGCTGCCCAGGTCGACGATGCGCACGAACAGGTGCATCGCATCCAGCCGGTCCATGCACGCTCCAATTGTTTAGGTGGTTTGGATTGTGATGGATTGAATCGCGTATTTATCTGGATCGAGTCGAACAATAAATTAGCGGCACGGGATCAGACCACGGTCCTGCCCCAGCCAAGCCCTCATCACCGGAATCCACCATGAACACCCCAGTCACTTCTTCCACCACTCTCCGCGTCGCCATCGTCACCGGCGCCTCGCGCGGCATCGGCGCCGCCATTGCCCAGCGCCTGGCGGCCGACGGCCATGCCGTCGTCGTCAACTACGCCGGCCGGGCCGACGAGGCCGCGCGCGTCGTCGAAGCCATCCAGGGCAGCGGCGGCCAGGCGCTGGCGGTGCAGGCCGATGTGGCCGACCCGGCGGCGGTGCGCGCGCTGTTCGACGCTGCGGCGCAAGCCTTCGGTCGCATCGACGTGCTGGTCAACAACGCCGGCGTGATGCCGCCGCAGATGCCGATGCTGGTCGACACCGAAGACGCCGAGTTCGACAAGCTGTTTGCGATCAACGTCAAAGGCAGCTTCAACGCAATGCGCGAAGCCGCCAAGCGCCTCGCGCCGGGCGGCCGCATCGTCAACTTCTCCAGCAGCCTGGTCGGCACCGCGCTGCCCGGCTACTCGGTCTATGCCGCGACCAAGGCCGCCATTGAGACGATGACCTTGGTGCTGGCCCGCGAGTTGCGCGGCAAGCAGATCACCGTCAACGCCGTAGCCCCCGGCCCGACCGCCACCGCGCTGTTCCTGGACGGCAAGTCGCCCGAGCTGATCGAGCGCCTGGCCAAGGTGCCGCCGCTGGAGCGCCTGGGCGAGCCGGCGGACATCGCCAACACCGTGGCCTTCCTGGTCGGCCCGGACGGCGGCTGGATCAACGGCCAGACGCTGCGCGCCAACGGCGGCATGGTCTGAGGAGGCACGCATCATGAAGACCACCATCCTCGTCACCGGCGCGTCCAGCGGCATCGGCCGCCTCAGCGCCAAATCGCTGGCCGCGGCCGGCCACACCGTCTACGCCAGCATGCGCGCGGTCATACCAAGAACGCGGCCCGCGCCGTGGCGGGTTTGAGCGCTGGCTTGCCATTTTGGCAAGCTTGCCAGGCGGCCTAAAACTCGGCGTCCGTCTTTGCGTTGCGTGCCCGGATCGCTTCTTCGGTCCGAGGCACCAGCGTCTCGAGCCCTGTCTGCACCGCCTGGGCCTGGATCTTGTCGACGAACGGGCGAAACCGCTCGTCGTAGAGTTGGAAGGCCTGCTCGTGGTCGCCGCCCGTCGCTTGCATCGCGTCGGCCAGTGCGGCCGCACCGTCGATGGCGAGCGACCCACCCATCCCGGCCGCGGGCGACGCGCAGTAGGCCGCATCGCCAACCAGCGCGACCCTGCCGCGCGACCAAGAGGGCATGCGGATCTGGCACAGCTTGTCGAAGTAGAAGTTGGTGGAGCCCGCCATTTCGCGCAACATCTCCTCAGTCCGCCAGCCCACGCCAGCGAATTGCGCCGCGACGATTCGGCGCTGCTGCGCCTCGTCGCGGTGGTTGTATGGGATCTCGTGCTCGGAGACGAAACTCAGGATCAGGTCCGTCTTGTGCTTGTAGGCATTGAGCATTGCGGCCTTGCCCGGCACGTTGAACATCTGCGCGGTGTCCTGCTCGATCAGCAGCTTGTCCACGATGGCGATCGAGAAATACTGCTGGAGAAAGTGCGTGTACTGCGCTTCTTCGCCGAACCACAGCTTGCGCACGCCGGAGTGCATGCCATCGCAGCCGAGCACCAGGTCGAACGAGTCCCGGGCGCCGTGCCTGAAGCTGACCTCGACCCGGTCGCCGATTTCGGCCAGGGCCGAGATGCGGGTTCCGAAGACGATCCTGCAACGGTCTTTCACGGCGCCGTGCACTATGTCCAGCAGCACCTCGCGCTCGATCTCGAATTCATCTTCGGGTGTTGGATCGCCTTCCTCGCGCAACACCAGCATGCGGGCCGTTCGGTCGTCCGCGTGCTTGAACTCCCAGCGCCGCAAGCTCAGCCTGTTGGCACGGATCTGCGCCAGGAGCCCCATGCGCTTGACGATGTCCACGGTGGCCCCGCGGATGTCGACGGCCGTGCCGCCCCGTCTCAGCCCGCCGCAGGTCTCGACGATCGTCACGTCATAGCCCAGCTGGCTCATCCAGTACGCGGACGAGAGGCCCGCAAAGCTCGCACCGGAAATGAGCACCTTCCTGGCCTTGTCCCTTGTCATCCGCTGATTCCTTTCGATTGCTCAACCACGATGCGTGGTTGAATTGTGTACTCGATAAAACTTAATCGCAATATATTTTTTACTTGGTAAAAGTTCCTGCGAAATGGCAGGCCTCTTGCGCATGCTTCGGCTAAGCTTCGCGCCCATGGGCGAGTTACGCGAGAACAAGAAGCGGGAGACCCGGCAACGGATCTCCGATGTGGCAACGAAGCTGTTCTTCGAGCGTGGCTTCGAGGAGGTCACGATCGACGAGATCGCGGTGGCGGCGAAGGTGTCGAAGATGACCGTCTTCAACTACTTTGCCCGCAAGGAAGAGCTGATGCTCGACCGCGAGGACGACCTGAAGATGCTGCCTTTCCGGCAAGCACTGATCGAGCGGCCTGATGGCACGCCGCCGGTCGATGCGCTCCGCGCGTGCCTGGCGGCGTTGAACGGACAGAAGCACCCGCTCTGCTACATCAATGGCCAGGTATTGGACTGGTGGCGGGTGGTCGACGCGAGCCCCTCGCTCCAGGCCCGTTTGCGCGAGCTTGCCGACGAGGCAGCCGAGGGCCTCGCGGTCGCACTGGCCGGGCCGAATCCAGACGGCCTGACGCGGCTCAAGGCCGGGATGATCGTGTTGATGGTGCGGACGGCACGCGAAGAGGCGGTCCGCTTGCTGGCGCGCGGCGGATCGGCGAAGAAGGCCAACGCAGCGTTCCTCGCGCTGATGGCGCAAGGGTTCTCGGCGGTCGAGGCGCTGGCGCCCCAAGTCTGAGCGCCTGGCGACTGCGCGGGGCGTCTTGCGCGGGCGCCTCGCGCTGCCGAACGCTCAAGGGCTTTCGATGCGGCTCAGGTTGTCCTCCGAGTTGCGGTCGATGCGCTTGTTGTACGGGTCCACGCCCACCCAGGCCGGCGCTTGGTCCACCACCACGGTTACCGTCTGGCTGCCGGTGTGAATGGGCTGCTGCGCGAAGGACAGCACCGATTTGGCGGTGTAGCCCGGCCGCCCCGGCTCGGCGCTGAACACGCCGATGTCGAAGTGCTCAGCCAGCGGCGCTTCGGTTTCCTTGCCCTTGCCGTCGGCATAAAACTTCTTCGCTTCGACGACGAAGCTCACCTCGTACTTGCCGTCGGCGCGCCGCACTGCCTTGGCCTGCGACGCCTTCACATCCAGCAGCGTGATCTTCTCGAACAGGTCGGTGATCAGCTGCTGGTGTTGCGGGCCCGCTTCGGCACGCAGGATGCGCAGGAAGTCGAGCGAATTGGCATACGGCGCGGGCTTGAAGGCGTATTGCCGGAGCAGCGTGGCCATGGCGCGGTTGACCACGTCCTCGCCCACCACTTCCTTGAGCCAGTACATGGCCAGCGAGCCCTTCTGGTAGTGGATGTAGGGCTGGTTCTCGACGCGGTTCAGCGGCAGTTCCTCGACCACCTCGCCACCGCGCGAGCGCAGGTAGCGGTCCAGCTCGTACTTCAGGAAGCGGCGCATCTGCTCCTTGCCGTACAGCCGCTCCATGACCAGCAAGGCAGAGTACTGCGCGAAGCTTTCGACCAGCATCGTGCCGCCCTGCTGGCTGCTGGGCACGAGCTGGTGGCCCCACCACTGGTGGGCGATCTCGTGCGCGGTGACGTAGGTGACCACGTCGATCTTGTCTTCGTCGCCCAGCTTGGTGAGGAAGCCCAGGTTTTCCGAGTACGGGATGGTGTTGGCAAAGCTCTGCGCGAAGTCGGCGTAGCTCGGGAATTCGAGAATGCGCGCCTGGCGGAACTGGTAGGGCGAGAACTTCTCGCTGAACAGCGTCAGCGAACCCTTCATGGCCGCCAGCATGCGCGGCACGTTGTAGGCGTGTTCGGGCTGGTGGTAGACGGCCAGGGCGATCTTCTTGCCCGCCACGGTGAGCGCGTCGGTCGTGACGGCGTAGCGGCCGGACTGGATCGAGAAGAAGTGGTTGATCGGTGCGTCCGGCTTGAAGTGCGCGCTGCGGCGGCCGTTGGCGATCGTGTCGCTGAGCGTGTAGCCGGGGGCGATGGGGACCTGGTCGGCGTCGGTCGTGACAGTGATGTCGGCGTCGACCCAGTCACTGTCGCCGCGCAGCAGGGAGTGCGCGCGGCCGGCTTCGTCCTCCAGCGTGGGCGGACGCAGGTCGGCGGGCAGCCCGTGCTTGCGGCGCTTGGCGCGGTCCTTCAGGAAGTCGTCGCGGTTGATACCGATGCTGGGCGAGATGGCGCTGTTCTCGATGAAGCTGCCGTTGTCGACCAGCCGCGTCAGCGGCGCGCCATTGGAAAAGCCCCGCTGCTGCAGCGTGGTCTTGAAGGCCAGGGTGCGCACTTCGCCGGGCTGCATGGCCGGCTGCAGCCGGTAAATGCGGTAGGACCACTGCGCGTATTCCTTCTGCAGGCTGGCGCCTGGCAGCGTCACTTCATCCAGTTGCATGGGTTTGGCCCAGCTCAGGTGCAGCTCGGAGATCGGCTGCCCGCTGCGGTTCTCGATGCGGTAGCTGCCGCTGGTCACCGCCTTGGCTTCCTTGGGGTAGAGCTGCACATCCAGCGTGACGGCCGTGATGCGCGGCATGGGCAGCTTCTCGAAAGGCAGCAGTTGGCGCTCGGCTTCGGCGAGCGATGCCTCGCGCTCCGGCGCGGGGAGGTACTCGTTCAGGATGTTGGTGTTCCAGAAGATGAACGCGCCACTTGCCAGGAAGGTGGCCAGCGCCGCGCCGCCGATGGCCAGCGCACCACCGTGCAGCCGCTGGCGCGCGCCTGGCAGGCGCAAGCGAAGCGGGGACACCACGCCCCGGCGCCAGAAGGCAAAGGCACCGACCGCCAGCAGCGTGGCGAAGGCGCTCCAGTAGAGATGGAACCAGTTCTGGCCGATCCAGAAGCGTGCCATGCCGTTCATGTCCGACAGCGGCACCGGCGGCGTGCTGCCGTAGTTGTAGAGGTTGTGCTCGAAGCCGGCCGAGGCCAGCGCGACGCTGGCCACCAGGTACAGCAGCATCAGCCCCCAGCCGATGAACTTCTGCGGCACCAGCACCTGGACGAAGACCGACAGCACTGCCAGCTGCAAAGCCCCCACGACGGTGGGCCACACGAACCACAGCAGGTAGGCGCCGAGCTGGAAGTGCGTGTAGCCCTTGAGCAGCTGCACCAGCATGCCGGTGAGCACGGCCACCAGCGAAGACGCCACGAGCACCAGCGCGATGGCTGCGATCTTGGGCACCAGGTGGGCCCAGTCGGGCGCGGCGGTGGCGTCCATGATCTCATGCATGCGGCGTTCGCGGTCGCGCCAGACCAGCTCGCCGCCGTAGTAGATGGCGATGATGACCGGCATCAGCGTGAACGCGCCCTGCAAGGCCTGCACCATCAGCCGCGTGACAGGGATGTTGCTGGCGCCGTACCACTCGCCCGTGTACCAGGCCGTGCCGCCGGCGTTGATCACGCCGATGAACAGCAGCACGAAGAAGGTAGGGCTGCGGAACACGAAGGCCATGTCGAAGCGCGCCAGCGCGGCGAACTGCGCGCGGCGGGTTGCCGCGTCGCTGCGTGGCATTGGGAGCGGGCCACTGCGCGCCACCGGGGAAGACTGTGTCTTGCCGGGTTTGGCCGCCACCTTGCTGCCCCGCACCTCGAAGCGGAAGCGCCACCAGGCGCCCGCGAAGAGCGCCAGGGCAATGCCGGTCCACAGCACGCGGTTGGCCAGCAGCAGGCCGGTGATCTCGGGCAGGCGGGTGTTGCGGTCGGCGGCCGTCCAGTACTTGGTGACGATGCGAAGCGCCGTCAGGCCGAAGGGGTCGCTCAGGGCCGACAGCGTGTCGTGCTGCACGTCGCGCAGCAGGCCGCGGGTGACAAAGAACAGCACCAGCAGCGCCACGGCGCCCACGTAGGTCCACATCATCGACCGCGTGGCCGTGGCCAGCGCGAAGAAGGCGGCGCCGGTGATGAGCAGCGTGGGCAGGCCGAACACGAACAACGCGTACAGGTAGTTGCCCGGCACGAAGGGGCCGATCTTCTCGGCGTCCAGCCAGGGCATGGCCGAGCCCACGGCGATGGCCAGTGGCACCGAGGCCAGGACCAGCAGCGCCGCCGCGACAGCGCCTGTGAAGCGCCCGGTGAGGTAAGCGCCTTTGCCCACGCGCGTGCTGCGCAGGATGGGCGCGAAGCCGGTCTCGTCGTCGCGCAGCACCGTGCCGGCCACCATCGCCACCACGATGAACACCGCGAAGATGTTCATGATGCTGAGCGTCTGCAGGATGGCGTAGGGCGAGTTGATGTTGACGTTGCCACGGCTGCCGATCTGGATCTGGTCCACCGTGGTGGCGCCGAAGGTCAGCAGGAAGAAGATCACGCAGCCGACCCAGAACACCGGGCTCCTGAGCTGGTAGCGCCATTCGAAGGCGGCCACGGGGGCGAACATTCGGGCGGACATCTCAGGCCGCCTTCATGTCGACAGCGGCCGGCTGGGCGGCACGGTGCAGGTAAAGGGTCGAGAAGTACACGTCCTCCAGGCCCGGCTCGGCGGGCGCGAAGCCGATACCGGGTGACGCATCCGCCAGCACCCGGATCACGGTGCGGCCCCCTCGCAGGCGGGTGGCGATCACCGCGTGGCGGGCCTTGGCGGCGTCCAGCTCGTGCTTGTCGATGCTGGCCTGCCAGATGTGGCCCTGCAGCGCGGCAATCAGCGCCGTGGGCGTGCCCGCCTGCACGATGCGCCCGCCGACCAGGATGGCGGTGCGCGGGCAGAGGTCGGTCACGTCATCGACGATGTGGGTGGACAGGATGACCACCACGTTTTCGCCGATCTCGGCCAGCAGGTTGTTGAAGCGGTTGCGCTCCTCCGGATCCAGGCCCGCCGTGGGCTCGTCCACGATGATCAGCCGCGGGTTGCCGATCAGCGCCTGCGCGATGCCGAAGCGCTGGCGCATGCCGCCCGAGAAACCCGCGATGGCCGACTTGCGCACCTCCCACAGGTTGACCTGGCGCAGCAGCGCCTCGACCGTGTCGCGGCGCTCACCTCGGCTGGCAATGCCCTTGAGCACCGCCAGGTGGTCCAGCATGTCGGCGGCGGAGACGCGCGGGTAGACGCCGAAGTCCTGCGGCAGGTAGCCCAGCGTGGCGCGCAGCGCCTCGGGCTGGGCAATCACGTCGATGTCGCCGAAGCGGATCTGCCCGGCGCTGGGCACCTGCAGCGTGGCCAGGCAGCGCATCAGGCTGCTCTTGCCGGCGCCGTTCGGACCCAGCAGGCCGAACATGCCGGCGGGGATCTCCAGCGAAACCTCGTCCAGGGCGCGCACGCCATTGGGGTAGGTGTGGGTGAGTTGCTTGATCGCGAGCATGTGGGCACCGTGCGGGGCGGCCGACGGGCCGCGCATGGCGGTGCACTTTAGAGAGCAGGCGAGCGCACAGCGTCAGGGCTGCGACGAATGGCAGGTGGCGCGGTTCAGGCTGCGTGCAGGCGGGATCGGCGGCATGCCGGGCACCCTGTCCCGCATCAGGCGCGTCCCCTTCAGTCCGGGAAACGCTCCACATGCGTTTCCCCTCTTCGGCCAAAGTAGGTGACGTGGCGCCCCGCGATCCAGACGGTGTAGCCGGTACAGCCCGCGCGCTGCGAAAGCAACTTGAACTCGGGGTACATCACCCGGCCCTGCTGCGCACCCAGGATGGCCGCGCGCACCGCATCGCCATCGAAGGTGTCGGCAATTGCCTCCTGCGGCCGCTCGAAGCCGAGGTCCAGGGAGGCACCGTCGTGCAGGTGGTAGGTGCTGCGGCCCGCGCGGTAGTCGACATGGTAGGACTCGACCTGGACGCTCGAGAGTCGCGCGATCACTTCGCCGAAGTGGATGCGGCCCTGGTTCGATGCCTCGAACGTGGCCTGTATGGCAGCTTGGGTGTGTTCGTTCACGGCGGGTTCCTTCCTTGGCTGGAGTGCCTGATCCGTCAGGCGACAGGGATGTCCTTGAGCTGGTGCTGCTGCACCAGGGCTTGCATGGCCGCCATCAAGTCCAGGCGATCCTTTGGGCTGAGGTGGCCAAAGAAGTGTTCGTCATTGGCGTCGGCCAGCGCGGCCAGCTGGGGCACCAGTGCTTTGCCCGCGCGCGTCAGCACCAGCGATTGCTCCCGAGCGCTTCCGCCGACCAACTGCCGTTCCGCCAGGCCTTTCTCCTCAAGCCGCGAGACCACCTTGGACGCAGCGCCCTTGGTCATGCCCAGGGACCGAATCAGTTCGGCATGGCGGGTCTCGCTGCGCGACCACAGGGTGCGCAGCGCCACCCATTCGGTGACGCTGACGCCCTTTGCTTCCAGCAACTGCTGGAAGCGCGTGGACACGTGGTTGGACACGAAACGCAGCCAGAAACCCAGATGGGCTGCAAGCGGTGATGGCGAGGCTGCGGGTGTGCTGGTTCTGGGCTTCATTTGGTTTCCATGGAAACTTCAGCGCAATATAGTTTCCTTGGAAACACATGTCAACCAATTGGAATGCCTGGCCTTTGCGCCGTTACAGCCCCTTCGGGACCAATTCCGCCAGCGCCTCACGCATCCACTTCACGATCTGCTGCTGCCTGTCTTTCTGCATGCGTGCCACCGTGCTGGCCACGCTGATGCCCGCCAATGGCGCGCCGCGCGTGTCGCGCACCGCCATGCCCACGGCCAGGATGTTGCGCGCGGCGTGGTTGCCGATCAGCGACCAGCCGCGTTCGCGGGTGGCGCGCACCAGCAGTTGCATGCGCTCGGGCGTCATGCCGCCGTAGGTGGGCAGCTGCGGCGCGTTGGCGGCGAGGATGGGGGCCACGTCCGCGTCCGGCAGCGCAGCCAGCAAGGCCAGGCCGGCGGCGCCCACGCCCAGCGGCTGGCGCGAGCCGACCTCGATCACCAGGATCTGCACCGGGTGCGTGCCGACCTGGCGGGCAATGCAGTGCGAGGTCGGGCCTTCGCGCACGATGGCAAACGCCGCGTCGCCGCTCGCAGCGCTGATCTTCGCCAGCACCGGCTGCAGCCTGGCGGCAATGCCGGACGGGCCGGGCGGCTGGCGCTGCACGCCCGCAAGCCGCGGCCCCGCGACCAGGCGGAAGCGGCCCTGGCGGGCCAGGTGGCCGCTGTCCAGCAAGGTGCCCAGCAGCCGGTGAACCGTGGCACGCTCCAGGCCGGCGGCGCGGCAGAGGTCCACCACGCGCAGCCCCTCGGGCGGCGCTTCCAGCACCAGGTCCATCAGCTGCAGGCCGCGGCGCAGCGTGCGCACGCCGCTGTCCTCGGGCGGCACGGCCGGCGATGGGCCGGGCGCCGGGCGGGTGTTGGAAGAAACGTCCGCAGAGTGGACGTTTGAATTCGCAGCGCGGGCAGGCATGTCGAAGAATTGGCGTGTTGGAGCTTGAGCGGTGCAGTGTGCCGCGGCGCCGGCAAGGTGGCACGCCGGGCAGGCAGGCCGCCTCCAAGAACAGGAGACAAGCCATGACTTCCGTGATCCTCAAGCCGCGCCGCCGCTGCTTGTTCGCCGCCGCCGCGCTGGTGTTGGG
This sequence comes from Ideonella azotifigens, assembly GCF_021043325.1. Classification (NCBI taxonomy): domain Bacteria; kingdom Pseudomonadati; phylum Pseudomonadota; class Betaproteobacteria; order Burkholderiales; family Sphaerotilaceae; genus Ideonella; species Ideonella azotifigens. The sequence goes on from NZ_JAJNKD010000007.1 coordinate 68,798, forward strand.
CGGGCTCGCCGCACCGGCAGCGCAAGCCCAGGCCGCCGCGTGGCCGACCAAGCCGATCCGCCTGGTCGTCGGCTACGCCGCCGGTGGCGCCACCGACGTGGTGGCGCGCCTGGTGGCCGGCAAGCTGGGCGAGCGCCTGGGCCAGTCGGTGATGGTGGACAACCGCACCGGCGCGAACAGCAACATCGGCGCCGAAGCCGTGGCCCACGCGCCGGCCGACGGCTACACGCTCTACGTCTACACCGTGGCCAACACGGTCAACGCATCGCTGTACGAGAAGCTGGGCTACGACCCGCTGAAGGACTTCGAGCCCATCGGCCTGATCGCCCGCGTGCCCAACGTGCTGGTGGTCAACCCGGCGCTGCCGGCGAAGAACGTGGCCGAGTTCGTGAAGCTGGCGCAGGCGCCCGCAGGCCTGAGCTTCGCATCGTCCGGCAGCGGCTCCACCATCCACCTCTCGGGCGAGCTGTTCAAGGTGGTTGCCAAGGCCAACCTGCTGCACGTGCCTTACCGCGGCAGCGCGCCGGCGCTGACCGACCTGATGGGCGGCCAGGTGCAGGCCATGTTCGACAACACGCCCTCGGTGCTGCCGCATGTGAAGGCCGGCAAGCTGCGCGCGCTAGCCATCACCAGCGCGCAACGCTCGCCGCTGCTGCCGGACGTGCCCACGCTGGCCGAGTCCGGCTTCCCCGGCTTCGACGTGCAGTCCTGGTTCAGCCTGGCCGCCCCCGCTGGCACGCCGCGCGCCGTCATCACCCGGCTCAACAGCGAGCTGAACAAGGTGCTGGCCGAGCCGGACATCGCCCAACGCCTGCGCGACATGGCCGCCACGCCCGAGCCCGGCACGCCCGCGCAGTTGCAGCAGTTGATCACCTCCGAAGCCAAGCGCTGGCGCGAGGTCATCAAGCAGGCCGGCATCAAACCAGACTGAGCAGGACAAGCCCTTCATGCACCCGATCGACTTCTTCTGGCGCGCCGCCGACCGCTGGCCCGAGCGCATCGCCATCGACGCACCTGAAGGCCTGCTGCGTTACGACACGCTGGCCGCGCATGTCAGCGCACTGGCCGCGGCCTTCATCGCGCTGGACCCCACGCCGCAGAGCCGCGTGGGCATCTGCGCGGCCAACAGCACGGCCCACATCGTCGCGCTGCTGGCGGTGCTGGCCAGCGGCAAGGTGTGGGTGCCGCTGAACGTGAAGAGCACCGCGCCCGAGATTCGCCGCCTGGTGGACGCGACCGAACCCACGCTGCTGGTGGCCGACGCCGACGGCATGGCGCTGCTGGGCGAGGCGCCGGGCACGCGCATCCATTGCGAAACGGGCCAGGACGGCCTGGACATCGCCTCGCTGGCCGCGCAGCACGCTGGCGCGCCGCGGCCTGTGATCGACCTGCCGCTGGAGGCCACGCAGGCCATCAAGTTCACCGGCGGCACCACCGGCGCGCCCAAGGGCGTGATGCAACCCTACCGCGCCTGGCTGGCCAACATTGCCAACCAGGTCCAGGCTTGGGGCTTCGACGAACACGAGCGCTACGTGCTGGCCGCGCCCATCACGCACGGCACCTCCACCTACCTGCTGCCCATCCTGGCGCAGGGCGGCTGCCATGTGGTGCTGGCCAGTGGCGGCGCCGAGGCCGTGCGCCAGGCCTTCAGGACCCGCGGCGGCACCGCCTGCTTCATGCCGCCCACCTTGATCTACATGCTGATGGCGCTGCCCGGCGCCTCGCGGGCCGACTTCCCACGCTTGCGTCGCCTGATCTACGGCGGCGCGGCCATGCCGCCCGAGAAGATCCGCGCGGTGCGCGCCTTCTTCGGCCCGGTGCTGGGCACCACCTACGGCCAGACCGAGGCGCCGCAAATCCTCACCGTGATGCGGCCCGAGGATTTCGAGGAAGAGGCCAACTGGGCCTCGGTCGGCCGCACCACCTGGTTCAGCGACGTGGCCATCATGGCGCCGACCGGCGAGCTGCTGCCGCGCGGCGAGGTCGGCGAAGTCGTGGCCCGCGGTGACCTGCTGATGAGCGGCTACTGGCGTCTGCCTGAGAAGACTGCTGAAACCCTGGTCGACGGTTGGCTGCACACCGGCGACCGAGGATTGATCGACGCCCGCGGATTCCTGTACCTCAAGGACAGGCTGAAGGACCTGGTCATCACCGGCGGCTTCAACGTCTACCCGGTGGACGTGGAAAACGCGCTGGGCCAGCACCCGGCGGTGCACGAATGCGCGGTGTTCGGCGTGCCGGACGACAAGTGGGGCGAAGCCGTGCAGGCGGCAGTGCAACTGCGGCCTGGTCAGCATGCGGCCGAGGCCGAACTGATCGCCTTCGTGCGCGAGCGCCTGGGGCCGGTGCACACGCCCAAGCGCATCCACTTCCACGCCAGCCTGCCGCGCTCGCCCGTCGGCAAGGTGCTGAAGGCGGCCGTGCGCGAACTCGCGCTGGCCTCGTACTCCCACTGAAGGCCTTGCAATGACCGTCTCCACCAAAGCCAAGGCACCGCCCACCACCCGCCTGTGCCGCCACACGCTGACCAGCCTGCACTACGGCGGCGCCAACCTGGTCGACGACCTGATGGGCCAGAAGACCTTCACCGAGGTGCTGCTGATGCAGATCCTTGGCCGCACGCCGCGCCCGGTCGACATGCGCATCGCCGACGTGGTACTCATCGTGCTGATGGAACACGGCCTCACGCCAAGCGCCATTGCCACCCGGCTGGTCTACATGAGCGCGCCTGAGAACCTGCAGGGTGCCGTGGCCGCGGGCCTGATGGCCGTGGGCAGCAGCTTCGTCGGCACGATGGAAAACTGCTCGCGCCTGCTGGACCGCCTGCAGGCCGCGGCCGACCCGCAAGGCGAAGCCCTGGCCATCGCCCGCGAACACCAGGCCCGCAAACAGCCCGTGCCTGGCTTCGGCCACCACCTGCACAAGCCGGTGGACCCGCGCGCCTACAAGCTGCTGGACCTGGCCCGCGCCGAGCCTGAGCTGCCCGGCGACTACCTGCGCGCCCTCGAAACCCTGTCCCGCGCGGTCGACACGGCAGCTGGCAAACCCATCACGATTAACGCCACCGGCGCCGTCGCCGCGCTGCTCGGCGAGATCGGCGTGCCCACCGAAGTCATGCGCGGCTTCGCCGTCATGTCGCGCGCCGCCGGGCTCGTCGCCCACGTCGTCGAGGAACAGCAAAGACCGTCGGGGCGCTTCATCTGGGAGACGGTGGAGGCCACCATCTCGTTCGACGCCGATCCGGTGGCCTTAGAGCCTGAGCAGCTGTGAACTGAGAGGGGCCGGCAGCGCCGGCGGGGGTAATCCAGGGTTTGTACGGTCGTACAAAATTCTTGTACGGGTGTACAAACTCGACATGGCGCGGCTTGTCGCGCCTGTCGATTTCCGGATCACCATGCCTGCCGAGATGCCTTCGACCTTTCCCCAGCGGCGCCTGCCCGAGTCGCGCAAAGCCAGCCAAGGCGATGCCCAGCCGAACCGGCAGCGCGCCATCTTGCTGGCCGCTGAGAAGCTGTTTGCGCTGCGTGGTTACCACGCGGTGTCGATCCGCGAGATTGCCGCCGAAGCCGGCGTGCCGCTGGCCCTGGTGGGCTATTACTACGGCGCCAAGCAGGACCTCTATTACGCGATCTTCGAGTCCTGGCAGGGCACCATCGACACCCGGCTCGCGCAGTTGCGAGCGGCCACCCAGCCCCCGATTGCCGACGATGCGCTGGAGCGACTGATCGCGTCCTTCATCGGGCCGGTGGTGGCCCTGCATGGCAGCCCCGAGGGCCAGTACTACGCCCTGATGGCCGCGCGTGAACTGGCGCTGCCCACTGCCGAGTCCGACAAGGCGCAGCGCGAGTTCTTCGACCCGCTGGCCCATGCCTACCTCGACGCGCTGCAGGTCCTGTTTCCCGGCAGCAGCCGCGGCCAGGTGGCCTGGTGTTACCAGTTCATGCTCGGCGCGCTGCTGCACTTCCTTTCCGACACGCGCGTGGCGCGCCTGTCCAAAGGCGAGAACCAGCCCGCCGACCCGGCGGCCACCCCGCATTTGCTGCGCTTTGTCACCGCCGGCTTCCGTGCCGTGTTGGTGACCTGAGCGTCCCCTTCCGCCTTCCCCTGCGCCGCGCGCTTCGAAGCTGGGTCAGCCCCCGGCTGGCGCAGCCATGACCTGACGAAACGACCCGGAGACCCGCATGCGATCACCTTTCTTGCTCCGCCGCCGCGATGCCTTGCGCCGTGGCATGGCCGCCGCCGCCTCGCTGGCCGCGCCGCCGATGGCTTCACGTGCCGGCACCAACGCCAGCATCAGCCTGGGCTATTCCGCCGTGTCCGATTTCGCCACCGTCTTCGTGGGCGTGGACGAGGGCTTCTTCGCCCGGCGCGGCCTGGAGATGGAACTGCGCTTCATTCCGCTGAACCCCACGATCGTGCCGGCGGTGCAGTCGGCCTCGCTGCAGATCGGGGGCGTCACACCCACGGGTTTCCTGCAGTCGGTGGACGCCGGCCTGAACCACGTGGTGCTGGCCGGTGGCGGCGTGCTCTCCAAGACCTACACCGAGCTGGGCCTGGTGGCCAAGGCCGGCACCAACATCCGCGGCGCGTCGGACTGCGTGGGCAAGCGCATTGGCGTGCCGGGACTGGGCGCGCTGCTGCATGTGACCTTCCGCGCCTGGCTGAAGTCCCTGGGCGTGGACGCGGCCAAGGTCAGCTTCGTCGAGGCGCCGTTCCCGCAGCACGCCGACCTGCTGCGCGGCGGCGCGATCGATGCCGTGGTGACCGGTGGGCCCTTCATGGCGCGCATCCTGGAAAGCGGGGTCGGCCATGTGGCCGCTTACTACATGACGTTCCTGCCCTCCGGCTATCCGACCGTGGTGCACGTGGCGCGCCGCGACTGGGTTCAGCAGAACCAGGCCGCGGTGAAGGCCTTTCGCGAGGGGCTGGGCGAGGCGGCGGCCTTCATGCTCAGGCCGTCCAACGAAGAGAAGGTGCGGGCGTCGTTGGGCAAGTACCTCAAGCTGCCGGAGCCGGTCGCGACCAAGATGCAGATCTCCCCGCCCGGGCCCATTGTCACGCCCGCGCAACTTCGCTGGTGGGGCGCGCTGATGCAGGACCAGGGCCTGCTCAAGGGCCAGATCGCCTATGACAACCTGATCCTGAAGGCTTGAGGCCACCATGTCTGCCGTTCCTGTCATCGAGCTGCGCCATGCGGCCCAGGCCCAACCCCGCGAGACCCTGCTGCGCTTCGACCGCGTGGCCATGCACTTCGGTGCGCGGGTCATCCTGTCTCCCACCAGCCTGGACATCGCGCGGGGCGAGTTCGTCTGCATCGTCGGCCCTTCGGGTTGCGGCAAGACCACCTTGCTGCGCACTGCCGCCGGTTTCGAGACGCCCTCCAGCGGCACGGTGATGCGGGGCGGGCAACGCGTTGCGGGCCCGTCCCGCGAAGTGGCGTTTGTGTTCCAGGACTATGGGCGCGCGCTGCTGCCGTGGCGCACCGTGGCGGGCAACATCAGCCTGGCCCTGGAGGCGGCCGGGGTGGCCCCGGCCGACCGGGCCGCCCGCATTGAGCGTGTGCTCACCACGGTGGGGCTGGCGGCGCATGCCGCCAAGTTCCCGGCGCAGCTCTCGGGGGGCATGCAGCAGCGGGTGCAGATCGCGCGTTGCCTGGCGCAGGAGCCCGAGCTGATCATGATGGACGAGCCCTTCGGAGCGCTGGACGCGATGACGCGCGAGAGCCTTCAGGACGAACTCGCCCGCCTGGTGCGCGAACGAGGCCTGACGGTGCTCTTCGTCACCCATGACCTGGAGGAGGCTCTGTACCTGGGCGACCGCGTGGTCGCCTTGCGCGCCAACCCCACGCCCGAGCGTCCCAGTCTGGCGCGGGTGATCGACGTCCAACTGCCGCGGCCCCGCGACCAACTCGGCACCAAGGAACTGCCCGAGTTCCTGCGCCTGCGCCGCGAGCTCTATGGCTTCCTGGGGCACAGCCATGACTGATCGCTGGCAGGGCCCGGTGCTGCCGACGGTGCTGCTGGCCGGCCTGGAGGTCTTCGCCCGCACGGCCGGGCAGCACAGCGATGCCTTGGCGCCGCCCAGCGCGGCGCTGCGGGCGCTGATGGGCGCGGTGGCCGACGGCAGCCTGCTGGCCGCCACCGGTTTCACGCTGGGCAGCGCTGCGCTGGGGCTGCTGGTGGGGGGGCTGGCCGGGCTGGCCTTGGGCACCGTGCTTGGCCTGTGGCGGCAGGCGGCGAGCGTGAGCTTCCTGACCATCGAAGTGCTGCGGCCCATCCCGTCGGTGGCCTTGATTCCGCTGGCCATGCTGATCTTCGGCTTCGGCGTGACGATGGAAACCAGCGTGGTGGCCTTCGCCACCGTCTGGCCGGTGTTGGTGCTGGCCCAGGCTGCGGTGCGGCAGATCGAGCCGCGGCTGCTCGAGGTGAGCGCAGCGCTGCAGCTCAAGCCCCGCGACCGGTTCCTGAAGATCGTGCTGCCGGCCGTGCTGCCGCGCCTGTTCGTGGCCTTGCGCCTGGGAGTGGCCATTGCGCTGATGGTGGCTGTCACGGTGGAGATCGCGGCCAACCCGTACGGCATCGGCTACGCGCTGATGCTGTCCCAGCAAAGCCTGAATCCGGCGCTGATGCTGGCCTGGCTGTTGTGGATCGGTGCGCTCGGCCTGGGCATCAACGCGGCGGCGGGCGCGCTGCAGCAGGGCCTGGCCCGCCGCATGGGAGCTTGGCCATGAAACTCGACTTGCGTCACACGGCCGGCTCGGTGGCCCTGCTGGCCGCGATGCTGGGGCTGTGGTGGCTGGCCAGCCACCTGGGCTGGATGAACCGGGCCTTCCTGCCCACGCCCGAAGCCGCCTTTGGCGCGCTGGGCGATGGGTTCACCGGGGGCTCGCTGGGCAGCGACACGCTGGCCACGGTGGGGCGAATGCTGCTGGGCTGGGGCCTGGCCTCGCTGTGCGGCGTGGTGCTGGGGGCGCTGATCGGCAGCTCCGAGGCCGCCCGCCGCTGGCTGCAGCCGACGCTGGAGTTCATGCGGCCCCTGCCTGCTTCGGCGCTGATGCCGCTGGCGATTGCGCTGTTCGGCCTGTCAGCCGGCATGGTGCTCGCGGTGGTGGCCTTCGGTGCGATGTGGCCCGTGCTGCTGGCCACGGTGCACGGCTTCGGCGCGTTGCATGGGCGACTGCGCGAGGTCGGCCGCGCGCTGCAGCTCTCCCGCCGGGCCTTCGTGGCCCAGGTGGGACTGCCCCATGCCATGCCGGACATCCTGGCGGGCATGCGCCTGTCGATGACGATTTCGCTGATCGTGTCGGTGGTAGGCGAGATGCTGGCCTCCCAACCCGGGCTGGGCCAGGCCATCTTGCTGGCCGCCCGGTCGTACCAGGCCAGCGAGCTGTTTGCCGGCGTGATGCTGCTGGGCGGCATCGGTTTCGCCAGCAATGCCGCGCTCGCGGCCGCCGAGGCCCACCTGCTGCGCTGGCAGCGCCGTTGAGCCTTCTCCTGTTTCCACCTTTCGAGGACCTGCCTGTGACACGCCGCTTTGTCGACCTCTCGATCTACCTCGAAAACGAGGTGGCCTCCGACCCGCCGGGCCTGGAGCCCCGCATCACCTACTTCACCCACGCGCACAGCTACGAGCAGATCGAGCCGTTCTTCCCCGGCCTGCGGCGCGAGGACCTGCCCGATGGCGAAGGCTGGGCGGTGGAACTGGTGCAGCTCTCCACCCACAACGGCACCCATCTCGACGCGCCCTATCACTTCCACAGCAGCATGGACGCTGCGCTGGGCGAGCGCCGCAAGTCCACCACCATCGACGACGTGCCGCTGGCGTGGTGTTTCCAGCCGGCGGTGAAGCTGGACTTCCGTCACTTCGCCGATGGCTACGTGGTGACGGCCGCCGATGTGGCAGCGGAGCTGGACCGCATCGGCCACCGCCTCAAGCCCTTGGAGATCGTGCTGATCAACACGCGGGCCGGCGAGCGCTATGGCCATCCCGACTATGTCTCGGCCGGTTGCGGCATGGGCTACGAGGCCACGATGTACCTGCTGGAGCGGGGCATCCGGCTGACCGGCACCGACGCCTGGAGCTGGGACGCGCCGTTTGTGCACACCGCCAAGAAATACCGCGAGACGCAGGACGCCAGCCTGATCTGGGAGGGCCACAAGGCGGGGCGTGACATCGGCTACAGCCACCTCGAGAAGCTGCACAACCTGGAGTCGCTGCCCAGCGACGGCTTCCATGTCTCCTGCTTCCCGCACAAGGTGCGTGGCGCTTCGGCCGGGTGGACCCGTGCCGTGGCCATCTTCGACGAGGCCTTGATGGCCGCCGGCTGAACCTCGGCGGCGCCTCGCCGCCGGCCCCGTTCCTTCATTCCCGCCCTGCGGTGGCCTTGGGGCCGCCGCACGGCATCGTTCGCCCTGGATTTCCAACCCACCGACAACGACCCCACGAGGAGACATGATGAACCAGTGCCTTTTGCACAGCTCCCTCACCGCTTGCCTGACCCTGGCCGCCGGCACCACCTGTGCCCAATCGAACGTCACCCTTTACGGCGTGATGGACGCCGGCCTCTACCAGAAGCAGCTGGCCGGCGGCAGCCGCGACCGGCAGGTGGAGAGCAACCTGATGGAGACCTCGCAGCTCGGTTTCCGTGGCACCGAAGACCTGGGCGGCGGATGGCGCGGCCTGTTCGACCTCAGCACCTTCTTCCGGCCTGACCTGGGCGCCGCCACGCGCGGCATTCCGGGCGAGACCTTCTGGAGCAAGAGCGCCCTGGTCGGCGTGGCCGGGGACTGGGGCACGCTCAGGCTGGGCCGCATGTCCACGCCGGGCTTCCTGAACATGATCCGCTTCAACCCGTTCGGCGCATCGTCGTCCTTGAGTCCCACCTTCCTGCAGACCTATGTGGGCAGCCCCACGCAGCCCATGACCACCGGCAGCGGCGCCACCGACTCCGGCTGGAACGGCTCGGTGGCCTACACCTCGCCCAGGCTGGCCGGCCTGGTGGCGGCGCTGCAGGTCACCGACAACAAGAGCAATGGCGGGCGTCGCATCGGGGGCAGCCTGAGCTACAGCGCAGGTGATCTTGCGGCCACCCTCTCGGTGGAGCATGTGCAGGACGCCGCGCTCACCTTCCCGTTGTGGGATACCGCGCTGGCCGGTGCCGTGCCGCCCTACACCGCCCACGACCTGAAGACCTGGAACCTGGGGGCTTCCTACGACTTTGGCGTCGTCAAGCTGTTCGGCCAGGCGATCGACACCCGCATGGCCGGCCTGCGCGCCGGGCGGTCGCAGGACATCGAGTTGAAGACCTACCAGCTCGGCCTCTCCGCGCCGATGGGCAGCGGCCGCTGGCTGCTGTCGTCGGCCCGCACCGGCATGCAGCGCGCCGGGGCCCAGGACCTGCACCGCACCACCACCAGCCTGGGTTATGGCCACGACCTGTCCAAGCGCACCGACCTGTACGCCGTGGTGATGGACGACCGGATGACCGAGCTCAGCAGCGGCACCGGCTTCGCGCTGGGCATCCGCCACCGCTTCTGACCTGCCTGTGCCTGCAGCCGCCCAGGCCCTTCGGCCTTGTGCTTTCTGGAACACCTCGCCATGACCTTGAATGCCACACACGATGCCCGCCTGCGCAGCTGGGTGGACGCCGCCAACCTGCCCGGGACCGACTTCCCGATCCAGAACCTGCCACATGGCGTGTTCCGCCGTGCCGGCAGCGCCGAGGCCTTTCGCGGCGGCGTGGCCATTGGCGACCAGATCCTCGACATGCGGCAGGCGCTCGCCGCCGAGGTCTTTCCAGCCGGCCTGCGGGCCGCGGCCGAGGCCGCCGCGCAGCCCACGCTCAACGCGCTGATGGCCCTGGGGCCGGCGGCCTGGTCCGCGCTGCGGGCAGGCCTCTCGGCGGTGCTTCGCGAAGGCGCGCCCGAGGCCGGCCGGCTGGCCGGCTGCCTGGTGCCGCAGGCCCAGGCCGAGCATGCGGTGCCGGCGGCCATTGGCGACTACACGGACTTCTTCACCTCGCGGGCCCACATGCTGAACATGGGCCGCATGTTCCAGCCGACCCAGCCGGCCCTGCCGCAATTCAGCTGGCTGCCCATTGGCTACCACGGGCGATCCTCGTCCATCGAGGTCAGTGGCGCGGGCCTGCCGCGTCCCTGGGGACAGTACCGCCGGCCGGGCCAGGCCGAGCCGGTCTTCGCGCCCACGTGCAAGCTGGACTACGAGCTGGAACTGGGGGCCTATGTGGGGCCCGGCAACGAACGCGGCCAGCCGGTGCCGCTTGCCGAGGCCGAGTCCCACCTGTTCGGCGTCTGCCTGCTCAATGACTGGTCGGCCCGTGACGTGCAGGGCTGGGAGTCCCTGCCGCTGGGCCCGTTCCTGGCCAAGAACTTCCTCACCACTGTGTCGCCCTGGATCGTCACGCTGGAGGCCCTGGCGCCGTTCCGCTGCCCCTTGGCGCGAGAGGCCGGCGACCCGCCCGGCGGGCCCAACCTGGCCGAAGGCGGGGGCGCCTCGCGCTCCGGCCTCGACCTGACACTGGAAGTCTGGCTGGCCACGGCCGCCAGCCAGGGGCAGGCCTTCCGCATCAGCCACAGCAGTTCGCGGCATGCCCACTGGGGCCTGGCGCAGATGCTGGCGCACCACACCGAAAACGGCTGCAACCTGCGGCCCGGCGACCTGCTGGGCACCGGCACCCAGTCCGGCCCGCGCCAGGGCGAGCAGGGCTGCCTGATGGAGCTGGGCCACAACGGCCAGCGGCCGGTGGCCCTGGGCAACGGCGAAACCCGCACGACGCTGGAAGACGGCGACACCGTGATCCTGCGCGCCTGGGGCGTGCGCGAGGGCTTTGCCAGGATCGGCTTCGGCGATTGCCGCGGCACGGTGCTGCCTGCGCGCGAACGCTGAACCGCCGCCTGCGGCTCAGCGCAGGCCAGCCCTCAGCACTTCACCCGCCTGGTGCAGCGCGGCGCGGGTCGCCGGCACGTCGGCCAGCACGTTCAGCAGGCCGAAGTCGTGGATCATGCCGTTGTAGCGGGTGACGACGGTGGGCACGCCCGCGGCGTCGAGCTTGCGGCCGTAGGCTTCGCCTTCGTCGCGCAGCACGTCCTTCTCGGCGGTGATGACCAGCGCGGGCGGCAGGCCCTTCAGCTGCTCGGTCGTGGCCAGCAGCGGCGAGGCGTGGATGTCCTGGCGTTGCTTGGCGTCGCTGGTGTAGGCGTCCCAGAACCACTTCATCATCGGCCGGGTCAGGAAGTGGCCGGCCTCGAATTCGTCGTAGGAGGCGTTCTCGAAGCTGGCGTTGGTCACCGGCCAGAACAGCACCTGGGCGCGCAGCGCGGGGCCATGCTGTTCCTTGGCCATCAACGCGGTGACGGCCGCCATGTTGCCGCCCACGCTGTTGCCCACCACCGCCAGGCGCTGGCCGTCCACGCCGATCTCGGCGCCGTGCTCGGCCACCCACTTGGTTGCGCCATAGATCTGCTGGATGGCCACCGGATAGCGCGCCTCGGGCGAGGGCGTGTAGTTGACGAACACCGCGACCGCGCCGGAGTCGGCCACCAGGTCGCGCACGAAGCGCTCGTGGGTGGGGAAGTCGCCCAAAATCCAGCCGCCGCCGTGCACGAAGATGAAGGCTGGCAGCACGCCCTTGGCGCCCGCGGGCCGCACGATGTGGAGCTTCAGCGGCTGGCCGTTCACCTGGATGGTCTTCTCGCTCACGTCGGCCGGCGGCAGCTTGGCGCCAGCTTGCGCACCGACCAGCACCTGGCGCGCATCGGCCGGGCTCAGCGTTTCCAGCGGCTGGCCGCCGCCCTTGGCCAGGGCCTCCAGGAAGGCCTGGGTCTGGTGCTCCACGCCGGGGCTGCCGGCGGCAGTGGCGGAGCCGACCGTGATGCCGAGTGCGAGGGCGGCGGCGGCAGAAGCGATCAGGGTGCGAACGGAGGTCATGGCAGTTCCTTTGGGCTGACGGTTGAGGGTTGGCGCCGCGCTGTGGTCCAGAAAGGGCTTCAGCGCGGCGTTCGATGGACTGAACTTTGCCTGCCGGGTATGTATGTTTGGTATCTTTGCGTTCTTGAAAAATATCAATTAGTACAGTGAGCCTCACGCCTGACCTCAACGAAGCTGGCTGCACGGCCACACCCATGGACCGGCTCGCCGCGCTGTTCGAGCGCTTTTCAGTCTCGGCGCGCACCTTCCAGAGCGGGGCCTTGTGCGGCATCAACGCCATTGGCGAAGATGAGACGCGCGGGCAATTGCACGTCGTCCGCGCTGGCCGGTTGGCGGTGGACCACTTCGGCGCGGCGCCGCCGCTGGAGGTGTGCGAGCCCAGCCTGCTGCTCTACCCGCGGCCGCTGCCACGCCGCTTCATCACCGACGCCCAGCGCGGCGCCGACATGGTCTGCGCCCACATCGAGTTCACCGGCAGCGTGGCCAACCCGGTGGCCGCGGCGTTGCCGGACGTGGTGCAGCTGCCGCTGGCCCAGGCACCGGAAATGGATTTCCTGTTGAGGCACCTGTTTTCGGAAGCCGATGCGCGCAACTGCGGCCGCCAGGCCATGCTGGACCGGCTGTTCGAGGCACTCCTGATCCAGCTGCTGCGGGTGGTGATGGACCGGGGCCATGTGCGCTCGGGCATGCTGGCCGGCCTGGCAGACCCGAGGCTGCGCAACATGCTGGTCTCGCTGCACGAGCGCCCGCAGCAGCCCTGGTCACTCGAAAGCCTGGCCGAACTGGCCGGCATGAGCCGCACGGCCTTCGCCAACACCTTCCGCGATGTCGTCGGCGTCACGCCCGGGGCCTACCTGCAGGCCTGGCGCATCGGCCTGGCCCAGCAGCACCTGGCTGCCGGCATGCCATTGAAGCTGGTGGCCCAGGAGGTGGGCTACAGCAACGAGGCCGCGCTGTCCCGCGCCTTCCAGGCGCAGACGGGGCAGCGGCCGGGGGAATGGCGGCGCGGGGCGTCTGCCGCTGGGGTTGACCAGGCTCCCGGATCACCGGCGCGAGTTGGTCAAAATTCGCATTGAATTGGTGGGTTCACGGCTGCTCGCCTTCGGGGTCGCAGCGCAGCGCCGCGCTGCGCTGTGCGACCAGCTCAATTGTTGTGACAGCGTCACGACAATGGCTTCGCTGGGAAATGCCTCGGCAAACTGGATCATGCGGGCCAGCTCGGCGTAGCTGAACCCTCGGCCATGGTCGGCCGTCAATTCTCGTGACACCGTCACGAGAATCTGCTTGCCATACGCCGCCCTGCCGCCTTGAAGATGCTCTCTCGCAAGGCGCTTGCCTATGTGCCAGCACAGCAAGGTCTGAGTGGCGTACGCAGCCGCTGCAATTCGCTCGCGGGCCGACCTGACAAGCGCGCGCAGATCGCCCATCAGGGCGGCTTCGTCGATGCCCTCGGGCACCAAGGCTGCGGGTGACGGCGCTGCGGCTTTCGGCTTCATGGCCGGGATTGTCCAGCACCTAGGGGCATTTGCCCCGCCAGCCGCTGAGCTCCGGCCATGGCCAAGTGCAGTGGCGGGCGCGACGGAAGAAGCGCCGGGCTGCCTGAATCTCTTCGGCGCCGACGGGGGCCCAAGTCGGCCCCGTCGCAGGCACTCACGCCTCCGGCGTGAATCCCACCCGCTTGACCAGCGGGCCCCAGGCGGCGGACTCGGCCTTGACGGCCTTGGCCATGTCGGCCGGGGTGATGGCGGAGGCTTCGAAGCCGAGTTGGGAGAAGGCCTCGGCGACATCCGGTTGGGCGACGGCAGCGCGAATGGCGTCTGCCGCCCGGGTGACGGCTTCGGGCGAGGCCTTGCCGGGCAGGAAGAAGCCGTACCACTCCTGGATCTGCAGCGCGGGGAAGCCTTGTTCGGCGTAGGTGGGCACGTCGGGCGTGAAGCGGGAGCGCTTGGGGCCGGAGGTGGCCAGCACGCGCAGCTTGCCGCTGGCCAGGTGGGGCAGGTAGTCACCAATGGGTGAGCTCATGGCCGGGATCTGGCCGCCCACCAGGTCCTGGATGCCCGGCGCCGAGCCCCGGTAGGGCACGTGGTTCAACTCCACGCCGCTTTCCTTGGACAGCAGCATGCCAAGGAAGTGGGGCGGCGTGCCGGCGCCGGGCGTGGCGTAGCCAGCCTGGGCCGGGTTGGCCTTGACCCAGGCGAAATAGTCCTTGAGGTTCTTCACCGAAGCCGGCACGGCCGGGCCGACACCGAAGGCGAAGCTGATGATGCAGGCCGTGCTGACGGGGCTCACGTCGTCCGTGGTGTACGGCAGCTTGGTGAAGATGTGCGGGTACAGCGTGATGATGGAGGCCGGCGTGAGCAGCAGGGTGCTGCCGTCGGGCGGGTTGCGGCGCAGTTCGTCCACGCCGATGCGTCCGCCCGCGCCGGGCTTGTTGTCCACCAGCACGACCTTGGCGTAGTTGCCGCGCAGCTTGTCGGCCATGCGGCGGGCCACCGCGTCAGTGGTGCCGCCAGGGGGGAAGCCCACGACGATGCGGGCGGTCTCCAGGTTTTGTGCCTGCGCGAGGCCGGGCAGGGCACCGGCGGCAAGCGTGCCGCCAGTGGCCAGCAGGAACTGTCTGCGATCAAGGTCCATCGGTTTGTCTCCGTTGTGGGCGGGCCGTCAGCGCGGCCCTTTTTGGGAATCGGGAAAACAGTTCAGCGGGGCGCCATGCGCAAGGCGCCATCCAGCCGGATCACCTCGCCATTGAGGTGCCCGTTTCGGACGATGTGCAGCGCCAGTTCGGCAAACTCTTCCGGCTGGCCCAGGCGCTTGGGGAACGGGATGGACGCGGCCAACGACTGCTGCACCTCGGCAGGCAGCTCGTGCAGCAGCGGCGTGAGGAACAGGCCCGGCGCGATGGTGGCCACGCGCACGCCGAACTGCGCCAGGTCGCGCGCCAGCGGCAGCGTCAGCGAGACCAGGCCGCCCTTCGAAGCCGCGTAGGCTTCCTGGCCGATCTGGCCGTCGTAGGCTGCCACCGAGGCGGTGTTGACGATCACGCCACGTGCTCCATCCTGCAATGGTTCCAGCTTGACCATGGCCGCGGCGGCCAGGCGGATCATGTTGAAGGTGCCGACCAGGTTGACGTTGATGATGCGCTGGAAGTCCTCGATCGGCATCGGCGTGCCGTCCTTGGCGATCAGCCGCTTGGCGCCGCCGATGCCGGCCACGTTCATCAACACACGCGCCGGGCCGTGGGCTTCTGCCGCGGCGGCCAGCGCAGCCAGCACGCTGGCGGTGTCGGTGATGTCGCAGCGCAAACCCAGGCCGCCGATCTCGGCGGCGACCTTGGCTGCGCCGGCCTCGTTGATGTCCAGCACCGCGACCCTGGCGCCTTGCTGCGCCAGCGCACGCGCGGTCGCCGCGCCCAGGCCGGAGCCGCCACCGGTGACCAGTGCGGCCACGCCTTGCAGGTTCATCATCGTCATGCTGTCTTCGGCCGAATCACATCGAGGCCGTCCGTGAGTGAATGGAGAGCATCGGCCGGCAGACCGTCGTACAAGGCATCGACCAATGCCGCGCGATGGGCCAGCACCGCGCGTTGATTGAGGGAACCCTTGTCGGTCGCCTCGCCCAGGTCCAGCCGCGGCGGCGTGGCCATCACCAGCGCGCGCGCCACGCGGGTCGCGCCGCCGGTGCCGGCCGCCCATTGGCGGTTCACCAGCTGCTGGAAGAAATCGCGCACCTTGGCGTCGCTGAGCACCTGCGCGGCCGGTGTGTCGGCCGGCAGGCCGGCCAGGCGGCGGCATTCGTCCACGCGGGGGAAGATCAGGAGGCCGATGTCGTCGCGGTTCAGCCCGGCCACCACCACGTCCTGCACGCAGGGCGAGCCGTCCAGCTGCACGCGGGCGCGCAGCGGGCCCACGCTGACGAAGGTGCCGCTGGAGAGCTTGAAGTCTTCGGCGATGCGGCCGTCGAAGCGCAGGCCGCCCTGGGGCTGTTCGGGGTCGATGAAGGCGACCGCGTCGCCGGTGCGGTAGAAGCCTTCCTCGTCGAAGGCCTCGGCGGTCTGCTGCGGCTCGCGCCAGTAGCCGGGCATGACGTTCGGGCCGCGGAAGCGGATCTCGGTCTTGCCGTCGGTGGGCACCAGCTTCAGCTCCACGCCGGGGTTGGGCAGGCCGATGTGGCCGGAGCGCACGTCTTCGCCGAGCGCGAAGGTGCAGGACGGTGCGGTCTCGGTCATGCCCAGGCCGGTGAGCATGCGCACGCGGTGGCCGATGGTGCGCTCGGCATGCGCATCCAGCCGGTCCCACACGGCCTGCGAGAGGCCGGCGCCCGAGTACATGAAGGCCTTCACGCGGCGGAACAGCGACTCGCGCAGCGCGTCGTCCTCGTCCATCGCCGAGACGATTTCCTCGAAGCCCTTGGGCACGTTGAAGTAGATGGTCGGCGAGATCTCGCGCAGGTTGCGCAGCGTCTGGCCAATGCCACTGGCGGTGGGCTTGCCTTCGTCGATGTACAGCGTGCCGCCGTTGTACAGCGCAATGCCCACGTTGTGGTTGCCGCCGAAGGTGTGGTTCCACGGCAGCCAGTCCACCAGCACCGGCGGCTCGTCGCCCAGGAAGGCAAAGGACTGGCGGATCATCTGCAGGTTGGCGCACAGCATGCGGTGCGTGTTCATCACGCCCTTGGGGTGCTTGGTGGAGCCGGAGGTGAACAGCACCTTGACCAGCGTGTCCGGGCCGACGGCGGCATGCGCGGCCATGCCTTCCGGGCCGGGCGTGGCGGCCAGCAGCTCGGCAAAGGGCGTGGTGCTGCGGCCAGCCAGCGCACCGTCGGTCAGCACGACTTCCACGCCTTCGGGCACCGCCGCAGCAATCGCCTTTGCATAGGCCGGGCCGGACGCGAACACCAGCCCAGGCGTCAGCGTGCCCAGGATGTGGCGCAGCTTCGCATGGTCCTGCGACAGCAGCGAATACGCGGCCGAGACCGGTGTGTACGGCACGCCGGCCCACATCGCGCCCAGGGACAGGGTGAGGTGCTCCAGGTCGTTGTCCGACAGGATGGCCACCGGCCGGTCGTGCGACAGCCCGCGCTGCGCCAGCGCCTGGCCCACGGCCTGCGCGCGCGCCAGCATCTGCGCATAGCTGATGCGCTGCCATTCACCGTCCGCACCACGGCGGGCGATGAACGTTCGCTCCGGCGCTTCTCGCGCCCAGTGCTCCAGCCGGTCACTCAGGCGGGCAGGGAAGGGCGACAGTGGTTCGGTGGAGCGCAGGACCACGGTGCCATCGTCGCGGTACTCGACAGCCGCCTCCAGGCAACCGCCAACCCGCAATGCACGATAGGCAGGCGCACTCATGCGGCGCTCACCTTGCCTGCCCGGCCTTCGAGGAAGGCGCGCATGCGTTGCTTGGCGGCGTCGTCGCCCTGGGCGATGGCGGCCATCAGCGACTCGACGAACAGCCCGTCGGACTGCGACAGGCCGGCGATGCGCGGCAGCGCCTGCATCACCGCGAAGTTGGACAGCGGTGCGTTGACGGCGATCTTCCTGGCCAGCGCCAGGCCCTGCGCCAGGCCTTCGCCGGGCTCGGTGAGGTAGGTGGACAGGCCGGCCTGCAGGCCTTCGTCGGCGCTCAGCACGCGGCCGGTCAGCATCATGTCCGTCATGCGCGCGGTGCCGATCAGGCGCGGAATGCGCGCCGCACCGCCGCCGCCGACAAACAGCCCGCGCTGGCCCTCGGGCAGCGCGTAGAAGGTGCTGCGCTCGGCCACACGCACATGCGCGCTGCTGGCCAGCTCCAGCCCGCCGCCCACCACCGCGCCGTGCAGCACCGCCACGACCGGCACCCGGCCGAACTGCACCTGCTCGAACGCCGCATGCCAGCCGCGCGAGTGCGCAATGCCTTCGGCCACGCTGCGCTCGCTCAGCTCGGACAGGTCCAGCCCGGCGCAGAAGTGTTCGCCTTCGCCGCTCAGCAGCACCGCGCCCACGTCTTCCGGCAGGTTCAGCAGGGCGGTGTGCAGCTGGGCGATCAGCGGGTCGTTCAGCGCATTGCGCTTGGCCGGGCGGTTCAGCCGCAGGTGGGCCACGGCGCCTTGCTGGCTGATCTGCAGCAACGGCAGCCCGGCCAGCAGGCCGGTGGCGGGGGTGAAATCCGGGAGGGTCATGGGCAGGTGCCGGTGGAGGCAGAAAAATGATTCAGCAACTTAATCATTATTTGCGCTGGCGCGCCCGCAGATCAATCGAATATTTGTCCGTGAAAACCCCGATGACGCACCCGTCAATTGATTGTTTTACTTAAACAAATTTGGAGCTTTCTCGATGAACCTGGACGAGCTGATCGCGATCGACACACACACCCACCTGGAGGTGTCCTGCCGCAACCCCTTCGACAACTACGGCGAGGAGTTCGACCGTGCGGCCGACAAGTACTTCCGCTCGTCGCGCCGGCCGACGATGGACGAGACGATTGCCTACTACCGCGAGAAGAAGATCGGCTTCGTGAACTTCACGGTGGACGCCGAAACGCAGATGGGCCGGCGGCGCATTCCGAACGAGGAGATCGCCGAGGCCGCGCTGGCCAACCCGGACATCATGATTGCCTTCGGCAGCATCGACCCGCACAAGGGCAAGATGGGCGCCCGCGAGGCGCGCAAGCTGATCGAGGAATACGGCGTCAAGGGCTTCAAGTTCCACCCCACGGTGCAGGGCTTCGAGCCGGCCGACCGCATGGCATGGCCGCTCTATGAAGTGATCGCCGAATACCAGCTGCCGGCCATCTTCCACAGCGGGCATTCGGGCATTGGCAGCGGCATGCGCTGCGGGGGCGGCCTGCGGCTGCAGAACTCCAACCCGATGATGGTCGAGGACGTGGCGATTGCCTTCCCCGACATGCAGATCGTGCTGGCCCACCCGTCCTGGCCCTGGCAGGACGAGGCCATCTCCCTGGCCATGCACAAGCCCAACGTGTGGATTGACCTGTCAGGCTGGAGCCCGAAGTACTTCCCCGCGCAGCTGGTGCAGTACGCCAACACGCTGCTGAAGGACCGCATCCTGTTCGGCAGCGACTTCCCGCTGATCACGCCCGAACGCTGGATGAGCGACTTCGAGGAAGCCGGCTTCAAGGACCAGGTCAAGCCGCTGATCCTCAAGCAGAACGCGGCCCGGCTGCTGAAGCTGGGGCCTTACGCCGAGCAGGCCGCCGCCGCCGCCGCCGACCGCGCCTGAGCCGCCACCGGTTCAGGCGGTCTCGCGCGAGACCACGGTGAACCCCACCTCGACCCTGCGTTTGGCGACGGGCAGGCCTTCGGCCCGGGTGGCGAGCATCGCAGCCGCAATGCGGCCGATGGCGTCGCCATCGATCCGGACGGTGGTCAAGGCGGGCACCACGCTGCTGGCAAAGTCCAGGTCCCCGAAGCCGACCACGGCCAGGTCGCCCGGGACCGCCACTCCCATGACACGGCATTGGGTCAACACGCCCAGGGCCAGCATGTCGGAGCTGCAAAAGACAGCGTCGATGCGCGGTGGCGCCTGGCGCAGCAGCGAGTCGATCGCCTGGCGCCCTTGCGCGTGGGTGGTGGGGGCCGTCAGCATGTGCGTGACGGGCGGGGGCAGGCCCAGCATCGCGGCGGTTTGCAAAAAGCCCTCGCGGCGTCGGGCGGCGCGCGGATCGTCGCCGGAGATCAGCGCCAGATGCCGATGCCCCTTGCCATGCAGATACCGGCAGACCTCGGATCCGAGCTGCACCTGCGAGACACCGACCAGCATGTCCAGCGGTGCCTCGGTTTCGTCCCAGGTCTCGACGATCGGGATGCCGCAGGACTGCAAGGCCCGCCGTCCCTCTTCCGAGTGCATCACGCCGGTCAGGAAAATGCCTTCGGGCCTGCGGCCGATGGCGGCGCGCAGCAAGTCATCCTCGCGGTGCGCGCCGTAGCCGCTTTCGCCGATCATGAGCTGGATGCCGCGCTCACGCAGCGCCTCGGAAAGCGCGCCGATCATGCCTGCGAACAGTTGACCGGTGGTCGTCGGGATGAGGGCGACCACCAGCCGGCTCTTCAGGGACCGCAGCCCGCCCGCTGCGAGGTTGGGCACATAGCCGGTGCGGTGGATGGCGGCTCGCACGCGTTCCAAGGTCGGGCCGGCGACGCGATGCGGTTCATTCAGCGCTCGGGACACCGTCATCAGGGACACCCCCGCGAGGGCGGCGACCTGATGAATGGTCACTGCGCCGCGGGTCTCGGTGGAGGCCGGCGGCGGCGGCGGGTCAGAAGGGGGGAGGGCCATGCGATGGGGGATTCTAGAAGTCACCCGGCGACGCGCCCGTTCCCCGGGGAAACACTGAGGCGAACGCCTTTGACTTGGCCTGATGTTAACGTTAACAATTGCCAAGGTGCCCAGAGGCTGTTGCCGGCCAAAGCCGAGCTTTCGCCGCGCGGAGAGCCGGTCTTGCGGTGCGCTGGCGCTCCGGTGAGCGGGCTGCCGTCGGCCGAGGCACCTTGTTCGACCTTGCAGGAGAGATCATGTTCAAAGCCAAATCGCCGATGCGACGGTGGGTCGCGCTCGCGCTGGCCACCGTCGCCCTGGGCGGCCTGACTTCCATGGCGCAGGCAGCCTATCCCGAGCGGCCGGTGACCCTGGTGGTGCCTTTTCCGCCGGGGGGCTCCACCGATGCGATCGCGCGGACCTTGGGGGCCAAGCTTCAGGACAAGTTGGGCGGCACCTTCATCGTGGAAAACCGACCGGGCGCCACGGGCACCATCGGCGCAGGCCAGGTCAAGCGCGCAGCGCCGGACGGGTACACGCTGATGGTGTCGTCTTTGGGGCCTTATGTGATCGCGCCGCACTTGATCAAAAACGTGGCCTATGACGCAGCCAGGGACTTCGATCTGCTGACCGTGGCGGTGCAGGCGCCGAATGTGCTGGTCGTCCCGGCGGCATCGCCCTTCAAGTCGGTGGCCGACCTGCTTGCCGCGTTGAAGAAAGACCCGGGCAAGCTGAGCTTCGCTTCCTCGGGCAATGGCTCTTCGGATCATCTGACCGCTGAACTGTTCTGGCAGCAGACCGGCACGTCGGCCTTGCACGTGCCCTACAAAGGGGGCGCCCCGGCCATGACCGATTTGCTCGGCGGGGTGGTGGACGCTTCGTTCCAGAACATCAACGCCGTGATCCCTCACATCAACGCCAACAAGCTGCGGGCGCTCGCCGTGACCGGCGACAAGCGCTCCCCGCTGCTGCCTCAGACCCCCACGCTCGGTGAGGCCGGCGTGCATGGCGCGGATGTCTACTCCTGGCAGGCCGTGGCGGCACCAAAAGGGCTGCCCCCCGACGTGAAAGCCAAGCTTCATGCCGCGATCGTCAGCGCACTCAACGATCCGTCGGTGAAGCCCAAGCTTGTGGAGCAGGGGTTCGAGATCGTCGGCAACACGCCGGAGCAGTTCAAGGCCATGCAGGCTTCCGAATTTGCCCGGTGGAAGAAGGTGATCGAGGTCGGCCACATCACGGCCGACTGAGTGGCCTGAGCGGCCCGAGCGCGCGCCCAGGCCGCTGGGCAGCAACGGCTCAGGCGGCTTCGGCCAGCAGCTCGCTGAAGCGCGCCGTGTCGATGTTGGCACCACACACCACCAGGGCCACGCGCTTGCCGGCCAGAGCCCCGCGCAAGGGTCCCAGCAAGGCCGCGGTGGACGCGGCGGAGGCCGGCTCCACCGCCAGCTTCATGTCCCGGAACAGGTGGTGCATGGCCGCGACCATCTCGCGGTCGTTCACCCGAACGATCTCGTCCACGAAGCGCCGGCACACGCCGTAGCTGTAGGCCAGCGCATAGGGCGCGCAGAGGCTGTCGGCCACGGTGTCCACGCGCGCCAGCACCTGTGGCGCATTGGCCTGGAAGCTGCGGTACATCGCATCGGCACCGAAGGGCTCGACGCCGAAGACCTGGGTGCGCGGGTTGAGCTGCTTCACCGCCGCGGCAATGCCGCCGCACAGCCCGCCGCCGCCCACCGGCACGACCACCGCGTCCAGCCACGGCACCTGTCGCATCAGCTCCAGGCCGATGGTGGCCGTGCCTTCGGCGGTCAGCGGGCCGTCGAACGGATGGATCATGCTGAGGCCTTCGGTGGCTGCCTGCTGTGCCTGGGCAAAGGCCTGGTGGATGGTGTCGGTCAGCAGCACCTCGGCGCCTTGCTCGCGGCAGGCGGCCACGCGCACCGGGCTGGCATGGCGCGGCATGAACAGCAGGGCATGCGTGCCGGCGGTGCGTGCGGCGTAGGCCACCGCCACCGCATGGTTGCCGGCACTGGCGGCTACCACGCCGCGCGTCAGCGCAGGCGCGTCCAGCGCCTGGATGCAGTTCAATGCGCCGCGCAGCTTGAAGCTGCCGGTGTGCTGGAACAACTCCAGCTTCAGCCAGACCTCGGTCTGCGGGGCGAGCTGGCTGGCGGCGCCGGTCTGCCATTGCCATACCGGCGTGTGCAGCACCTGGCCGGCCAGCCGCCGGGCAGTGCGCTCGATGTCGCACAGCAGGGGATGGGCAGTGGACTCCGTGCCCGGGTGGGCGGACGAAGCGGAATGAGGCATGGGAATTCTCCGTGGGTCAACGCGTGGGATGGCGCGGGAAGCGCGCCGCTGCAGGCGAGGGGACCGTTGGGCACCGGCGTGACGCCGCAGCTCAACGGTCCTGGAGAATTCGAATCGCGAAGGGAAGGGCCGCAGCCATCGACGCGCAGCACAGCACGCGGGCCACGAGGCGCGGCGCAGGCTGAAGGCGTGGAGGGCGGGAGGTCACGGGCGGATGATCGCACAGCGCCGGATCCGGCGCCTCCGCCGGTCGCTTCAGTCGATGGCGCCTTCGCCCTCCAGGCCGAACTGCGAGGCCATCTCGGCCCACAGCACGGGCGGGCAATTGCGCTGCACGACGGGCCGCAGGCGGCGCCATTGGCTGCGTGAACAGGCGTTCTGCAGGCCCCAGGCGAAGACCCGCGTCGCGACCACGGGCGGCTGCGAGGTCGAGCCGAACTCGGCCAGGTGGCGCGTCACCCAGCCGACGGACCAGTCGAAATCCGGCAGTTGCTCGGTCGGCACGATCACGCGCTCGTGCACGACGCGGCCGCGTGCCTTCGGGGTCGGCGCGGCCTGCATGGTCAGCGGCGTGACCACTGCTTCCTCGTGCAGCAGGTGGCCAAGGTGCACCTCGCGCCAGGCGGCCCAGGTGCCGTATAGCAAAGCCGGACTGCCGGCCGCCAGCGCGGCATCCACTCGCGCGGCAAAACGCGCTTCCTCCTGGTGCTCGTCCGGCAGGTGGGCGGCGGTGATCGCCCCGGCACCCACCTCGTCCAGCAGTGCGAACATGGTGTGGTCCTCCATCGCCACATGCACGGCGAGCGCACGCTGCAGGTCCCGCCATTCGGTGGCGAAGCTGGCGCTGTCGCCCAGCTTCAGCGCCTCGTGCTGCAGGCGGATGCTGGTGCGGAAGGCCTCGTGCGTGTTGCGCAGGATGGCAAACGACATTGGACTGGGCGCATCTGCATTGGTCGCGCTCGTCGCGGGCGCCTCGATGCGGGGTTCGGCTGTCAGGGAAGCTTGGGTCATGTAGGCACCTGTGTCGGGAGTGGGGCGGTGGCTGGCCAGCGGTGGGCAGCGCGTGGTTCGAACTGTGGATGTCGCCCCGCCTGGCGTCCTCAAACGGTCCCAAAACTTCGCCAAAATCGGCCCCTGGCGCCTGCTCCCGCAGCTGCTTCGCCGCCTCGCGCTCGGAAAGGACGCGTCTTGCCGAACCCCCAACCTCGATCACCGGTCATCGCGCCTTTGCGTTTCGGGCCGTCCCGGCGCTTCGAGCTGCAGCCGGAGGAGGGCCGCCTGCTGGTGGACGGCCAGCCCGCGACGCTGGGCCGGCGGGCGCTGGACCTGCTGATCGCGCTGGCCGAGCGGCCCGAACACCTGCTGACCAAGGGCGAACTGCTGGACCGCGTCTGGCCCGGCCTGGTGGTCGAGGAGGCGAACCTGCAGATGCAGATCAGCAACCTGCGCAAGGTGCTGGGCAACGAGCTGATCGCCACCGTGCCGGGTCGCGGCTACCGCTTCACAGCGCAGGTGGGCGAGGCGGCATCGGTTCCGCCCATGCCGCTGTCGGCGCCCACGGCAACACCGCCGCAGCCAGCCCCCGTTGCATCGGTCGCAACGGCGGCGCCGCGGCCTGCCGCCCGCCGCCTGATCGGCCGGGACCCGGACCTGGCCCGGCTGGAGGCGCTGCTGCAGGTTGAAGGCTGCGTCACGCTGGTCGGCACGGCGGGCGTGGGCAAGACCAGCCTGGCGCGCCTGGTGGCCGCGCGCTGGGCTGGCCGCAGCGTCTGGGTCGACTTGGCGGCGCTGGACCAGGACCAGCAGATCACCGGTGCCCTGGCGCGTGCGCTGGACCTTCACCTGACCGGGCACGACGAGGATGCGCCGGCCCAGTTGGTGGCGGCGCTCGACGGCCAGCAACTGCTGCTGGTGCTGGACAACGCCGAGCATCTGGTCCAGGCCTGCGCCGAACTGGCCTCGCTGCTGGGCCCGCTGGCCGGCGTCCGCTTGTTGGTGACCAGCCAGGTCCCGCTGGCCGTGGCCGGCGAGCGCGTGCTGCGGCTCGAACCGCTGGCCCTGGTCGGTCCGGAGGCGGGGACCGGCGCCGTGGCGCCCGACGGCGCGCTGGCACTGCTGGTGGAGCGGGTGATCGCAGCTGACCATCGGTTCGCCGTGACGCCCGCAGCCCAGCCGCTGCTGCATGCCGTCTGCGCCCAGCTCGACGGGCTGCCGCTGGCGCTGGAGATGGCGGCGGCGCGGGTGCCGCTGCTGGGGCTGCAGGGCGTGCATGACGCGCTGGCGCAGCGCTTCGCGCTGCTCACCCGCGGCCACCGCGACGCCGCCACGCGCCACCGAACGCTGCATAACGCGCTCGAATGGAGCTACGCCCTGCTGGGCTCGACGGAGCAGCGCCTGTTCCGGTCCCTCGGGGTGTTCGCCGACGGCTTCACGCTGGACCTTGCCGTGGGCCTGATGACGGACGATCCTCAGGCGCGCTGGGATGTCATCGACGGGCTGGCGACGCTGGCCGATCGCTCGCTGGTGGTGGTCAGCAGCGAGGATCCGCCACGCTATCGGCTGCTCGAAACCCTGCGGGCCTTTGCGCTGGAACAGCTGGCGCAGCAGCCTGCGCAGGCCGATGCCCCGGCAGGCGAGGCTGCCACCGTTCGCAGGCGCCATGCCGGCGCGGTGCTGGCGCTTTTTTCGCGCCACATCCTGAGCGACCCGGTGACCACGGCCATGTGCCTGCCCGAGATGGAGAACGCCCGCGACGCCCTCGCCTGGGCGCGAGGGCACGACCTCGCCGTGGCGGCACAACTGAGCGCGCGCATCGTCGGCGTCACCACTTTCACCATCTGGCGCCACGAGTCGGGCAACTGGCTGCTGGCCCTGGAACCCCGGATGCTGGAATCCGCCGGGCTGGCCCTGCCAGCCGAGGTGCAGGCGCTGTGGTGGACCGAGCGCGCCCGCGTCGGCGTGATCCGGCGCGATGCCAACGCCCGGGTGCCCGCACGGCGTGCCGTGGCCCTGTGGCGCTCCCTGGGCCAGCCCAGGCAGTTGTTGCGCGCCACCCTCGGCTGGGTGCGCAGCATCGCGGTCGCGGACCCTGAACTCGCCGAAGCCTGTGCCGAGCTGAAGACCCTGGCCGAGGCCATCCCGGACCTGACGCCGCGCGAACGTCTCGGGATCCTTGGCGCGCTGGGCCGGGCGGCGGTGATCCGGGGCGACCGTCTCGCCGTGCTGGCCGTGCGCGAAAAGGAGCTGGCGCTGGCGCAGCAGCTGGGGGACCAGGACGCGGCGGAGGCCGCCGAGTCCAGCATCGTCGGCGTCCTGGGCCACTTGAGCCGTCACGCTGAGGCTGCCGAGCGCGGCCAGGCGCTGCTGGCCCGCGTGGACGCCGACGGCAGCGGTCGCAATGGCAACCTGCCCTGGGTGATCGGTCCATTGCTGGAGGCGCTGGTGGCGCTGGGACGGCTCGACGAGGCGCGGGCCCTGCTGCCGCGCAGTCTTGCGGCGGCCCGGCGCTTCGCGACCCCGACGCTGGGCCCGCCACTGTGCGCGCTGGCCTCGGCCGAGCGGCGTCACGGGCCGGCCGCGCAATTGCTGGGCCATGCGCGTCAAGGCTACGAGTCGCGCGGCATGACGTTCGAGCCCCAGGAGGCAGCCCTGCTGGCGGGCGTGCTCGCGGCGGCCAGCGCGGCCTTGGGCGTGGCGCAGGCCGAGCGGTTGGTGCAGCAAGGGCGGCTGCTCACCGAGGAGGCCGCTGAGGCGCTCGCCACAGGCGACGCACCCTAGGGCCTGTTAACGCTACGGCAAGGGAGCGCGTTGTGATCAAAAGGGCCGCAGGCAAGGCGCGAACCGCAGTCGGGTTGGATACCCGACGAGGATTTGCAACGCCGCGTGCGGCCCTTTTGATCACAACCCTTCGGGAAGGCCAGGCACAAGGGGCCACTCGTCGTTGCATCCCTTGCCCGCACACGAGTGCGGGCGGCGGTCCACGCCTAGATTGGCCCCTTGTGCCTGGCCTTCGCGCCCCTTGCCGTAGCGTTAACAGGCCCTAGCCGCCGATCACCGGTTCCGGGCGTCACAGCGGCCGCTGCAGCATCAACTGGGCGCCGAGCCCCAGCAGCACCACGCCGCTGCAGCGAAACAGCCAGACCAGCGAGCGCGGATGCGCCCGCAGCCAGCCCGACAGCGCCGCCGCCCCCAGCCCGATCGGGCCCTTGACCAGCAGGGCGAGCAGCGCAAAGGCCAGGCCCAGGGCGAACAGCGACGCGGTCGCGTGCGAGGCACCGGGGGCGACGAACTGCGGCAGGAACGCGAGGTAGAACACGGCGATCTTCGGGTTGCAGACATTGGAGAGCGCGCCGTCCAGGAACATGCGCGCCGGCCGTTGCGGTGCGGCGCTTGTCATGGCCAACGGCTGGTCAGGCACACGCAGCAGTTGCAGGCCCAGGTGGGCCAGGTAGAGGGCGCCGCCGATCTGCAGACCCAGGTACAGCCATGCCGAGGCGCGGATCACGGCGCCCAGTCCCAGCGCCGCCAGGGCGGTGTGCACCACCAGCCCGCTGCAGACCCCGGTGGCCGTGGCCAAGCCGGCCACGGCGCCTTGCGCAACGGAGCGCGACATGACCAGGATCATGTCCTGGCCGGGCGTGAGGATGAGCACCAGCGAGGCGCCGACAAACAGCAGCCAGTTGACTTCGATCATGGGATCCGTCCAGTGAGCAGTGGATGGACTCAATGTCCGATCCAACCCCCTTGGGCGTCCCCAAGCGACCCCAAAACTTTCCCAAAACCGTACTGGCAACTGCACCGATTGCCGCGCCGACACGGAGGTTGGTCACCAGCGGCCTGCCCGTCAGGAACAGGCCGCGCAGATGCGCGCCGGAAGCTCCGCACGGCCATTGATGATGTTTGATAGTTGCCCTTGTCCCGGGCGGCGCCGGCGCGTTCAATGGGGTCATTGCAGCCCCCAAAGAACACGCCCATGCCCACGACCTTCCGCACCGCCGTTTTCAAGCTCGCATGCCTTGCGGCCTGCGCTTTCGGGCCGGCGCTGTCCGCGCACGCCGCCACCAAGACGGAAGATTTCAACGCTGATTTCCCGGCCTGGGAGTCGGGCTGGTTCGCCAAGCACTCGAACGCCAGCAACTTCTGCACAAGCAACTATTGCCTGGTGGACGGCGACTGGGCGGACCCCAGCAACACCGTGCGCGGCACGGCCGGCAGCGGCATTTGGCTGAGCAGCGAGGGTGGATGGTCCTCCTCCCCGATCACCATCAACTTCGACGCGGCCTTCGGCGCCACCCTCAAGGCCATGCAGATCGACGTGGCGGTGTACGTGGAGTCGACCTTCTCCGCCTGGGACAGCAATGGCAATCCGGTCTACTCCAAGGTGCTGCGGGTCGACAGCTACAAGGACGTGCCGACCAGCCGCTACCAGACGCTGCACTTCAAGTCGGCCACCGGCATCGCAGGCTTCTCGTTCAGCGGCCCCGCCGACGGCAACACGGTGATCGACAACATCACCGTCAAGACGACCAGGCAGTAGTCGCCAGCGCGGCCCCGTCCCTCATCTTTCGCCATTCAAAGGCTCACGATGCATTCGTCTTCCCTTTCCTGTGCCGCGCTTTTGGCGGCGCTGTCGCTCGTCGCACCGGCCTGCCTGGCCGCGCCGGCCTACCAACTTGTGGACCTGGGCCCCAACACCAGCGCGACCAGCCTGAATGCCAATGCCAACGTGCTCGGCGAGCGCAACGGCAAGGTGGCGCGCTACTTCGGCGGCCAATGGCATTCGGTGCCTTCGGTGATCGCTGGGGCCGCGCTGAACGATGCCGGCCAGGTCGCAGGCACCTTGATGGACAAGCAAAGCTCGCTGGCAACGTCGGCCTGGTGGAGCAAGGCGGCCGGCGCCGTCGAGATTGCTCCCCTTGGCACCGGCGAGAGCCATGCCCATGCGATCTCCGGCAACGGCACGGTCGTGGGCACCGGCATCCTGGATCCGGTGTGGGGCTCGATCTACGCCTTCAAGTACCAGGACGGCAAGCTCACCCGCTTGAGCTGCCTGGTGCCGACCTCCGGCTGCGATGCCCGCGGCGTCAATGACGCGGGCCAGATCACAGGCGCCACGCAGGTGCCGTATTCCGGCTCGCATGCCTTCCTCTACGACCCCACGGTCGGCTTCTGGCGCGAGCTAGGCACGCTGGGGGGCCGGTCCTCCATCGGCATGGCCATCAATGCCGCTGGCCACGTGGTGGGCAACGCCGATGTCGCAGACGGTGTGAACCACCACGCCTTCTTCTTCGACGGCACGACGATGATCGACCTGGGCGCGCCCGATGGCGGCAGCAGCTTCGCCACCGCGCTCAACGACCATGACGCGGTGGTCGGCGGCATGGTGGACGCGGCAGGCACCCCCTCGGCCTTCTTCTACAAGGGCGGCAAGATGCACGACCTCGCCAGCCTGGTCGACAACGCCGCCGGCTGGACCTTCGTGCAGGCCACGGCGATCAATGCCAAGGGCCAGATCGCCGGCAATGGCCTGCTGGACGGCGTGCCTCACGCCTTCCTGCTCGACAAGCGCAACTGACCTCGACCGCATAATCGCTTGGGCCGCTTGGGTCATTTGCACGCGGCAATAGAAGGGAATGAATGCGCAGCTTTCTGCTGGAAGACGATCCCGAGCACGCAGCGCACTTCAAGGCGAGCCTGGCGGCCACGGAATTCCAGGTCCGCCATTTCTGGACCGCGGGCAGCTTCTTCGAGGCGCTGGCCGAGTCCACGCCGCAGCTCATCGTGCTCGACTGGATGCTGCCGGACCTCAGCGGCTACCAGGTGCTGCGCCGGGTGCGCGAGCGCTTTGGCCTGGCGGTGCCCATCGTCATGCTGACCTCCGTCGACAACGAGGAGCGGGTGGTCGCGGCCTTCGAGGCCGGTGCGGACGACTTCCTG
This sequence comes from Ideonella azotifigens, assembly GCF_021043325.1. Taxonomy (NCBI): domain Bacteria; kingdom Pseudomonadati; phylum Pseudomonadota; class Betaproteobacteria; order Burkholderiales; family Sphaerotilaceae; genus Ideonella; species Ideonella azotifigens. The sequence continues at coordinate 98,238 of NZ_JAJNKD010000007.1, forward strand.
ACCAAGCCGGTTGCCAGGCCGGTGCTGCGCGCCAGGCTGCAGGCCTTGGCGCGCCGGGTCAACCAGGCGCCGGCCGCGTTCAGCGGCAGCGTCAGCTTCGGCCCCTACCGGCTCGACTATGCGCGCCAGAGCGTGCGCGACGTCGACGAGCCCGACGCACGTTTCGCGCTGACGCCGCGCGAGTTCGACCTGATCTGGCTGCTGATGAACAACCCGGACCGCTTCATCCCGCGGGCTGAACTGATTGCCGGCGTCTGGGGCAAGAGCAGCGAAGTGGCGCCCCACACGCTGGCGCAGAACGTGCACGCGCTGCGCAAGAAGCTGGGGCTGGCGCGGCGGGACATCCGGCTCGCGGCGGTCTACGGCTCGGGCTACCGCCTGGAATCGCCGGGGTCCTCACGGTGAACCCGCAGCCCGGCGCGGATCTCATGGAAGCGCTGGAGCCGGTTGCCACCGAAGAATTCGTCGCGGCCTGGCAGCACCGTTTGCCGGCGCTTTTCGGCGAAGCCCGCGCGCTGCAGCTGGTGACGCTTGCCTGGCACCTGAGGCAGCGCGACCCGGCGCTCGCCGCGGTCCTGGCCGATGAAGCGCAACCTTTGCTGGCCACCAGCGCGCCGGCGGTTGCCGGCACGGCCCTTGCGCGCCTGTCACTCGTGCGCGCCGAGGCCTGCCTGTTGCGCGCCGACTTCGACGCCGCGGGCGCTCAGGCGCAGGCAGCGCTGGCGGCGTTCATGGGCCGGGGTGAGCACGCGGGCTGCTGCGACGCGCTGATGCTGGCCGCGAACATCGCCAGCGACCTGGGCCAGTACCGGGAGCGTGACGCAGCACTGGCGCGCGCACGCGACTGCGCCGTTGCCGGGGGCGACGGCTTGCGCGTTGCGCTGGTCCATGCGGCCCTGGCCTACAACGCGGCGGCTGCCAACGACCCGAACGCCGAGACCTGCTGGGCGGCGGCCATGAACGATCTGGTCGCCACTGGCATTCCGGTCCTGACGGTGGTGGCCAACGACTTCCGGGTGGCCATGGCCTTCAAGCGCGGGGACCACGGCCCCGCGATTCCCTGGCTGCGGGACCAGATGGCGGCCGCCGGGCGTTGCGGCATGGTCAGGAAGCAGATCTCGACCGCCGCCAACCTGGGCCTGGCCTTCTCCATGCTCAACGACCACGGCGCTGCCCTCGACTGGGCCCAGCAGTCGCTGGACATGGCGCGCCGCACCGGCTGGCCGGTGGCCATCGGTGCCGGCCTGGTGCAGATGGCACCGGTCCTGGCCAAGCTGGACCAGCCCGAAGCCGCGCAGGCCATGCTGGACGAATCCATCGACGTGCTGGCGCCGCTGACGGGCTGCTTTTTCTACCTGCCGGCACTGAGCTTCAGCGGCCTGTTTGCCCTCCAGCGAGGGGACGCACAAGCCGCGCTGCTCGCCTATGCGGAACTCGAACGAAAGTCGCACGGCCACTACCGCGAGCAGTTCCTGTTCTCGGTTCACATCGGCCGCGCCCGTGCCCTGTCCCTGCTGGGGCGTGGTCCGGAAGCCGAGCAGGACGCCCTTCGAGCGCTCGCAACCGCCGTGGCCAACGGCGAGCTGACCGCCCAGATCGAGGTGCTGCAGTTTCTGGCCCAACTGCACGACCGTTTCGAGCTCGCGCCGCCGACCAGGGCCGCGGCCACCAGTGCGCCGCTGCACTACCTGGGGCTGGCGCTCGATGTCGCGGCCGAGATCCCAGGGTTCACGGTGCCCGACCACTTGCTGACCCTCGTCGCCGAGCAGCATGCCAAGGTCGGCGACCACGCCCGCGCCTATGCCTGCGCGCGCGCTGCGGCGGCCGCCCGCGAGGCCACGCACGGGCGCGAGGTGCGCGACCGGGCCATGGCCACGCAGCTGCGGCACGAGGCCGAGCGGGCGCGCGCCGAAAGCGAACACCTGCGCCGCCTCGCCGACGTCGAAGCCAAGCGCGCCCAGGCGCTGGGGTCTGCGCTGTCGGATCTGCGTGCGGCACAGACCGAGCTGCTGAGGCGAAACGAGCTGCAGGCGCGCATGAGCGCCGAGCGCGAGGAAACGCTGGCCTTCCTGGCGCATGACCTGCGCGCGCCGCTGACGGCCATTGCCGCCGCGCTGTCCGACACGCCGCGCGAAGACACGCTGCTGCGGACCGGCCGCCTGGCGCAGCGCGCGCTGACCATGACGGACCGCTTCCTGGACATCGCCCGCCTGAGCCGCCTGCCGCTGAGCGGCCGTGTCTCGCTGGACCTGGCCTCGCTGATCGACGAGGCCTGCGAGACCTTCGAGCGCCGCGCCGTCCAGGAAGGCCGCACGCTGGAGCAGGCGCTGGTCTTCGGCGTCGCCGTGCTCGGCCACCGCGAGGCCTTGACCCGGGCCTTCTGCAACCTCGTCGACAACGCCCTCAAGTTCTCACGCCCCGGCGGCCGGGTCGACGTGCTGATGCAGGTCACCGAACAAGAGGCCGGCCTGATCGTCACCGACGACGGCGCCGGCATGCCAGTGCCGGCGCAGCAACTGCTGCTGCGCACCGGCAGCGACCGCACCCCCGCCGCCAGCGGCCGCCTGGGCCTGGCCATCGTCGCCGAGGTGGCTAAGGTGCACGAGGCGCGGGTTGTGGTCGAAGCTTCGGGGGCCGGGACTCGCGTTGAGTTGTGGCTGCCGAGAGCGACTGCAAATTCGCCGTAGGCCAGCAATGCCTGCGCCGTTCTCCGGGCAGCGCACCGCGTTTCACTCACGTCGGTGGGTGGCGGGCAACTTCAAACCTCGCATGCGCATCTGTTCGGCAAGGGCATCTGCCTCTGGCAAACCCAGGCGCGACAGCTCTGCCCATGCCGTCTCAAGCAACTGCCTGGCTTCATCGGCCGTTGCCCCTTCTCCATCCAGCAAGTGCAACCCGATCTTCGCGCTTGTGATCGCCTTCCCGCGTACCTCGCCAAGGCGATCATAGACGGGCAGTTCTTCCTCCTTGCGGATGCGCAGGGCCTCGCCGAGCTGGCCGCGGTCTTGCAGGATATCGGCGATCTGCCCCATGGTGACGGCCTGCTCGCGCACGTCGCCCAGGCGCATAAAGACGGGCATTTGTTCCTCCCTGCGGATGCGCAAGGCCTCGTCGAACTGGCCACGGTCTTGCAGGATGTCTGCAATCTGACCCATGGTGACGGCCTTGGAGCGTATGTCGCCAAGTCGCTCGAATACCGGCAGTTGTTCTTCCCGGTAGATGCGCAAGGCCTCGTCGAGCTGCCCGCGGGTTCGCAGGATGTTGGCAATTTTGCCCACTGTGACGGCTTTGGAGAGCGCGTCGCCCAGGCGCTCATAGACAGGCATTTGCTCTTCTCGGCGGATGCGAAGGGCCTCGTCAAACTGCCCGCGTGCTTGCAGGATGTCGGCGATCTTGCCCATGGTCACGGCCTTGGCGCGCACGTCGCCAAGGCGCTCATAAACGGACAGTTGTTCCTCCTTCCGGATGCGCAGTGCCTCGTCGAGCTGGCCGCGGGCTTGCAGAATGTCGGCGATCTTGCCTGTGGTCACAGCCTTGGAGCGCACGTCGCCCAGGCGTTCATAGACGGGCAGTTGCTCCTCTCTTCGGATGCGCAGGGCCTCGTCGAGCTGGCCGCGGGCTTGCAGGATGTCGGCGATCTGGCCCTTGGTCATGGCCTCCGCTCGTTCGTCACCCAGGCGCCGATGCAAAGGGAGTTCGACCTCGCGCCAGTGCTGCAGCGCGGCGTCGTAGTCACCGAGATCATGCAGCAACCTGCCAAGTTCGTCGACAGGTGCCGCAAGCAATTCGTCCGGCGGCGCTGGCTTGTTTGCCAGCCAGGCTCGAATCTCGGCGACGCGGCGGCTGCGTTCTGCCATTGAACGGTTGTCTGCGCCCGTTGGCCTAGGCGGGATCGGCGAGACATGGCCACTGGTGAGCTTGAGTTCGGGGCTGGAACCGATGGCGGGTGCGGATGTCGCAGGCGCCGCGGGGGGCAGGAAGGCATAGACGCCACTTCGCCAGGCCCACAAGTCAGGCGCCTTGCTCGAGGCGAGTGCAATCGCATCGGCATCGAGCCAGAACACCAGGCGTGCGCGGGCTTGCGAGGCAAGGCGTTCGCGGCGTGCGTTGAAGGCGTCCCATCGCGCCGAATCGAACCATCCCGGCCGGCCGACGACGTGGACCACCGAGCCTGCGCGGGCGTTCTTGATGAGACGCTCTTCCAGCTCAGCCACGTCGGCAATCCTGTCGCTCACCGGCAGGCGGCTGGTGTTCAGGCCCGCCATGCGCAAGACCTCGTCGAGCGCCGTCATCACCTGCTTGCGCAGGTTTTCGTCGGGCGCATCGACCAGCAACCATTGGAAGGCCGGGCCGTGCACCAGCGTGCGCGAAAGGCGCAGGAAATCGTCGTGGCAAGACGCTGGGAGACCACGTGCCGCCGCCAACCGCAGTTGTTCAACATCGAAGGCGGAGCCGGCCATTTCGCAGACTGCCGCTTGGGTCAGGCTGGGGGAGCTGCGGCTGGCGCGGTTGCAGGCTCGGCAGCCGGCACCACGGCCAGTCGGTAGCCCTCCAGCGTGCGCACCACCGGGTGGCTGCGGCGCCAGGCGCCATCGTTGTACTGCAGCAGCGCCAGCCGGTGCAGCAGTTCCTGCGCCTGTTCGTCGTTGCCGCCGTGGGCCGGGTTGGCGTCGATGGCCTTCAGCAGCGCGTAGTCGCCGGGTTTGAGGAAGTAGCGGTAGTCGGATGCGAGTTGTTCGATGGCTCGTTGCACCACTGCCGCGTCGATGATGTTGTCTGCCACTTCGCAACACAGCTTCAACAGGCGCAGCAGTTCGCGCGGATGACCGCCGCTGTATTCCACCAGGCGCTTCGCTTCGGCGTCGCTGGAGAACAGGCTGCTGTCGGCGCGCCGCAGCAGCAGCTCATGCATGGCCGTCAGGCCGGGCTCGAAGGGGCTGCCGTCGCGCTCTTGCAGCTTGATCATCGGCAGCACCATGTCAGCATCGAGCTTGCCGCCCAGCCGCCCGTCGTACTTGAGGTGGAGTGGTGCGGTGTAGATGGCCAGGGTCTGGATTGCCAGGAGTTGCTCGGCATCCTGTACGAAGAATTGCTGGGTGTCTTCACCGCGCATCTTGTCGGTACCGTCGATCAGGAAGAGCACCCGCTCGGCGCGCCCTGCACGCGCCAACTCGGCCTCTGCAGTGCGAATGAGGTTGCTGAACGCGATCGCCAGGGTCGTGAAGCCGTTGCGAATCTCCTGCCGCCACTCGCTCTTCTGGCTCGACCCGGTCTTGAACGCAGTGGTAAAGCCTGCGAACAGTTTGACGATTCCCGGGATACCGCCGCCAGCCTCGATGCCGGTCTTGAGTTCCGCGCTCAGTTCCCGGTTCGTGCTGCGCGTCTGGATGGCACTGGCGAACCAGTCGCGCACGGGCTTGAGCGAGTCTTCGCCGAGCGAGAATCCATCGGCATTGAGACGCTCCAGCAGCGTTTCAGCCATCGCCATCAGCGCTTCCGTGTACTGCAGGTTGTTGCGGTCCAGCTTGGCAAGGACGTCGACTTCAACGACATAGAAGCGCTTCGACTCGTTCAGCCTGCCCGCGTATCGGCGCAGCTCGGTGGTCTTGCCGCTGCCGATGTGGCCGAAGAACAGCACATGCTTGTCGTTGGGGGCAAAGAAGGCATTCGTCGCCGGATCCCAGCCAAACTTGCGTGCCAGCCGCGCAAAGGTCTTCTCGCTGCCGCGTGCCGTCTGCGTGTCCACATAGCGCGGATCTCCGTCGGGCAGCGCTTCTTCGTACTCGATCTTCTGCAGGACTTCAAGAATGTGAGTCGGAGGTTTGTATGCCATGGCGAGGTGAATTTTAGGGCGAGGACCATTGGCACAACGAGTCGAATGTGTGGGCGTTTGCAAAGTGACCCGGAAAACTGGGCCGTCCGCCGGGCGATCATGCGCGATGGCAAGTGCGACCGCCATGCCGCAAGGGATCGTCTTGCAGGCCCCTGCACTTCAGGTCCAACGGCTGAAGCACCGGAGCACCGGAAGTTGCCGCAGGTTCAGCCCGGCTTGCCGTCCAGCCGGGCTCCGCCAGGTCCAGGTCTAGGCCTTCTTCGCGTAGGCGCTGCACCAGCCCTTGGCCGCGACGTTCTTGCCGGCGAACAGCGGGCAGGCACCGCTCGCGTCGCCCGCCTTGCCTTGGTAGAACTGGCAATTCGCGCAGGTCTGTCCAGCGGCGTACTTCGGGAACTTGGCCTTGTCGGCCTTGGTGGCGTCCACCACATAACCCAGCGCCGTGGCTTGGGCATCCTTGGGGTCGACGTCTGCGGCGCGCGCCTGCTGTGCGGCCAACAGCGCGAGGCTGGTCACCGGAATGATCTGGATGAAGGTGCGACGCGTGGTCATGCTGGCGAGTCCTCAGGGTTGGCTGGCAAGAGATTCATTGTGCGACCCGGCTGGCCGTGCGTCGCGCCTTGTCTGCCGCCAGCTTGCGCTGCGTCATGGCCCTGAGGCCATCCTCACCTGATCTTGATCACCACCTTGCCTTTTGCGCGGCCGGCCTCGACGTAGGCCATGGCTTCGTTGGTGGATGCGAACGGGAAGACCTTGTCGATCACCGGATGGATGGCGCCGGCCTCGATGAGCCTGGTGATCTCGCGCAGCTGGCTGCCGTTCGCCTTCATGAACAGGAATGAATAGTCGACGCCCAGCTTCCTGGCTTTGCGCCTGACACTTGCGCTCAGCAGCCGCATGACCAGCCTCACGAAGCCGGGGGCAGCGATGGCCTGGCCGAATGCCGGGTCCGGCGGGCCGGAGATGGAGATGAGCTTGCCGCCGGGCTTGAGCACGCCGAGCGACTTGGCGAGGGTCTTGCCGTCCTGGCTGTTCAGCACCAGGTCGCAGTCGCGCAGCACCTGCGCGAAGTCCTGCGTCTTGTAGTTGACGATCACGTCCGCGCCGAGGCGCTTCACCAGCTCGGTGTTGCTGCTGGTGGTCGCCACCGTGGCGCCCAGGTGCTTGGCCAACTGGATGGCGAAGGTGCCGACGCCGCCGGAACCCGCCTGGATGAAGACCTTCTCTCCCTGCTTCAGCCTGGCCGTCTCGACCAGCGCCTGCCAGGCCGTCAGGCCCACCAGCGGGATGGACGCGGCTTCTTCCATCGAGAGGTTCCTGGGCTTGGGCGCCAGCGAGCTTTCCTTGACCGGGACAAGCTCGGCGAAGGTGCCGATCCGGAAGTCGTCCACCCGTGCGTAGACCTCGTCGCCGGGCTTGAACTGCCGCACCCGCGGGCCGACCTTGCGCACCACGCCGGCCACGTCGTGGCCCAGCACCAGCGGCAGCCGGTAGGGCAGGATCAGCTTGAACTCGCCGTCCCGGATCTTGACGTCCAGCAGGTTGACGCCGGCAGCGTGGACCTCGACCAGGACCTCGTCGTCGTGCAAATCAGGGTCCGGCAGCTCGGCTGGCCGCAGAAGGCCTTTCTTGGCATAGCGGTCGAGAACAAATGCCTTCATGGTGTTTCCTTGGTCGAACTGATGGCCCGGCGCTGGGAGATGTGGTGGATCAACGAGCGGCTCAGGCTTCGAGGCGCAGGTCCTTGCGGACGCCCGCGTCCAGCACGCTGGCAGGCGCGAAGCGGCGCAGCATGCGCATGCGGCTGGCCAGGCCGGGTGTGTAGTGGAGTTTGGGGTGCTCCGCGGTGGCCGCCCGCAGCACCACTTCGGCGACGACCTCCGGGCCGTCGGCACCAACGAGCACTTCCTTGACCCGCTTCTCGACCCCGGCGCGCACCGTGCCGTACACGTCCAGCACCGCATCGGGCTGCATCAGGTTGGCATCGAACGGCGTGTTGATGTAGGCAGGTTCTACCACCGAGACGCGAATGCCCTGCGTGCGCAGCTCATGGTCGAGCGCTTCGGAATAGCCGGCCACCGCATGCTTGGTGGCGGAGTACAGCGCCATGTAGGGCATGGGCAGGAAGCCCAGCACCGAGCCGATGTTGACGATGCGGCCGCCGCCCTGGCGGCGCATGTGCGGCAGCACCGCGCGTGTCATGCGCACCAGGCCGAAGAAGTTGGTGTCGAAAATGGCCTGGGCTTGCTCGATCGAACTTTCCTCGGCTCCGGCGGGCGCCACGCCAAACCCGGCGTTGTTGACCAGCAGATCGAGGCGGCCTTCGCGCTGCATCAGCTGCTGGACGGCGGCTTCGACCGACGCGTCGCGTGTCACGTCCAGGGCCAGCATCTCGAAAGCATGTTGGCCGGGCTGGGCGCCGCGGCGGCTGGTGCCGTAGACCTTGTAGCCCACCTGGGCGAGCTGCGTGGCAGTGGCCTGGCCGATGCCCGACGAAGCGCCGGTCACAAGGGCAATCCTGCTGTGTTTTGTCATGGTGTGGGTCTGTCCGAGGCTTGGGTGGGGAGGGGTTGTGATATCGGGATGATGATCATCATGTGAGAAGGCGAGCGAAGGGCCGGCGCTCCATGTGGCCGTTTCAATCGTGGGTGGGGGTCAGGTGCTTCAGCGCGGCGCTTCGCAGGCCATCGGCCAGCGCGGGGTCATCGACCGCGCGGGACAGCAGCAGCGCGCCCACCATCGTGGAGATCGCGACCAGCGCCTGCGCGTGGGCCTGGGGCTGCCCCCAGTCCGGCGACTGTCGGGCCAGCAGGTCGACCATTTCCTTGATGTGGCGGGTCGTGACCCGGCGCACCTCCGGCGCCTGCCGCGCGGTCTCGGAGCCCAGGGCGGCCAGCGGGCAGCCGGTTTCTGCTTGGTCGGCATGCGTCTTCGAGAGGTAGGCGCCCAGCATGGCGGCGACCACCTGCTCCGGCGGCGCGCTGGCCGCCACGCCTGTTGCCACCGAGGCGGACTCGGCGCAGGCCTGGCGTGCGGCCTCTACCAGCATGGCCTCGCGCGAAGCGAAGTGCGCATAGAACGCACCGTGCGTCAGCCCGGCCTCTTTCATGATGTCGGCCACGCCGACCCCGTCGTAGCCGCTTCGGCGGATCGCGCGCGCCGCCACGGCGACGATGCGCGCGTGTGTTGCCTCTTTTGCCGCCGCCCGTTGGCTCGCTTTTGAAATTCGCATGATGATAATCATACAGAAATTTGCGGCTTCGTGCTGGTGGGGGGAGTGGTGGGGGCTTGGATGCGGGCTGCAGCAGTGCGCTGTCCGTTCCGGCGGCCTCGTGGGGCTGTCTTCGGCAGGCCCTGGCACTTGAGGTCCAATCGCCCGATGTCATCTGCTCTTCCCATGTCCGCGCCCCGGCTCGGAGGCTGGCGCCTTGCCGGCCTGGTGTTTGTGTTCCTGTGGTTCTTCATTGGCGGCATTGCGCACTTCGCCGCGCTCGAAACCGAGATGCGCATCGTGCCGCCGTACATCCCGTGGCCGATGGCCGCGGTGCTGGTGAGCGGGGTGTTCGAGCTGCTGGGCGCTGCCGGCCTGCTGTGGCGGCGCACCCGCCGTGCGGCGGGCATCGGCCTGTTCCTGCTGACGCTGGCGGTCACGCCGGTGCACTTCTACATGTTGCAGGTGCCCGAGCAGTTCGACGTGCCTTATGCCTTGCTGGCGGCCCGGCTGCCGCTGCAGGTGGCGCTGCTGGCCCTGATTGCCTGGAGCACGGCAACGCCGCGCCGCCGCCGCGGGTTGTTTCGCTGAAGTCCAGCAGGCGGGTTCAGGACTGCCCGACCCGTTGCTGCAGCCGCGCGTATTCGGCGCTGCTGAGCACCTGGCGCTGCGCCAGCGGCGTGCCGCTGTGCACGTCGAAGAAGGGCGTGTGCAGGTAGCTGCCGCCAATGCGCGCGCCGGCCACCATGCGGGCGATGCGCAGCATGGCCCAGGTGGTGGACAGGGCGCTTGCGCTCGGCACAGGGCCTTGCGTCTGCCTGGCGCTCTGCCGGTTGAGCTGCATGCGCAGCGGGCCGAAGGACGCAGCCAGCGTGTGCGTCGGATCGCTCTGCAGGCAGCTGTGCAGCAGGCCGATGTACGAGAACTTGTGGTTGCGCGGCGTGTTGCCGATGGCGGTGCGGCAGCAGCGGGTGTACCAGCGCAGCATGCCGCCTTCGGTGAGCGACATGCAGGCCAGCGCTTCGCGGCCCTGGGTGAACCGCAGCCAGGCGGGCGAGGTGGCGATCACCTCGCTGCCGCCCAGCGGGTCCAGCACGCGCTGCGGCTCGCCGAGGAAGTGGGCGAAGGCCTGGCAGTCCTTGCAGTAGCAGACGCAGCGGTTGGCCCGCTCGCCGTGGCTGAGCAGGCCGGAGACGGTGCCGCAGCGGCAGCGCAGCAGATGGGGCGGGTTCATTCGGCGGCGGGGGGTGTCTTCTTGTCGTCAGCCGCCTGCTGCAGGGCGCTCAGCAAGGTGTCGATCGCATACGGCTTGCGCAGCAGCTGGGCATGGGTGTCGGGCGCCTGGGCCGAGTAGCCGGTGGCGACCACGGTGGGCAGCGCGGGCAGGTGTTCGCGGCACCAGGCCACCAGGTCCAGCCCGCTCATGCGGCCGGGCATCACCACGTCGGTGAACAGCACGTCGAAGGGTTGACCCTGCAACAGGCGTTGCAAGGCTTCGTCGGCGCTGTTGCACAGCGTCACCTTGTGGCCCTCGCCCTGCAGGGCCGGCAGCACCACCGAGGCCACCAGCGGATCGTCTTCCACCATCAGCAGCCGCAGCTGGCGGCTGGGCTGGGGCGCACCGGCACTGGCGGCCGGTGCCTCTGCCCGCTGCTCGCTGGCCGGCAGGTAGAGGCTGACGCGGGTGCCTTCGCCGGGCTTGCTCTGCAACCGCGCGTCGCCACCGGACTGGCGCGCCAGGGCCAGCACCTGCGGCAGGCCCAGGCCACTGCCTGTGCCGACCGGCTTGGTCGTGAAATACGGCTCGAAGGCCTTGGCCTGGGTTTCGGCGTCCATGCCGGGGCCGTCGTCGGCCACCTCGATGCAGAGGTAGCGCTGGCCGGTCTGCAGGCCGGCGGTTTCGGCTGGCTCGGCCAGGCGGCCGGTGAGGGTGATGTGGCCGCCGTCCGGCATTGCGTCGCGGGCATTGAAGACCAGGTTCAGCAGCGCCAGTTCGAGCTGCGTGGGGTCGACGAACAGTGCCGGCAGGCGTGGCTCGATGTGGGCCGACAGCTGCACCCGTGCGCCGACGGCCTTGCTGGTCAGCTCCTGGGTCTTCAGCACGAAGTCGCCCAGGTCCACCGACTGCGGCTGCAGCGCCTGGCGGCGGCCGAAGGTGAGCATCTGCCGGACCAGGGCGGCCGCCTTCGCGGTGGCCCGCAGCGCGCTTTGCAGCACCCGGCGCTGCGACCCTTCGCCGACCTGGCGATCCATGACCTGCAAGGCCATCTGGATGGTCTGCAGCAGGTTGTTGAAGTCATGTGCCAGGCCGCCGGTGAGACGGCCGATGGCCTCGTGCTTCTGGCCGTCCAGCAGCCGGGCCTGGGCCTCGCCGGCCTGCTGCACGGCCTCGGCCACGCGCTGCTCCAGCGTGCGCGTGGCCTCGTGCGAGCGCAGGCCGGCTTCGTGCAGCGCGGCGCTGACCTGGTCGGCCTCGCTGACGCCGGTGCTCAGGCGCGGCGGCACCGCGTCTTCGCCCAGCTGCGAGGCGGCTTCGCGCAGGGCCAGCACCGGCGCGCTGATGCGGCGCGCGCCATACATCGCCATGCCCAGGCCGATCAGCAGCAACAGCCCGGAGGCCGCCATGGCCTGCAGCGTGACCCGCTGTGCCGCCCGGGTCAGCGCGGTGCGCGGCAGCGCAATGATCACCGCCCAGCGGTAGCGGCTGGGCTTGCTGAGGTAGCTCAGCGATGGCACGCCGTCCAGCGTGGTCGATTCGGCAAAGCCGTCTTCGCCGGCCTGGGCACGGCGCTGGATGTCGCCGGTGGCCTGCCGGCCCAGCCACTTTTCCGGATCGCGGCTGCGGGCGATCACGTGCTGGTCCTGGTCGATGATGGAGGCGACGCTGCCTTCGGGGTACCGGTGCTCGTCGAGGATGGCCTGCATCACGCTCGGCTCGAAGGACACGCCGACGTTGTACTGCGGCGGCTGCACGCCGCGCTGCGCCGCGAACACGCCCAGCACCGGCTTCTTCAGCAATGGCGCCTGCTGGGCGAAGAATACTTCCGGCTCGCCGGTGACGAAGTGCGCGCCGGGTGGCCGCGGGCGCGGCGTCAGGTCCAGCTCGGGCAGCAAGGTGTTCAGCAGCACGCGTTCGCGGTCGACCAGGAAGGCCCAGTTGCCGCTGCCCTCGACGGCCACCGCGGCCTCTTCGCGGAAGCGGCGCAGGTCACCGTCGTGCAGCGCGCTGGAGCCCGCCAGCGTGCGGGCCATGACCGCGCGCTTGTCCAGCTCCCGCTCGGCAACGAAATTCAGGCTTTGCCCGATGTTCTGCACGTTCATGCGCGCGCTGTCTTCCTCGCGCTGGTAGGTGGTGCGCGCCAGCAGGCCAAAGCCGATGACGGCCGGCAGCCAGACGGCGAAGACCAGCAACAGGAGACGGGTGCGGATGCTCATGTCAGCTTGGTGGGGCTTCGGGAGAGGGCTTCAGAACGGTCAGCAAGCCAGGAAGTTAACAGCACTTGCTGACTTCGGTTGGCACGGCGCTTGTCGGCCTGCGCCTACAGCGCCATGCGGCGTTCACTCACGGGCTGTTTGCGGGCCCGACGGTCTACTGCACGGCAATCCAAGAACGCACTTTCCGACGCTGTCATCCCATGTCCAATCTCCTCGCCGAACGCCCCGTCACCCGTGCTGCCGTGCCCGATGCCATGCAGGGCCGGACGCTGAAGCTGCGCTGGCTCGAAGGCCCGATCCGGGGCGAGTCCCAGGAAATCCGTTTCCACGAGGACGGCACCTTCGGCCTGTCGGGCCACCCGGCCTCCCTGCGCATGCCCTACAGCTGCTTCGAGCTGGCCGAAGAAGTCCAGCTGGTTTCGCTGCCTTCGCCCGCCGGCTACACGCTGACGATGGCGCTGAATTTCAACGACCGGTCGACCATGGGCGTGGCCACGCGTGCAGACGGCTGGGAGCCGGTGCGCGGGCACATCGAACTGCTGAACTGACGCCTGTCTCAGCGCTGCCAGGCCCGGTCGCGTGCGCTGCGCTCCTGCGTGGCGTCCAGCGCATTGCCGGCGATGTACCGGTCCACCGCTGCCAGCACGGAAGGCGGAAGCGTTGAAGCCGCCTGGCGCAGGCCAGCGGCTTGGCTGGCGTCCACCTGCTCCGCGGCCTGCACTTGCCAGCCTGCGGGCGAGCGGCAGGCCAGGCCTGCGGTGCCACCGGCCACGAAGGTGCGGCAGTAGCCGCCGGCCTGCGCCACGAAGCTGAGTTGCAGCGCCACGCGCGCACCGGCCGGCGTGTCGCTTGCGAGTTGCGTGTCCAGCGCCTGCGCCAGCGCGCCGCGGGCCAGCAGCCGGCCGCCTTGCTCGGCCATCAGCGGCACATCGCCACCCCGGTGTGCCCACAAGGCGCCTGACACCAGGCCAATCGCCAGGCTGGCCGCCATGCCGCCCCAGGCCGCCCAGCCCAGCCCCCCGCGGCGCTGGCGAATGGCATCCAGTGCGACGACTGCTGCAAGCCGCGGCGCGGCGGCCGGCGGCGGTGCCAGCAAGGCGCTGAGGCGGTCCGGCACCGGTTCGTCCAGCACGGCCGCAAAGGCCTTGGCCACGCGCTGGCGCTGGGCCTGGAAGGTTTCCACGCGCGCCCGCAGCGTGGCGTCGCCGGCCATTGCCTCGGCCAGCGCCTGGCGGCGCCGGGCGGAGAGTTCGCCGTCGGCAAACGCCATCAGTTCGTCGTCCTGCCAGTCGTTCATGTCATCTCTTTCGGCAGCTCGCCCAGCCAGGCCTGCAGCGCTTCGCGGGCCCGGGCCAGCCGGCTGGTCAGCGTGCCAATGGGAATGCCCAGCAGCTCGGCCGCCTCCTGGTACGAAAAGCCTTCGACCAGCACCATGCCAACGGCGGCGCGCTGCTCGTCGCCCAGCTGCGCCACTGCCCTGCGCACGGCCAGCGCGTCCAGCTGCGAGTCCTGCACGCCCACCTCGGCGCCGGCTTCTTCCGGCAGGAAGGTCTGGTCGCGGCGCTCGCGGGCCCGCACTTCGTCGATCCACGCGTTCTGCATGATCCTGAACATCCAGCTGTCCAGCCGTGTGCCGGGCGCCCACTGGTCGATCCGGTTCAAGGCCTTCTCGATGGCGATCTGCACCAGGTCGTCCGCATCTGCCGGGTGCCGCGCCAGCGTGCGGCCAAAGCGCCGCAGGCGCGGCAGCAGGGCTGCGATCTGGTGTCGCACATCGGGGGAGGCTGGGCTCATCTGCTGGGGACAACGGGTGTCGCAGGGATTTTCTTCCATGCGTCGCTCGTTATGCTGCCAACGACCATGAAAGCTGTGCCCTCGCTTCTCCTCTTGTGCGGCGCGCTGGCGCTGGCCATGCCGGCCAGCGCCCAGCTGCGCCTGCCTTCGCTGCCTTCGCTGCCGCGCGAGCTGCCCCGCCTGCCCACGGTCTCGCCGGAGCTGCTGCCGCAGACGCTGGCCGCGCTGCAGGACCGCCGGCTGGCGGCAGTGCGCGAGCTGCTGCGCCGGCATGCGGACCAGGTCGAGGCCGATCCTGCGGGCCAGCCGGTGCGCCGCCAGGAACTGCTGCTGGTGTCGCCCCCGGCCGCGCTGCTGGCCGCGGCGCTGGCGGAAGGCTTTGTGCTGCTGCGCGAGGAGACGCTGGCCGAGCTGGAGATTCGCCAGCTGGTGCTGCGGCCGCCGCCTGGCCTGGGCACGGCGCAGGCCGTGGCGCGGCTGCGTGCCATGGATGCATCGGCCATGGTCGACTTCAATCACCTCTACACGCCGGGCGGCGAGGTGGTGCCTACCGAGCCGGCAGCAACAGCTTCGGCACCGCCGCGCCTGGCGCCGCGCCGCGTGGGCCTGGTGGATGGCGGCGTGGACAGCGGCCATGCCGCGCTGGCCGGGCTGGCGCTGCAGCGCTGGGGCTGCGGCGGCGCCGAGCGGCCCAGCGCGCATGGCACCGCGGTGGCTTCGCTGCTGGTCGGGCGGGACGCGGTTTTCGCCGGGGTGCTGCCCGGCGCCACGCTGCTGGCGGCCGATGTCTATTGCGAACAGCCGGCAGGCGGCAGCGCCGAAGAGGTGGCCCGGGCGCTCGCCTGGCTGGCCGGCGAGCGGGTGGCGGTGATCAACGTCAGCCTGGTCGGCCCGGCCAACCTGCTGCTGGCGCAGGCGGTGGCGGCGCTGGTGCGCAAGGGCCACCTGGTGGTGGCCGCAGTGGGCAACGACGGGCCGGCCGCGCCGCCGCTGTACCCGGCCGCATACCCCGGCGTGGTCGGCGTGACAGGCATCGGCGCCGCGCGCCGGGTGCTGCCGGAAGCCGCGCAAGGCCCGCAGGTGCTGCTGGCCGCACCCGGCAGCGAGATGGCCGTGGCCCGGCCGGGCGGCGGCTATGCGGTCGCACGCGGCACCTCGTTTGCGGCGCCTGTCGTGGCTGGCCTGCTGGCGGAGACCCTGGCGCAGCCCGGCCCGCAGGAGGCTGCGGCGGCGCTGCAGCAACTGGCCCGCCAGGCGGTGGACCTCGGCGCACCGGGCCGCGACCCGGTCTACGGCTTCGGCCTGGTGGGCGAAGGTCTGCGCGTGGCGCCGGAAAGAGTGCACGCTCGGTCGCGCTGACAAAGCGTTACCACCACCTGCGGAAGAAGCCCGGCGCGGTGCTCGTTGTGCTCGGTGAAAGGGTTGGAAACCGCCGGCCCTTCACAGTGTCAAGGAGTGCAGATCATGTTCAAGCCACGTCAATTCAAGTTTGCTTCCCGCGTCTCGATCGCGCTGCTGTCGGCCTGCTGCCTGGCACCGGCGGCGCATGCCGGCTTGCTCGGCGGCGGTGGTGGTGGCAGCGGTGGTGGTCTGGGCGGTGTGGGCGGTGGCCTGGGAGGGAGCTTCCACGGCGGCTTCGCGCCGCGCAGCCTCGACCTGGCCGGGCAGGCGAACGCTCAGGCCAGCCGCAACGGCGCACCGCTGCCCGCCGCCAGCCGCGCACGCGACGCCGTGAGTTCGGCCACCGATGCCGCTGGCACTGCAAAACCAGCCACCGCGGACGGCACTGCCAGCCCTGCGCCCAACGGCCAGGCTGCGGCCCCGCAGAGTGCGCCAGCGCCGGCCACTGCCGCGGCCAACGGCAGCGCCACCGGCACCAGCCGCGCGCTGGCCGGCAATGCCAACGCCAGCGGCAGCACCCGCCAGGCCAATGCCTCGGCCAGCGCTGCCGCTCAGGCCTCGCGCGACACGCATTCGATCAGCGTGGACGGAGGCGCCCAGGCCGAAGTGCAGCGCTGAGGGCTGGCCGGCGCTGAGTGGCCGGATAAGTTGTCTGACAACCTGGGCTGTCTTGCGTCTACGTGAGATCGCGTATGACGCGCTGGCAGCCCGGGTCTAGAGTGCGATCCGTTCGTCCACCCCTGGGAAATCCCTTGGTTTCCCCGGGGTTTTCCTTTGTCGACTCGTCGGCAGGGCGGCCCAGGCCCGCTTGGCTTGGGCGGCGAATAAGTCATACGATGTCATATAACTTGCGACCTCGCCCTGGACCTTGTCGCCCCTGGCCCGCGCCGCGCCTGCCCTTCAGCTTCAGGTTTTCATGAGCACACACAGCACATTTGCCGCGCCCCCTGCGGCCGGCGCAGCTTCGGCCGCCGCGCGTCCCACCCGGGTCCGTTACCTGATCCTGGCGATGCTGTTCATCGTCACCACGGTGAACTACGCCGACCGGGCCACGCTGTCCATCACCGGCCCGGCGATGAAGGCCGAGTTCGGCTTCGATTCGGTGCAGCTGGGCTTCATCTTCTCGGCCTTCAGCTGGGCCTACGTGGCCGCGCAGCTGCCCGGCGGCTGGCTGCTGGACCGCTACGGTGCGCGCAAGATCTACGCAGCCAGCATCGTGCTGTGGTCGCTGTTCACGCTGCTGCAGGCCTTCACCGGCGCCGTGGCCGGGGTGTTCGGCGCGGTGACGCTGCTGTTCGCGTTGCGCTTCCTGGTCGGCCTGGCCGAGTCGCCGGCCTTCCCGGCGAATGCCAAGCTGAGTGCCAGCTGGTTCCCCACGGCAGAGCGCGGCACCGCCTCGGCGATCTTCAACTCGGCGCAGTATTTCGCCGCGGTGGTCTTCACGCCGCTGATGGCCGGGCTGACCCAGTGGATGGGCTGGCACCACGTCTACCTGTGGATGGGCGTGATCGGCTTCGTGCTGGCCGGTGTGTGGCTGAAGGTGGTGCACAACCCCGCCGACCACCCACGGGCCAACAAGGCCGAGCGCGAGTACATCGCCAAGGGCGGTGGCTTGCTGAACCTGGGCCCGCAGGCCATGCCCTCTGGCATCGTGCGCGACGGCCGCACCTGGGCCAACCTGGGACAGCTGATGCGCAGCCGCATGATGCTGGGCATCTACCTGGGCCAGTTCTCGATCAACGTGCTGACCTACTTCTTCCTGACCTGGTTCCCGGTCTACCTGGTGCAGCAGCGCCACATGTCCATCCTGAAGGCCGGCTTCATGGCCTCGCTGCCGGCGCTGTGCGGTTTCCTTGGCGGCGTGCTGGGCGGCGTGATCTCGGACGGGCTGATCAAGCGGGGCGCCAGCCTCACGGTGGCCCGCAAGACGCCCATCGTGCTGGGCATGCTGCTGTCGGTCACGATGATCTTCTGCAACTACGTGGACAACGAGTGGCTGGTCGTCGGCCTGATGGCGCTGGCCTTCTTCGGCAAGGGCATCGGCGCGCTGGGCTGGGCGGTCGTTTCCGACACCGCACCGAAGGAAATCATCGGCCTGGCCGGCAGCGTGTTCAACATGTTCGGCAATGCCGCGGGCATCGTCACGCCCATCGTCATCGGCTACATCCTGGCCCACACCGGCTCGTTCAACGGCGCGCTGGTCTTCGTCGGCCTGAACGCCCTGGTCACCGTCGTCGCCTACCTGGTCATCGTGCCGGAGATCAAGCGGCTGGAGTTGAAGTCGCGGTGAGTGCGATAAGCGTGGCGAGCGGTCTGCGTCAGTCGTCTTCCAGGGGCAGCAGCCCTTGGGGCGGGGCGGGTGGCCAGGTGCCCGCGGCCACCCGCGCTTCGTACCAGCGGTGCATGGCAGCATCTTCGAGCGCGTATTCGCCGCGCGCCGATTTCCAGGCCAGCGCGGGCATTCGCTGGCGCAGTGCCTCCAGCGCCTTCTGTGCCTGGGCCACGCTGACCGGCTTGCCAGTCTTGTCGCGGTAAAAGCGCAAGGCCTCTGCGTCATACGGCCGGAAGCGCGTGCCCTGAGCGAGCATGCGCCACAGAACCGCCTGCTCGCTGGGTTTCAGTCCGAGGTAGTCGGACTCCATCTGTGCTTCATCCTGGGCTTGTTGCAGTTGCGCAGCCTGAAGCAGTGCGGGTTCGAAGCGGCCACTCAGGCTCGCCAAGGGACTCAGCACCTGGCCGAGTGCGGTCATGAAGAACTGGGGCCGGTGGCCAAAGGCCGCGAAGGCCTGCTGCAGCGTTGCGGTGTCCACCGGCGCCAGGCTTGGCCGCTGCGCTTCGATCAATCCGGTGAGGTGAGCGATGAAGTCCGGCCCCAGCGGCGGCATGCGCTGCACCTGCGAGCCATAAAAGGGCGCGCCGCTGGTGTTGACCAGGCGCAGGAGCTTGTCGCGGTCCGAGCCAGACATGACCAGCATCAGGTTCACCTGGCCGGGCTGGTTCAGCTGGTCACGGGCCGATTTCAGCGCCGTCATGGCGGCCTCGCCCGCCTCGCTGGTCAGCGCGTGCTGCGCTTCATCGACGATCAGCGCCACAGGCTTGGCGGCGGTCTCGTGCAGCGCTCTAAGTGCGTCGACCAGCGTCAGACCGTCGACCTTGCCGATCTTGCTGGTGTCCACCTGCAGCCAGCCGCCCAGGCTGACCTTGTCCAGCCCCGCCTTCTTGGCCGTGCGGGCGACCAGCCCGAGCTGCGGCTGCAGTGCCCTGGCAATCGCCTCGGCGATCAGCGCGCCCGGGTCACGCCGAGCGTCGGCCCACAGGTCCACGTACACGACCACCACGCCGGCCGCTTCCAAGGCGGGGCGGAGATCACCTTGCAGGAAAGTCGACTTGCCAGTTCGCCTTGGCGCGGCAAGGAACAATCCGTTGTGCGCGTCGCCCAGCAGGCTGAGGCCTTGAAGGGCCGTCACCAGCTCCTGTGCCAGCGCTTGGCGAGGGAAGGCAAGCATGCGACTATCCGAAATTATCTTGAAGTAGATAATATATCTTGTGCGCGATAGTTGTCGATAATCCAATGTGCCGAGCAGGAGACAAACGCATGAAGATCGCAGTGATGGGCGCGGGCGCCGTGGGGTGCTACTACGGCGGCATGCTGGCGCGGGCCGGGCACGAGGTGATGCTGATCGCGCGGCCTGCGCATGTGGCGGCCATCGAGCGCGATGGCTTGCGGCTGGAGGCGCAGGGCTTCGACGAGCACATCCGCCTTTCGGCCAGCAGCGACCCGGCGGCGGTGGCCGGGGCCGAGCTGGTGCTGTTCTGCGTCAAGTCGCCGGACACCGAAAGCGCGGGCGACCTGCTGCGACCGCACCTGGCGCCAGGCGCCTTGCTGCTCACGCTGCAGAACGGCGTGGACAACGCCGAGCGGCTGCGCAAGCGCTTGCCGCAGGCGGTGGCCGCGGCGGTGGTCTACGTGGCCACCGAGATGGCCGGGCCGGGGCATGTGAAGCACCACGGGCGGGGTGAACTGGTGATCGAGCCGTCGAACACCGCGGCCGTCAGCAGCGAGGCGGTGGCGCAGATGCTGATCGCCGCCGGCGTGCCGACGGAGGTTTCGCCCGACGTGGTGGGCGCGCTGTGGGCCAAGCTGATCCTGAACTGCGCCTACAACGCGCTATCGGCCATCAGCCGCCAGCCCTATGGCGTGCTGGCGCAGGCCGCAGGTGTTGCCGACGTGATGGGCGACGTGGTGGCCGAGTGCCTGGCGGTGGCCGAGGCCGAAGGCGTGCGCGTGCCGGGCGATGTGCCGGCCGCCGTGCGCCGCATTGCCGAGACCATGCCCAATCAGTTCTCTTCCACCGCGCAGGACCTGATGCGCGGCAAGCCCAGCGAGATCGACCATCTCAACGGCCTGGTGGTGCGCCGTGGCGCCGCGCGGGGCGTGCCCACGCCGGTGAACCGCGTGCTGCACACGCTGGTCAAGCTGCTCGAAGCCAAGGCTGGCTAGGTTTTGCGCGTGGCGGCAATGCTGGCCGCCAGGAAGTCCTGCCCTGCGGCCGGTAGCGTGCGGCCGCGGCGCTTGATCAGGCTGACGGTGCGCACAAACGCCGCGTCGGCAATCGGCCTGGCGACCAGACCGGGCTCGGCGCGCAGCTCGCGTGCGCCGCCGGGCAGGAGGGTCAGCCCCAGCCCGGCGCGCACCATGGCCACGGCCGTCATCATGTAGGTGGTCTCGCAGGCGACGATGGCCTGCCGGCCGAGCTGGCGGAAGGCCGCGTCGACCAGCGCGCGCACGCTGGTCGACGGGTCTGTCAACACCAGCGGTTGATCGGCGAAATGGGCCAGTCGCAGCTGCCGCTTGGTGGCGAGTGGGTGGTCGGCCGGGCAGACCAGGCACAGCCGGTCGGCCCACTGGTGCAGCGTGTCGAACTCGGCAGCGTCCACCGCGCCGCCGGTCAGGCCCAGGTCGACCTGCTCGTCGCGCACCAACTGCATGACCTGGCTGGCCACGGCGTCCCGCACCACAAACGCAATGCCGGGTTGCGCGGCGCGGCAGGCCAGGATCACGTCCGGAAGCAGGCTGGCGGCAAACGAGGGCAGCGCGGCAATGCGCACCGTGCCGCGCCGGCCGGCGCTGGCCTCGCGCGTGTCGGCCACCACCGCGTCCATGTCCTGCAGCATGCGCTGCAGCAGCGGCAGCAGCTCGCGGCCGGTGCGGGTGAGGGCGACCGAGCGGCTGTTGCGGTCCAGCAGCCGGCTGTGCAGCGCCTCTTCGAGCTTGCGGATCTGCACCGTCAGCGCGGGCTGCGATAAGTGCAGCGCTGTGGCGGCGCGCGTGAAGCTGCCGAGCTGGGCCACGCTGACGAACGCGCGAATCTGGCGGAAATTCAAGTCCATGCCGATAGCTTATGGCTGCGATCCAATCATTTCAATTGTTGGATCGCTGCCGCGGGCCTACGCTTCGCCCCCATGACTGCCACCTCCGCATCGGCCCCGCCCCGCATTGTTCGCCTGGGCGTGGGTGCGGGTTACTCGGGCGACCGCATCGAGCCGGCGGTCGAGCTGGCGCAGCAGGGCGAGATCGACTACCTGGTCTTCGAATGCCTGGCCGAGCGCACCATTGCGCTGGCCCAGCAGGCGCGATTGCGCGACCCGGAGGCTGGCTTCGACCCGCTGCTGGCGGCGCGGCTGCGGGCCGTGCTGCCGCACTGCGCGGCGCGCGGCATCCGCATCCTGACCAACATGGGCGCGGCCAACCCGCTGGGCGCTGCGCGTTGCGCGATGGCGATTGCCGCCGAGCTGGGTTTGCAGGGCTTCAAGATTGCCGCGGTCACGGGTGACGACGTGCTGGCTGCCGTGCAGGCCGGCGAGCACCGCCTGCTGGAAACCGGCGACACCGTGGCTTCGCTGGGTGACCGCGTGCTCTCGGCCAACGCCTACCTGGGCGCCGCGCCCATGGTGCAGGCGCTGGCGCAGGGCGCGCAGCTGGTCATCACCGGCCGCGCGGCAGACCCGGCGTTGTTCCTCGCGCCGCTGGTGCACGCATTCGGCTGGGCCTGGGACGACTGGCAGCGCCTGGGCCAGGGCACGGTGGTGGGCCACCTGCTGGAATGCGCCGGCCAGGTGACCGGCGGCTACTTTGCCGACCCTGGCTTCAAGGACGTGCCGGACCTGGCGCGCCTGGGCTTCCCGATGGGCGAGGTCAGCGAAGACGGCGGCCTGGTCGTCACCAAGCTGGCCGCGGCTGGCGGCTGCGTGACCGAGGCCACCTGCAAGGAGCAGTTGCTCTACGAAATCCACGACCCGCAGCGCTACCTGCAGCCGGACGTGGTGGCGGACTTCTCCGAGGTGACGGTGCAGCAGCTCGGCCCGGACCGGGTGCAGGTGAGCGGTGGCCGTGGCGCACCGCGCAGCGGGCTGCTGAAGGTCTCGGTCGGCTACCACGACGGTTTTGTCGGCGAGGGCCAGATCGCCTATGCCGGACCTGGCGCCTTGGCCCGAGCGCAGTTGGCGCAGGCCATCGTCGAAGAGCGGCTGGCGCTGACTGGCGTGGCGCTGCGCGAGCTGCGCTGCGAGCTGATCGGCGTGAACGCGCTGCATGGCGCGGCTTCGCCCCCGTCCGCCGCCGAGCCCTACGAAGTGCGGCTTCGCGTGGCCGCACGAACCGACACGCTGGCTGAAGCGGTGCGCGTGGGCAACGAGGTCGAGACGCTGTACACCAACGGCCCGGCCGGCGGCGGCGGGGCCAGCAAGTCGGCCCGCGAGATCGTCGCGGTGCAGTCGGTGCTGCTGCCCGAGTCCGCGGTGTCGCTGCAAGTCCACCTGATGGAGGCCTGATGCCGAATCCCACGATTGCGCTGCGCACGCTGGCCCACTCGCGCACCGGCGACAAGGGCGACACGTCCAACATTTCACTGATCGCCTACGATCCGGCCCACTTCGCGCACCTGTGCCAGCACGTCAGCGCCGAGGCCGTGAAGGCCCACTTTGCCGGCCTGGTGCTCGGCGAGGTGCGGCGTTACGAGCTGCCGCAACTCGGTGCGCTGAACTTCGTGCTCGAAGGCGCGCTGGGTGGCGGCGTGACGCGTTCACTGGCGCTGGACGCGCACGGCAAGTCGCTCAGCTCGGCCTTGCTGGCACTGGAAATTCCCGAGCCCTGAACCTTTCGGTGCCCTCATTTCAAAACCAACAGGAGACAAGCCCATGCCACATTTCTCTCAACCGACCTTGCGTCGCCAGCTGCTCGCCGCCTTGTTGACCGCCGCGCTGCCGCTGGTGAGCGCCGCCCAGTCCGGCTTCCCCGAGCGGCCCATCACCTTCGTGGTGCCCTTTGCCGCCGGCAGCGCCACCGACCAGCTGGCCCGCGCGCTGGGCAATGCCGTGAGCGAGCAGACCAAACAGGCCGTGGTGGTGGACAACAAGGCTGGCGCCAGCGGCATGCTGGCCGCGCAAAGCGTGGCCCGCGCACAGCCGGACGGCTACACCGTGCTGATTGCGACCAACACCACGCAGGCCGCCAACGAGCACCTGTTCAAGAAGCTGCCCTACGACCCGGTGAAGGACTTCGCGCCCGTCACCGGCCTGGCCAAGGGCGGGCAGGTGCTGGTGGTGCGCAGCGATTCGCCGTACAAGACCGCCGCAGAGCTGGTGGCCGCCGCGCGCAAGCAGCCCGGCAAGCTGAGCTTTGCCAGCGGCAGCGCGTCCAGCCGCGTGGCCGGCGAGATGTTCAGGCAGCTCACCGGCACCGACATCCTGCACGTGCCCTACAAGAGCAACCCGAATGCGCTGACCGACCTGATCGGCGGCCAGGTCGACTTCATGATCCCCGACACGGCCACCGGCGTGCCGCAGATCAAGGGCGGCAAGCTGCGCGCGCTGGGCGTGTCCACCACCCAGCGCATCGCGCTGCTGGCCGACGTGCCCACGCTGGACGAGGCGGGGGTGAAGGGCTACGACATGAGCTACTGGTTCGCCGCCTACCTGCCGGCGCATACCCCGCCGGCCATCGTCGCGCGGGTGCACGAGCTGTTGCTCAACGCCACGCGCAGCGCCGGCGTGAAGAGCTTCAACGACAGCACCGGCACGACGGCCTGGACCTCCACGCCCGAAGAGCTTGGCCGCTTCCAGGCCAGCGAATCGCTGAAGTGGGGCAAGGTGATCAAGGCCGCGGGCATCGAACCGGAGTGACGCTGCTTTGATCAGCCATGCCGGCGGCTCGGGAACCGCGGCTTGCCGAGCAGGCGCGGCGTCATCTGCAGACAATCGTTCGCAACGCGCCTGCCTGTCCCGGCGCCACTCGGCTTGACGACGACGCATGGCCCCGACAACCGACCTCACACCCGAACCTTTTTCCCTGCGCGGCATCGCCGTCTCGGCCTTCGGTCCCTCGCTGCTCTTCGGCATTGGCGAAGGTGCCATTCTCCCGGTCATCCCGCTGACTGCCCGAGACCTCGGTGCCTCGGTCGCGCAGGCCGCGTTGATGGTCACGCTGATCGGCATCGGCTCGATGGTCAGCAACATCCCGGCCTCGCTGATCACGCTGCACCGCGGTGAGCGCTGGGCCATCGTCGCCGCGGCCGTGTGGTGCGCGCTGGCGATGGCGCTGTCCGCCTGGACCGATCACCTCGGCCTGTTTGCGCTGGGCTGCTTCATGATCGGCATGTCGCAGGCCGTCTTCAGCCTGGCGCGGCAGAGCTACCTGACCGAAGCCGTGCCGCCCGAGTTCCGCGCGCGCGCCATGTCCACGCTGGGCGGCGCGATGCGCGTGGGCCTGTTCATCGGCCCGTTCATCGCGGCCTTGGTCATCCATCACTTCGGGCTGACGGGGGCTTACGGCGTGGGCATCGGCGCATTGATCGTGGCCGCGGGCGTTGCCGCGCGCATCCCGGACCTGGTGCCGGCTGCCAATGAAACACAGCCTCACGCTGTCGCTGCGTCTATCACCGCCAAGCCCTCGTTCCGGTCCATCCTGCGGGACCACCACCGCCTCTTCGTCACGCTGGGCATCGGCGTGCTGCTGGTCAGCGCAGTGCGCGCCACGCGGCAGGCGGTGATCCCGCTGTGGGCCGATCACATCGGCCTCGCGCCTTCGGTGGCCGCGCTGATCTACGGCGTGGCCGGCGGCGTGGAGATGCTGGTGTTCTACCCCGCCGGCAAGGTCATGGACCAGAAAGGCCGCCGCTGGGTGGCCGTGCCTTCGATGATCACCATGGGCATCCCGCTGCTGCTGATGCCCTTCACCCATGGCGCCGCCACGCTGCTGCTCGCCGCCTCGTTGATCGGCTTTGGCAACGGCATCGGCTCCGGCATGGTGATGACCCTCGGCGCCGACCATTCCCCCCGCACTGGCCGCGCCCACTTCCTCGGCGTCTGGCGCCTGATGTCCGACATCGGCTCGTCCTGCGGGCCGACGCTGCTGTCCTTCCTGGCGGCGACCTTGTCGCTCGGCGCAGGCATTGCCGCGACCGGGCTCATCGCGTTTGCCGCGGCGGCGCAGCTGGCGTACTGGATTCCGCGGGCGCACGCGGCGCGGCAGGCGAGGCAGCGGGTGCGCTGACGCCGCCGTTTTCCCTTGACCCGAAACCAGGAGCTTGCCGTGCCTTACCTGCAACTGGACGTCAACGACCACTATCCGACCGCCGTCAAGCAACGGCTTGCCGAAAGCATGTGCCGCACCTACGCCGAGATGATGTCGGTGGACATCCGGCGCATCAGCATCGCGGTGCGTGAACTCGGCGAGGGTGGGCTGTGGCGCATGCCCGACCCGGACGCGCCACCCGTGCCCGTCTCGCTGATGATGCTGGACATCCGCCAGGGACGATCACCCGAGTTGCGGATGGCACTTGCCAAGGCGCTGTGTGCCCACTGCATCGAACAGCTCGGCCTGCGCGAGGACCGGCTCAACGTCGAATTCACGCAGCACACTGGCGACGAGATGTACCACCCGACGCTGGGCGGCTACAGCCCGGACTGGACGCCCGACGAGGCTTGAGCGCGCCGTACCACCATTGTTCATCCATCCTCCGTCCATCCCGAGGGCATCGACATGAGACCCGTCTGTTCCCACACCGCCGGCATCCTGCGGGTGGTTCCCAGCGCGCTGGGCTGCGAAGACTGCCTGAAGACGGGCAGCGAATGGGTGCATCTGCGCCTGTGCCGACATTGCGGCCACGTTGGCTGTTGCGACGATTCGCCGCATCGTCACGCGACTGCCCACTTCCATGCCACGGGTCACCCGATCATCGAAGGCTATGACCCGCCAGAAGGCTGGGGCTGGTGCTATGTGGACCGGCTGGTACTCGATCTCGGCGAAAACACGACGCCACAGAACGGGCCGATTCCGCGCTACGTCTGACCCGCGCGGGTCGGGCAGTGCGGCAGCCGCAGGCGCTGCCGGTCCCTCGAACGGTCGCCGAGGTTCACTCGCCCCGCTTCGCTGCCATCGCCTTGCCCACCTCGTTCATGCCCTGAGCCGCGCCGCTGCCCGGCACCTGCTCGCTGTCCCGCTCGCTGACCTCTGCCCAGGCCGCGGCAAGTTGCTCCGGCACGTCGTCGCCGATGCCCAGGTGCAGGCCTTGGGTGAGGGTGATGTGGGCGGCTTCGAAGGTGCCGGCGCCGGCGCAGGCGATGGCGCGGTTGGGGGCGTCCTGGCTGATCAGCCAGAGCAGGGCGGGGGTCACGGCTTCGGGCTTCAGGGCTTCGAGCACGGAGGCCGGCATCAGGCCTTCGGTCATGCGGGTGGCAGCGGTGGGGGCCATGCAGTTGACGCGGATGTCGAACTTCGCGCCTTCGAGCGAGAGCGTCTGCATCAGCCCCACCAGCGCCATCTTGGCGGCGCCGTAGTTGCTCTGGCCGAAGTTGCCGTAGAGACCGCTGGACGAGGTGGTCAGCGCGATGCGGCCGTACTGCTGGGCCTGCATCAGCGGCCACACGGCCTTGCAGCAATGCACGGCGCCCATCAGGTGCACGTCCAGCACCAGGCGGAAGTCTTCCAGCGTCATCTTGGCGAAGCTCTTGTCGCGCAGGATGCCGGCGTTGTTGACCAGGATGTCGACGCGGCCCCAGGTCTGTTGCGCTTCGTCCACCATGGCCTGCACGGCCGCCATGTCGGTCACCGAGGCCGAGTTGGCGATGGCCTGGCCGCCCGCCGCAATGATCTCGTCGACCACCGGCTGTGCGTTGCCCAAATCGTTGACCACCACCTTGGCGCCCCGCGCGGCCAGGGCCAGCGCGTGGCAACGGCCCAGGCCGCCACCGGCGCCAGTGACGATGGCGACGCGGTCGTTGAATGTGAGGCTCATGACTGCCCCTCGTCCAACGAATACGTCGGCCGATCCCCCGAGGGGATGCGGGCCGGCTTGGGAGCGGCCCGGCGCTCGGCCCGCGTGACATGGCCAGGGTGTCTCATGCATGTTCCTTCTGGACTGCCGCGGCGCCAAACGGCCGCGCACGCACTTTACCGGCCCCGCCGCTCCGGAAGCTTCAGCCGGCTTCGCCGAAGGTCTCGGTGTCGACCTCCGCCTGCGAGCCGGCGTTGTAGCGCCCGCCCTGCACGCTGGCCACGTTGACGATCTCGTCCAGGCGTGCCATCTGCTGTTCGCTGAGTTGCACGCTGGTGGCGCCCAGGTCTTCGTCCAGGTGGGCGATCTGCGTGGTGCCGGGGATGGGTATCACATGTTCGCCGCGCTGCAGTAGCCAGGCCAGTGAGAGCTGGGCCAGCGAGCAGTCGGCTTCGTCCGCAATCGCCTGCAGCGCGGGCAGCAGCGTCAGGTTGGCCGCATAGGCCTCGGGCGCGAAGCGCGGCATGCTGCGGCGCAGGTCTGTGGGGACCAAAGCACTCACGTCCTTCAAGGTGCCCGGCAGGAACCCGCGCGCCAGCGGGCTGAAGGCGACGAAGGCCGTGCCCAGCTCGCGGCAAGCGTCCAGCACGGCGATCTCGGGGTTGCGGGTCCACAGCGAATACTCGGTCTGCACCGCGGTGATGGGGTGCACCGCATGCGCGCGCCGCAGCGTGCCGGCCGAGACTTCGCTCAAGCCCAGGCAACGCACCTTGCCCTCTTTCACCAGCTCGGCCATCGCGCCAACCGAGTCCTCGATCGGCACCTTCTTGTCCCAGCGGTGCAGGTAGAACAGGTCGATCACGTCGGTGCGCAGGCGGCGCAGGCTGGCCTCGCAGCTGGCCTTGATCGTGGCCGGGCGGCCGTCCAGCACGCGCTTGAGCTTGCCGTCTTCACCGGGCACGCCATGCAGCCCGCACTTGCTGGCCAGCGTGAAGCGGCTGCGGTGCGGGCTCAGTACCTTGCCCACCAGTTCCTCGTTGGCGCCGAAGCCGTAGAGTGCGGCAGTGTCGAACAGCGTCACGCCGCGGTCCAGCGCATGCAGCAGCAACTGCTCGGCCTGCGCCAAGGCGGGCGGCTGGCCGTAGGCATGGCTGAGGTTCATGCAGCCCAGGCCGATGGCGCTGACTTGGAATGGGCCGAGGGAGCGGGTGGGAAGCATGGTGACGGTCCTTGGCGAGATGGCTCAGCAGCGAGTCTAGCCACCCCGCGCGCATGGCGGAGCGCTGTAGAGTGAAGCCCCTGAAGGAGCGACACCATGAGCGACTGGAACCCCGCGCTGTACACCCGCTTTGAAGAAGAGCGTACCCGGCCCGCGGCCGAACTGCTGGCGCGCGTGCCGCTGGCCTCGGCCGGCAGCGTGGTCGACCTGGGCTGCGGCCCGGGCAACTCCACCGAACTGCTGGTGCGGCGCTTTGCCGGTGCGAAGGTCATTGGCATGGACAGCTCGCCTGCCATGCTGGTCAGCGCCCGCGAGCGCCTGCCCGGCGTGCTGTTCGAGCAGGGCGACATCGCCACCTGGTCACCCCCTGCGCCGGTGGACCTGCTGTACGCCAACGCTTCGCTGCAATGGCTGCCCGGCCACGAGCAACTGGTGCCGCGCCTGCTGTCGCTGCTGGCACCTGGTGGCGCGCTGGCGATTCAGATGCCGGACAACCTGGACCAGCCCAGCCACGTGTCCATGCGCGAGACCGCCGCCGAGCCGCGCTTTGCTGCAAGCATCGGCGACGCCGGCCAGGTGCGAGCCCGCATCCTGCCGGCTGAGCAGTACCACGACCTGCTGTCCCGCGAGGCCGAGGTCGACGTCTGGCGCACCACCTATTACCACCCGATGGCCGACGCCGCCGCCATCGTGCAATGGCTGCGCGCGACCGGCCTGAAACCTTTCCTCGAACCGCTGAGCCCGGCGCTGCAGGCCGAGTTCCTGGCTGCCTACCAGGCCCGCATCGAAGCAGCCTACCCGCAGCGCGCCGACGGCCAGCGCCTGCTGGCCTTCCCGCGGCTGTTCATCGTGGCACGCAAGAAGGCCTGAACCTAAAGCGCCTTGATCAGCTGCAGGCAGGGGTTGCGCGGGTGCCAGAGGTCGGGGAACACCTCCAGCGGCAGATAACCCACCCGTTCGTAGAAGGCCCGCGTCTCGGCGTAGGCCAGGCTGGGGTGTCCGGCTGCAATCGTCTTGACCTGCATGAAGCGCGCGCCACGCGTCTTCGCCCAAGCCTCTGAAGCCTGCATCAGGGCCAGCCCGCAGCCACTGCGCCGCCGGTCTGCATGCACCGCCAGGCAGTGCACCTCGAATGACGACGGGAAGTGCTCGCGCAGCGTGATGAACCCGAACGCTGGCCCGTCCGTGTCCTGCGCCACCCAGGTCGGGTGCAGGACCGAGTCCCGCACGTATTCGAGCAGAGACTCTTCGATGCCGAACCAGTCCGGCAGGCTGCGCAGGATGGCTTCGCACCGTGACGACACGTCGCCTTGTGACAGCGTGATGTTCATGGCGCCATCAGCGCCCGCATGACGTGCTGGTGATGGGCCAGGAAGTCGCGGGTGATCTTGAAGTGTTCGGTGTCTTCGTAGGCGACCTGGGCAATGCCTTTGCCCGAGCCGTTTTCACCGACGAAAAACGTGACCTTGGGGTGCAGGTCCAGGCTGTCGAAGGAGCGGATGGCCGGCAGCGAAAACGGGTAGCGAGCGAAGGACTCGACCTTGTCGCGAAGCAAGGTGATGCGCTGGATGTACTGGCTGGAAATCACGGACATGGCGGTTTCCGGGTTCGGGTGAATCCATTCTGACGGATGCGCCCGATGGAAGCTTTCCATCGGTCCCGGCTGCAGTTCACGCGGCCGAACCCGTCATTCGTCGCAGCGCGCTGGCAGCCATGGGTGGCGTTTCCTAAAGTGCATCCATCGACAACGGATTTGCACCGCTTCAGGAGCCCACCATGACCGCCACTTTCAACACCGCTCGCGCTGTCTCTGCCACGACCCAGTCGGGCGTTGAGCGGGTGGGTTTTGCGGGGCTGGCGCTGGTGATGACGTTCAGCGTGCTGGCGGCCCTGTCGCAGATCGCGGATCGCCAGGTTGATGGCGTCACGCTGGCCAATGCCGCGCGCTTCGATGCGCCGGCGCAAGTCGTGGTGATCGTCGGCAAGCGGGTCACCGCGAACGTCTGACACGGCGAGCGCGTCGCCCGATGGGCGGGCCGCTGGACAGCGGCCATGCGCGAGAAGCGCTGGCGGCCCAGGTCTTCAAAGGCCGGCCAGCCGCCTCAGGCGGACAACCGGTCTTAGCACCGGTTGTCCTGTGCCCTCAGGACTTCACAGCCACTTCGGCCGGGGCATCACCCGCAGGCAGGATCGCACCAGCGGTGGCCAGCGGTGCCGGCTGTGCCACGACAGTGGCCTTCTTCACAGCCAGCTTCTTCGGCAGCTTCGGGCCTGGCACTGGCACCACTGTTTCCACCGCAGGGGCGGCTGCGGCCGCTTCCGGCTTGGCTGGCTTCTTCGGTGCCTTCGCAGGCTTGGCTGCCTTGGCCGACGCCGCTTCGCTGAGCTTGGCGGGTGCGCTGGCTGCGACCACGGGCGCTGGCGCCGAGGCCAACAGCTTCTTTTCAAGCGCCTTGATCTTGCGCTGCGCCGAAGCAAGCTCCTTGCGGGTCTCTTCGTGCGCGGCCGTGGCGGCGGTCAACGCGGCGGCTTGATCGGTGGCGGCCTGCTTGCCGTCGGCCTTCAGCGACTTCAGGCTGGCCTTGAGCTTGGCCAGTGCTGCAAGCGCCGTCGCCGGCAATTCCACGCGCCAACCGTCTTCCGCTTCCGAGATCGAGGTGTAGTCCACCTTGGCTTCCACCAGGAAAGCCAGTTTCTTCGGCAATTCGAAGCGTCCTGCTTCGATGCGGCTGCGGTCGATCTTCTTGGCCATGCGTTCAATCCTTGAAAGAGGTAAGGGCCCAATCGTAACTTGCGCACATTCGCGGGTGTGACCGCCGTCCGGCACGGTGTGCGAATCTGCCGCTTGCAATGGTGCCGGGCCGCATTCCTCAGGCAGCCGTGAAGTTGCCGTGGAAGCCATACGGCAACCCGTACGGCAGGGTCGCCTGCGCGACGGGTCCGTCCGCGAGGTGGCGCGCGTCCAGCAGGTTGACGCGTGTCACGCCATTGGCCGTGTCGAAGCTCGTGCCCAGCAGCCAGGCGTCGAGTTCGCCCTGCTTGCCGGGCTTGGGCACGACGATGTGCTCTTCGACCACCGTGCCCGGGCCGTAGTCATGGCGCTGCGTGCGGCCGGTCTGGAGGTCGCGCAGCTGCAGGCCGTGGAACCACTGCGGCCGGCCTGCGCCGCGGTCCCAGCTGGCGACGGTCAGCAGGTGGCGGGTGGCCTGGCCGTTGCGCAGCGGATGCGCGCGTGGGAACTCGACGGTGTCCTGCATGCCTTCGACGCGGACCTTTCCGGTCCGCATGTCCAGCACCGCGAGTTGCGTGCTGGACCCGCCGAAGCTGGCCGGGTGGCCGGCCACCAGAGACGACGCCCCGTGCATCAGGAACTCGGGCGTGGGTGAGCTGACGAAGCTCAGCACGATGCTGCCGTCGGCGCGCTCATGGGCGTTGCCCACGTGGAAGACCATTTGCGACGGCAGCTCGAACACGCGCCGCTGGGCGATGTCGTCCTTCTTCATCACCAGGATGCGCAGCGGCTCCTTGGGTTCATGGGTGAAGGCCTTGCCGCCTGTCACGTCTTCGCCGAAGTTGAGCTTCACCGGCGGCAGCGGCAGCACGATGTGGCGCTCGGTGATCGCCGCGTCATGCGCCATGCCGCCGGGGTAGGGCGACTCGCCGATCTGCGCCTTGACCAGTTGGCCCATCGGGTCGACATGCCAGACCACCAGGTTCGCGCCGGCGCTGCCGAAGTTCCACAGGTTGCCCTTGGCGTCCAGCTTCGGATGGGCCGAGAACGGCATCTGCGCCAGGCCTTGCTGCCAGGTCACCGGGCCCAGCGTGGCGAGGTCGTCGGGGCTGAGCGCAAACGCCGAGCCGCCTTCCCACATCGCCAGCACCCTGCCGGCGTGCTCCATCGCGTTGGTGTTGGCAACGTTGAAGCTGTCCGGGCCTTGCGCGGGTTCGCCGCCCTCGATGCGCGTGCCGTAGGCATTGAAGAGGAACTTGCCGGCCTTCTGCTCGGCGACCAGCTTGGGCGTGCGCACCAGGCGGCCGAGGTGGCGCACCGCGGGCTTGGCACCGCCGCTGAAGCTGAACTGCTGCACCATGCCGTCGCCCGCGAACCAGTGGTGGTAGCGCTGGCCGTCGCGCTCGTTCAGTGCCGGGCCGTTGCGGTAGAAGCGTCCACGGAATTCGGCGGGCCACTTGCCCGACAGGCTCAGCGCATCGCAGCGCAGGTCCTGATCGGTCACGCCCTTGAATGGCTTCAGCCAGGGTTGGCCGGCCACCGCATCGTCAAAGACCTGGCCCTCGGGCGAGCGCGCAAAGGCTGGCCAGCGGGTCGCGGCAGTCGCAGCGGCAAAGGCACGGAGGAAGGCGCGGCGTTGCAGGGTGGTGCGCATGGGGTGCTCCGCTTGGCCCGTCGACTACTTGGAGAGCTTGACGACGAGGGTCTCGGTGCCCAGCGGCACCTGTGCCGAGTCCCAGCTCGGTCCCATCATTGCGACCTTGCCCGAGGCGCCCCAGGGCTCGGTCGGCATGCCAAACGGGTTGGCGTCCATCTTGCCGTTGGCGTTCAGGTCTTGATAGGCCGTCAGCGCGACAGTGTCGCCGGTCAGGCCGCAGACCTGGATCGCCATCGTCTCGCCAGTCACCGCCAGTTGCAGCTGGCTTGCCGCGGTCTTGCGGAAGCTGGCAACGTCCGTGTAGGCCGCAACCATCAACGGCCCCTGGCCGGTGCGCAGGTTCTGCACCTCGACCTTGGCGCAGCCGCCCGGCGCTTCGGCGTGCGCCAGCGTGGCGAAGAAAGCCAGTGCGAGGCCGGCGGCGGCGGCGGTGAACAATGCTTTCATGAGGACTCCCGTGGTTGGCGAATGAGCGGACTCTAGGAGTGCTCGCCCTGCCTCGCACCGCGGATGCGACGGAACGGCGCCAGGCGGCGCGAGATGTCGGGCGGCGGCGCGAATTGCAGCCGGCGGCCGGCGCACCCGGCAATCGCGATGACGCCGATGGCTTCGCTGCTGTGTGCGCGCGCCGGCACCGGTTCGCCGCAGGTCTCGGCCAGCCGGCTGGAAGCAGGGCTGCGCGTGCTGGTCGAGACCCTGCGGGGCGCGCCGCCGATGGCCTGAATCGCCCAGTGCTGCGGGGCAAACAGGTTTCCGATAACCCCTAAAAGAGGGGTGGCGAAGGCTCGTGGCCTGTCGTTAGCATGCGGCCCATGAGCCCGTCGATGATGTCCGCCTCCCCCGCCTTGCCTGGCAGCCAGCAGTCTGCCAATGATGCGCAGGCCGCCGACGCTGGCCCCGATGCCGGCAACAACCAGCGCTTGCGCGACCTGGTCGATGCGCTGGGTGTGAGCCCTGCTGTGGCGCTCACGCTGTTCAACCGCGGCCTGGGCACCAGCGCGCATTCGGACAGCGAATGGAAGGCCTTGATGGCTTCCCCCTCAACGCCCCGTTTCCGCCCGCTGGACAGCCGCCTGCTGGCCCACGCCGAACAGGCCTTCGCCCGGGCGGCCCGTCCGCCGCGCCGCGGCATCCAGGGCTGATCAGCCGACGCTGCAGATCGGCGCGCTGCCGCGTTTGATGCGCGCTTGATGAGCGGCTGGAGGAGCGCGGCGACCGCGCGGCGCTTCTGGTGGCGCGGTTGATGGATGTCAAGGTGCGAGCCAGGCACCGGCCTAGAGTGACTGATGTCACAAAAGTCCGGGATCAAGGCCATGAATTCGCACCCTCCTCTCCGCAGTTCGCGGCCGTTGCCGCGCCTTGCAGAAGTGCCACGCGCATCGCCCGTCGTGGCGGTCGGGGGCCGGGGCGCGTTGGGGCTGGGCGCGCTCAGCAGCCTGGTCGTCGGCTCGATGATTGGCTCGGGCGTGTTCTCGCTGCCGCAGAACATGGCAGCGGGTGCCGGTGCCGGTGCCATCCTGCTGGGCTGGGCGGTGACGGCGGTGGGCATGCTGTCGCTGGCGCTGATGTTCGTGCAGCTGTCACGACAGGCGCCCGATGCGATTGGCGGCGTCTACGGTTATGCCCGTGCCGGCTTTGGCGACTTTGTCGGCTTCAACTCGGCCTGGGGTTACTGGCTCTCGGCGGTGATCGGCAATGCCGGCTACCTCATCATCATCTTCTCGTCGCTGGCCTACTTCCTGCCGAACCTTGGCTTTGGCGATGGCAACACGGCGGCCGGCATTGCCGGCGCGTCGGTGCTGCTGTGGCTCTATCACGCGCTGGTGCTGCGCGGCGTGAAGTCGGCTGCGGCGGTGAACACCGTCGTCACGCTGGCCAAGCTGGTGCCGCTGGCGCTGTTCGGCGTGCTGGTGGCGCTGGCCTTCCAGGCCCGCAGCTTCTCGCTGGACTTCTGGGGCAGCGAAGCCCTGGGCCCTGTGTTCGGCCAGGTCAAGTCGACCATGCTGGTCACCGTCTGGGCCTTCATCGGCATCGAAGGGGCGGCGGTCTTCTCGGGCCGGGCGCGTGAACCTGGCGACGTGGGCCGTGCCACCGTCATCGGCTTCCTGCTGACGATCGTGCTCTACATGGCCATCACGCTGCTCTCGCTGGGCGTGGTGCCGCAGGCCGAGCTGGCCGCGATGAAGAACCCGTCAACCGCTGCCGTGCTGGAGCGGGCGGTGGGCTCCTGGGGTGCCGTGCTGATGCTGGGTGGCGTGCTGCTCTCGGTGGGTGGCGCGATGCTGTCCTGGACCATGCTGGCCGCCGAGGTGCCGTTTTCTGCCGGCAAGGAGCGGGTCTTCCCCGCGGCCTTCGAGCGCGAGAACGCGCAGGGCGCGCCGACGACCGCGCTGTGGTGGAGCAATGGCGTGGTGCAGCTGATGCTGCTGCTGTCCTTCTTCGCCGGAGATGCCTACCTGGCGCTGATCAAGCTGGCCACCTCGACCATCCTGGTGCCCTACCTCTTGTGCGCACTGTTCGCACTCAAGCTCTCGCTGCGCAAGGGCGGCGCAGCGCTCGGCCTGACCGGCGGCGTGGCCACGGTCTACAGCCTCTGGCTGCTGTACGCGGCTGGCCCGATCTACCTGCTGCTCACGGCGCTGATCTACGCGCCTGGCCTGGCGGTGCATGCCTGGTCCCAGCGGGCCCAGGGTCGCAGCGTGCTGCGCGGGGCCGAATGGGCGCTGGCCGCGGTGCTGGTGGCGGCAGCGGCGGCGACGCTGGCCATGCTGGCCAATGGCTCGCTGGACCTGGCCAAGATCTGAAGGACGCATGATGCAACAAGGTGTTTTTTCCGAAGTCGGCCGCCTGCGCAGCGTGCTGGTCTGCCGCCCCGGCCTGGCCCATCGCCGCCTGACCCCGGCCAACTGCCACGAGTTGCTGTTCGATGACGTGCTGTGGGTGGAGCGCGCACAGCGCGACTTTGCGCAGTTCGTGCACGAGATGCGCAGCCGCGACATCGAGGTGCTGGAGCTGCACGAGCTGCTGGCCCAGACCCTGGCGCTGCCAGAGGCCAAGCGCTGGCTGCTGGAACGCAAGATCGCGCCGGACACCGTGGGCCCCGGCATGCTCGAAGAGCTGCGCGCCGCGCTGGCCGAGCTGCCACCGGCCCGGCTCGCCGAGTTGCTGATTGGCGGCATGACCAAGGCCGACCTGCCTTTCCAGCCGCGCGGTCTGCTGGGCGCCTACCTTGCGCTCGAAGACTTCGTGCTGCCGCCTTTGCCCAACACCTTGTTCACCCGCGACACCACCTGCTGGGTGGGTCATGGCGTGAGTCTGAACCCCTTGTATTGGCCGGCTCGCCGTGGCGAGACGCTGCTGACGGCCGCCATCTACCGCTTCCACCCGCGCTTCGAGAACGCGGGTTTCAAGACCTGGTTCGGCGATCCGACGCAGGATCATGGCCTGGCCACGCTGGAAGGCGGCGATGTGATGATGCTGGGCGAAGGCGTGGTGCTGGTGGGCATGGGCGAGCGCAGCAGCCCGCAGGCGGTGATGCAGTTTGCCCAATCCCTGATGCGGGGCGGCGCGGCCCGCGCCGTGGTCGCGGCCCAGCTGCCTCGCTCGCGCGCCGCGATGCACCTGGACACGGTGTTCACCCAGTGCGCGCCTGACGTCTTCACCTACTTCCCCGAGGTGGTCAGCCAGATCGTCTGCCACGAACTTCGGCCTTCCGAGCACGGTGCCGGCCTGCAACTGCGCTCGCACGGCGACACGCCGCTGCTGCAGGTGCTGGCCGAGGTCATGGAGCTGCCGGCCTTCCAGGCCATTGCCACCGGCGGCGACCACTTCGAGGCCGAGCGCGAGCAGTGGGACGACGGCAACAACGTGCTGGCGCTCTCGCCTGGCGTGGTCGTCGGCTATGACCGCAACACCACCACCAACCGCCGCCTGCGCGCGGCCGGCATCGAGGTGGTGGAGATCCCTGGCGGCGAGCTGGGCCGCGGCCGCGGCGGCGCGCACTGCATGAGCTGCCCGATTCAACGCGACCCCGTCGCCTACCGCTGAACCCGAGGTTCCTGATGAGCTACAACCTGCACAACCGAAGCCTGCTCTCGCTCGACGAGTTGAGCGCACGCGACCTCGACTACCTCTTGGGCATGGCCCACGAGCTCAAGCGCGCCAAGGCCGCCGGCACCGAGCAGCCGCAGCTGCGAGGCAAGAACATCGCGCTGCTGTTCGAGAAGGCGTCCACCCGCACGCGCTGCGCCTTCGAGGTGGCGGCCTTCGACCAGGGCGCCAACGTCTCCTTCATCGGCCCCGGCGATTCGCAGCTGGGCGAGAAGGAAAGCGTGAAGGACACGGCGCGCGTGCTGGGCCGGCTGTACGACGCGATCGAGTACCGCGGCTTCGCGCAGGCCATCGTCAAGGAACTGGCCGAGTACGCCGGCGTGCCGGTCTACAACGGCCTGACCAACGAGTTCCATCCCACGCAGATCCTGGCGGACTTCATGACCATGCAGGAGCATTGCAGCCGCCCGCTGTCGGAGATGCGCCTGGCCTACCTGGGCGATGCCCGCTACAACATGGGCGACACCTTGCTGCAGGGCGCGGCGCTGATGGGCATGGACCTGCGCATCGGCGCGCCACCGGCGCTTTGGCCCTCGCATGCGCTGATCCAGTCGGCCCAGAACAAGGCGCGCGACACTGGTGCGCGGCTGAACTTCTGCGAATCGGCCATCGAGGCGGTGCGCGGTGCGGATTTTGTCTACACCGACGTGTGGGTCTCGATGGGCGAGCCCGATGCCGTGTGGGACGAACGCATCGCGTTGTTGCGCCCGTACCAGGTCAATGCCGCGCTGATGAAGGCCACGGGGAACCCTGCGGTCAAGTTCATGCATTGCCTGCCGGCCCTGCACGACCGCAGCACCCGCAAGGGCGGCGAGATCTGCCGCAAGCACGACATGGACGGCCTGGAGGTCACCGACGAGGTCTTCGAGTCGCCGGCCTCCGTGGTGTGGGACCAGGCCGAGAACCGCCTGCACACCATCAAGGCGCTGCTGGTCGCCACACTGGCCTGAGATGCGCATCGTCGCAGCCTTGGGCGGCAATGCCCTGATCCGCCGCGGCCAGCCGCTCAGCGTGCAGACGCAGCGCGACAACCTGGTCGCTGCAGCCCAGGCGCTGGCGCCGCTGGCGCGCACGCATGAACTGCTGATCACGCACGGCAACGGCCCGCAGGTCGGCCTGCTGGCGCTGCAGGCCGCCGCCTACGCCGGTCAGTCCGGTGGCGAAGCCACGCCACTGGATGTGCTGGGCGCAGAGAGCGAAGGCATGGTGGGCTACCTGATCGAGCAGGCGCTGGCCAACCTGTTGCCAGAGCGCCGCTTTGCGACCTTGCTCACGCAGGTCGAGGTCGACTCAGCCGATCCGGCGTTCGCCCATCCGAGCAAGCCGATTGGCCCGCTCTACAGCGAGGCCGAGCTGGCTGCCCTGGTGCGGCCGGCCCACTGGCAGTTCGGACGCGATGGCGAGCGCTGGCGCCGCCTGGTGGCGTCACCGCGGCCGCTGCAGGTGCTGGAGCTGCCCGTGATCCGCCTGCTGCTGGAACAGGGCGTGAGCGTGATCTGCGGCGGCGGGGGTGGCATTCCGGTGCTGCGCCGCGACGGGGTCGTGCACGGCGTCGAAGCCGTGATCGACAAGGACCACGCCAGCGGCCTGCTGGCCCGCCAGCTGGGTGCCGACCTGCTGCTGCTGCTCACTGACGTGCCCGGCGTGGCGCCGGACTTCCGCGCGGCCGAGCCGCAATGGCTGCACCGCACCACGCCTGCTGCGCTGCGCGAGCTGGCCCTGCCGGCGGGCTCGATGGGCCCCAAGGTCCAGGCTTGCATCGAGTTTGTCGAGGCCGGCGGCCCGCGCGCCGCCATCGGGCGGCTGGAAGATGCAACAGCGCTGGTCAGCGGCAGCGCCGGCACCCAGCTGAGCAAGCTCAGGCCCGCGCCTCGCTGACGCGCTGCAAAGGAGAAAAGCCCGCGACCATCGCTGGTGGCGGGCTGACTCTTCCGGACACCGCATTGGTGATGCGGGACGGTCTTCGGCGCTGGGTCACGGGTTCCCGCTGTTCCACCCAATCGTGTGGTCGGTTCTGCGCGTCAATGAATCAATTATCGGCAGCGCCTCGGTGAGCATTAGCCGGAGAAGCACCGGGTTCATGGGCTTGTATTGCAGCCTCGGCGGCCCCTTTAGCCTTTCAACTGCAACTCCAGTTCATGCAGCACCTTGTAGCAAGGCAGCACCTGGGCCACGCTGCTGTTGGGCTCGCGGCCTTCGCGGATGGCGGTGAAGAATTCGCGGTCCTGGAGTTCGATGCCGTTCATCGAGACGTCCACCTTTGACACGTCGATCTTTTCTTCCTTGCCGTTGAAGAGGTCGTCGTAGCGGGCGATGTACGTGCCGCTGTCGCCGATGTAGCGGAAGAAGGTGCCGAGCGGGCCATCGTTGTTGAATGAGAGGCTCAGCGTGCAGATGGCGCCGTTGGCAGCCTTGAGCTGGATGCTCATGTCCATCGCGATGCCCAAGGTCGGGTGGATGGGGCCCTGCACGGCGTTGGCCTTCACGATGGGGCTGCCGGCCTGGTAGGCGAAGAGGTCCACGGTGTGCGCGGCGTGGTGCCACAGCAGGTGGTCGGTCCAGCTGCGGGCCTGGCCCAGCGCGTTCATGTTGGTGCGGCGGAAGAAGTAGGTCTGCACATCCATTTGCTGGATGTTGAATTCGCCGGCCTTGATCTTCTTGTGCACCCACTGGTGGCTGGGGTTGAAGCGGCGGGTGTGGCCGCACATCGCGACCTTGCCGGTCTCTTGCTGGACGCGCAGCACTTCTTCGCCGTCGGCCAACAGGTCGCACAGCGGAATCTCGACCTGCACATGCTTGCCGGCCTTCATGCAGGCGATGGCCTGTGCGGCGTGCATCTGCGTGGGGGTGCAGAGGATCACGGCGTCCACCTCGGGCAGGGCCAGGCTGTCGGCCAGCTCGGTGCTGACGTGGCCGATGCCGTACCTGGCGGCCACTTCGCGGGTCTTCTCCAGCTCGCGGCTGACGAGGGAGACGACCTCGACGCCGGGAATGTTCTGGATGCCGTCCAGGTGCTTGATGCCGAAGGCGCCGGCGCCCGAGAGGGCGACCTTGAGGGTCTGCTTGTCGCTCATGTGAGGGTCCTCAGGAGTTTTCAAGGATGACGTGGCCGACGGCGGTGTTCGACGCGGGCACGTGATAGAAGCGGTGCTTGAGCTTGGGCGCGGGGCCGCCGTTGACATCGGCCATCGCGCCACGGGCGATCAGCCACATCACCAGCTCGATGCCTTCCGATCCGGCTTCGCGCACGTAGTCGATGTGCGGCGTGGCGGCCGCGGCGGCGGGGTCGGCGATCAGCTTGTCCAGCCAGGCGTTGTCCCACTCGCGGTTGATCAGGCCGGCACGTGCGCCCTGCAGCTGGTGGCTCATGCCGCCGGTGCCCCAGATCTGCACCTTCAGCGGCTGGTCGTAGCTTTCGATGGCCTTGCGGATCGCCTTGCCCAGGTTGAAGCAGCGCTGGCCGGAGGGCACCGGGTACTGCACGACATTCACCGCAAACGGGATGACGGAGCAGGGCCAATGGAAGTCGCTTTGCGGCGGCTGGCCGCACATCAGGCTCAGCGGCACGGTCAGGCCGTGGTCCACGTCCATCTTGTTGACGATGGTGAGGTCGAAGTCGTCCTGGATCACGCTTTGCGCGATGTGCGCGGCCAGTTCCGGGTGGCCTTGCACGACGGGCACCGGGCGCGGGCCCCAGCCCTCGTCGGCCGGCTTGAACTCTGCGGCGCAGCCGATCGCGAAGGTCGGGATCATTTCCAGGCTGAAGGCCGTGGCGTGGTCGTTGTAGACCAGGAAGATCACGTCGGGCTTCTCGTCCTTCAGCCATTGCTTGCTGAAGTCGTAGCCCTTGAACAGCGGCTGCCAATACGGGTCCTGGGTCTTGCCCAGGTCCAGTGCGGCGCCAATGGCGGGCACGTGCGAGGTGAAGACGGAGGCGGTGATGCGGGCCATTCAGGTGCCTTTGTGCGTGTGGGCCTGGCCCTGGGGCTGGTGCTGCGGCTGGGCGTCGCCGTCTTCGCCGAGGTGGCGGTTGCCTTCGGCCGAGCGGCCGCCGGCCAGCATCATCGCGGCGTATTCGTCCTGGGTCATGCCGGTCATGGTCGCGGCCATGTACTGGAAGCTCTTGCCATCGGTGGCGCCGATCTTGGCCAGGAAGTAGATGTTGCCGCCTGCCGCGATGCAACGGTTCAGGTCACGGGTCAGCACGCCCTGCTTCTGCTCTTCGGTCATGGCCCACTGGTCCAGGTAGGCGCGTTCGTCGGCCTTGAAGGCGGCGCGGTTCTCCGCCTTCATCAGCGACATGCAGAACTGGTTCAGCCAGTAGCCCTTGCGGGACTGCTCGGCGTCGAAGATGGTCGTGCCTGGCACGTCCAGGTAGGGCTTGTCGAGGGCCATCAATTGCCTTTAATCAGTTGGTGACAGAGCTACTCGCTGTGCTCGGGCGGTCTGTCACGCAAGTTCATTGGAGGGCCAGTACAGGCGCATGGGGTTGTCGACCAGCAGCTTCTGCTGCAGTTCGGCGGTCGTCGCGATCTGCGGAATGAAGTCCACCAGCAGGCCATCGTCGGGCATGTGGTCCTTCAGGTTCGGGTGCGGCCAGTCGGTGCCCCACAGCACGCGGTCGGGGAATTCCTCGATCACACGGCGCGCAAACGGCACCACGTCCTGATACGCGTGTTGTTCGCCATTCAGCGCCTTTGGGCCGGTGACGCTCAGGCGTTCGGGGCAGCTGACCTTGCTCCACACGTTGGCGTGTTCGCGCATGAACTTCAGGAACAGCTCGAACTCGGGGCCGTCCACCGGCTTGCTCACGTCCGGCCTGCCCATGTGGTCGACGACCACGGTGGTCGGCAGCGCGGTGAAGAAATCCCACAGCTCGGGCAGGTCCACGGCCTCGAAGTAGATGACCACGTGCCAACCCAGCTTGGCAATGCGGCCGGCAATCTCCATCAACTCGTCCTTGGGCGTGAAATCCACCAGGCGCTTGACGAAGTTGAAGCGCACGCCGCGCACGCCGGCGGCATGCAACTGCTGCAGCTCCTCGTCGGTCACGCTGCGCTTGACCGTGGCGATGCCGCGTGCCTTGTCGCCCGCGGCGAGGCAGGCGTCCAC
This sequence comes from Ideonella azotifigens, assembly GCF_021043325.1. Taxonomy (NCBI): domain Bacteria; kingdom Pseudomonadati; phylum Pseudomonadota; class Betaproteobacteria; order Burkholderiales; family Sphaerotilaceae; genus Ideonella; species Ideonella azotifigens. Next base: position 140,014 of record NZ_JAJNKD010000007.1, read on the forward strand.
CATCGCGCGGTTGTCCGCGCCGTGGCAGGTAGCCTGCACGATCACGTTGCGCGCGAAGCCCAGGTGGTCGCGCAGCGCAAACAGCTGCTGCTTGCTGGCGTCGCAAGGCGTGTACTTGCGCTCTGGTGCAAAGGGAAACTGGGCCCCGGGGCCGAACACATGACAGTGGGCGTCCACGCTGCCGGGCGGCAGCTGGAACTTCGGTTTGCTGGGGTCGGCGTACCAGTCCAGCCAGCCGGGGGTCTTTTGAAATTGCATGGCTCGGGTTGCTCCGTCAATCCAGTGAAACTTTGGCGCGCTTGATGACGTCGGCCCACTTGGTGGACTCGCTCGCGATGAAGGCCTGGAACTGCTCGCGCGTGACCGGGAAGGTCTCGTAGCCGAAGGTGGCATAGCGCTCCTTGATGTCCGGCTCGGCCAGTGCGGTGGTGATGTCGGCCTGGATCTTGTCGGCCACGGCCTTGGGCAGGCCGGGCGGCGCTGCAATGGTGGTCCAGCCGGTCACCTCGTAGCCGGCGGGGCCGCCGGATTCGGCCACCGTGGGCACATCGGGGAAGGCGGCCAGCCGCCTGGGTGAAGTCACCGCGATGAAGCGCACCTTGCCGCTGCGTTGCATGGGCCCGGCCGAGGCCATGGTGCCCAGCGCCCAGTCCAGCTCGCCGGTGGCCACAGCGGTGTAGAGCATGGAGACTTCCTTGTAGATCACGTGCTGCATCTGCGTACCGGTCATGGACTCCAGCAGCGCCGCGCCCAGGTGCGCCGGGTTGCCCACGGACCAGGAGCCGAAGTTGAGCTTGCCCGGGCGGACCTTGGCGTCGGCCACGATGTCGCCTACCGTCTTGTATTTGCTGCCCGTGGGGACCACGACGAAGAAGGGCGCGATGAACAGAGGCTTGATTGGCTCGAAGTCCTTCACCGGGTCATAGGGCAGCTTCTTGAACAGCGAGGGGTAGGCGACCAGGTGCACGTTGTCGAGCTGGATCAGGTCGGTGCCGTCGGTCGCGCCGCGCTTGAAGGCGTCGATGGCGATGAAGCCATTGCCGCCCGGCTTGTTCTCGACGATGACCGGCTTGCCCCACTTGCGCTGCAGCTTCTCGGCCAGCACGCGCAGCACGGCCTCGGGACCGGCGCCGGGCGGGAAGGGCGTGATGATGCGCACCGGCTTGGTCGGCCACTCGTCCGCCGCCTGCGCGCCGCCGATCAGCGTGAGGGCGGCCAGTGCGGCGGCGGCCAGGGACTTCAGGACGTTCATGGTTTGTCTCCGTGTGTTTTGAATTGAACGTGGGTGGGGAAGGAACTCAATCGATGTAGCGCAGCCCGGCTTTCTCCAGCGGCTCGCGCATCTTGTACATGTCCAGGCCCAGCACGCCACTGGCCAGCCTGGCGCGCTTCTCGCCTTCGAAGCTCTCGCGCTTGGCAGCCGCTTCGGCCACTTCCGTGGCACGCGCCGCGGGCACGCAGACGACGCCGTCGTCGTCCGCAACGATCGCGTCACCCGGCGTGACCCACATGCCGGCGCAGACCACCGGGATGTTGACCGAGCCCAGCGTGGCCTTGATCGTGCCCTTGGACGAGATGGCCTTGCTCCAGACCGGAAAGCCCATTTCCTTCAGCGTCTTGACATCGCGCACGCCCGCATCGATGACCAGCGCACGCGCGCCGCGGGCCATGAAGCTGGTCGCCAGCAGGTCGCCGAAATAGCCGTCGGTGCAATCGGCCGTGACCGCGGCGACGACGATGTCGCCCGGCTGGATCTGCTCCGCGGCGACATGCATCATCCAGTTGTCGCCCGGCTGCAGCAGCACCGTGACCGCCGTGCCGCTGACCTGCGTGCCGACCTGGATGGGCCGCATGTAGGGCTTGAGCAGGCCCACGCGGCCCATGGCTTCGTGCACCGTGGCCGAGCCGAGCGCGGCCATTCGGTCGGTGGCCGCGCGATCCGCGCGGGTGATGTTGCGGTAGACAACGCCGAGTTCGTACATGTCACAGCCCCTTGTTCTTCAGTGCGGTGTCCAGCCGTGAAAAGACACGGCGCGCATTGCCCTCGTAGACCTGGTAGCGCTCTTCGTCGCTCAGGTTGGCAGTGGCCGCCACGTAGCGCTTGGTGTCGTCGTAGTAGTGGCCGGTTTCGGGGTCGATGCCGCGCACCGCGCCGATCATCTCGCTGGCGAACAGGATGTTCTTGACCGGGATCACCTTGGTCAGCAGGTCGATGCCGGGCTGGTGGTAGACACAGGTGTCGAAGAAGATGTTGTTCAGCAGGTGCTCGCTCAGCAGCGGCTTCTTCAGCTCCTGCGCCAGCCCGCGGAAGCGGCCCCAGTGGTAGGGCACTGCGCCGCCGCCATGCGGAATCAGGAACTTCAATGTCGGGAAGTCCTTGAACAGGTCGGACGTGAGGCACTGCATGAAGGCCGTCGTGTCCGCGTTCAGGTAGTGCGAACCGGTGGTGTGGAAACACGCGTTGCAGCTGGTGCTCACATGGATCATCGCCGGGATGTCGTACTCGACCATCTTCTCGTAGATGGGGTACCAGCTCCGGTCGCTCAGCGGCGGCGAGTTCCAGTGCCCGCCGGACGGATCCGGGTTCAGGTTGATGCCGACATTGCCGTACTGCTCCACGCACTTGACCAGTTCGGGGATGGAGGTGGCCGGGTCCACGCCGGGCGACTGCGGCAGCATTGCGGCCGGGATGAAATGGTCCGGGAACAGCTGCGAGACGCGGTAGCAGAGCTCGTTGCAGATCGCGGCCCAGGTCGAGGACGTGTTGAAGTCGCCGATGTGGTGGGCCATGAAGCTGGCGCGCGGGCTGAAGATGGTCAGGTCCGAGCCGCGCTGCTTCATCAGCTTGAGCTGGTTGCTCTCGATGGACTCGCGGATCTCGTCGTCGCTGATCTTCAGGCTGCTGGCGCTGGGCGTCTTGGACGGGTCTTTCAGGCCGGCGATCTGCAGGTCGCGCCAGGCGCCGAGCGCGGCCGGCGCGGTGGTGTAGTGGCCGTGAACGTCGATGATCATGGAGGTGTCCTCGCAAGGGAAATCAATGGGCGGCAGCGGCAGCGCCTGTGCGGCGGCCGGGCGTGTCTTGGCCACCGTCCGGCTCGGCAAACTGCTTGACGATCAGCGCCGCGGCGGCCACCAGCCCGGGCACCGCGACGACCGCGAAGATGCCGGCGAAGCTGAGCCGCTGCGCGCTGAGCTGGGCCACCAGGAAGGAGCCGGCAATGCCGCCGAAGCGGCCGATGCCCAGCATCCAGGCCACGCCGGTGGCGCGGGCGTTGGTGGGGTAGAAGCCGGCGGCCAGCGCAGGCAGGGAGGACTGCGCGGTGTTCATCAGCGTGCCGCCGATGAAGACCACCGCCATCAGCGTGGCGACCTCACCGGCCGCATGGCCGATGGCCCAGATCGCCACGGCGGTCAGCGCAAAGCCGATGGCGATCACGCGGTTCGCATTGAAACGGTCCATCAGCCAGCCAAAGAAGATCGCGCCCACGCCGCCCAGCGGGAACAGCGCCGAGATCAGCGTGGCGGTGCGCGGCTCCACGCCGGCGTCCTTGAACAGGATGGGCATCCAGTTGATCAGCGCGTAGAACATCACCAGGCCCATGAAGTAGGCCAGCCACAGCATCAGCGAGCCCACGCGGTACGGGCCGGACAGCACGACGGACAGGCCGCCACGCTCGTTGGTCACTGGCCGGTGCTCGGTCAGCACAAAGCTTTCGGCGCGGCGTGCGGCGTCGCCGGCAATGCGCGCCAGCACCGCGCGAATGCGGTCGATGGGCGCGCGCTGCGCCACCAGGTAGCGCACCGATTCCGGCAGCAACAGCACCAGCAGCACCACCAGCAGCAGCGGCGTGAGGCCGCCCAGCGCGAGCACGCTGCGCCAGCCCCACTGCGGGATCATCCAGGCGGCGAGGAATCCGCCGAAGGCGGCGCCCAGCGGGAAGCCGCAGAACATCGCGTTGGTCAGCGTGGCGCGGCGCGCGTCCGGGCAGTATCCGCTCATCAGCGTCACGGCATTGGGCATGGCCGCACCCAGGCCCAGGCCGGTGAGGAAGCGCAGCAGCACCAGGGTGCTGAGCTCGCCCGCCATCGCCGAGGCGCCGCAGGCCAGGCCGAACACCGCAACCGAGATCACCAGCAGGCGTTTGCGGCCCAGCTTGTCAGCCAGCGGCCCGGCCGACAGCGCACCTGCCGCCAGGCCGAACAGCGCCGCGCTCAGCACCGGTGCCAATTGCGGCTTGCTCAGGCCCCACTCCTTCAGCAACGAAGGGGCGATGTAGCCGATGGCTGCGGTGTCGAAACCATCCAGCAGCACGATGAAAAAGCACAGGCCGAAGATCACCCACTGGAACGGGGAAAACGGGTGCTCGTTGATCAATGTCTGGACATCGACGCGGCGAGGGGCGGCGGGGGTCATGCGGGCGGGTCTCCTGTGCGGAGACGACAGCCATCCGCCGCCGCATTGTTCTGCTGCTGCCCCTGCGGTTCCAGACCCGGGCACCGATAGCAGCTATCGCGGTTTGAGATATGGCGCGGGTTATCCCGCAGGCCTCACAGCGCTTGCGGCACGACGGCGGTGACCTCGATCTCCACCTTGGCGCGGGCCTCCATCAGCCCGCGCACCTCCACCGCGCTCATCGCGATCTCGTAGTGCGCGCCCATCACTTCGCGGTAGGCGGCGCCGATCTCGCGGTTGCGGGCCAGGTAGTCGGCACGGTCGACCAAATACCAGGTCATGCGCACGATGTGCTGCGGCCCGGCGCCGGCTTCGTCCAGCACCGCACGCACGTTGCGCAGCGCCTGCCGCACCTGGTCGACCAGGTCGTCGCTCTCGAAGGCCTGCGCGGCGTTCCAGCCGATCATGCCGGCGACAAACACCTGGCGGCCCTGGGCAGCGACGCCGTTGGCATAGCCACGCGGGCGCGGCCAGTCGGCGGGTTGGAGCGTGGTTTTCATGGGTTTCTCAGACTTTCAGGCGGAAGCGCTGCAGCTTGCCGGTGGTGGTGCGTGGCAGCTCGCTGCGGAACTCGACCGCGCGCGGGTACTTGTAGGGCGCAACGCTGGCTTTCACGAAATCCTGCAGCGCACGCACGGTGGTGTCGTTGGCTTCGTGGCCGGCGCGCAGCACGACGTAGGCTTTGACGATCTCGCCGCGCTCCTCGTCCGGCACGCCGATCACCGCGCATTCGGCCACTGCCGGGTGTTCCAGCAGCACGCCTTCGACCTCGGGGGCCGCGATGTTGTAGCCGGCCGAGATGATCATGTCGTCGGTGCGCGCCTGGTAGCGGAAGTAGCCGTCCTCGTCCTGCAGGTAGGCGTCGCCGGTCAGGTTCCAGCCGTGTTGCACGTAGCTGGCCTGGCGTTCGTCGTCCAGGTAGCGGCAGCCGGTGGGCCCGCGCACCGCGAGCCGGCCGACCTGGCCGCGCGGCGCCTCCTGGCCACGTTCGTCCAGCACGCAGGCAACGTAGCCCGGCACGGCAGTGCCGGTTGCGCCGCCTCGGGCGTGTTCCTCGTCGGCCGAGATGAAGATGTGCAGCATCTCGGTGGAGCCGATGCCGTCGATGATCGCGATGCCGGTGGCGTCCTGCCACAGCTTGCGCGTGGCCGCGGGCAGTGCTTCGCCCGCGGCCACGCACTTGCGCAGCGGGCCGCCCTGCGCTGCCGAGAGCCGTCGCTCGCCCGCTTGTGCGGCAATCGCGCGGTAGGTTGTCGGCGCCGTGAACAGCACGCTGGCGCGGTGCTCGGTGATGGCGTCCAGCAGCGCGGGCGGCGTCGGTTTTTCGAGCAGCACGGTGCTGGCCCCCACCGACAGCGGGAACAGCAGCAGCCCACCCAGGCCGAAGGTGAAGCCCAGCGGCGGGCTGCCGATGAAGGTGTCCGAGGCTTCCGCGCGCAGCACGTGTTTCGGCCAGCAGGCGCAGATGGCCATCACGTCCTGGTGGAAGTGCATGGTCGCCTTGGGCACGCCGGTCGTGCCGGAAGTGAAGGCCAGCAGGCAGGTGTCGTCCGCCGCGGTGTCCACGGCCGTGAAGGGCTTGCCGAGGTGGCGGGCCATCGCGGCTTCCAGGCCTTCGGGCGAAGCATCGTTGAAAAGCCGAACCTGCGCCAGCGTCGTGCAGTCCGGTCGCGCCAGCTGCAGTTCCTCGGCCAGCGCCAGGTCGCACAGCGCGTGCGTGGCCTGCGCCTTCGAGACGACCTGTTTCAGCTCCTTGGCGCGCAGCAACGGCATGGTCGCCACCGCAATCGCGCCGGTCTTCATCACGCCGAACCAGCAGGCCGCGAGCATGGGGTTGTTCGGCGCGCGCAGCAGCACGCGCTGGCCGGGGACCAAGCCCATGTCTTCGACCAGCACATGCGCTATCGCGTCGGCACGCGCCTGCAGTTCGGCGTAAGTCCAGCGCAGGCCGGGGGCGAGGATGCAGGGCCGCTCGCCCCAGCCGCGCGCGATGGCGCCGTCCAACAGTGCGGCCGCGCAATTGAGCTGCGGCGGGAACTGCAGTTCAGGCAGCGTGAACAGGTACTCGGGCTGCAGTTCGCGCGGCGGCAGGTGGTCGCGCGCAAAGGTGTCGAGGTGGGCGGATCGGCCTTGGGTCATGGTGCGTTCCTCGTGAGAACTACTTCAACAGCTCTCTGGCGATGATGAGCTGCTGCACTTCGCTGGCGCCTTCGTAGATGCGCAGCGCGCGGATGTCGCGGTACAGGCGCTCGACGACCGCGCCCGAGCGCACGCCCGCGCCGCCCCAGAGCTGCACCGCGGCGTCGATCACGCGCTGCGCGTTTTCGGTCGCGGCCAGCTTGGCCATGGCGGCTTCGCGGGTGACGGTGTGGCCCTGGTCGCGGCGCCAGGCGGCGCGGTAGGTGAGCAGCGCGGCCGAGTCGACGGCCAGTGCCATGTCGGCCAGCCTGGCCTGCGTGAGCTGCAGGTCCGCCAGGCGTTGGCCGAACATGCTTCGCGAGACCGCACGGTCCAGCCCTTCGGCCAGCGCCCGCCGCGCAAAGCCCAGCGCCGCGGCGGCGACCGAGGTGCGGAACACGTCCAGCGTGCGCATTGCGAGCTTGAAACCCGCGCCGTTTTCACCCTCGGCCAGGCAGTTCGCGGCCGGCACGCGGCATTCGCGGAAAGCCAGGCGCGCGAGCGGATGCGGCGCCATCACGTCAATGCGCTCGGCGATCTCGAAGCCGGTCGTGTCGGCGTCGACCACAAAGGCCGCGATGCGGCCGGTGCCACGCGCCTCGGGCGTCATGCCCGGTGCAACCTGGCGCGCGAAGACCACATAGAAGTCCGCGATGCCGCCGTTGGAGATCCAGGTCTTTTCGCCGTTGAGCACCCAGGCCTCGCCGTCGCGCTGCGCGGTGGTGGCCATCGCAGCCACGTCGGAACCCGCGTCCGGCTCGGACAGCGCAAACGCCGCGATCGCCTCGCCGCTGGCCACGCGCGGCAGGTAGCGCGCCTTCAGTGCCGGCGAGCCGGCAAGCGAGATGGCGCCGCTGCCCAGGCCCTGCATCGCAAACGCGAAGTCGGCCAGGCCGTCGTGCGCGCCCAGCGTCTCGCGCAGCAGGCACAGCGTGCGCGTGTCCAGTGTGTCGGACTCGCCGCCGTGTTCGCGCCCGGCCACGGCATGGCGCAGCCAGCCGGCTTGGCCCAGCGCACGCACCCAGTCGCGGCAATGCGCATCGAGTTCGGCCTGCGTGGCGTGGGGCGAGAGGTGTTCGGGCAGCTTGGCCTCGGCCAGCCAGTTCGAAAGCCGCGCATGCAGCTCGCGGTGGCGGGGTTCGAAAAAGGGCCACGCCAATGCTTCAGCGACAGCGTCGACCATGTCAGCGCCCCTCGAAGACAGGTTTCGCCTTGGCGGCAAACGCGCGGTACGCATGCCCGAAATCCTCGGTCAGCATGCACAGCGCCTGCGCCTGGGCTTCTGCGTCGATGGCCGAATCGATGTCCATGCTCCACTCGTGGTGCAGCATGGACTTGGTGAGCGAATGCGCAAAGGCGGGGCCGTCGGCCAGCGACTGCGCGAAGGCGGTGGCTTCGTCCAGCAGCACCTCGGGCTCGACCAGCCTGTTGAAGAAGCCCCAGCGCTCGGCCTCTTCGCCGCCCAGTGAGCGGCCAGAGTAGAGCCACTCTGCCGCGCGGCCCTGGCCGACGATGCGCGGCAGCATCGCGCAGGCGCCCATGTCGCAGCCGGCCAGGCCCACGCGGGCGAACAGGAAGGCGGTCTTGCTGCGCGCGGTGCCGTAGCGCAGGTCGCTGGCCATCGCGAGGATGGCGCCGGCGCCGGCACACACGCCGTCCACCGCGGCCACGATGGGTTGCGGGCAGTGGCGCATCGCCTTCACCAAGTCACCTGTCATGCGCGTGAACATCAGCAGTTCGGGCGCGGGCAGGTCGATCAGCGGACCGATGATCTCGTGCACGTCGCCGCCCGAGCAGAAGTTGCCACCTTCGCCCGCGAGCACGATGGCGCGCACGTCGTGCGCAAAGCGCAGCTGCTCGAACAGGTCGCGCAGCTCGGCATAGCTCTCGAAACTCAGCGGGTTCTTGCGCTCGGGCCGCGAGAGCGTGATGTGCGCGACACGGTCGCGGCACTCCCAGCGGAAGTGCTTCGCGGCGAAGTCTGCCAGCGGGCGGCGGTTGCCGGCGGCCAGCGCGGGGGCCAGTGTCTTGGTCATCGTGTTCAAGCCTTGTCGTTGAGGCGGCGCGTGAGGCCCAGGCGCAAGTGGCCGAGCAGCGTGTGCAGCTGCCGGCTTTCGTCGGCGCTCAGGTCGGCCAGCAGTTCCACGACCCAGCGCTCATGCTCGGCAGCGATCTTCTCGAAGGCGCGCCGCCCGCGCGTGGTCAGCGCAATGCGGATCGAGCGGCGGTCGTCAGGATCGATGTTGCGTGTGACGTGGCCGCCTTTCTCGAGCTCGTCGGTCAGGCTGGTCACGTTGCCGCCGGTCACCATCAGGTAGCGCGAAAGCTGGCTCATGCGCAGGCCTTCGGGCTGCTCGGCGTGAAAGCGGTGCAGCTGCGCCAGGTAGTCGAAACGCGGCAGCGTCATGTCGAAGTGCGTGCGCAGCCGGCGGCGAATTTCCGTCTCGATCTGCGTGGTGCAGGCCAGCAGCCGCAGCCAGGTGCGCACCGCCGCGTGGTCGCCTGCGCCGGCACGGCCTTCGTGGCCAATCGCGTCGTCGCCGATCAGCTCGTCCAGGCTGTCCGTGCTGCGCGGGTCTCTTGGTGTTTCGTTTTTCATGGCTTCACATCACCTCGCCGCCGCTGATCGAAATGGATTGCCCGGTGATCGCCGCCGGCGCCTGCCGGCACAGCCAGCGCACGACCTCGGCCACCTCGTCGGGCCGGACCAGGCGCTGCATCGGGTTGGCCTGCGTGAAGCTCTGCAGGGCTTCGGCTTCGCTCTTGCCCTTCTTGTCCATGATCTGCGCCATGCCGCCGCGCACGATGTCGGTGTCGGTGTAGCCCGGGCACACGGCATTGACGGCGATGCCGGCGGGCGCCAGCTCCAGCGCGAGCGAACGCGTGAAACCGACCACGCCGTGCTTGGCGGCGCTGTAGGCCGCCGTGAAGGCATAGCCCTTCTGCGCCGCGGTGCTGGCGATGTTGACGATGCGGCCTTGCGTTTCGCGCAGGTCAGCCAGCGCGGCCTGGCAGCAGAGGAAAACGCCGGTGAGGTTCACATCCAGCATCCGCTCCCAGCTGGCGAGCGCAAAGCGTTGCGTGGGCCCCGTCTCGACCACGCCGGCGTTGTTCACCAGCGCGTGCAGCGGGCCTTGCGCGGTGCGCGCATCGGCGAAGGCACGCGTGATGCTGTCGGCGCTGGCCACGTCCATCTGCACGACGGCGTGTCCATCACCGGGGAGCGTGGTCCGCGTTGATTCAAGCGCCTCAATGGACCTGCCGGCCAGCGTCACGCGCCAGCCGTCCGCCGCCAGCGCATGCGCAATGGCCGCGCCAATGCCGCGGTTCCCGCCAGTGATCAGCACATGCGGCGCGTTCACCGGAAGACCCTCCGTGCGGCGCACTGCGGGATTCGCGCTTGGGGGCCCGGCGCGCTCATTGGCCGGCCCCTTGCTGCGTCGCCTTCTCGCGCTGGAAGATCGCTTCCAGCTGCGGCTTGCCGGAGCGGTACGGTGCTGGCCATGGGATGGCCGTGTAGCCGATGCGAGCGGCCTCGGTCAGCGTCCAGGCCGGGTTGGCGAGGTGGGGGCGGGCCACGGCGCAGAGGTCCGCGCGGCCGGCAGCGATGATGGCGTTGACATGGTCGGCCTCGCTGATCGCGCCCACCGCGATGGTGGCAATGCCGGCCTCGTTGCGGATGCGGTCGGAGAACGGCGTCTGCCACATGCGGCCGTAGGTCGGGCGCTCGGCCTTGCTGACCTGGCCGGACGAGCAGGCTACCAGGTCCGCACCGGCCGCCTTGAAGGCCCGCGCGATCTCCACCGCGTCGGCCGGCGTGACGCCACCTTCGACCCAGTCGTGGGCCGAGATGCGCACCGACATCGGCAGCTGCTGAGGCCAGGCCTCGCGCACCGCGGCGAAGACCTGCAGCGGATAGCGCAGCCGGTTCTCCAGCGAGCCGCCGTATTCGTCCTCGCGCTGGTTGGTGAGCGGCGAAATGAAAGAGGACAGCAGGTAGCCGTGCGCGCAGTGCAGCTCCAGCCAGTCGAAGCCGGCCTCGGCGGCGCGGCGCGCGGCGGCGGCGAAATCATTGCGCACCTGGTCCATGTCGCTGCGCTTCATCTGGCGCGACCAGTCGCTGACACCCGGCAGGTACTGCTGCGGCGAGGCGGAGATCAGTGGCCAGCCGCCGGAGGTCAAAGGCTGGTCAATGCCTTCCCAGCCCAGGTTGGTCGCGCCCTTGGCGCCGGCGTGGCCCAGCTGCATGCCGATCTTCGCGTCGCTCTGGTCGTGCACCCAGTCGACGATGCGGGCCCAGGCGTCGCGCTGCGTGTCGTTCCACAGGCCGGGGCAGCCGCGCGTGATGCGCGCGTCCGGGCTGGTGCAGGTCATCTCGGCCATCACCAGCGCCGCGCCGCCCATCGCGCGCGCGCCCAGGTGCACCAGGTGGTAGTCACCCACGGTGCCGTCCACGGCCGAGTACTGCGCCATCGGCGAGACGATCACGCGGTTCTTCAGCATGACCGAGCGCACCGTGAATGGCGTGAACATCGGCGGGGTGGCTTCCTTTTTGGCAAACCATTGCTCGTAGCCCCCCAGCCAGCCCGCATCCCGCAGTCGCAGGTTCTCGTGGCTGATGCGCTGGCTGCGCGTGAGCAGCGAATACATGAACTGCTCGGGCTCGAGCTGGTCGCAGTAGCGCCGGCCGCAGACCTCGAACCATTCCATGGCGTTCCAGGCGGCGTTCTGCAGCCGCAGCACTTCGACTGCACGGATCTGCTGGTAGCGGTCCAACAGCGCGGGCAGGTCGGCACGCGTGACGGCCCCGTCAGCCTCGGCTTTCAGCTTGAACTGGTTCGCCAGTTCGATCGCGTCTTCCAGCGCCAGCTTGGTGCCCGAGCCGATTGCGAAATGCGCGGTGTGCACAGCGTCGCCCATCAGCACCACCGGTTGGCGGCCGTTGTCCAGCCACCATTGTTCGCAGCGGATGCGCTGGAAGTTCAGCCAGGCCGAGCCGCGCAGGTGGCGGGCATTGCTCATCAGCCTGGCGCCGGCCAGGTGACGCGCGAAGACCTGTTCGCAGAAGGCGACCGAACCGTCCACGTCCAGTCGGTCCAGCCCGTGGGCGCGCCAGGTCTCCTCGGTGCATTCGACGATGAAGGTCGAGGTCTCCTCGTCGAACTTGTAGACGTGGGCCTGGAACCAGCCGTGCTCGGTCTTCTCGAACACGAAGGTGAAGGCGTCGTAGCGCTTCCTGGTGCCCAGCCAGATGAAGCGGTTGGGCCTCGTGACGATGTCGGGCTTGAAGGTTTCGGCGTACTTGGTGCGGACGGCGGAGTTGATGCCGTCGCTGGCGATGACCAGGTCCGCATCGGCGAACGCCTCGTCCGAGCGCACCTCGCGGTCGAACACCAGCTGCACGCCAAGGGCCTCGCAGCGCGCCTGCAGGATGTTCAGCAGCCGCTTGCGGCCAATGCCCACGAAGCCGTGGCCGCCCGAGCGCAGGCTGCGGCCCTTGAACTCCAGCACGATGTCGTCCCAGTGCGAGAACGAGGCCTCGATGGCGCCGGCCGTTTCGGCGTCCCAGCGACGCAGGTTTTGCATCGTTGCGTCCGAGAACACCACGCCCCAGCCGAAGGTGTCGTAGGGATGGTTGCGCTCGACCACGGTGATCTCGTGGCTGGCGTCCAGCTTCTTCATGATGAGCGCGAAGGCAAGACCTGCAGGCCCGCCGCCGATGCAAACAATGCGCATGCCGTCCTCTCGGGTTCAGCGTCGCCCCTCGTTGTTTGAGGAGTGAATAGTTCAAATATAAACTAATCGCGACGGCGGCGGCAAGCCATGGTCTGGCCGGACCAGTGCCGTCATGTGCTGTACCTTGCCCGGCGGCCCGCGGTCAGCCAGGCTGGACAGGGAGCTGGCACGCGAGTTCGAAGTGCGCGTTCCCGTGGGCAAACGGTCGGCCGATCCAGGCCTCGAACGCAGGCTGATGGTCCGGGACATGGCCGCTTCGCGGCAGCCAGGTCTTGTACAGCCAGTCGAAAGCGCGGGCCTCGAGTGCCATGTCGCCGCGCAAGACGAGTTCGGCAACGCGCATTGGCGAGAACTCGAAGCGGCCGATCTCACCGGCTGGCTGGAAGTCGTCGACCACGAGCGCAACGTCGTAACGGCATTTTGCGAGCTCGACGATCTCGGGCTCGTCCCACATGTAACCCAGCCACTGGCCGTCCGCCAAACCCCGGGGGATCGCCCAGGCGAGCAGCCGCTCGCAAGCGGCCTGCACGGCGCCCTCGCGGTAGGGGTTGTGCACACGGATGTAGGCGACCGTGCGTGCGGGCAGCTCACGAAGTACGACTTCGAAGCCGTCCGGGTTCTGGCCCGCCGGCAGGGCCGTGAGGAGCGGCGATCCGGCCTGGGTGGTCAAGATGCGCTCGAAAGCGTCCCGCCTAGTGCTCCGGAAGGCTTCGAGGTCGAACAGGCTGGGTGCCACGCCGTGGTGTTGCCTGAAGCTGCGGGAAAAGTCGGAGGACGAGGAAAAGCCGCAGTCCAGGGCCACGTCGGTCAGCGAACGCCCGGGCGCGTGGGACATCAGGTACAGCGCCCGTTCCAGCCGCTGCCGCTTGACGAACTGCTGCAGCGTCTCCCCCAGCAAGGTCTTGAAAATGCGGTGGAAGTGGAAGGGGGAGAATCCGGCCGCCGCGGACACCTCTTCCAGCCGCAAGGGCCGGGCAAGGTTGCGCACGATGTGGTCGACTGCACGGTTGACCCGTTCGGCGTAGTCCACGGAGGCGAGGCCCCTGGCTTCTCGGTCGGTTCGCAAGATTTGGCAAGCGGCTGCTGCGGTTCTCGGGCATGGTAGTGCCCAGCCGGATCCGGTCCGCGCCTTACCGGCAGCCGCAGATCCCGGGCACATTCACACATCGGAGGTTCACATGAAGCGAGTCACTGGCATTGGCGGCATCTTCTTGAAGGCAAAGGATGCCCCTGCGCTGCGGGCCTGGTACCAGCGCCACCTTGGCATCGATGTCCAGCCCTGGGGCGGGGCGGCCTTCACCTGGACCGACTCGGATGGCAAGCCCGCGGGCGGCACGACGGTCTGGTCCATCGGTCCACAGGACAGCGATCAGTTCGCGCCCAGCAAGGCCGCGTTCATGGTCAATTACCGGGTGGAAGACCTGCATGCCCTGGTTGCGACGCTCAAGGCGGAAGGCTGCGACGTGCTCGACAAGATCGATGACTCCGAGTACGGCAAGTTCGGCTGGGTCATCGATCCCGAGGGCAACAAGGTGGAGCTGTGGCAACCACCGGCCGGTCAATGAAGCCTGCCGGCGCGACGCGGTCCGCCATGCAAGGCGAGCCGCGTCGGCGTCTTTCAGTCCCGGCGTTCTTCCCCGGGTGTCGCCAGGTCCGGCGCGCTGCCGCCTTCCGCTGAGGGCGGCTTCCGGTCCTACCGCGATTGGAGGCGCCTCAGCGCGAGCTCGAGTTGATCCGACGAGACCGGCTTGCGCAACAGCGTGGCACCGTAGCCAATGGCTTCCCGAATCACTTCGGCGTCCGCGTGCCCGCTGACAAACATGATGGGGAGCTCGGGCTTGGCCTGGCGTGCCACCCTGGCCATGGCGGCGCCGTCTGAACCCGGCATCGCGTAGTCGACGAGCAGCAGCTCGACCTGGTGGGCGTCCAGGAGCTGAAGCCCTTGCTCTGCATTCTCGGCTTGGTGAACGCCAAGTCCCAGATCGGTGAGCATGGCGGCGATGCCGCGCCTGACCTCCTCCTCGTCATCGACCAACAGCACCGACCATGGCGCGAGGGCCACCGGGCCACTGGCCGGGGCGTCTTGAGACGCTCCGGAGTTTTCACCGAGCGCCCGTTTCAGGTAGACCTTGATCGTTGTCCCGGTCACGCCATCGCTGTCGATGACGACGGTGCCGCCCGCTCGGGTTGCCAGGCCGTAAACCTGGCTCAAGCCCAGCCCGCTGCCTTTCCCGACTGCCTTGGTCGTGAAAAACGGATCGAAGGCCTTGGCCATCACTTCGGGCGGCATGCCGGTGCCGGTGTCGGTCGCGCTGATCTCCACATACTCGCCCGGTGCAAGGTCCCTGGGCAAGGATGCCGGCACGCGGCTGGCGAGGGTGAACCGCCCACCGTCAGGCATCGCATCCTTGGCGTTCACTGCCAGGTTGAGCAGCGCCATTTCGAGCTGTGTTGCATCGGCGTGCACCCACACGTCTTCAGCAGCAAGCTGCAACTCGACACTGGCCCCCAGGGTGGTCTTGAGCAGGTCGGCCATGCCGTCCACCAGCGCGCCCAGCCCAACCGGTCGAATGACCAGCTCCTGCTTGCGGGAGAACGCCAGCAGCTGGGCTGTCAGGCGGGCGCCGCGACTGGCTGCCTCGGTGCCTCTTTTGGCGAAGTCTCTGACCTGCGCCGGATTCTCCGCGCGGCGCCGGATCATCTCCAGGTTGGCGCTGACGACCTGCAGCAGGTTGTTGAAGTCGTGCGCGATGGCACCTGTCAGCTGTCCGATCGCCTCCAGTTTCCTGGCCTGGTAAAGCGCTGCTTCGCTTTCCGCGAGTCTTCGCTGGTGCTCGATGCGCTCGGTCACATCGTAGGCAAACTGGTAGGCGCCGATGAGACGTCCATCGCTGTCATACAGCGGCTGGAAGCGCATCTCGAAGGACCGCTGCTCCGAGGGCGACGGCCCGAACGACCGCACCTCCAGGAACTCCTGGCCTGCCAGGGCCCGGGTCCAGCCCGGCTCGATCTCCTTGAGCACCTCGATGTGCTCATGAAGCAGGTACTGCAGCTGATCGCCCACGCGAGGCCTGATGCCGAAGGCCCGTTCGAACCCCGCCGCACTCGCACGGTTGATCGCCAGCCAGCGGTAGTTCAGGTCCATGACCTGGATCAGTGCGTCCGTGCCTTCGACGATGTCGGCCAGCAGCTTTCGCTCGGCGAGGTAGTCCGACAGCTTGCGTTCAAGGGTCTCGTTCAGGTGTCGCAACAGCGCTTCGTTGCGCTTGCGAGCGGTGACATCGATGGCCGTGCCGATCACGCGTGTGCAATGGCCCTGCGAATCGAAGATGCCTCGGCCGCAGGCGGCCACCCAGCGAACCCGCCCGTCCTCTTTGCCAATGGTTCTGAACTCGACGTCGTACAAAGCCCGCTCCAACGGGCTTTGCGCGCGCTGGTAGGCCGCAATGGTCGCGTCCCGGTCTTCGGGGTGGATCCCGTCGTAATAGTCTGCGATCGTGACGGGCATCTGTTCGCGGACCCCAAACATCTTCTTGACCCGTGGCGCCCAGTACAGCGTGTTGGCCAGGTTGTCGACATCCCACAGCCCGACCTCGCCTGCGTCGGTGGCCAACTGCAATTGTTCGATCTTGACAGCCAGTTCCTGTTGCGCCTGCCATTGCGCCGTCACGTCGATGCCAACCACGAAGATCCCGTCCACTTCGCCGCGATTGTCGAAGGTGGGCTGAAAGACGAAGTCGACAATGCGCTCGTCGGGCGGGACATCTGTTGCAGGCTGGCTGCGGAACTTGGCGTAGGCCGCGATGTAGGGCTCGCCAGTGGCGAAGACCTGGTCCAGCAGGTCGACGTAGCCCTGATCCACCGCTTCCGGGATTGCCTGGCTGAAGGGCAAGCCCATCACGTCGCGCCGCCCGATCAGCCGCTCGTAGGCTGGATTCACCAGCTCAAACCGGTGATCCTTGCCGCTCAGCATGGCCATGAAGTTGGGCGCTTGCTCGAACAGGCTGGCCAGCCTGGCATGGTTCAACTTCGCCTGCCGCTCGGCCATGACCTGCCGGGTGGTTTCGGTCACCAGCACCAGCACGCCGCCGACTCCGTTGGCGGCCGATTCGTCGTCGATGGGACCGAAGGAATAGGTCCAATAGACGTCGTCCAGGCAACCGTGGCGAATGATCGGCACCAGTTGATTCTGATGCCAGGTGGCGCCGCCACCTGCGAGCACCTGCAGGATCTGAGGGCCGATCAAGTGCCAGATCTCGGCCCAGGCCCTGCGGCCTGGGATGCCCAGGATGGCGGGATGCTTTTCCGGCCCGAGCGACTCGCGGTAAGCGTCGTTGTAGAGGCCGGTGTGTTCGGCGCCCCAGAAAATGTAGACGGGGTGCCGTGTGGTCAACAGCATGCGGACCATGGTGCGCAGGCCTGCGCTCCAGGTCGCTGGCGGCCCCAACGGCGTCGAAGCCCAGTCGAACGCGCGAATGCGCGCGGCCATCTCGCCGTCACCAGCGAGAAAGCGCATCGGATCTTTTCGCTCTTCGGCTGGATGGTTCAAGGTGTGGGCGGCAAAGGCCCGCCGAGTGTAGGGGGCAAACCTGGCCTTCCGTTGCGGAAGATCAAGCCGGCATGCGGCGATGGCCAGCCCGGGCGGCCATTTTTGCCCAGGCCGCCCGGGCAGTGGGCTCTCTCGCTCCATTGGAACCCGAAGAGCGCGTGGCCTACACGATGGGTGCGTTCATTCCCACGTTCATCGCGGCCTTTTGCGAGTCACATGCGGGAGGGGCGCCTTCCTCGCTGGACGCCCGGGATTGAAAGTGCAACTGGACCCGCCATGACGAACCGTTTTGATGTGCTCGACGCCATCGAGCAAGGCATTCTCGCGGTGGAGGCTCACATCCTTCGGCTGGAAGATGCCAAGGCGGCCAATGGGGGGCTGGATCCGCTGAGCATGCACAAGCTGCTTGATTTGCGGGAGTCTCTGCAAATCTTCCAGGCCAGACGGCTGCAGCTGTTGGAAGCCGCGCAACGTGAACATGCCAAATAGAAAACAGCCGCGCCCCTCCCGGGACGCGGCCTGGTGATCTTGGTGCAGCGCCGAGGCTGCGCCTGCTCAGGCCAGTGCGGCGTGGGCGCCGGGCGCCAGCGTGAAGACGTTGACCACGTCGACCAGCTTGCCGGCCTGCTGCTTCAGGCTTTCGGACGCGGCGGCGCTCTGCTCGACCAGCGCGGCGTTCTGCTGCGTGACCTGGTCCAGCTGGACCACCGCCTGGCTGACCTGGCCGATGCCCGTGGTCTGCTCCTGCGTGGCGCTGCTGATGTCGCCGATCAGGTCGGTGACGCGCTGCACCTGGTCGACGATGTCGCTCATCGTCGTGCCGGCGGTGCTGACCAGGGTGGCGCCGTTTTCGACGTTCTCGACGCTGGCGCCGATCAGGGTCTTGATCTCGCGTGCAGCCTGGGCCGAGCGCTGGGCCAGCGCCCGCACTTCGCTGGCCACGACCGCGAAGCCGCGACCCTGCTCGCCGGCCCGGGCCGCCTCGACCGCGGCATTCAGCGCCAGGATGTTGGTCTGGAAGGCGATGCCGTCGATGGTGCCGATGATGTCGGCGATCTTCTGCGAGCTGGCCTTGATGGCATCCATGGTCGTGACGACCTGGGCCACCACGTCGCCCCCCTTGGCGGCCGCGGCGCTGGCCGAGCTGGCCATCTGCGCGGCGCTGCGTGCGGTGTCGGCGTTGTTCTTCACGGTGGCCGTCAGCTGCTCCATCGAGGAGGCCGTCTGCTGCAGGCTGGAGGCCTGCTGCTCCGTGCGCTGGCTGAGGTCGGCATTGCCGGCCGCAATTTCAAGCGACGCCGTCTGCATGGTTTCTGCCGCAAACCGCACTTGCAGCATCGTGCGGCCCAGGTCGGTGTTGACCGTCTGCAGCGCCTTCAGCAGGCGGCCGACTTCATCGTCCGACTGCACGCTGATGACGCGCGACAGGTCACCGCCCGCCACCGCCTGCGCCACGTCCACCGCGATGTTCAGCGGCCGGGTGATGCTGCGCTGGATCTGCCAGGCAATCAGCACGCCCAGCACCAGTGCGGTGATCGACAGGCCGATGATCAGCATCACCGCGCGCTGGTAGGCCTTGTCGGCCTGCTCGTTGCGCACCCGCGAAGCTTCCTGCACGGCTTCCACCACCTGGTCCAGCGCAGCCACGTGGGCCAGCTGGGCCGGGCGGACTTCTTCGCGCACGGTCTCGGCAGCGCCAGGCATGTCGTCGGCCATGGATTTGTCGATGGCTTTTTCCATCGGCGCCTTGGTCGCCTGCAGGGCGGTTGCGGCCTTGTCGAAGGCGGCCTTGGTCGCGGGTTCGGTCAGCATCGCGCCCAGGGTCTGGGCGGTGTGCTCGTACTCGGTGCGGGACTTCTTCATCAGGTCGAATTCCTTCTTCTTGAAGGCCACGTCGTCCTGCATCACCACGTCTCGCAGCGCGATCGCCTGGTAGCGGGCCAGGTCGCGCAGGTTGCTGGCCAGGCGCTCGGGCGCCTCGCCGGTCACTGCTGCCAGGTCGGCCTTGATGGCCGACAGCCTGCTCAGCGAAATCGCGCTGATCACGGTCATCAGTGCCAGCACCGCGGCAAAGCCGAGCGCCAGCCTTGCGCCAACTTTCAAATTCTTGAACATGCGTTCCTCCAATGCGGCCCGGTGTCCGGGCACGCACGGTTGATTCCAGCGAAATTACTTGGCGGTCACACCGGCTTGCAACACGCCAATCGCCTTGCCGCCATCCATCACCGGTGCGGCAACGTGCACGCTGGGGATCTGGGTGGAGGTGTCGGGCTTGATCTCATTGGCGGACCAGACCTGGCCCTTGATCGGGTTGGCAAACACCGGTCGGCTGGCGTTGTTGTAGATCAGCGGTCGGATGCTGGCGCCGATCAGGTTGCCCTTCTGGTCGCGCAGCACCAGCTTGTTGACCGTGTCGTCCTCGGTTTCCCACTTGGCGATCTGCACGCTGACCTTGCTGGCCAGCATGCTCTTGACCGCCGGGTCGGCGTCCGTCAGGTCAACCCACTTGCCGTTGGTCATGCCGCCGCCGTCATGGCCATTGGCCTCGCGCACGGCGGCCACCACGGTGGGATTGGCGGCCAGTTCGGCCAGCCGCTTCTTGGCCTTCTCGACCTTGGCCTGCACCTCGGCGGGCAGCTCGTTGCCGAAAGCCGGCAGCGCGCTGGCCAAAGTGAGGCTGGAGATTGCCACGAGCGTGGCAAGGCATTGCTTGCGGTTCATCCTGATTTCCTCTGTCGGAGCATTTGGTGAGGGGGGTGGATCCGACGCGGCCGACGGCCTTGTCACCGGAATCCACGCGGCTCTCGCATGTATCGGCATGTTGGGCTTTTTCATTGAGGGGCCAAAGCTGGAACAAAGCCGCAAATCCGGCCCAGATCTGTGCTGCCTTGTTCAGCGCTCCTTCGGGTGCTGGGGCCGCGAAACTGCGGGCGGGCGGGCGGGCGCGGCGGGTGTGTCCCGGCAGACAGGGTCGGCGGCCGCGTGCTACAACCGTTGACCCTGAAGCGCCCCCCGGACCTGCCGGGTCCGCGGTGGAAAATGGAAAACGTGGAAAACGTGGAAGACGCGGAAGACGCGCGAGCCAGCCGCCCCCCATGCCCGTGCTGATCAAGGCAGACCCGCCGCCGCGCGCCGAGCGTGGGCGCATGCGCTGGACCTGGCTGGTGCTGGGCGCCAGCGGGCTGCTGATCGCTTCGGCCTGGGCGCTGGGTGGGCTGGCGATCTGGCGGGCGCACGAGGACGCGCTGGCCGACTGGCAGCGTTCGCTGTCCGCGCTGTGCCGGTTGACCAGCCAGCATGCCGACCAGACGATTGCCGCGGCCGACGCGGTGCTGCAGCGGGTGGTCGAAGAAGCCGAGCGGGCCCAGCCGGCCGACGAAGCGGCGCTGCGCCGGCTGATGGGCACGCCCGAGGCCTTTGCCAAGCTGCGGCAGCTCCAGGCCGACCTGCCGCAGGTCGACGTCATCAGCGTCGCGCTGGCCGGCGGCGAGCTGATCAATTTCTCGCGCAGCTTCCCGCCGCCCCAGATCCAGCTCGGCGACCGCGACTACTTCGCGGCCCACGTGGCCGACCCCAGGCTCAAGCTCTACCTGTCGGTGCCGGTGCAGAACCGCGGCAACGGCAGCTGGACCTTCTACATCGCGCGCAAGGTGGCCAATCCGCAAGGCCGCATGATCGGCCTGGCGCTGGTGGGCATCGAGAGCGACTATTTCGGCGAGTTCTACCGCTCCATCAACCTGGGCCAGCGTGAGCCCACGTTGACGCTGCTGCGCCCCGACGGCAGGGTGCTGGCCCGCTATCCGACCAGCGACGCGCTGATGGGCCAACCGGTGCCCGGCGTGGCCCAGCGCCTGGCCGCCATGCCGAATGCCGGCGGCAGCACCGTCACCGAGGTGCTGCGTGGCCCGCGGCCCAGCAACCCCAGCGACACCCGGCTGCGCATCGTCAGCGCGACCATGTCGCCGGCCTACCCGCTGCTGGTCACGATCACCGGCTCCGAGACCCTGGTGCTGGCACGCTGGCAAGAAAGCGCCAGCTGGATCGGCGCCTTCATGCTCGCGGCCACCGCGGCGCTGCTCGCGCTGAGCGCGGCGGTGCACCGTCTGCTGACGCGCCAGGCCCTGGCGCTGGGCCAGCTGATGGTTACCCAGCGCGAGGCCAACGAAGCGCGCAACGCGGCGGACGACGCGAACCGTGCCAAGTCGGCCTTCCTGGCCAGCATGAGCCACGAGATCCGCACGCCGCTCAACGGCGTGCTGGGCATGGCCGACCTGCTGCTGCACACCGAGCTCACGCCGCGCCAGCGAGAGATGGCCCAGGCCGCCTATGGCTCGGGCGAGCTGCTGCTGAAGCTGGTCAACGACGTGCTGGACATCTCCAAGATCGAGGCCGGCGCGGTTGAGCTCGAAGAGATTGCGATGGACCTGCGGGGGCTGATCAACGAGACGTTGCAGGTGTTTGGCGTGCAGGCCCGGCGCAAGGGCATCGAGCTGTCCGGCGAGCTGTCGCCAGACTTGCCGGCTGCCGTGCTGGGCGACCCGGTGCGGCTGCAGCAAGTCTTGTCCAACCTGCTCAGCAACGCGCTGAAGTTCACCGAAGCCGGCCAGGTGCGGCTGGCGGTACGGCCGCTGCCAGGCGAGCAGCCCGGCAGGATCCTGCTGCAGTTCCGCGTGCAGGACAGCGGCATTGGCATCGACCCCTCGGCGCTGCCGCGGCTGTTCCGGCCCTTCAGCCAGGCGGACCGCTCGACCACCCGGCGCTATGGCGGCACCGGCCTTGGCCTGGCCATCGCCCAGGAGCTGGTGCACCTGATGGGGGGCCGGCTGGAGGCCAGCAGCGAGCCCGGGCGTGGCTCGGTTTTCCTGGCCACCTTGCCAATGACGCTGGCCGCCATTTCAGCGCTGCCGGTGGCGCTGGCCGAGACGCCGGCAAGCCCGGCCGAGCAGCCGCGCCGCTTCCAGGGCCGGCGCGTGCTGCTGGCCGAGGACAACGCCGTCAACGCGATGGTGGCGCGGGCCATGCTGGAAGACCTGGGGTTCGAGGTCTTCGAGGCCGCCAACGGCAGGCAGGCCGTGGAGATGGCGCTGCGCCACGATCATGACCTGGTGCTGATGGACTGCCTGATGCCGGAGATGGACGGCTTCGAGGCCACGCGCCGGCTGCGCGAAGCCGGCCTGAACGATTTGCTGATCATTGCCCTCACCGCCAGCGCCATTTCCGGCGACATGGAGCAGTGCATCGCCGTCGGCATGAACGCCTACCTGGCCAAGCCGGTGACACGTTCGGCACTGGAAAGCATGCTGGACCTGTGGATGCCCGCGGCAGCCTGAATCAGGGCGCCTGGCTCATCGCCGCACGTTTCGCGTCAAAGGCGGCAGGCTTTGGAAAATCCAGGGCCGAATTCTCCCGAATAGCCTCACGTCAAGCCGGCTGCGACCCCAAATTTCAGAAAAGCCGCGGGTCGAACTGACTGCCGGTACTGTGGGTGGGCCGGGTTCAGCAGCAGGTTCATCTCCAACGGCGCGACGAACGAAGGGACCCACAGCGCCAGGCTCGCGCCCGATTGCAGCCAGGCCATGCCGATGCGCTGGCTGATGGACTGGTCGTCACGCCAGTTCGCCAGCAGGGCCGAAGGGGCGGGCTGTGGCGCGGGGCAGTGGCCGATCCGCCAGACGCTGGTCAAGCCGCGCCGCCGTACTTGATGGCCAGCAGAAGGTCCCTGACGCGCTCGCCGCCGAAGGAGGTCTTGGCGGCTTCCAGCGGGCTGTCGCCTTCGAGCAGCGGGTTTGGTTTGCCCAGCCAGGCCATCGCACCCGCCGGGCACTCGAAGGTGTCCAGCGCCAGGTGCTGCAGTTCCAGCAGGCGCGACATGCTTTCGGCCGAATGGGTGGGCAACGGACGGTCGCTGGCGATCAGGCGGGCGGCTGTCGTGCGGTCCAGGTCGAGGTATTCGGCCAGCGCACCTTTGCCCAGGCCCAGGTATTTGCAGACCGGATCGATGGCCCGGCTGGAAATGCCCTGCTTATCCAGTTTGTGGTCCAGCTCCGGGCCAATCAGGAGGCCGGCCGCATCAGCCTCGGGCACGGGGTAGCGCTTGCGTGCCTCCTGCACTTGCAGTGGTGCCAGGGACAACAAGGCGGTCAGGATTGCAACATGATCTGTGCTCGGCCCTTGGCGCCACCGGTGATGCCTTGCGGCGGCCCCTGGGCGCCCGTCGGTCAGGCCGCCAGCTGGAAGCGGCGCACCGAGTGGGCCAGGCGTTCGGCCTGCTGGCTCAGCGCTTGCGCCGCGGCAGCGCTCTGCTCCACCAGTGCAGAATTCTGTTGGGTCATCTGGTCCAGTTGGGTCACGGCGATGTTCACCTGGCCGATGCCGTCGTGCTGCTCACCGGCAGCAGCAGAGATCTCGCCGATGATGTCCGAGACGCGCTGCACCGAGCCCACCAGCTCCTGCATCGTGCGGCCTGCATCCGCCACCAGCGCGGTGCCGCTGTCCACCCGCTCTGCCGAGGCGCCGATCAGGGCCTTGATTTCCTTGGCAGCCTGGGCCGAACGCTGGGCCAGCGTGCGCACTTCGCTGGCCACCACGGCGAAGCCGCGGCCCTGCTCGCCTGCGCGGGCCGCTTCCACGGCCGCGTTCAGCGCCAGGATGTTGGTCTGGAAGGCAATGCCGTCGATCACGCCGATGATGTCCACCACGCGCTTCGATGAGCTGTTGATGTCGCCCATGGTGGCGACTACCTGGGAGACGACAGCGCCGCCGCGGGCAGCCACTTCGGCGGCCGAGGCGGCCAGCTGGCTGGCCTGCCGGGCGTTGTCGGTACTGTGGCCCACGGTGGCCGTCAGCTGCTCCATGGCCGAAGCGGTTTCCTGCAGGTTGCTGGCGGTCTGCTCGGTGCGCAGGCTCAGGTCCTGGTTGCCGGAGGCGATTTCACGGCTGGCAATGCCCATGCTGTCGGTCGAATCGCGGATGCCATGGATCATCTGGGCCAGGGCATTGCGCATCTGCGCCAGCGCGGTGAGCAACTGGCCGGTTTCGTCATGGCGGGCGGGCGGCGCGCTGCCCTGCTCTCGCAGGTCGCCAGCGGCCACGCGCTGGGCCTCGGCCACGGCATGTCGGAGTGGCCCGGTCACGCTGCGGGTGATGGACCAGGCGCAGAACATGCCCAGGATCAGCGCCAGGCCGCCCAGCGCCAGCAGATGCTGGCGGGCCGCAGCGGCGTCTTTGTCGATGTCGGAACGCAAGCTGTCGATCTGTGCCCGCTCCGCATCCAGCAGGCCTTGCAAGGTTTCGAGATAGGCCTTGCCTGCGGGCATGAAGCTGCGCTCGAACAAGGCTTCGGCCTGGCCCGGGTCCTGGGCCTTGGTGGCGACGATCTCGTCGCGCGCTGCGACATAGCGCTTGCGCACCGTCATCACCTCTTGGTAGAGCTGGCGTTCCTGGTCGCTGCGCAGCAGCGCTTCCAGGCGCTGCGTCAGCTCGGTGATCTTGGTCGTGGCCTCCTTGTTCTCGGGCGCAAAGAAGGCAGCCAGAGAGGGGTCGGCGCTCTTCACGATCGCGGTGGTGCGGCGCACGCTGGTATGGATGCCCCGATACCAGTCGGAAACGATGCGCTCCTTGGCCAGTGGCTCGTCCATCATGTTGTGCATCGCGCGCATGGTGCTGTCCAGTCGCCACCAGGCGCTGGTGGTGATCACGATCAGCAAGGTGAGGACGGCGGCGAACCCCAGGCTGAGCCGGGTGCCGATTTTCCAGTGGGTCCAGGTGTTCATTGGGGCGCCTCTTTGGACAGCGTGTGTGGGGGAACCCCAGCATGCAAGCGGGCATGCATCAGAGCTTTCACCGCTATCGGCGCCTGTTTTCCAAGCTTGAGCAAGCTGCTCGGTCTTGGAAGCTTGAGTCCCCAATTTGTGGCGGATCAGGCCTTGTTTCGACCCGCCAAGGCGGTGCGGCGAGCGGCTGGCCTCTTCGCCAGCCCGGGCCGGATGCGTTCCAGGTGGCTGAGCAGCATGCCGGCCACGGTGCGGGCCACGGCCTGTTCGTCCAGGGCTTCGTCGAACAGCATTTCGACGGTGGCATAGATCAGCTCCACGACGATGCGGCTGGCCAGCCGCAGCTCGGCCTTGTTGGCCTGCGGCAGCGCCTGCGCCAGCAGCTCGGTCTGGGCCGCGGTGACTTCGGCATGCGAGGCCAGGCGCACCTGCTGCAGCGCGGGCACCGCGCGCAGCGCCCGCATGATCCACACGCCGCCCACGGTCTGCGCGGTGACGCGGTAGGTGTCCAGCACCAGGCCGGCCACCGCGTCTTCCAGCGCCTGCGGGCTGCCGGCAAACAGCTCGACGCTGATCCAGCGGCCCACCAGCTCGTTTTGCTGCTGCATCAGGCGCTGGCCGAGTTCGGACAGCAGTGCGTACTTGTTCGGGAAGTAGCGGTACAGGGCCGGTGGGCTCAAGCCGGCGCGCTCGCACACCAGGTTGGTCGACAGGCGCTCGATGCCCACGTCGGCCAGCGTGTGCGCCGTGACTTCCAGGATGCGCTCGTAGGTTTCCGTGGCGCGCGCCTGCGCGGGCTGTTTCTTGGTCGCCAGCGAAGGCGCGGGTTTGCGGGTAGCGGGCATCGGGTTCAGCAGGTCTGTTCGGGATTGTCCCAGCGAAAGGACGCCGGAAGAGTAGACAAAAACGATAGTCATCGCTATAAACTAGCCATGACTACCTGATGACGTTCTGATCCACCTCAAGCCTGGAGCGTTCCGATGCCAAAGATGTTTTGTTCGGTGCTGTGTTCGCTGGTGTCTGCGCTGGCCGGCGCGTCCTGTTGGGCCGCGGGGCCGGAAGAGGCCCAAGGCCTGTGGATGACGGCCGAGAAGGACGCGGTGATCGAGTTCAAGCCCTGTGCCGACCAGGCCGGCGCGCTGTGCGGCCGCATCGTCTGGGACAAGGACGCCGGCACGCCGGCCGACACCTGCGGCGTGCAGATCGCCCAGCTGGCGCGCTACGAGAACGAGGCCTGGCGCGATGGCTGGGTCTACGACCCGCGCGACAAGAAGAAATACAAGGGCGTGGTGCGCATCAAGTCGGGCGACCTGGCCATCCGCGCCTTCGTGGGCGTGGAGGTGCTGGGCCAGACCGAACTGCTCAAGCGGGTTGCCGCGCTGCCCGCGGCCCCGGCCTGCAAACCCTGACCTGTCCACCCACCGGAGGAGACGACATCCATGCCCACGCCCCGTTTGCTCATCGCCGCCCTGGCCCTGGCCCTGCCCTTGGCCGCGGCCTTGCCGGCGCACGCGGAGTCCGACACCGCCAGCTTCGCGGTCGACACCTCGCTCAAGCTCAGCTCGGACCAGCGCACCCGCGGCATTTCCGATTCGCTGAAAAAGCCCGGCCTGCGCCTGAGCGTGGAGGCGGCGCACGAGAGCGGGCTGATCGGCCTGATCGAGGTGGCGACCGTCAGCAAGAAGCAGTTCCTCGAAGGCGACGGCCTGGGCTTCACGGTGGCCGGTGGCTACCGCTTTGGCGACCCGGAGGGCTGGCACTTCGGCCTGGGCCTGGCGACCGAGTTTTTCCCTGGCGCGAAGTTCGACGCACCGCACGGTTTCGACTTCGAGACCTTCACGCCCACCGACGTGCGCAGCAGCAACTTCAACAGCAAGTTCGCGGTGCTGGAGATCAACTACGGCGAGCTCGAAGGCCGGGTGCTGAACGTCATCTCCAAGACCTATCGCGGGGCGGACACCGGCGGCGTCTGCGGCACCATGCTGGCGCTGAACCCGGACCCGACGCCAGGCCTGGCCTGCTACGCCCGCGGCGACCAGAACTCGCGCGGCAGCTGGCTGTTCGACCTGGGCTACAAGTTCAACCTGGCGCCTGCCACCACGCTGAACCTGCATGCCGGCCTGCAGAAGATCAAGCACTTCAAGGAAGCCGATTTCTCGGACTACAGCATCGGCATCACCCACAAGCAATGGGGCTTCGAGTGGAACGCCGACTGGATGACCAGCAACACCAAGGCGCGCGAGCTCTACCTGGCGGTGGACGGTTCCAAGCTGCGCGCCACCGACGACAACCGCTTCGTCGTCTCGGTGCTGCGGCGCTTCTGATCCTGGTCACCCGCTGTCCATGCCACCGCTCTCCGATGCGCGCCTGATCCTCGCGGTTGACCTCGGCACCTCCGGCTGCAAGTGCGCGCTGGTCTCGCTGGACGGTGTGGTCGTCGCCTGGGCGTTCCGCCCGGTGGCGCTGCGTGTGCAGGGTGCGCTGGCCGAGCAGCAGCCGGAGGACTGGTGGGCGGCCTTGCTGGGCGCCGCGGGCGAGCTGCTGGCGGCTGATGCGGCGCGGCGTGCGCGCGTGGTGGCCGTCTGCTGCTCCACGCAGACGGAGGTGACGGTCTGCGTGGACAAGGCAGGCCAGGCCATCAGCCCGGCGATGAGCTGGCTGGATTCGCGCGGTGCCGCGGCCATCGCCCGCCGTGCGCGTGGCAAGCTGCTGAACATCGAAGGCTACGGGCCGCTGAAGCTGTGGCGCTGGCTGCGGTTGACCGGCGGCGCGCCGTCGGCCACCGGCCGGGACGCCGCCGGCCACATGGCCTACATCCGCGATGAAGAGCCGCAGCGCTACGCCCGCACGCACAAGTTCCTCAACGCGCTGGACTACCTGAACCTGCGCCTGACCGGCCGCTGCTGCGCGACGCAGGACGCGATGCTCACCGCCTGGGTCACCGACAACCGCGACGTGGAAAACCTGCGCTACGACGCCGGCCTGATCCGCATGCTGCGCATCGACGCCGACAAGCTGCCGCCGCTGGTGAAGTCCACAGCCATCCTCGGCCCGCTGCTGCCCGAGGTGGCGGCGGCGCTGGGGCTGCCGGCCAGCACCGTGGTGGTGGCCGGCGCGATGGACAACTCGGCGGTGGCGGTCGGCGCCGCGGTGGGCGACCATCAAGCCCACCTCTATTTAGGTACTTCTTCATGGCTGGGTGCCCATGTGCCGAAGATGAAGACCGATGTGCGCCACAAGCTCGCGGCCGTGCCCTGCGCGGTCACCGGCCGCTACCTGGCGATGGCGCTGCAGTCGACTGCCGGCGCCAACCTCTCGTTCCTGCGCGACCGCATCCTCTACCACCCCGACGAGCTGGCCAGCGACGAAGAGCACCCCGCCGTCTACGAGCTGCTGAACAAGATCGCCGCGCGCGTGCCGCCCGGTGCGCGCGGGCTGATCTACACGCCCTGGCTGATGGGTGAGCGCACGCCGGTGGACGACCCACACCTGCGTGCCGGGCTGCTGAACCTGTCGCTGGCGCATTCGCGCGAAGACATCTTCCGCGCCTTCCTCGAAGGCGTGGCGCTGAACACGCGCTGGATGCTGGAGCCGTTTGCGCGGCTGCTGGGCCGAGACGTGGGCACCATCACGGCGGTTGGTGGCGGCGCGCAGTCGGACGTCTGGTGCCAGATCATGGCCGACGTGACCGGCCAGCCCATTCGCCAGTTGGCCAGCCCGATCCAGGCCAATGCCATTGGCGCGGCCTTCATTGCCGCGGTGGCGCTGGGCGAGCTGAGATTCGATGAGCTGGACGGCATGCGGCGCGTGCGCGCGACCTACGCGCCCAACCTCGCACTGCAGCGCCTGCACCAGGACCAGTTCGAGACCTTCAAGGAAGTGCGCACCCGGCTCGCGCCGCTGTACCGCCGGCTGAACACGCCCCAGCCCGGCGCGTTGCCGGTGCCTGCCGCGCTGGAGTCCGCCGCATGAAACACGCTGCCGAACGCCAGACCGTGGTGGACCTGTGCCTGGCGCTGTCGCACCAAGGCTTTTTCGCCGGCACCGGCGGCAACCTGGCGCTGCGCATCGACGCGCAGCACTTCGCCGTCACGCCTTCGGCCACCGACTACCACGCGATGGCTGCGGCCGACGTGGCAGTGCTGCGGCTGGCCGACCTGGCGCAGCTCGAAGGCGCGCGCGCGCCATCGGTGGAAACAGGGCTGCATGCGCGTTTGCTGCGCGCCCGGCCCGACGTGGGCTGCAGCATCCACACGCACCAACCGGTCGCCAGCGCCTGCGCGCTGCTGGGCCAGGCGCTGGCCGTGCCGCCCGCGCTGCGCGGCTCGCTGGGCCAGCGCGTGCCGGTGGTCGGCTATGCGCCTTCGGGCACCGGCTGGCTCGCGGCCAAGCTGGGCCGCGCGCTGCGGCCCGACGTGCACGCCTACTTGATGCGCAACCACGGCATCCTGTGCTGCGGCGCCGGCATTGATCAGGCGATGCGCGCGGTCGTGGACCTGGAGGCGCTGGCGCATGCCGAACTGGCGCGGCGCATTGCCGAACGCGCCGCCAACCTTGCCTTGCAACCCGCGCTGACGCGGGTGCTGAACGCGCTGGCTGCGCAACCGACGATTGAACCGATGCCATGAGCGCGCTGACCTCCGACCCCATTGCCTTTCCCGCCACTGCAGCGGCACCTCGGCCTGCGATCTCGGCCTGGCCCGAGGTTGGCACGCTGTACCGGCGCTTCAGCGAGCTGGTCCAGCAGCCGATGCGGCCGATCCGTCCGCCCGAGATGGCCCGCGTGATGCGCTACTTCGATGAGCGCTGCCAGGGCTCCAGGCGCCTGGCCGAACGGGCGCAGGCAGTGATCCCCGGTGGCGTGCAGCACAACCTGGCCTTCAACCATCCGTTTCCGCTGGCCGTGGCCAAGGCCGAAGGCGCGCACCTGACCGATGTGGACGGCAACCGCTACATCGATTTCCTGCAGGCCGGCGGCCCCACGCTGCTGGGCAGCAAGCACCCGGCGGTGCGGCAGAAGGTCAACGAGGTGCTGGACGCCTGCGGCCCGGTCACCGGCCTGCTGCATGAATACGAGGTCAAGCTGGCCGAGCTGGTCTGCAGCGTGATGCCGGGCGTGGACATGCTGCGGCTGCTGGGCTCGGGCACCGAGGCGGTGATGGGCGCGGTGCGGCTGGCGCGGGCCTACACGCGCAGGAAGTGGATCGTCAAGATTGGCGGCGCGTACCACGGCTGGAGCGACCAGCTGGTCTACGGCATGCGCCTGCCCGGCACCGGCCGAATGGAGGCCGTCGGCATTCCGCACGGTGTGACCGGCCATACGCAGGAATGCCACCCGAACGACCTGGAAGCGCTGCGCCGCAAACTGCAATGGAACCGCCTGCGCGGCGGCACTGCGGCCGTGCTGCTGGAGCCGCTGGGCCCGGAGAGCGGCACACGCCCGGTGCACCCTGGCTACAACGCCGAGGTGCGCAAGCTCTGCGATGAATTCGGCGCGCTGCTGATCTTCGACGAGGTCGTCACCGGCTTTCGTCTCGGCATGGGCGGCGCGCAGGCCTATTTCGGCGTCACGCCGGATCTGACGGTGCTGGGCAAATGCCTCACCGGCGGCTACCCGATGGCCGGCGCCATCGGCGGCCGCAAGGACGTGATGATGCTGCTGGTCGGTGGCATCGGCACCACCGCGCGGCGGGCGTTTGTCGGCGGCACGCTGTCGGCCAACCCACTCTCGTGCGTGGCGGGGTACTACGCGCTGAAGGAGGCGCAGCGCTGCGACGCGGCGGGCGTGGCCGGCCGTGCGGGCGACCGGCTGCGCAAGGGGCTGGACGAGATCATCCAGCGCCGCGCGCTGCCCTACGTGGCCTACAACATGGGCTCCATCGTGCACCTGCAGACCTCGGGCGTGCTGTTGATGGACACCGGCAACCTCTACAAGCTCTGGCGCGCCAAGGACGAGGCCAAGGCCCGCAAGCACATGATGGAGGAGATGGGCGCGGCCTACACCGCGCACGGCCTGGTCACGCTGGCCGGCAGCCGCATCTACACCAGCCTGGCCGACACCGACGAGGTCATCGATGACGCCCTCAACCGCTTCGATGATGTCTTCGGCTGCGTCTGACCTGGACGCTGCATGGTGGCCGCTGTTCGTGCGGCTGCAGGCGCGCGGCGTGATGGGCCAGGTCGGCGAAAGCGTCGCCAGCCTGTCGCTGCGCCTGCCGGGGGAAGAAGCCATGTGGTGGAACAGCACAGGCACCCACATGCCGCGCAGTGTGGCATGGCAAGGCGTCAACGCGCCGGCCGTCTGGCCAGGCGATGCCCGCACGCACGCGGCGATCTACCGGCTGCGGCCGGACGTGGGCGCCATCGCCATCGGCGGCGGCCCGTTCGGGCTGTGCCTGCCGGACTTTGGCGGCACCATGCCCACCGTCTTCGACGAACAGGCGCGGCACCTCGGCCGCATGGGCCCGGCCGTGAACGACCCGGCCGAACTGGGCCGGTCCCTGGCGGCTGGCGGCAACGCGCTGTTGCTGCAAGGCCGCGTCGTCTGCCTGGGCGCCACCGCGACACGGCTGGCGCTGAATGCCGAGCTGTTCGAAAAATGCGCCAAGGCCTTTGTGCTGGCTGCCGCCACCGGCGGCAAGGTCAGGCCCTTGCCGTGGCTGGTGCGCACCATTGCCAACGGCCGGTTGATGAAGGACGAGCAGCGGGCCATGGCACGCTTTGCGCAAGCCCTGTTGCCCGAAGAGGCAAAAGGCTATTGATCCACGAGGGTAATGGCGGAGGAGTGAGCATGAGCCGGAACGAAGGTGAGGCCTGGTCCACGGCGCAGGTCGCGGCGGCACTGGCGGTGGGCGCCATCGCGGTGCTGATCATCGGCACCCAGCCCATCGTGCTGGGCGCGCTGCTGGAGGCCAAGGCGTTGACGCTGGAAGGCGTGGGCCTGGTGGCGATGGGCGAGATCGTCGCGGTCGGCCTGGGCGTGGTGCTGGGCGACGCGCTGCTGCCGGGGGCGCAGTTGCGGCGCATCACCATCATTGCGGCGCTGCTTACGGCGGCCCTGGACCTGCTGACGCTGCGCGCCGTGGGCGACAGCGCGCTGATCGCCGTGCGCGCCGCGGCGGGTCTCGCCGAAGGCGTGCTGGTCTGGGGCACGACCGGCGTGATCGTGCGCTGCGCCCAGCCGGCGCGCATTGGCGGCGTGTTTTTCGTGGTGCAGACGCTGGCGCAGGCCGCGCTCGGGCTGGTGCTGGCCAAGGCGGTGGTGCCGCCGTGGGGCTGGCAGGGTGCGTTTGTCGCGCTGGCACTGCTGTCGGCGCTGGTGTGCGTGCTGGCCTGGCTGCAGCCGGCGAAGCTGGCGCCGCTGGCCCCGGCGGCTGCCTCGGGCTTTCGCTGGTCACTGGCCACCGCGCTGCCGCTGGCGGTGGTCTTCCTGCAGCTGGCCACGCTGGGCGCGTTCTGGGCCTACCTGGACCCGCTGGCGCAGGCCGCAGGATTCGATGCCCAAGCCGCGCAGACCTTGATTGCCGGCGTGCTGGTGATGCAGGTGATCGGCGGCAGCGTGGGCTCGCTGGCAGTGCGCCGCTGGCCGGTGTTGCCGCTGCTGGCGCTGGCCTCGGCGCTGCTGGCCGCCGCCACGCTCACGGTGCACAGCCTGCCACCGGGCCGGCCGCAGGCCTTTGCACTGGCCTGCGCGGTGTTTGGCTTCGTCTGGCTGTTCATGCTGCCCTTCCACATCGGCCTGGCCTTCCGTGCCGATGCCAGTGGACGCCTGGCCGGCCTGGTGCCCGCGGCGCAGTTGCTGGGCAGTGCGTTTGGCCCGCTGGTGGCGTCCTTCATGGTACAGGGCGAAGATGCCAGCCCAGTGCCGCTGGCCAGCGCCGGCTTTGCCGTGCTGGCCGCGCTGCTGTTGCTCGGCACCCGGCGCGCGGTGGCCGTGGCGCCGGCCTAGCCGTTACACTGCCACCAGCTTCAGGTGTCTTGCCAGGCCTTCGGGTTGGGCAAGATGAAACGGGAAGCCGGTGCGCAAGAAACCCCAGGGTTCTTCCAATTCCGGCGCTGCCCCCGCAACGGTAAGCGAGTTTCTGGCAGCCGATCGGCGACGGGCCTGGCCCGGCGTTTCGACCACTGCGCCCGACAATCAAGGGTGTGGGAAGGGGATCGGCGGCCAGCCGGCGTGCACCTGCATGCCCGGCGGCTCGCGAGCCCGGAGACCGGCCTGTCGCATGTGAGCAGGCCGTTGCGGTGGGCGATGGGGTGCATGCGCCACCACGTCCGGGCAACCGGGCCCTCCAGCGCGTCCATCCCCGTTTTTCGTCTTCGTTTCGTCCTGCGCTTTTGCAGCGCCATGCCCGGTGGGGGCGACGGAGGAAGACGAGATGCACCTGGCACCCGATGCGCCGGCACCCGAGAGGCCTGTGGCCGCCGCACGCCCGGGCACGGTCTGGTTCGTTGGCGCCGGCCCGGGCGACCCGGACCTGATCACGGTCAAGGGCCGCGGCCTTATCGAACGCGCTGGCGCCATCCTGTTCGCCGGCTCGCTGGTCAGCGAAGCCGCCACGCGCTGGGCGCCAGCCGGCTGCGAGATCGCCGACTCCAAGGACATGACGCTGGGCGAGATGGTCGCCTGGCTGACCGAGCGCGCCAGCCGCCATGCGACCGTGCTGCGCCTGCAGACCGGCGACCCGGCGCTGTACGGCACGCTGATCGAGGTGGTGCAGCCGCTGGACGCCGCCGGCATCCCGATCGGCGTGGTCCCGGGCGTGTCTTCGGCCATGGCCTCGGCCGCCGCGGCGGTCGAAAGCTTCACGCTGCCCGAGGTCACGCAGACGACGATCTTCACCCGCGTGGAGGGCCGCACGCCCATGCCGGCCGGCGAATCGCTGGCCGAGCTGGCGGCGCACCGTTGCACGCTGTGCATCTTCCTGTCCATCACCTTGCTGCACAAGGTCGAGGCAGGCCTGCGCGAAGCCGGCTGGCCGGAAGACGCACCGGTGCTGGTGGTGCACAAGGCCAGCTGGCCGGGCGAAGAGCGCATCGTGCGCGGCACGGTGGCCACCATCAAGCAGCTGTGCCGCGAGGCCGGCATCGTCAGCCAGGCCATGGTCATCGCCAGCCCCACGCTGGGCGCGCGCGGCTGGGCCGAGCTCACCAAATCCAAGCTGTACGACGCCACGTTCACGCACCGCTTCCGGCGCGCGAGCGAAGCCACGAAGGAAACCTCATGAACGACATCGTGCCCATCGCACTGCAAACCGCCGCGCACACCCACGCCGCACTGACCGATACGGTCCTGATCATCGGGCATGGGTCAAGAGAACGCAGCGGCAACGACGAGATCGAGCTGTTCGCCGCGCAGTGGCGAGCCAGGCACCCCGAATGGCGCATCGAGGTCTGCTTCATCGAATTCGCCGAGGTGATGCTGGAAGCCGGCCTGCGCCGCGCCGCAATCGGCAGCCGGCGCGTGCTGGTGCTGCCGTTGATCCTCAACGCGGCCGGCCACGCGAAGATGGAGATCCCCGAGCACATCGCCGAGGCGCGGGCCGAAAGCCCGGGCGTGCAGTTCCTCTACGCGCCGCACCTGGGTGCCGGCGAACAAATCCTGAAAATCCTCCGCCGCCAGCTGCGCAGCGCGATGAACACGCTGGACATGCCAGACCCGACCGGCACCGGCGTGATCGTGCTGGGCCGCGGCTCGTCGGACCGCGGCGCCAATGGCGAGCTGGCCAAGATGGCGCGCTGGCTGCTGGAAGAGACTGACCACGAGCTGGTGGACCTGGCCTTCACCGGCATCACCTGGCCGCGGCTGGAAAAGGTCGTGCAGCGCCAGGTGCTGCTGGGCATGCGGCAGATCGTCGTGCTGCCGTATTACCTGTTCACCGGCACGCTGGTGCAGCGCATCGGCCGGCAGATCGATCACCTGCGCCTGCAGTACCCGCATGTGCGCTTTGCCAGCGGCCACTACTTCGGTTTCGAGCCCGAAATCTTCGGGCTGATGGACCAGCGCGTGCACGACCTGCTGGACGGCGCGCCCGAAGCGCTGATGCCTTGCGACGGCTGCAAGTTCCGCCTCTTCGCCGAGGAGCACGGCCAGGGCCACCATCACCACGACGACGGCCACGTGCCGGCGCAGGCGCATGACCATGCACATGAGCACGGGCATGCACACGACCGTGCGCACGGCCACGACCACGCGGGCCACAGCCATGCCTGAGATCCCGAACGGCAACGTCGTCACCGAGCAGCTGACGGCGGCCGGCCGCGCGATCGAGCACGACTCGTTTGCGGTGATCGACGCCGAGGTCGGACCGCAGGCCTTCTACACGTCCGCCCAGTGGTCCATCGTGCGCCGCATGATCCACGCCAACGCCGATTTCGACTTCAACGGCCTGACCGACTTCCACCCCGACGCGGTGGCCGCCGGGCTGCGCGCGGTGCTGGCCGGCGGCGCGCCGGTGGTGGCGGACGTGGAGATGATCTGCGTGGGCCTCTCGCGCCCGCGGCTGGCCCACTTCGGCATGGCCACGCACCAGTTCATCAGCGACGCGGACGTGATCGCCCAGGCCACCGCCGAGGGCACGACGCGCGCCGTGCAGGCCATGCGCCAGGCCCATCGCCACGGCCTGCTGGACGGCGCCATCGTCGGCATCGGCAATGCGCCCACGGCCTTGATCGAGCTGGTGCGGCTGATTCGCGAAGAGGGCGTGAAGCCGGCGCTGGTCGTCGGCATGCCGGTGGGCTTTGTCTCGGCGGCCGAGTCCAAGGACCTGATGGCCACGGTGAACGAGGTGCCGTGGATCGTGATCCGCGGTCGCAAGGGCGGCTCGACGCTGGTCGTCGCCGCCATCCATGCGCTGCTCGGCCTGGCCGAAGCGCAGGAGCGCAGCTCGTCATGATGGAAAAGACCGCCAAGCGCGGCACCCGCACGGGCTTCACCACCGGCGCCTGCTCGGCGGCGGCGGCGCGCGCGGCGGTGCTGGGCCTGGTGGACGGCGAGGTGCCGGCCGAGGTCGATTGCGACCTGCCCAACGGCCAGCGCGTGCGCTTCGCGGTCACCGAACCACGCTGCGAAGGCCAGGGCTGGGCGCGCTGCGCGCACGCGGTCGTCATCAAGGACGCCGGCGACGATCCGGACTGCACTGACAAGGCCTGGCTCACCGCCGACGTGGCGCTGCGCCCCGAGCTGCCCGGCCAGGTGCTGCTGCTGGGCGGCTTTGGCGTCGGCACCGTCACGCTGCCGGGCCTGGGCCTGGCGGTCGGCGGCCCGGCTATCAACCCGGTGCCGCGGCAGAACATCGAGGCCAATGTGCGCACTGCCGCAGGCGCCTTGCTGGACGAATGCGGCCTGGCGGTGACCATCTCGGTGCCGCAAGGCCTGGACATGGCCAGGAAGACGCTGAACGCGCGGCTGGGCATCCTGGGCGGCATCTCCATCCTCGGCACCACCGGCATCGTGCGGCCGTATTCGACGGCCGCCTACCGGGCCAGCGTGGTGCAGGGCGTGGAAGTGGCGGCCACGACAGGCGCCGGCATGGTGGTGCTGACCACCGGCGGCCGGACCGAGAAGTTCGCCATTGCCGAGCGCCCCGGCCTGCCTGAGGCCTGTTTCGTGCAGATGGGCGACTTCCTGCGCTACGCGCTGGACACCTCGGTCAAGGTCGGCCTGAAGCACATCGTCATTGGCGGCATGGTCGGCAAGCTGACCAAGATCGCGCAGGGCGAAACGATTACCCACGCCAACCGCGCCGAGGTCGACACCGGCCTGCTGGCCGAGCTGGCCGCGCGCATCGGCGCGCCGCCGGACGAATGCGCGGCGATTGCCGCGGCCGAGACGGCACGCTTTGCGTCCGAGCGCATGACAGCGCTGGGTCTGCTCGAACCCTTCCACCAGGCGCTGGCCGAGAAGGTCGTCGAAACCGTGATCGGCCGCTACCCGGGCCGCTTCCAGCTCGACGTGCTGGTCTGCGACTTCGATGGCCACAAGATCGCCGAGGCTTCCTCCGGCCCACTGGCCGAAGACCCGACGCTGCCTGCTTTTGAACCCGAACACGACCCCGCTGGGGAGGACGATTGACCATGCAGATGGAACACCTGCCGCCGCCCCGCTGCCGCATCGTCGGCGTGCTGGACGATGGCGCCGCCAGCCTCGCGCCGCCCGCGCTTCAGGCGCTGGCCGAGGCCGACCTGGTGATTGGCGCGCGGCGCACGCTGGCGCTGCTGGAAGCCCGCATCTCGCCCGAGGCTGAGCGGCGCGAGC
This sequence comes from Ideonella azotifigens, assembly GCF_021043325.1. Classification (NCBI taxonomy): domain Bacteria; kingdom Pseudomonadati; phylum Pseudomonadota; class Betaproteobacteria; order Burkholderiales; family Sphaerotilaceae; genus Ideonella; species Ideonella azotifigens. The sequence continues at coordinate 176,955 of NZ_JAJNKD010000007.1, forward strand.
TGGCGGGCCTGGGCGCCGTGGTCGAGCAGATCCGCGAAGCGCAGGCGCGCGGCCAGCGCTGCGTGCTGCTGGCCACCGGCGATCCGCTGTGCCACGGCATTGCCGGCTACCTGGCGATGAAGCTGTGCCTGGACGCCATCGAGGTGCTACCCAATGTCTCCACCATCCAGCTGGCCTGCGCCCGCGTCGGCCTGGTCTGGCAGGACCTGAAGATCGTCAGCATCCATGCAAAAGACGCTGGCGAGTGGCTTGTCGGCGCGGACCCGAGCCACGGCCTGTACGCGCTGGCCCAGGCGCTGCGCCGCCACGAGCGCCTGGCGCTGCTGACCAGCCCGGCCAACAGCCCGGACCGTGTCGCCCGCCTGCTGCTGGCCGAAGGCCTGGGCGAGGACTTCCAGCTTGCGGTGGCCGAGCGCTTGCTGTTGCCGGACGAGAAGATCCACAGCGGCCTGAGCGCCGCGCAAGCGGCCGAGATGAGGTTTGCCGAACCGAACGTGATGCTGCTGTGGCGCCACCAGGCCCGGCCGCGGCCGGTCAGCTTCGGCCTGCCCGATGCGGCCTACGAGCAGCGGCAGCCCGACAAAGGCCTGATCACCAAGCAGGAGGTGCGGGCGGTGTCGCTGGCGCGGCTGCAACTGCGCGCGGACAGCATCGTCTGGGACATTGGCGCGGGCTCTGGCTCGGTGGGCATCGAGGCCGCGCGGCTGTGCCCGGAAGGCCATGTCTGGGCCATCGAGAAAAACGAGGCGGACGTGGCGATTGCCGGCCGCAACCGCGCCAGCTTCGGCGTGGCCAACCACACGCTGGTGCACGGCAAGGCGCCCGAGCAGCTGGACGGCTGGGCCGACCCGGACGCCGTCTTCATCGGGGGCTCCGGCGGCGAGCTGGCCGAGCTGATCGCGCTGTGCCTGCGCCGGCTGCGCAGCGGCGGCTGGCTGGTGATGAACTTCGTGACGCTGGAAAACCTTGCCACCGCGACCGCGGCGCTGAAGGAAGCCAATGTTGTGTGGGACGTGCTGCAACTGCAAGCCGCGCGCAGCAAGCCCATCCTGCACATGAACCGCATGGCGGCCGAGAACCCTGTCTGGATCGTCTGTGCCCAGAAGGCGCAGGTGGGGTCATGACCGGCACCTTGTTCGGCGTCTCACTCGGCCCGGGAGACCCGGAGCTGATGACTCGCCGCGCATTTGCGCTGCTGCAGCGGCCGGATACCGTGTGGACCTGGCCGATCCGCAGCGGCAAGAGCGAGAGCTATGCGCTGGCGATTGCCTCGCGTGCTGGCCTGGTGCCACCGGCGGCCAGCCAGGGCCTGTCGCAAGCCTTGCTCTTCCCGATGACACATGACGGCGAAAAGCTGGGCCGCGCCTGGCTGCGCGCCGCTGAAGCCGTGCTGCCTTTGCTGCAGGCCGGGCGCGACGTGCTGTTCCTGGTCGAAGGCGATGCGTCCACCTACGCCACCTTCGGCCACCTGGCGCAGACCGTGAAAGCCATGGCGCCCGAGGTGGCGGTGGAGATCGTGCCCGGCGTGCCCAGCTTCATCGCCAGCTGCGCCGAGCTGGGCCAGCCGCTGGCCGAGCAGGACGACACCGTGGCCATCGTGCCGGCGGCCTATGGCGTGGACCTGGTCGAGCGCCTGCTGGACGACTTCGACACGCTGGTGCTGATGAAGGTCAAGCCGCTGCTGGATGAGCTGATCGCACTGTTCGAGCGGCGCGGCCTGCTGGACCGCGTCTGCTTCGTCGAGAAGGCCGGCGCGCCGGAAGAGCGTGTGGTGCGTGACATCACCACGCTGCGCGGCGAGAAGGTCAATTACCTCTCGCTGCTGATCGTGCAGAACCCGCTGCGCCAGCGCGGAGAACGCATCAAGGGCTGCAAGAAGAAGACCTCCGGCACAGCGCCGGCTCCCATCACCGAAGAGGAAATGGCCGATGACTGAAGCCCCGAACCCCACCGTCCGCATCGCGCTGGTGGCCATCACCAAGCATGGCGCAGCGCAAGTCGCCGCGCTGGCCCGCGCATTGCCCGAAGCCGAGGTCTGCGTGGCCGCGAAGTTTGCCGACGCGATGGCTGGCCTCACCAGTCCGGTGCTGGCCTACAGCGGCGCCTTCAAGGACGAGATTGCCGGCCTGTTCCAGCGCTTCGACCAGATCGTGTTCTTCGTCTCGCTGGGCGCGGTGGTGCGGCTGATCGCGCCCCACATGAAGAGCAAGGACGAGGACCCTGGCGTGGTGGTCGTGGACGACGCCGGCCAGTTCGTGATCCCCGTGCTGTCCGGCCACGTGGGCGGCGCCAACGCCATGGCCGAACAGGTCGCCGAGCTGCTGCAGGCCACGCCGGTGCTGACCACCGCTTCGGACGTGGGCAAGACCATCCCGGTCGACATCCTGGGCCGCGAACTGGGCTGGCGCGTGGAGGCGCCGAAGCTGAACATCACGCGCGTCTCGGCCGCGGTCGTCAACCAGGAGCCTGTGGCCTTTGTGCAGGAAGCCGGCAGCCCGCACTGGTGGACCCGGCCCACGCCGCTGCCCGCCAACATCCACCGCTTCGACCGCTTCGAGGAAGTGGACCTTGCCCGCTTCGCCGCGGTGCTGTGGGTCACGCATGCAGAGGTGCCCGAGGCGCAGTGGCAGCAGCTCAACGAGAAACTGGTGGTCTACCGGCCGCCGGTCGAGGCCGCGCAGTGAAGCTGTCCCTGGGCATTGGCTGTGACCGCGGCACGCCGCGGGCCACGCTGGCGCAGGCCGTCGACCTCGCATTGGCGCAGATCGGCGCAACGCTGGCCGACGTGGCCGCCGTTGCCAGCATCACGCTGAAGGCCGACGAGCCGGGCCTGTTGGCGCTGGCCGCAGAGCGCGGCTGGGCTGTCCATTTCTACGAACCAGGCGAACTGGCCGCGGTCGCCGTGCCCAACCCATCCGAAACCGTGCGCCGCCACACCGGCACGCCTTCGGTCAGCGAAGCAGCGGCACTGCTGGCCGCCGGCGCGGCCGATGCCAGCGCGCTGCGCGTCGAGAAGCTGCGCCACCGTGGCGCCGATGGTCGCAATGCCACGGTGTCGATTGCCCAGATGGCTGTCCAACCCATTTTTCCCTCACCCCTCAAGGAGCTGACATGACCACCACCACGACGCTGAACCCCACCACCTTCGGTACCCAGGCCCTGACCGGCACCCACCTCGCGCGCCAGCTTGCCGCCGCGGCGCTGCTGGGCTTGGTGATGCTGTACGGCGTGGCCTTTGCCGACAGCCCGCTGGCGCACAACGCCGCGCACGACGTGCGCCACGTCACCGTGCGGCCCTGCCACTGAGCGAGGCGAGCATGTTGCTGCGACGCTTGATCTTTTGCGCGTTGGCGCTGGCGCTGGCCGTGGGCAGCCTGCAGTTTGCGCTGCAGCGTTGGCAGGCCGTGCCGCTGCTGCTGGCGGCCGAGGTGTTCGAGGGGCAGAAGGCCGAAGCGCCGGAAGCTGCCGAGCATGCGCATGCGGATGCGCATGCCCACGAACATGCGCATGAAGAGGCCCATGACCACGACCATGGCGCCGGCGTCTGGGAGCCGGCCAACGGCGTCGAGCGCGGCTTCTGGACCTGGGTCGCCAACGTGATGAATGCGATGGCGATGGCGCTGCTGGTGCTGGTTGTCGCTTCGGTCGCCGTCTGGCGCCGCGCTGCACCGGTGGGCTGGCGCACGCTGGCCACCATCGCCGCCGCTGGCTGGCTCAGCCTGCACTTCTGGCCCTCGCTCGGCCTGCCGGCCGAACTGCCGGGCATGGACGCGCCGGCGCTGCACCAGCGCCAGGGTTGGTGGCTGCTGAGCGCCGCCAGCGCCGCGGCCGCCTGTGCGCTGATGGGCTTTGGCACGCGCGCTTGGCGCTGGCCGGCCGCCGCCGCGCTGCTGGCGCTGCCCTTCCTGGTCGGCGCGCCCCAGGGCGGCGATGCATTGGCCGGCTTCAGCGGCAACGCGCGCGAGCAGATGCAGTCGCTGGAGCAGCAGTTCGTCTGGGCCACGGCCTGGCTGGCGCTGGCCTTCTGGGCCTCGCTGGGTGCCGCGGCGTTGCCGCTGTTCCGCCGCTTCCTGCAGCCCTTGTTGCTGGCCGGCCGCAGTGGTGCGACGCAGCCCATCGCGGCCCGCGCCTGACCTTCTCCGGAGCTTTTGCAATGACCACCGAGACAGTGACCGAGATCCAATCTCCCGACACCGCCAAGCCCGCCGGCAAGATCATGCTGGTGGGCATCGGCCCCGGCAGCCAGGCCCACATGACGGCCCGCGCCCGCGAGGCGATTGCCGAAGCCGACGTGGTGATCGGCTACGTCACCTACATCAAGCTGGTGGCCGAGCTGCTGGAAGGCAAGGAGGTCGTGCGCAAGGGCATGACCGAGGAGCTGGACCGGGCCGTCAGCGCGCTGGAAGCGGCGCGCGCCGGCAAGAAGGTGGCGCTCATTTCGTCGGGCGACGCGGGCGTGTACGGCATGGCCGGCCCGACCTTCGAGGTGCTGTTCCAGGCCGGCTGGACGCCGGACGACGAGGTCAAGGTCGAGATCGTGCCCGGCGCTTCGGCGCTGAACGCCTGCGCAGCCCTGGTCGGCGCGCCGTTGACGCACGACTTCTGCGCCATCTCATTGAGTGACCTCTTGACACCGTGGCCGGTGATCGCGCGCCGGCTGGATGCCGTCGCCAGCGCCGACTTCGTGGTGGCGCTCTACAACCCGAAAAGCGGCCGCCGCACGCGCCAGATCGTCGAGGCCCAGCGCCTGTTCCTGCGCCACCGCCGGGCGGACACGCCGGTGGCCATCGTCAAGAGCGCCTACCGCCGCCGCGAGCGCATCGAGTTCAGCACGCTGGACAGGATGGCCGAGGCCGACATCGGCATGTTGACCACCGTGCTGATCGGCAACAGCCACACCTTTGTGCGCCACGGTCTGATGGTCACGCCGCGCGGCTATGCCAACAAGTACGACCTGGACGCTGGCGGCGATACACGCGAAGGCGAAAAGCCCGGCCGCTCGCTGTCCACCGGCCTGCTGGGCTGGCTGGACACGCTGCAGGCCGAACATGCCGCAGGCGCCAGTGCCGAGGCGCTGGCGCTGCGCCACCGGCTGCCGCTGGACTACATCGTGTCGACCCTGTCCGAGCCGGTCGAGGCCGCAGAATTGGCTGACGCTGCCACTGCAGGAGACGAGGCATGAGCGACACAGCTTCTGCAGGCGAGTCCACCGACATCGCGGTCACCGTCACCAAACCCAAGATCGGCGCCTACCGCCGCCACCTGCTGGTCTGCACCGGCACCCGCTGCACCGCCAACGGCGAGTCACAGCAGCTGTTCGACAGCCTGGGCGACAAGTTCAAGGCAGCGGGCTTGAACGATGGCGAACTGCGTGTGAAGCGCAGCCGCGTCAGCTGCTTCGCCGCCTGCAAAGGCGGCCCGGTGATGTGCGTGCAGCCGGACGGCACCTGGTACTACAACGTCACCCCGGCCAACATGGACCGCATCATCGAGCGGCATCTGGTGGGCGGCGAGGTGGTCGAGGACCTGGTGTTTCACCAGGGGCCGGCGCTTGGCTGATGGCCGCGGTGTCGGCTGCCCGGACTCAGGCAAGGCGGCAACGGTCATCAAGGGACGCTGCCCCTTGAGGGTCAGGATCCTCGCTTTGGCGTCAAGGTGGCGATGCCCTCGGCATCCTTGATCTTGGCGCTAGGGTTTTGAGGTGCCTTTTGACCGAACAGGAACTTGGCTGCGGCAGCCTCGGGTGGGAACGACGAAAACTGGGCGGTGACGATGTCGAGGCGGCCGTCGTGGTTGAAGTCTGCCAACCCGAGCGCATGCGGCTCCTCGGCGACAAAGGCGGTGTAGAGCTTCTCGAATTGAGCGCTGGGCGCGCCAGCCGGCGTTCGATTCAGGTAGATGGTGATCGCGCCATTGCCTTGGCCGTCGGAGTTCAAGTTTGCCAACACAATGTCGATTGTCCCGTCGCCATTCATGTCGGCGAGCCGCAGGTCATAGGGAGCACCTTCCACCATGTTCTGCACGGTGAAAGCAGGCGTGGGTGCTGCGGTTGCCGTGCGATTCAGCAGCACGCTGAATGTCTTCCCGGTTTGCTGCGAGCTGTTGTTGGCGCTGACGAGATCAGGAAGCCCGTCGCCATCCACATCGCCGGTTTCCAGGCCGGTGACGCCGTCGGCAACCGGGACTGCGATCGCAGGGGCGAAAGTGATGGGTCCACCTGCCGCGGTGGTGTTGATCAGGATGTCTACCTCAGGGGCCAGAAGGTTGCCGACGGCGAGGTCGGGCTTGCCGTCGTGATTGACATCCAGGGTGCGCACCGAGAAGCTGTAGGAGCTCGCGCCGGGGCTGCTGGCGAGCGTGCCGACCTTGGTCAACTGAGGCGTTTCAGCGCCCTTCGGGGTGGTGTTCCTCCAAACCGACACGGTGCCGCTCACGCCTCCTGCCGTGGCGATGTCTTCGATGCCGTCGCCATCGAAGTCCGCGGTTGCCGCGTCGTAGGTGGCCGAGGACAGTGCGACATCGGTCCTGGAAAAGGCAAGGTCGTTCCCGCCAACTTTGGTGTCGTTCAGGAGCACGTAGAAAGCCGTCGCGTCCGAGGTCGAGACAATCAGGTCCGGGCGACCGTCACGGTTGAGGTCGGCACTGCTGACCCTGAACGGAGCGGAGGGAAGGGCAACAGTGATTGCCTTTGCGAATTTGGACTTCCCGGACTTCTCTGGCGTGGCGTTGCGCAGGATCGAGAGTGCGGGCGCGCCACTGCTGGCCGCGGTGAACACGGCGTCGGGCTGGCCGTCGCCGTTGAGGTCAGCGACCGCAGCGCCCTGCACAAAGTTCGAGATGCTTGACGAACCCGCTTCCAGCCAGACTTTTCCGGCGGTGGGCCGAGCCGCAGGGTTGGTCAATTTCAAGCCGAATTCCAGCGGCGTGCTGACCTGCCGGCCAGCGATTGGCACCGTGACCATCTTCATGGTTTGTCCGGGCTCAAAGCTGAGGGTTCCCTTGGTCTCGGTGTAGTCCCGCCCCGCCACGGCGGAACCGTCCACGGTGGCGAAATCGACTTGTGCGTACGATGCAATGTCGCTGCTGCGAATGACCTCGAATTGCACCACGGTGGTGAATCGGTCTGGTTGCGCCGTGGTGTCGTGGATAGCAAATGCAACGCCGGCAAAGGCGTGCGTTGCCCATGTCCCGGACAGCGCCATGCAGACGGCGGCCGAACGAAGGGCTGACACAAGAAAGGGAGAGCGGGTCATGGGGTTGTGGATGATTCGATGCCTGTGGCGGGCGATGGTGCCGAGGAGGGTGCGCAACTGGAACTTCAAAATGCCAGGCGGTGAAACGCCGCTGAAGCGACCTTGCGGTGGAAATTCCCAATCGGGAAAGTAACCTGCCGGACGACCGAAAGTCCTGCCCTTTCGATGACCAAATCGTGACTGTCCCGAACGGGAATGTCCTGAGGCCCTCGTGTGTCATGACGACGTTCCCCCAACCACCGCTGCCGCCACGACTGGTGAGTCATCAAGCCCAGGATTGGCGCCTGCCGCTGCACCGCCAATGGCGAGTCGCAGCAACTGTTCGACAGGCTGGGCGACAAGTTCAAGGCTGCCGTCCTGAGCGATGGCGAATTGCGCGTGAAGTGCAGCCACGTGAGCTTGGCCGCCTGCAAAGGCGGCCCGGGGGCGGGTTGAGCGGAGCAGGGGGCATATTTGCTGTGCAGCAAATATGTCTAAAACAGCTAATTTATGAGCTTGAGCTATATTGGCTGGGCAGCTAACATGAGCCCATGTCTGGCATCCTTCATGACGACAGCGACTTGGTGGCGGCCCTGCTGGAGGCGCTGACATCAGCGACCCAGCTCCACTGCCTGGCGCGCCGGGATGGCGTGCGCTTTCGCGACGGACATGAGGATGTGCGCGAGCTGGATGCGGCGCTGCAGGTGCGAATGCCTGACGGGCAAGTGCTTGAGCTTGCCATCGAGACCCGACGAACCGCCTATCCGAGAGATGTCCGTCTGGCGGTCGAGCAGCTCCGGGCCTACGAGGGCAGTCGAACCGAAGCTGCGCGGCAGGTGCCCGTGCTGCTGGTCGTGGCCGCTGACCACCTGAGCCAAGGTTCACGCGAGGCCTTGCGCAAGGCCGGCATCAACTACTTCGACACGAGTGGCACGCTTTATTTCCATCATGGCACTTGGCTGGTGGACATCGAGCGAGCGCCCCAGGCCCTGCCGGGGCGGCGCATTGGCAGTGTCTTTTCCGGCGCGCGTGAGCAGGTCGTGCATGCGATGCTGATGCATTGGCATCGCACTGCGGGGCGCGACTTCATTTCGGGCGCCGAACTGGCCCAGATGGCCGCGACTTCCGCCTACACCGTCTCCAAGACGATGCAGGAGATGGAGCGCCAGGACTGGGTGCAGTCAACGGGCGCAGGGCCGACCCAGCGGCGCCGAATTTCCCGGCCCGCCGAACTGTTGGATGCCTGGGCGGCTGTTTGGGCTGCGCGGTCCGAAGTGCGCAGTCGTTGGTACGGCTTCGCGCCAGAAGGCATCACGAGCGCGCTGGCCAAGGGGCTCGTCGAGCGAAATGGATGGGTACTTACCGGTGCGGCTGCGGCCAATCTGCTTGTTCCCACCTTGACCAGCGTGGACCGCGCGGTGGTCGTCGTGCCGCCAGGCAAGGGCGAGGATTGGGCAGAAGGGTTGAAGCTCAAGCCCGCGGACAAGGGTGCCAACTTCATGTTCATCGAACGCGAAGGTGCCGCGCTGCTGTTCGCCGAAGAGCTGCCGGATCACCCAGGCCTGCGCGCTGCCAGCCCCTTCGTCCAGTACCTGGACCTGCTGGACGGCGTGGGCCGCAACAAGGAACTGGCAGCCGAATTCCGGCAGCGCTACCTGAAGCTTGACGAGGCGAGCGATGTCTGACAAACCCAAGAAAGCCGCGGGGTACAGCCCCGACATGACGCTGGCGTGCGAGACCCTGTTGGTCTTGCTGCTCCGCGCCTTCGGTGAACTGGGCAGTGGCCTGCGTCTCATCGGAGGCTTGGTGCCGCGCTACCTCGCACCCGAGTCGCCGCCGGACGTGCCTGCCCACGTGGGATCCAACGACGTGGATGTGGTCCTCGATGTGGCGGTACTGGCGGGCCTCCAGACTCCGGGCGATCTGAGAGCTCGGCTGGAGAACGCCGGATTTGCCCCATTCCAGAACGGCAAGGGCGGGGAGAGCCGCTGGCAATGGGAGCGTGAGATCGACGGCAACTGGATGCGGGTTGACCTCCTGGTCAACACCACGGACTTCCAGGACTTCAAGCAAGTGCCCATCGCCGATGGCAGCCTGTTCGCAGGCGGCATGCCGTTCGCAGCCATGGCCACCGATTGGTGCCGCGAGCGGTCCTTGACGGTCGCGCTGCCCGATGGCGGCGAGACGGCGACGGAAGTCGTGCGGCATGCCGATGCCGGCGCCTTCATTGCACTCAAGGCGCTCGCCTTGGGCCGCCAGGAGCCCAAGGATGTGGCCGACATCGTCCACGTCCTTCGCTATCTTCCAGGCTCGTGGTCGGCGCTGTCTGCACTTTTTGTGGAACGCCTCCGACCCCGGGGCCCCTACCAGCAGGCCCTGCGCACCGCGCTCGACGCACTCGACCTGCATTTCTGTGACGACGCGCAGACAGAAGGCTTCCTCAAGGATGGCCCCAGTCGCTTCAGCGAGTTCCACGACATTCTCGATGAGGACGAGCGTTTGCTGGAGCAACGAAACGTCAGCGCGCTGGTCACCGCCTTTCTGGGCTCGGTCGAAGCCAGCGGGGCATGGGCATTCAATAAGGGCCGCCGCTCGGTACGGATGACGGGCCGCCCAGGCCGAATTCCGCGGCGCGCTGGCGCACTGCGCTGATCATCAGCGTCACGTCGATGCCCACGGCAACGAAGCGAGCGCCCAGGTCCAGGTAGCGGCGGGCCGCGGCCACGTCGCCGGTGAGCGTGCCGGCGGCCTTACCGCTGGCGTGGATGCGGCGGATCGCGTCGTCGATGGCGGCCTGCACCTCGGGGTACTGGGGCTGGCCGAGATGGCCCATGGAGGCGGCCAGGTCGGCCGGCCCGATGAAGACGCCGTCCACGCCGTCTACCGCGCAGATCGCCTCCAGGTTGGCCAGCGCGGTGACGGTCTCGGCCTGGACCAGAAGGCAGACTTCGTCGTTGGCGCGGTGGACGTAGTCGGCGCGAGCGCCCCAGCGCGACACCCGGGCCACCGCGGCGCCCACGCCGCGCACACCTTGCGGTGGATAGCGCGTTGCAGCCACGATGGCGCGCGCCTGCTCGGGCGTGTCCACCATGGGGACCAGCAGGTTCTGGGCGCCGATGTCCAGCAGCTGCTTGATCAGCGCGGGGTCGCTGTTCACGCTGCGCAGCACCGGCTGGCCGCGATAGGGGGCCACTGCCTGAAGCTGGGCCAGGCTGGCGCGCACGTCGTTGGGCGCGTGCTCGCCGTCGATCAGCAGCCAGTCGAAGCCGGCCGTGGCACAGATCTCGGCGCTGTAGGGATGGGCCATGGACAGCCACAGGCCGATCTGCGGCTCGCCGCGGGCCAGCGCGGCCTTGAAGGGGTTGCCGGCGGCGATCATGCCAGGCCGCCTTGGCAAAGGTACTTGATGTGCATGTAATCCTCCAGGCCGTGGCGTGACCCCTCGCGGCCGTAGCCGGATTCCTTGACGCCGCCGAACGGGGCCGCCTCGGCGGCAACCGCGCCTTCGTTGATGCCGACGATGCCGCATTCCAGCGCGCTGGCCACGCGGGCGATGCGCCGCACGTCCTGCGAGTAGAAGTAGGCGGCCAGGCCGAAGGGCGTGTCGTTGGCGTCCCGGAGCACCTCGTCCTCCTGCTCGAAGCGGAACAGCGGCACGACCGGGCCGAAGGTCTCCTCGGCGCACAGCGCGGCGGCCTTGGTGGCGCCAGCCAGCACCGTAGGGGCAATGTAGTTCGGGCCCAGCTCCTCGCGCACGCGGTGGCCGCCCACCAGCACCTTGGCCCCCTGCGCAACCGCGTCGTCGATGTGGCGCAGGATCTTGTGGACCGCGCGCTCGTTGATCATCGGCCCGATCTGTGCATCGGCCTCGGTGGCCGGACCGACGCGCAACGCACCCACCTGGGCCGCCAGCTTGTCGGCAAAGGCTTCGAACACACCGGCCTGCACGTAGACGCGGTTGGGGCAGACGCAGGTCTGGCCGCCATTGCGGAATTTGGCGGCCATCAGGCCCTGGACTGCGGCGTCCAGGTCGGCGTCGTCGAACACGATGAAGGGGGCGTTGCCGCCCAGCTCCAGCGAGAGCTTCTTGAGGGTCGCGGCCGACTCGCGCGCCAGGTGCTTGCCCACCGGCGTGGAGCCGGTGAAGCTGATCTTGCGCACCCGCCCGTCGGCCAGCCAGGCATCGACCACGGCAGGCGTTTGGGCGCGCGAGGCGCAGATGATGTTCAGCACGCCGGCCGGCAAGCCGGCCTGTTCGGCCAGGTGCACCAGGGCCAGGGCCGTCAGCGGCGTGTCCTCGGCAGGCTTGGCCAGCACGCTGCAACCTGCGGCCAGGGCCGGCGCGATCTTGCGGGCGATCATCGCCGCGGGGAAGTTCCAGGGCGTGATGACCGCGACCACGCCCACCGGCTCCTTGATCGCGAACATCTGCCGGCCGACCACCGGCGGGGCGATCACGTCGCCGCAGATGCGCACCGCTTCTTCGGCGAACCATTCGACATAGCTGGCTGCGTACAGCACCTCGGCCCGGCCTTCGGCCAGCGGCTTGCCCTGTTCGCGCGAGATCAGGCGGCCCAGGTCGTCCTGGTTCGCCAGGATCAAGGCCAGCCAGCGCTTGATGACCTGGGCCCGGGCCTTGGCGGGGGTGGCGCGCCAGGCCGGGAAGGCGGCGTAGGCGGCATCGGCCGCCTGTTGCGCGTCGTCGGCGCTGCTGTCGGGCACCTCGGCGATCAGGCGCTGGTTGGCCGGGTCAGTCACCGGCAGCGTGGCGCCGCCAGCCGCGGCGCGCCAGGTGCCGGCAATGAAATTCCGGGTGCGCAGCAGCTCGCTGTTGTGCAGGGTCAGGTCGTGTTGCATCGGGATGTTCAGCTCACAATTCCAAGGTGCCAGGGGACGAATTCATGGTCGCCCAGGCCAAGTTTTTCGCTGCAGGTGGCTTCGCCAGAGGCCGCACGCAGGATGTGCTCGAAGATCTGGCGGCCCATCTGCTCGATGCCGAGCTTGCCGTCGATGACCAGGCCGCAGTTGATGTCCATGTCTTCGCTGAGCCGCTCGAACATCGGCGTGTTGGAGGCCAGCTTCAGCGTGGGGGCCGGCTTGGAGCCGAACATCGAACCGCGGCCGGTGGTGAAGCAGATCAGGTTGGCGCCGCTGGCGATCTGGCCGGTGGTCGCCACCGGGTCGTAGCCGGGCGAGTCCATGAAGACAAAGCCGGTTTCGGTGATGGGCTCGGCATATTCGTAGACCGCGCGCAGCGGCGTGGTGCCGGCTTTCATTGCCGAGCCCAGCGACTTCTCGACGATGTTGGCCAGCCCGCCGGCCTGGTTGCCAGGGCCCACCACGCCGTTGAACTGGCCGTTGTGGCCGGCGGTGTAGCGCTTCCACCAGTCCAGCCGGGCCAGCAGCTTGCGGCCCACGGCTTCGCTGACCGCGCGGCGCGTCAGCAGGTGCTCCACGCCATGGATCTCCGGCGTTTCCGACAGGATGGCGGTGCCGCCATGGGCGACCAGGATGTCCATTGCCGCACCCAATGCAGGATTGGCGCTGATGCCGGAAAAACCGTCCGAGCCGCCGCATTCCAGGCCGATCTTCAGGTGGCTGGCGGGCACCGGCACGCGTTGGATGTCATTGGCCGCCGGCAACATGGCCTGTACGGCGGCGATGCCTGCCGCGATGGTGGCGCGGGTGCCGCCCGTCTGCTGCATCACCAGGCTTTGCAGCTGCCGGCTCTCATCCAGGCCTTGCGAGGCCATCAATTCAGGCACCTGATTGCGCTCGCAGCCCAGGCCCACGACGACCACGCCGCCCAGGTTCGGGTGGCGCGCATAGCCTGCCAGGGTGCGGCGCAGCACATCGAAATGTTCGCTGGGCGAGGACATGCCGCAGCCGCTGGTCTGGGCGAAGGCGACGACACCGTCCACATTCGGATAGGCGGCCAGCCGCTCCGGCGTGAACCATTCGGCCACCTTGTGGATCACCGTGGAGGAACAGTTCACCGAGGCGATCAGGCCGATGTAGTTGCGCGTGGCCACCCTGCCATCGGCACGCACGATGCCCAGGAAGGTGGCCCGCTCGTGCGCTGGCAACAGGGCCACGGGTTTCAGGTCGGTGCCGAATTCGTAGGCGAAGCCGTCGCGTTCCTCGTGGCGGATGTTGTGCGTGTGCAGGTACTCGCCGGCCTCGAGCGCACGCGCCGCGAAGCCGATCACGGTGTCGTACTTGAGGACGGCTTCACCCTCGGCGATGGCGCGGGCGGTGATCTTGTGCCCGGCCGGCACCTGGGCACGGGCGCGCAGGCCCATGCCAGCCAGGGTTTCGCCCAGCGCAATGGGGCGCCGGGCGATCAGCACGTTGTCCCGCGGGTGCAGGCGTATCAGCGGTGCGTTGTTTTGCATGAAGCCTTGAAGGAGGGCGGTGGTGGTCATCCCTTGGCAAGCAGCTCGCGCAGCTTGAGCTTGTCGATCAGCAGCTTTTCCTTCTGCATGGTCTGGGCCACGTACTTCTCGTAGTCCGGGCCGTCCAGGTACATCAGCGGCGCATCGATCCTGCCGCAGGCGGCAGCGAACTCCGGGCTGGCTGCGGCCAGCCTGAAGGCTGCGCGCAGCCTGGCCAGCACGGCAGGGTCCAGTCCCTTGGGCCCGCCAATGCCATTGGGCGCGTCCACCACCACCGGGAAGCCTTGTTCGCTGACGGTGGGCACGTCCTTGAAGTCATTCGTGCGGCGTGCTCCCAGCGTGCCCAGCAGACGCAGCTTGCCGGACTGCACATGCGGCGCCCAGGAACTGGAATCGATCAGCAGGTCGGCTTCGCCACCCAGCACCGCCTGCAGGGCCGGTGCACCGCCCTTGTAGGGGATGTGCAGCATCTCGATGCCGGCGACCTGGTTGAATTCCTCCATGCCCACATGCGTGGCACCGGCCACGCCCGCGCTGGCATAGGTCAGCTTGCCCGGGTGGGCCTTGGCATCGGCCACCAGCTCCTTGATGTCCTTCCAGCGCGCCTCGGCCTGGCACACGATGCCAAAGGTCTGGCCCGACACGCGGGCGATGTAGCTCAGGTCCTTCAACGGATCGAGCGGCACCGACCCCAGCTGCGAGAAGCGCGCCACCGAGATGGGAATCTGGCCGATGGTGTAGCCATCGGCCTTGGCCGCGGCCAGCGCGCGCAGGCCCAGCATGCCGGCCGCCCCCGCCTTGTTGTCCACCACGATGGTCTGGCCCAGTGGCTTGGCAGCCTCTGCGCACAGCACGCGCATCGTCATGTCCGCCGTGCCGCCTGCGGGCCACGGGCAGACGAAGGTGATGGGGTGGTCGGGATAGCCGGCGGCAGAAGCGCGGCTGGTGGCAGCGAGCGCAGCGGCGCTCAAGCTGCCAAGGATGAAGTGGCGGCGGCTGGCATGCATGGGGAATGTCTCCTGTTGTAGTGGCGCCCATTCTTCGCCTTTGGCTCATGGCGATCCAATCACATAGTGGACTGTCTTCATTCCGTCCAGGTTATGGTCGCGGGATGGCTGACATTGACCGTGTGCTGCGCTCCAACCTCAAGCTGCGCCACCTGCAACTGCTGGTGGCCCTGGATGAATTCCGCCACCTGGGGCGGGCTGCCGAGTTCCTGTCGGTGACCCAGCCGGCCGTCTCCAAAACGCTCGCGGAGATCGAGCGCATGTTCGAGCTGAGTCTGTTCGACCGCTCCACGCGCGGCACCGAGCCCACCCCGTATGGCGCCGCGGTCGTGCGCTTCGCCCGCTCGGTGCTGGCCGACTACGGGCGCACCCGTGACGAGATCGCATCCGTGGCCAGCGGCGCGGCTGGCCGCACCAGCGTGGGCTGCATGGTGGTGGCCATGCCGGTGCTCTTGACCCGGGCGGTGGCCTTGCTGAAGGCGCAATCGGCGCAGAGCACGGTGCTGGTGGAAGAGGGGGACCTGACCCGTTTGCTGCCGCGGCTGCGGGTGGGCGAGCTGGATCTGTTCGTTGGCCGGTTGGAACCTGGCTATGCCGCGCCGGACCTGGCGACCGAAGCGCTGTACGAGGAGCCGATGCGTGTCGTGGCCCGTCCCGATCACCCGCTTGCCAGGCAGGTCAGGCTGACATGGTCCGACCTCGCGCGCGAGCCCTGGGTTGTGCCTCCGCCCTGGGCTTCCTCGCGCATCAAGCTCCACCAGATGTTCTACAAGCATGGGCTGAACCCGCCGGCGGATCTGATCGAATCAGCTTCCTTCCTGGCCACGCTCAGCTTCGTGCGCGACCGCGCCGCACTGGGCTTTCTCGCCCAGCAGGTGGCGCTGCATTTCGAGCGCGAGGGCCTGCTCAAGGTGCTGCCCATCAAGGTGCCGATCGAATTGCCGCCGGTGGGCATCATCACGCTGCGCACTCGCGTGAACACGCCCAGCAGCGCGCAACTGATCCGTTGCCTGCGAGAGGTCGCAAACGAGTTGGTGAGCGGCCAGTAAGGCGGAGCGAAGGTTGGCAGGCAGCGCTGGGCCGAAGAGGCTGACGTGCAGCTACTTCGTCCCGAACAGCCGATCCCCCGCGTCCCCCAGCCCCGGCACGATGTAGCCGTGTTCGTTCAGGCCGCGGTCGATGGCTGCCGTGTAGACCGGTACGTCCGGGTGGGCTTCGGTGAAGTTCTTCAGGCCTTCGGGGGCTGCCAGCAGGCAGACGAAGCGGATGGACTTAGGGCGGGTTTCCTTCAGGCGGTCGACGGCGGCGACGGCGGAGTTGCCGGTGGCGAGCATGGGGTCGAGCACGATGGCGTCGCGGTTTTCCATGTCGGCCGGCATCTTGAAGTAGTACTCGACGGCCACCAGCGTCTTCGGGTCG
Source organism: Ideonella azotifigens (assembly GCF_021043325.1). NCBI lineage: Bacteria > Pseudomonadati > Pseudomonadota > Betaproteobacteria > Burkholderiales > Sphaerotilaceae > Ideonella > Ideonella azotifigens. The sequence continues at coordinate 193,008 of NZ_JAJNKD010000007.1, forward strand.
CGGTACAGGCCGATGTGGCCGATGCGGGCACCGGGCACGACGTTGAGCATGCCGTCCAGGAAACCGGCTCCCGCCCGCATGATGCTGATGAACACGGTTTTCTTGCCGTCGATCACCGGGCTCTGCATGGGCTCCAGCGGCGTCTCGATGTCGATCAGCTGCGTGGGCATGTCGCGCGTCACTTCATAGGCCATCAGCATGCTGATCTCGCCCATCAGGCGGCGGAAGCTGTTGGTGCTGCGGTCCTTCTCGCGCATCAGCGTGAGCTTGTGCTGGATCAGCGGGTGGACAACGTGATGAATCTGGCTCATGACTGCCCCGCGTGCGATGGGTACATCGCCCGGCCCCCGGAGGGGGCGCGGGCCGGCTTGGGAGCGGCCTGGCGCTCGGCCCGCTGCTTCGACATGGGTGGGTTCAATTCAACTCCTCAAAACACCGTGCCGTCACTGGCGATGTTCAGCGGCGGCTTGCCGCCTTCGCGCAGCGTCCTGGCGATCTCGCGGCCTGCCGCCCAGGTGCCGCCTTCGAGGATGCAGGCCAGCGGCATCTCGGCCGCGGTCTTGCCGAGCCGGGCGCGCACCAGCGGTGCGAGTTCATCGATGAGCGCGACGGTGAGTGCGCGCCACTCGACGATGGCCTCGTTCGCGGCCGTGTACTGGCGCTCTGCGAAGTTTGGGTCGCGCGGCAGCAGCACCTGCGTGTCCAGCAGCAGGCCGCCGTTGCGGTACTCGGGCAGGCCGGTCATGCCGTCCAGCTCGGTGAGCGTGATGCCGGCCCACTCGAAGGGTTCGAGAAGAGAGTAGGTCAACCACTGGCTTAGCTTGTGGAACGGCACCCAGCCGGCGGTGGGGCCGCTGCCGCCCGCGGCGGGGTGCTGCCAGCAATCGCCCAGCGGCACGCCTTCAAGTTCGCTGCCGGTGAGCCAGATGGGGCTCAGGTGGTCGAGCAAGGCCTGCAGCACGCGCGGCGCGGGCAGGTGGGTGGTCTGGCCGTTGTCGGTGAGCAGGTCCAACAGGCGGCCGGGACGACCTTCGAGGCCGAAGGCTGCGGGCTGGGCGGCCAGCGTGTCACCGAGCCCGCGCAGCAAGGTGGCGCGGCCTGCGAGGCCGACCAGCGGGTTGTCTGCGCTGACCTGGAACACGGCGGCCAGCGCGGCTTCGTCCACGCGCTGCAGCGCGGCGGCGTCAACCCGCAACGGGTCGCTCGCGTCGGACGAGAACAGCCCTTGCAGAAACGCCCGGAAGCTCGCCACGCCAAGGCCTTCGGAGCGGTTGAAGCTTTGCCCCGAGGCCACCTCTGCGTAGCGCCATTGCGGCCCGGCGCCGGCGTCCAGCAACACGCTGACCAGTGTCAGGTCGATGCGCGCCCGGGCCTGCGCGGCTGCGTCGCGCCCGGCCAGCAGCGCGTCGAGCTCGCCCTTGCGGTCCACGCCGCCGGATTCGAAGTGCCGCCAGCGGCTGTGGTACGGAATGCGCAGGTCCGGGTACTGCCGGCGCGTCACCTGCTCGACCAGTTGGGCGGCGGCTTCAAGTCGGCTGCGCTGCACGGTGAAGTGGCGCGACTGGCCTGCGTCGGCCGCGGCGAGGATGTTGCCGCAGCGCTCGCGGATGGTCGTGGTGGATCGCAGTTTGGAAGCCAGGTCAGCCAAGCGTGCGCCCCTTGGTGGCTGCGAGCTGATCTCCGTCCGGGACTGCACCGTCCGTGAAATACCCCGCAGCGATCTTGGCCTCGATCTCGACCCGTGCATCGGCTGGCACCAGCTCGTCCGGGATCTTCACGCGCTCGCCCACCTCGATGCCGCTGCCGGTGATCGCGTCGAACTTGTCGTTGCTCATGCTGACCAGGCGGTGGATCTTGCGGATGCCCAGCCAGTGCAGCACATCGGGCATCAGCTCCTGGAAGCGCATGTCCTGCACGCCGGCCACGCACTCGGTGCGCAGGAAATACTTGTCCGCGCTGTCGCCGCCGAGCTGGCGCTTGCGGGCGTTGTAGACCAGGAACTTGGTGACTTCGCCGAGCGCGCGGCCTTCCTTGCGGCTGTAGGCAATCAGGCCCACGCCACCTTGTTGCGCGCCCTTGATGCATTCCTCGATCGCATGTGTCAGGTAGGGCCGGCAGGTGCAGATGTCGGAGCCGAACACGTCCGAGCCGTTGCATTCGTCGTGCACCCGCGCGGTCAGCGTGACGTTCGAATCGGCCAGGTCGCGCGGGTTGCCGAAGATGTACAGCGTCTGCCCGCCGATGGGTGGCAGGAAGACTTCCAGGTCGCTGCGCGTGACCAGCTCGGGGTACATGCCGCCGGTCTCCTCGAACAGGTTGCGCCGCAGGTCGGCCTCGCTCACATTGAAGCGCCTGGCCACGCCCGGCAGCCACCAGACTGGCTCGATGGCAACCTTGGTGACCACCGCCGAGCCGTTTTCCAGCAGCACCCGGTTGTCCGGGATCAGGCGCTGGAAGACCATCGCATGGCGGATTTCGGGCAGGTCGATGTGGGCCTTGGTGACGGCAATCGTCGGCCGCACGTCGTAACCCTGGGCGATGTGTTCGCTGAACACGTCGGCCACGCTGGCGCCCCAGGGGTCGATCGAGACCATTTTCTCGGCCTCGCCCCACTGCGGATTCGGGCCGATCAGGTCGGTGGGGGAGGTGTTGGTCAGGTCGGCCCGGTGGCCCTTGACCAGGTTGCCGGCCGCAACCGCCAGCGCGCGGTACACGCCATAGCTGCCGCTGTGGGTGCCGATGACGTTGCGCTGGCTGCGGTTGGTGGTGGTGCCGATGACCGGGCCGCGCTTGGCCGCGGTGGCCGCACCCCAGTGGATCGCGGGCGCGCCGCTCGGGCCCTGCTGGCCCGGGTGGCTGGTGAGGCGGATGTGCCGGGTGGCACGCACGTCCCCTGACTTCTCACTGCTCATCTCGCACCGCTCCTGCTTGGTGGCCGACGTGAACAAGCATACGCCGTCGTGGCAACAACGCGAGCAAGTCCCGGGCCACCAAGGCGTGGCGGACGGTGCGCGTGGCAGGTTAAGCGTTAGATATACTAATTATCGCAATGCCGATTCCCGCGGCGGTTGGCCGTTCCGGCGCGGTCACACGATGTCCCTGGATTCTCCGGGGCCGCAGCCTGCCAACCCGCACCCATCTCGCGCAAGGTTCCGATCACGTGTCAGCTTCCCCCATCAAAGGCAAACCAGCAGCGCGACGTCCGCGGGCCGCAGCCATGTCCGACGACCCTTTGGCGCGCTTCGATTTCCTGACGGGCTCGCTTGGATACTCCCTGCGCCTGACGCAGGTGCGGATGTACAACCTGTTCTTCGAGATGATCGGCGACTTGGGCCTGACGCCGGCGCGCGTAACGGCCTTGTCCCTCATCGCCACCGGCGACGACATGAACCAGGCCAAGCTGGCGCGCAGCCTGGACATCGCCGGTCCGAGCGCGCTGAAGATCGTCGATGCGCTCGAGGCCGCAGGCCTGATCTGCCGGCTCGACGTACAGGGTGACCGGCGCCGCTACGTGCTGGCGCTCACCGCCACGGGCCGCGCCAAGCTCGAGCAGCTTCGCGTGCGGATGGCCGAGTACGAGGACCGCATCGCCGCCGGCCTGTCGCCCGCAGAGCGGGAGCAGCTGATCGGGCTGCTCAACCGCACCGCGCTGCCGGGATGAGAGCGGCGCGCGCTCGCAGGTCCACATGCGCCCCGGCGCTGAAGGTCGGCAGCGTCTGGCCGGCCAGCTCGGGCACTGGCGTCTTCGGGGCGGGTGTTCAGCGCGGTGCCATGCGCAGCGCGCCGTCGAGGCGGATGACCTCGCCGTTAAGGTGGCCGTTGACGGCGATGTGCAGCGCCAGGGCGGCGAACTCTTCAGGGTGCCCAAGGCGCTTGGGGAACGGAATGGACTCGGCAAGCGACTGCTGCACCGGCTCGGGCAGCGCCTTCAGCAGCGGCGTGGCGAAGATGCCCGGCGCGATGGTGCAGACGCGGATGCCCCATTGCGCCAGGTCGCGCGCCAGCGGCAGCGTCATGCCGGCGATGCCGGCCTTGCTGGCGGCGTAGGCCTCCTGGCCTACCTGGCCGTCGAAGGCGGCGACCGAGGCCGTGTTGACGATCACGCCGCGCTCACCGTCGGCCAGCGGCGGCAGGGTGGCTGCCTGCGCCGCCATCAGCCGCACCATGTTGTAGGTGCCCAGCAGGTTGATGCGCAATGTGCGCTCGAAGTCGGCCAGCGGCGCGGGGGTGCCGTCGCGCTGGATGACGCGGCGTGCGCCACCCACGCCTGCAATGTTCATTAGCACGCGCGCCGGGCCATGCGCGGTCGCGGCGGCTTCGAGCGCTGCGGTCGCGCTGTCGGCATCGCTGATGTCGCAGAGCCAGGCGTTGGCTTGAAGGCCCAGCTCGCGCAGGCTCGCCGCCACGCGCTCGGCGCGGTCGAGGTCGATGTCCAGCAAGGCCACGCGGGCGCCGCCGGCGGCCAGGGCGCGGGCCACGGCCTCGCCCAGGCCGGAGCCGGCGCCGGTGACGACGGCCGACTGATCTTGGATGTTCATGTGCGGATCTCCGGGTCCTCGAGAATCAGGTGGCCCACGGCCGTGTTGGACGCGGGCACGTGGTAGAAGCGTCGCGCCAAGCGCGGGGGCGGTTGTCCGGCCAGATCGCCCATGGCGCCGCGCGCCACCAGCCACATCACGAGCTCGATGCCTTCGGATCCGGCCTCGCGCACGTAGTCGACCGTGGGCACTGCGGCCAGCGCCTCGGGCTCGAAGATCAGCCGGTCGATGAACTGCTGGTCCCAGGCGCGGTTGATCAGGCCGGCGCGGCGGCCCTGCAACTGGTGGCTCATGCCGCCGGTGCCCCAGACCTGGACGTTCAAAGGCGCGGGAAAGCCATGGACCGCGCGACGCAGTGCGCGGCCCAGCGCAAGGCAGCGGCGGCCCGACGGCACGGGGTACTGCACCACGTTCACGGCCAGCGGGATCACGCGCACCGGCCATTGCCCGGTGACGGGCTGCTCGCCGAACATCAGCGACAGCGGCACCGTCAGGCCATGGTCAACCGGCAAGCGGTTGGCTAGGGTGAGGTCGAAGTCTTCCTCGATGAGCGACTGCGCGATGTGTGCCGCCAGTTCGGGGTGACCCTGCACCGGCGGTACCGGGCGAGGGCCGAAGCCCTCGTCGGCGATGGGGAACTCGGCGGCGGTACCCAGGGCGAACGTGGGAACCAGCTCCGGGCCGAAGGCCGTGGCGTGGTCGTTGTAGACCAGCACCACCACGTCCGGGCACCGCGCGGCGACCCATTCCTTGGCGAACTGGTAGCCCTCGAAGACTGGTTGCCAGTACGGCTCTTGCGTCTTGCCGTGGTCGAGCGCTGCGCCGATGGCGGGCACATGCGAGGTATAGACCGAAGCTGTGATCTGGGCCATGGCGTGTTCAGTCTGCGGTTCGGGGTGCTTGCGCATCGCCGTGTTCGCCGAGTCGGCGGTTGCCCTCGGGCGAGCGCCCGCCGGCCAACATCATGTGGCGGTACCCGTCTTCGCTCATTCCGCTCATCGAGCTCACCAACTGCAGCGCGCTGATGCCATCGGTGGCACCGATCTTCACGAGGAAGTAGATGTTCCCGCCCAGCGCGATGCAGGCGTTGTAGTCGCGGGCCCGGACGGCCGCGCGCTGCTCGGGCGTCATCGGCCAGGCTGCGAGGTAGGCGTCTTCGTCGGCTCGGAAGCGGCTCCGGTTGCCGGCCTGCATCAGTGACATGCAGAACTGGTTGAGCCCGTAGCCGCGGCGTGCCATGTCGGCATCGAACACGGTGGTGCCCGGAATGTCCAGGTAGGGCTTGGAGAGGGGTGGGCTCATGCGGATGCGCTCGAAGGTCTGGCGCTGCCGGCAGGCAGGCCGTTCAGCATGCGGGTCCGGCCACGCGGCTGCGTGCGCACCGGCGCAAGCTGCAGGCGGCGAGCAGGGCCGGGGCGATGTGGCGGTTGAAGGGCATGGTGCGGCGGGTGAGGCGTCAAACCTGCGGCAGGTCGGGTGTGTGCAGATCGAAACAGGCCACGCGCTGGTCGATGCGCCAGCCCTGCGCGCTGCGAACGAACCGGTCGATGAACCGACCGACGATCTGCCGCCCTTCGGCAGCGCGCCCCTGAGGGCCGCTGTCGGCGCGCAGGTCCGCGGCCCACAGCAGCACGCGGGTGGTGGCCTCGGCGTGGTCCGGGCCGACTTCGTCGAACAAGGTGCCGCAGACCAGGTGCACCGTGATGCGGTGCGCGGGACGCTCACGGTAGGCCCGGGCGATGGCTTCGCGGCCCTTGAGCGCCGCGCCGTTCGGGCGCGTCAGATGCGCGTCGGCCGTGAACAGCGCGGCCAGCGCATCGGCCTGCCCGGTGTCCGCCAGCGTTGCGGCCCGCAGCACCAGTTCGCGGCAGGCGGCTTCGTCGAGCAGGCGCCGCATCGCATCGGCCTGGTGCTCCGGATCAGGCTGCTGCATCGCAATGCACCAGCCACTGTGCCAGTGCGGCCGACACGGCCGCGGGCTGCTCCATGGGGCTCATGTGTCCGCACTCGCCGATGAACCGCAGCACCGAGCCCGGCAGCAGGGCCTGCATGGCGCGGTGGCGCTCCGGCGGGCTCCATCGGTCCTGCTCGCCGCAGACGAGCAGGACCGGGCTGTGGACGCCGCGCAGCACCGGTTCGGCATCGGGGCGGTGCAGCAGCGCCTGCACCTGCGCGGCGAAGCGGGCGGGATTGCTGCGCAACACCATCGCCACCATGCGCTCGAACAGCGCGGTGCCGATCACGGCGGGGTGCACCATGGGTGGCAGCCATTCGCGGCTCACCGCCGCCATGCCCTGGCTTCGCGCCAGCGCCACCAGGGCGTGGCGCGAGCGGTACTCGGCCTCGCCGGCGGCGCCGTCCGGGCGCGCAGCCGTGCCGCTGTCCAGCAAGGCCAGCCCGCCCACGCGCCCTGGCGCCTGGCGCAGCATTTCCAGGGCAATGCGCCCGCCCATCGAGTGTCCGGCCACGGCGAACCGCGGCGCCGCAATGGCAGCGAGCAGCTGCCGCGCCATCGCGCCGAGGTGGTCGACCGTGTCGTCGATGCCGAGCGGGCCGACCATCACCTCGCGCGTGCTGCCCAGGGCCTCGGCCTGGGCCGCCCAGACGTCTTCGTCGCACAGCAGGCCGGGAAGCAGCAGCAGCGGCATGGCGGGGTTGCGGGATGGCATGCCGGCCCCTCAGCAGCACTCGCCCGAGGGCGGCTTGAGCCGCGAGTAGCGGCCATTCACGGGATCGCGGTCCAGGCCCAGCAAGCGGATGGCGTTCTGCTTGAGCAGCAGCGGCCGCACCTCGGGACGGATGTCCAGCGTCTCGAAGTCCTTCAGCCAGCGATCAGGCGTGATCACCGGGTAGTCCGAGCCGAACAGCATCTTGTGCTTGAGCAGCGAGTTCGCGTATTTCACCAGCTGGGGCGGAAAGTAGCGTGGCGACCAGCCCGAGAGGTCGATGTAGACGTTGGGCTTGTGGGTGGCCACCGCCAGCGCGTTGTCCTGCCACGGGAACGAGGGGTGGGCGATGACGATGGGCATCTGCGGGAAGTCCACCGCCACGTCGTCGAGGAACATGGGGTCGGAGTACTTCAGCCGGATGCCGCCGCCGCCAGGCAGGCCGGCGCCCAGACCGGTCTGCCCGCTGTGGAAGATCGCCGGCAGGCCGACCTCGGCGATGGCTTCGTACACCGCGTAGGCGGCGCGGTCGTTCGGGTAGAAGCCCTGGGCCGAGGGATGAAACTTGAAGCCCTGCACACCCCAGTCCTTGACGAGGCGGCGCACTTCGCGCGCACCCATCTTGCCGCGCATCGGGTCGATGCTGGCGAAGGGGATCAGCGCGTCGGGGTGGCGAGCCGCCTCTTCGGCGACCTCCTCATTGGTGATGCGGGCCTGGCCGGTCTCGCGTTCGGTGTCGACGGTGAAGATCACCGCCAGCATGCGTCGTTGCCGGTAGTACTCGGCCGTCTCGCTGATCGTCGGCCGCGCCATCGGCTGCTTGAAGTAGGCGTCCATTGCCGCATCCATCGCGATCGCCACCTCGTCGGGCGGGTTGCGCGTCGAGACGGTGGCGTGCGTGTGGATGTCGATGGCGACGATCGCGTCGAGGAAGCCCTGCCCCGGCAGCGGTGCCTCGCTCATCGCACCACCACCAGCGCGTCGAGCGCCAGCACGCCACGTTCCGGTCCGTAGGCCAACAGCGGGTTGACGTCGATCTCCGCGATCTCGGGCCGCTGCAGCATCAGTGCGCCTATCGTGGCCACGGCGCGTGCCACCGCGTCCAGGTCCACCGGCGGCGCACCGCGGAAGCCCTGCAGCAGCTTGGCGGCCTTCAGCGAGCGCAGCCTGGCGACGATGGCGGCGTGCGGAAGGTCGGGACTGAGCAGCCGCACGTCGCCCAGCGCCTCCACCCAGATGCCGCCCAGGCCGAGCATCAGCACCGGGCCCCATTGCGCGTCGCGCACCGCGCCCACCACCAGCTCCAGGCCCTTGGCGGCCATGGTCTCGACGAGCACGCCGTCCAGCACCATGCCGGGCGCATGGCGCGCGATGTTGTCGTGCAGCCGCTGCCAGGCCTGGCGCAAGGCGGCCTCGTCGGCAATGTTCAGCAGCACGCCGCCGGCCTCGGTCTTGTGGGCCAGGGCGGCAGCCTGCGCCTTCATCACCACCGGGTAGCCGATGCGCGCGGCGGTGGCCAGCGCCTCTTCCAGCGAGCGTGCCAGCGCGCCGGGCGGTGTGGCCAGGCCGGCGGCGGCGAGCACCTGCTTGCCCTGCCACTCGGGCAGCGTGCCGCCGGCCAGCTTCGGCAGGGCGGACAGCGGCAGGGACATCTGCGACGGCCCCGCGTGCCACTCGGCCCGCAGGCGGCCGAAGCGCGTGAAGGTGGCCAGCGCGCGCAGCGCACGCTCGGGCGAGCGCATCACCACCGTGCCCATGCGCGCAGCGCGCTCCACCATGGCCGGCGGCAGGGGCGTGTCTTCGTTCTGCATCACGAAGATGGCCGGCTTGGTGCGGCCTTCCATGCCAAGCAGGTGGGCGTCGAGCCACACCGGGGCGATCTCGGGCGAGGGCATGGGCAGCGAGACCAGCAGGCTGCCGATGGCGGGATCGTCCTGCTCGGCGACCACGCCCAGCGTGATCAGCTCCGGCCGCGGGCCGATGAGTGTGCCCAGATCCAGCGGGTTGCGTGGCGGCGTGTAGGCGGGCAGCTGCTCGCGCAGTGCCTCGACCTGCGGCGCCGACATCGGGGGCATCTCCAGATTGAGCGGTTCGAGGTAGTCGAGCGCGATGCCGCACAGCGCCCCGGACGCGGTGATCAGGCCCAGCCCGCCGACCGGCGGCTGCGGGAAACGCAGCATGAGCTGGCCGAGGTCGATGGCTTCCTCCAGGCTGTCCACGACCAGCACGCCGGCACGCTCTGCGGCCAGCCGCATGGCGCCGTGGTTGCCGGCCAGCGCGCCGGTATGCGAGCTGGTGGCGGCCTGGGCGCCTTCGCTGCGACCGGGGTGCAGCAACACGACGCCCTTGCCGGCGGCATGCATGCGCCCGAAGGCCGCGAGCACCTCGGGTGCCGAGCGGATCTGCTCGGCGTACACCACCGCCGTTCGGGTGCTGGGGTCGTCGGCCAGGAAGGAAAGCGTCTCCGACAGGCCGACCTGGGCCTCGTTGCCGGTGGTCAGCACATAGGAGACCGGCACGCCGCGCGCGCGCAGCGAGGCCGACACATGCACGCCGATGCCACCGCTCTGCGCCACCACGGCCACGGCAGGGCCGTCCTCGGGCCGAAGCTTCGGCGGCAGCACGAGTTCGACCATCGAGACATGGAAGCCGGCCACGCTGTTGAAGAAGCCGATGGTGTTGGGGCCCAGCAGCGCCAGGCCGCCGGCCCGTGCCGTCTCGGCGATCAGCTGCTGGCGCGTGCGACCCTCCTCGCCCATTTCGGCAAAGCCCGAGGCGAAGCAGACGGCGCCGCGCACGCCGCGTTCGACACAGGCCTTCAGGGTGTCAAGCACGGCATCCGAAGGCACCAGCAGGATGGCCAGGTCCAGGCCTGGCGGCAGCTCGGCGATCGAGGTGTGGACGGTGCGTCCGCCGACGCTGCCGCCGCTTCTGCCCACCAGGTGCAGCGCGCCGTCGTAGCCAGCCTGGAGCAGGTTCTGCAGTACCACCAGGCCGGCCGAGCCTGGCTTGGTGGACAGGCCGACGATGGCGACCGAGCTCGGAGCGAGCAGTGGCCGGAGATCGGGGGTGTTGGACATCGCGGGCATCGGCGTTCTCCTCAAGCGTTGCTCACGCGGGCCTCGGGCGGCGTCACCTTGGCGACGCGCTTCTCCAGGAAGGCACGCATGCGCGCCTTGGCTTCGCCGTCGGACTGGGTCACGGCGGCCATCAGACCCTCGGTGAGCAGGCCGTGGGCCATCGGCTGTTCGGCGATCAGCGGCAGCGCCTGCATGATCGCGAAATTGGACAGCGGGGCATTGCTGGCGATGCGTCGAGCCAGCTCCAGGCCTCTGGCCAGGCCTTCGCCATCGGGCACGGTGTAGTGCGTCAGGCCCACCTGGAAGGCTTCCTCGGCGTTGTACACGCGGCCGGTGAGCATCATTTCGGCCACCCGCGAGCCGCCGATCAGCTTGGACACGCGCACCGATCCGCCGCCGCCCAGGAAGATGCCGCGCTGGCCTTCGGGCAGACCGAAGTAGGCCGACCGCTCGGCCACGCGAACATGCGCGACCGAGGCCAGCTCCAGCCCGCCACCCACCACGGCGCCGTGCATCACGCACACCACCGGCCGCCGTCCGAACTGGATGCGGTCGAAGACCTCGTACCAGGAGCGTGAGTGCATCAGGCCCTCGGCCGGCGAGGTCTCGGTGAGCTCGCTGAGATCGAGGCCGGCACAGAAGTGTTCGCCGCGCCCGCTGAGGACCACCGCGCGCACGGCATCCGGCAGCGACTCGAAGGCGGCGCGCAGCTCGCCGATCACGCCCAGGCTCAGCGCGTTGCGCTTGTCGGGGCGATTCAGCGTCAGCGTGGCGACGCAGTCGTGCAGTTCGACCTCGACGAGCGCCGGAGCGCCCACAGGCCTGGACAGGGAGGAATCCATCATGGTTTGAGCGGTATTGCTGACATAGTGAAATCATTATCTTGGATAAGAATGTGTGTGGCAATTGGATATCGACAGAAGCCGATCGGTGCAAACCCTGATCGCTGCCGTGAAGGCATGCGCAGGGAGTCGGCCCTGTGGCACATGCGTTGTGCCGGCAGCGGCCGCGTCTTCGAGTCGCTCCTAAGGGTTGGTCCCGAGGCGATGCGCGTGGCGCATTGGATGCAAAGCCAATAACATGCATAGCCACACTAACTATTTGTGGAGAAAACATACGTGAGCACATCCTCCTTCCTTGACTTCGACGCTTGGCGCGAGCACATCTACAGCAACGGATGGCGCGCCGCTTCGCAGTCGGCCGACATCGTCGAGCCCGCCACGGGCCGGGTGCTGGCGCGCGCCGGCCGCGCCGTGCCGGCCGATGTGAAGAGCGCCGCCGAGGTCGCCGTTGCCGCGCAGGCCGTGTGGGCCGCGAAGCCGCCGCGCGAGAAGGCCACCGTCTTCCGCAGGGCCGCGGCATTGCTTCAGCAGCACTTCGACGAACTGGCGTTGTGGGTCACCCGCGAGACCGGCGGCGTTCTGCCCAAGGGGCAGCACGAGGTGCGCGAAGCCATGGCTTTTTGCGAGCAGGCCGCCGCGATGCCGATGCAGCCGCAGGGCCAGGTGCTGCCCAGCGTGCCGGGCCGCACAAGCGTGGCGCGGCGGGTGCCGCACGGCGTGGTGGGGGTCATCAGCCCGTTCAACTTCCCACTGATCCTGACGCTGCGCGTGGTGGCTCCGGCGCTGGCTGCGGGCAATGCGGTGGTCGTCAAGCCCGACATGCGTACGCCTGTGTCCGGCGGTTACCTGCTGGCGCAGCTGTTCGAGGCCGCCGGCCTGCCGGCCGGCATGCTGCATGTGCTGCCCGGCGGCGCCGACGTGGGCGAGGCGCTGGTTGCCGAACCGTCCATTCACATGATCTCGTTCACCGGCTCGGTCGCCGCAGGTCGACGTGTGGGTGAACTGGCCGCTCGCCAGTTGAAGAAGGCTTCGCTGGAACTGGGAGGCACCAATTCACTGGTGATCCTGGAAGACGCCGACATCGACCTCGCCGCCAGCAACGCTGCCTGGGGCGCGTGGGGGCACCAGGGCCAGATCTGCATGGCCACCAACCGCGTGATCGTGCACGAGTCGATTGCTGCGGCGCTCACCGAACGATTGCTTGCCAAGGCAAGGCATCTGCCGCTGGGTGACGGTGCCACGCAGCAGGTGGCGCTGGGTCCGCTGATCGACGAACGCCAGCGTGACCGCGTGCATGGCGTCGTGCAGGACAGCGTGAAGGCCGGTGCGCAACTGTTGGCCGGTGGCACGTACGACGGGCTCTTCTACAAGCCCACCGTGCTGGCCGGCGTGGGGCGCGGCATGCGCGCGTACGACGAGGAGATCTTCGGCCCGGTGCTTTGCCTGATGACCTTCAGGACTGACGACGAGGCGGTGGCGCTGGCCAACGACCACGCCGGCGGCCTGGCCGCGGCCGTGATCTCGCGAAACGTGGGCCGCGCCAGCGGGATCGCACAGCGACTGAAGGCCGGCATGGTGCACGTGAACGACCAGACCGTGAACGACGACATCGTGAACCCGTTCGGCGGCCCCGGCGTCGCCGGCAACGGCAGCGTGCACGGTGGACCGGCCGACTGGGAGGCCTTCACCACATGGCAGTGGTTGACCGTCAAGGACACGCCTCCGGCGTATCCGTTCTGAACCCGGCCCAGGAGGATTCATGAGTCTCAAGGACAAGACCATCGTCGTCACCGGCGCGTGCTCGGGCATTGGTGCCGAAACTGTGCGCGTGCTGCGTGCCCGCGGCGCGCGCGTGATCGGCCTGGACCGCAGCGACCCGATGCTGACACTGGACGGATTCGTCAAGGCCGACCTGTCGGAGCAGGCCGCCATCGACCACGCGATGAAGCAGCTGCCGGCGCAGGTCGATGCGCTGGCCAACGTGGCTGGCGTGCCCGGCACCGCGCCGGCCGAACTGTTGGGGCGCGTGAACTACCTCAGCCTGCGGCACCTGAGCGAGCGCGTGGCAGAGCGCATGTCGGCAGGCGCCAGCATCGTCAACGTGTCGTCGATCCTCGGTCACTTCTACATGCAGCGGCTGGACCAGCACAAGGCTCTGGCCGACACCCGCAGCTTTGAGGCGGGCCTGGCCTGGCTGGCGCGCAACCCGGTCTCGCAGGCCACCTGCTATGAGTTCTTCAAGGAAGCGCTGATCGTCTGGACCATGCGTCGCGGCCACGCGCTTTTCCTCGAGCAGGGCATCCGCATGAACGCGGTTGCGCCTGGGCCGGTGTTCACGCCGATCCTGGGCGAGTTTGCCACCCAGCTGGGTGAAGCACGCGTGCAGGCCGATGCCTCGCGCGTCAAGCGCCCCTCGTTCGCTGACGAAGTGGCGCCGGCGATCGCGTTCCTCTGCAGCGACGACGCGCGCGCGATCGTTGGTGCCAACCTGCCGGTGGACGGCGGATTTGAAGCCAGCTACCTCTGATCGAACCGAAGAAGACCCACAGGAGACAACAATGAAACTGCACCTGACGGCAGTGGCGGCGGCGGCGCTTGCCGCCTGCACGGCACACGCCTTCACCATCGACACACCGGACCCGGACCTCAAGGTCCGGCTGGACCTGACGCCGAAGTTCAGCGCCGGCTATCGGCTGAAGGACCCGTCGCGCGACCTGACGCGCGTGGACGTGGCCGACGACCCCGGTGTCGTCAACGAGGACGATGGCGACCACAACTTCAGGAAGGGTCTGATCAGCCGTCGGTTCGAGTTGCTCACCGAACTGGATGTGCAGGCCCCCAACTTTGGCGGTCGCCTGTCGGGCACGGCCTGGTATGACGGCATGTACCTGGGCCGCAACGACTACAACGGCACGCCGCTGTATGCCGGCGGCGTGCCGCTCGGCCCGGTCATTGACACCAGCAACAACCAGATCGGCCAGGATCCCAACGAGTTCGTGTCCGCCACGCGGCGTCGGCACGGTCGCGGCACGGAGCTGCTCGATGCCTTTGTCTTTGCCAAGGGGGAGGTTGCCGGAATGGCGGGCACGGTTCGCCTCGGAAGGCACACCCTGCAGTGGGGTGAGAGCCTGTTCTTCGGCCAGAACGCCATTGCCAACGCGCAGGGGCCGGTGGACATCGCGAAAATCGTTTCCGTGCCCAGTTGGCAGTTCAAGGAAGTGCTTCTGCCGGTGGAACAACTGTCGGGCTCGCTGCGCGTGGCCGAGGGCGTGCAACTGGGTGCGTACTACCAGCTCAAGTGGCGCAAGAGCAAGCTGCCCGGTGTCGGCAGCTTCTTCTCGAACCAGGACTACATCGGCGGTGACCAGGTCAACTTCGGCAATGCACCCGACGGCAGCCCGATCATCCTGCCGACGCTGACCGAGCGCGACAAAACACCGGGCAACAGCGGCCAGGGTGGCGTGCAGCTGCGCTGGAGCCCGCCCGGTGGCGACTATGAGTTCGGCTTCTACGCGGTTCAATACCATGACAAGACGCCCAGTGCGCTGGTCATGGACTTCGTCAACGGCGACGTGCACGTCGCCTACGCGAAGAACATTCGTGCCTATGGTGCCAGCATGACTTCGTCGTTGGGTCAGCTGAACTGGGCGCTGGAGGGCAGCGTGCGACAGGACACGCCGCTCACCAGCGACCCCGCAGTGCTTGGGGGTGCGAGTCCGGTGCTGGCCTGCGACAACGGCAAGGAAAACCCCTGCTACGCGCTTGGCAACACTGCGCACCTGAACCTGTCGGGCATCTACGTGCTGCAGCCTTCGGCACTTTGGGGTGGCGGCGCGGTGCTGGGCGAGATTGCCTACAACTACCGGCTGAAGATCAAGCGCGACATATTCGCCGGAGCGGACGGCAGCAGCCAGGGCATCGGCGGGCTGGACCCGAACACCACCAAGGGCGCCTGGGCCGCCCGCGCACTCTTCGAGCCGGCGTACTTCCAGGCGGCATCGGGGCTGGATCTCTCGGTGCCCATCTCCGTGGCCTACAACTTCGCAGGGCGGTCATCGGCCGTGAGCAACTTCGCCGGCGGCGTTTCCGATGGCGGCGAGTGGAGCCTTGGCCTGAAGGGCAAGTACCAGAACGCCTGGAATTTTTCGTTGGCCTACACCGACTACTTCGGCAAGGCCAAGACCTTTACCGAGACGCTGGTGCCCGGCAGCGCAGCGCTGCGCCAGCTGAGCTTCGGCCAGACCCTGCGCGACCGCGCCAACCTGTCGTTCAGCGCCTCGCGCACTTTCTAAGGATCATCACCATGAAGCACAAGCTCATTGCACTGGCTTGCGCCGCGCTCCTGCCGTTCACGGCCCATGCCGCGGTGTCGGCCGAAGAGGCTGCCAAGCTCAAGACCACGCTCACGCCGCTGGGCGCCGAGAGGGCCGGCAACAAGGACGGCACCATCCCTTCGTGGGAAGGGGGCCTGACCAAGGCCGCCGCCGGCTACAAGAACGGCGACCCGCGGCCCGACCCCTTCCCGGGCGACAAACCCATCCTGCAGATCAGCGCCAAGAACATGGACCAGCATGCCGCGAAGCTGTCCGACGGCGTGAAGGCGTTGATGAAGAAGTACCCCGACTTCCGCATCGACGTGTACCCCACGCGTCGCAGCGCGGCGGCGCCGCAGCATGTGTACGACAACACGTTCAAGAATGCGACCAAGGCCAAGCTGGTGGACAACGGCCTGGGAGTGGAAGGCGCGTTCGGCGGCACCCCGTTTCCGATTCCCGCCAGCGGCGACGAGGTCATCATGAACCATCGCCTGGCCTGGACCGGCATGGCCATGCAGACGCCTTTCCGTGTGTGGGTGATGACGGCCGACGGCAGGCGCAGCCTGGCCTCCGGCGGCACGCAGTCGTGGTGGCGCCCCTACCACGATCCGAACCTCGCGGCAGACAAGTTCGACGGCTTCTACGCGCTGGGCAAGTTCATTGCCAGCGAGCCGGGCTCGAAGGCCGGCGAAGCGATCCTGGCGCACGACGGCATCGACGCCCAGCACCCGCGCGGCCTTTGGCAATACCTGGTGGGTCAGCGCCGCGTGCGCAAGTCGCCCTCGGTCGGCTACGACACACCGGACGCGGTGACCAGCGGCATCGGCCTGTTTGACGAAGCCTTCATGCTCTTCGGTCCGATCGACAAGCACGAGCTCAAGCTCATCGGCAAGAAGGAGATCTACATCCCCTACAACAATAATCGCGCCGCGCTCGCCAAGGTCGACCAGCTCGTCACGCCCAAGACACTGAACCCCGACCTCGTGCGCTGGGAGCTGCACCGCGTGTGGGTGGTGGAAGCTGCGCTGGCCCCGGGCAAGCGGCACGTGGCAGCCAAGCGCAGGTACTACCTCGACGAAGACACCTGGCAGATCATCCTGCTCGACGGCTGGGATGCCAATGGCGAGCTCTGGCGCACCAACTTCACGCTCACGCTGACGGCGCCCGACGTGCCGGCCGTGATCGGCACCGTGCAGTGGGGTGGCTACGACCTGCAGACCGGCGCCTACTACCTGAACCTTGCGTTGAACGAGCTGCCGGTCCAGATGAAGGTACTGCCGTCGTTCCAGCGCAGCTTCTTCAGCCCCGAGGAACTGGCCAACGAGGGGCTGCGATGAACCGACGGCGCCGCAGCCTGGTGCTGGCCCTGGCGGCCGGCGCGACCGGTGCGGGAGGCGCGCTCGCCGCGCTGCCGCCGGTGCTTGATCGCGCTGCCGTGTCCACGTCGCTGGCCCGCGGGGCGGTGCTGCTGGCCGCGGCGCGGGCCGGCAGCCGCCTGGTGGTCGGCGGCGAGCGCGGCATCGTGCTCTACAGCGACGACGACGGCGCCACCTGGCAGCAGGCCGCAGTGCCGGTGCAGGTGAGCCTGACCTCGCTCTCGTTCGCCGACGCGCAGCATGGCTGGGCCACCGGACATTTCGGCGTGCTGCTGCGCACGCAGGACGGTGGCGCCCGTTGGCAGCGCATGATGGACGGCACCCGCGCCGCCGAACTGCTGCTGAACGAAGCCAGCGACGACAGTCAGCGCGCAGTTGCGCAGCGCCGCCTCAAGGAGGGGGCCGACAAGCCCTTCTTCGACATCGCCCTGGCGGGGGGGCGTTGGCTGGCCGTCGGCGCCTATGGCATCGCGCTGCAGACCCGCGACGGCCAGGCCTTCCATGGCTTGACGCCGCGCCTGCCCAATCCCAGGCAGCTGCACCTCTATGGCATCCGCGCCGCTGGCGAGCGCGTGTTCATCGTGGGCGAGCAGGGCCTGTTGCTGCGTTCGGTGGACAGCGGCGAGAGCTTCGAGGCACTGCCTTCGCCCTACAAGGGAAGCCTGTTCGGCCTGCACCTCACCGCCGCCGGCAGCGTGATCGCCTTCGGCCTGCGCGGCAACGTGTGGCGCTCGGCCGACCACGGCGAGCATTGGACCCAGGTGCCGATGCCGCATCCGGTGTCCGTGAGCGCGGCCACTGCGCTGCCTGGTGGAGGCTTTGCGCTGGTGACACAGAACGGCGAGCTGCTGGTGAGCCGCGACGACGGTGCCACGCTGAGCCTGGCTGCACAGGCGCAGCCCTTTCCGGCCGCCGCGCTGGCGGCGACCACGGGCGGCGAGCTCGTCGTCACCGGTCTTCGCGGCCTGCAGCGCCGCCCCAAGGTCTGAACCCCAACCGATTACGAGTACCCCGTGGCCATCTCCACTGACGACAGCACCCAGCCGGTCATCCAGCGACTGGAAGACTTCGACCCCGCGAGCGGATCGCGCACCGAGCGCCTGTTCTTCAACCACCGCCCCTGGGTGCTGTTGCTGTGCCTGCTGGCCACACTGGTGCTGGGCTGGCAGGCCGCGCGCATCGGCCTGGCCGCGAGCTTCGAGAAGACCATCCCCACGCATCACCCCTACGTGCAGAACTTCCTCAAGCATCGCGAGCAGCTGGCGGGTGGCGGCAATGCGCTGCGCGTTGCGGTGGCCGCGAAGCAGGGCACGATCTTCGACCCCGGCTACCTCGACACGCTGCGCCAGATCAACGACGAGCTGTTCCTGATGCCCGGCGTGGACCGGCCGTTCATCAAGAGCCTGTGGACCGCCAACACGCGCTGGGTGGCCGTGACGGAAGACGGCCTGGACGGCGACACCGTGATGAGCGACCGCTACGACGGCAGCCCCGCCGCGCTGGCGGAGGTTCGCGCCAACGTCGAGCGCTCGGGCGAGATCGGCCAGCTGGTCGCGGCCGACTTCAAGAGCAGCATTGTCTACGTGCCGCTGCTGGACAAGGACCCGCGCACCGGCGCGCCGCTGGACTACGGCGACCTCGGCCGCCGGATCGAGGAGCTGCGCCAGCGCCACACCAACGGGAAGGTGGACATCCACATCGTCGGCTTCGCGAAGGTGATGGGTGACCTGATCGAAGGGGTGCACCAGGTGGCCCTGTTCTTCCTGGCGGCGCTGGCCATTTGCGCCGGCGTGCTCTTCGGCTACACGCGCTGCGCGCGCTCGACGTCCATCGTCGTTGCCTGCTCGCTGGTCGCGGTCGTCTGGCAGCTGGGCCTGCTTCGCCTGCTGGGCTACGCGCTGGATCCGTACTCGGTGCTGGTGCCCTTCCTCGTGTTCGCCATCGGCATGAGCCACGGCGCGCAGAAGATGAACGGCATCCTGCAGGACGTTGGCCGCGGCACGCACCGCGTGGTGGCGGCGCGCTACACCTTCCGCCGCCTGTTCGCCGCCGGCCTGACGGCACTGCTGTGCGATGCGGTGGGCTTCGCCGTGCTGGCGCTGATCGACATCCGTGTGATCCAGGAGTTGGCCATCAACGCCAGCATCGGCGTCGCGTTGCTGATCTTCACCAACCTCGTGCTGCTGCCGGTGCTGCTCTCCTACGTCGGCGTCAACCCGCAGGCCGCGCAGCGCAGCCTCAGGCAGGAGCAGGCGGCGCAGCTGCGTGGTGCGTGGGCGGTGCTGGCCGGCTTCACGCGCACCCGGCCGGCGCTATGGGCGTGTGCGGCAGCGGCGCTGCTGCTGGCCGGAGCGGCGGCGCTGTCGTCGCGCATCCAGGTGGGAGACCTGGATGCCGGCGCCCCGGCGCTGCGTGCCGATTCGCGCTACAACCGCGACAGCGCCTTCGTGGTGCAGAACTACGCCGCCAGCTCCGACATCTTGACGGTGATGGTCACCACGCCCGATGACCAGTGCACGCGCTACGCCAACCTCAGCCGCGTCGACGAGCTGGCCTGGCGGCTCAAGCAACTGCCCGGCGTGGAGGGTACGCAGTCGATGGCGGGGCTGGCCAAGCTGGCGATGGTCGGCTTCAACGAAGGCCAGTTCAAGTGGTACGAGCTGATCGCCAACGACAAGTCGCTCGGCGGCGTGCAGGCCATCGCGCCGCGCGAGCTGTTCAACAAGGCCTGCTCGTTCCTCGCGCTGCACGTCTTCCTCAAGGACCACAAGGCGCAGACGCTGGAGCGGGTCGTTGCCGCCACCGAAGCCTTCATCGCCGAGCAGCCGCAGGGTGCCGATGGCGACGTGCGCTTCATGCTGGGCGCCGGCTCGGCCGGCATCGAGGCGGCCACCAACATCGTGGTGCGCCAGGCCATGCATCAGATGCTGCTGTGGGTGTACGGCGCGGTGCTGCTGCTGTGCCTGCTGACCTTCCGCTCGTGGCGCGCCACCGTGGTGGCGGTGCTGCCACTGGCGCTCACCTCGATGCTGTGCGAGGCCTTGATGGTGGTGCTGGGCATGGGCGTGAAGGTGGCCACCTTGCCGGTGATCGCGCTGGGGGTGGGCATCGGTGTGGACTACGCGCTGTACGTGCTGGCCGTCATGCTGCAGCGGCTCAAGCGCGGTGACAGCCTGGACGCCGCGTGGCGCGCCGCGCTGCAGTTCACCGGCCGCGTGGTGCTGCTGACCGGCATGACGCTGGCGCTGGCGGTGGGCACCTGGCTTGGCAGCCCCATCAAGTTCCAGGCCGACATGGGGCTGCTGCTGGCGTTCATGTTCCTCTGGAACATGGTCGGGGCCCTGGTGCTGTTGCCGGCGCTGGCGCGCTGGCTGTTGACGCCGCCCAAGCCCAGTGCCGCGGCCGTGGCCGCGCCGGTCGGCCAGGTGGCCTGAATGGCACCCATTCGTTCAAACCAGGAGTAATCAATGCTCGACAAGCAGATCCAGCAGGTGCTGGAAGCCGCCCGCGCCAATGGCGCCCCCGATCTCTGCGACGTGCCGCTGCCGGTGGCGCGCGAGATCTATCGACAGATCATGGGCGGCGCTGGCGCACCGCCGGCCGGGGTAGACACCCGGGACATTGCGGCGGCTGGCGGCGTGCCCGCACTGCGTGTCTACACGCCGCCCGGCGCGCAGGCCGCTCCGGTCGTGCTGTGGACGCATGGCGGCGGCTGCGTGGTCGGCGGCCTGGACGAATACGACGTGGTGGTGAAGCAGCTCGCGGTGGACGCGCGGGCGGTGGTTGTCTCGGTGGCCTACCGGCTGGCGCCGGAGCACCCGTTCCCAGCCGCCTTCGACGATGCCTGGGCGGCATTGAAGTGGGTGGCCTCGCCGGAAGGCGCGCGGGCGCTCGGCACGGTGGCCGACACGGGCCGGCTCGCCCTGGCGGGTGACAGTGCCGGCGCGCTGCTGGCCATCACCACCGCGCTGCGGGCGCGTGACGAAGGGGGTCCAGGGCTGCGCAGCCTGGCCCTGGCCTACCCGCTGGCCGCGGGCGGTCACGGCGACTATCCATCGCACACGGCGCACGCGGCCGGGCCGACCCTGACGAAGCGCACGATGGACTGGTGCAGCCACCATTTCTTCGGCGACGCCGGCCGCGCGCCCGATCATCGCGGCGCACCCTTGTTGGCGGACGATCTGTCGAGATTGCCTCGTACGCTGCTGATGCTGGCAGCGCTGGATCCGCTGCGCGACGAGGGCCTGGCCCTGGGAGCACGCCTCAACGACAGTGGCGTGCTGGTCAGCGTGATCGAGTGTCATGGCCTGCCGCACGGCTTCTTGTCGCAAGGTGGATTTTCGGCGGCCGCGCGCGCCGCGCAGCGGCAGCTCGGTCGCGCCTTGGGCGACGCGCTGCACGAGGCCTAGGGCAAGCTGCACGTCAAGGTAAAGCGCCAGCGTCAGGTGTCGATTGCAGCAGCGCTTCGATCATGCCGGGCAGTTGCACGTCCATCAGGATCAGGTCGCGCGGCTGGTGTGCGATGGCAGTGAGCGCCGAGGCCGCGTCGATGGCCGTCACCGCCGGATGGGCCGTTGTCGCCGAGCACGCTGGAGACCAGCGCCAGGTTCATCGGCCTGTGGCGCCCGAACAGCTGCGTGGTGGATGTCACCCTCCGATCACGTGGTCCACCTCGTGCGCCTCCCACGGCAGCGGCAGTTCCCAGCGGTGCAGCATGCGCGCCAGGGCCTGCTGGCTGAGCGTGGTGTCGCGCAGGCAGTTGCGCTGGAACAGCGTGGCATGCGGCACCTCCAGGTAGACCAGCTGCACCTGCGCGTCGTAGGCGTAGAGCAGGTCCAGGGTCTTGTTGCGCATCTGCTCGCTGAGATGTGTGGCGTTCCACACGAAAGGCGCGTGCCGGCGCAGCAAGGCCTTGGCCTTGTCCACCGCGTGGTGTGCGGCCATGCCGTCGTTCTCGCCATGCTTCAGGCCGAGCTCGGTCTTCGCGTCGTCGAACGAGACCACCGGCAGGCCGGCCGCGTGCCGGTCCACCCAGGGGTTCTTGCCCGAGGCCGGCAGGCCGCTGAGCACGATGACTTGCGAGCCGGGCGGCTGGAACAGTGGCGTGTCCAGGTGCAGCGCTGCACCGCGGGCGTACATCAGCCGCGTGTGGGCCGACGCGGCGGCCTTCGGTTGGTCCCAGCAGCCGTCCTCCCGCGCCAACTCCTCGAACAGCGCGATGTCGTCCAGCCGCGCCTGCTGGTCCTCGCAGATGCGCCCGCGCATGTCGGCCCGTGCCACGCAGACCAGGTCGCACAGGTCCACGCCCCAGGACAGCTTGCGGGCGATGAACTCGGGCGACTCGCCGCGGCGTGAGTCGAAAGCGAAAAAGGGCACCTGATGCGCGGCAACGATGCGGCAGATGGCCTCGCGCACCGCAAACGGCAGGCCGGCCCGCCACAGCAGCACCCGCACGTCGACCGCGCCGCGCCGCGAGTGGCCGGGCTGGCCGATGTCGCCGGTCAGCGGGTCCACCACCGTGGTCTCCGGCTTGCACAGGTCGTGCAGCAGCGCGGCCAGGAACAGCACCAGGCGGCGCGTGTCGCCCGCCGCCTGGTAGTGCGGGTCGGCCAGCAGCGCGTCCAGCACCATGCTGGTGTGGATGCCCACATTGCCTTCGGCGTGATAGCGCGGGCTTTGCGGCGTGGTCTCCAGCGCATGCAGGCGAGGGATGGCCTCGCAGCAGGCGGCCCAGTCGTAGTCTTGCCCCGGCGCAGGGCACAGCGCGCGCAAGGTGTCGGCGTTCATGCGGTCCTTCCATCGTGGTTGGGTTGTGGCCAGCCGACCAGCGGCTGCGGCGCGTGGAGGTCCACGCCGTCGGCCAGGCCGTTGGGGATCAAGGGTCGGGTGCTGTGGTGCGAGCCGGAGTCCAGGATGGTCTGCACGAAGTCCGGCCGCACCCACTTGTAGCGGCCCAGCACCTGCTCGCCGTCTTCGAGCTTGATGTAGAGGCCTTCGGCCAGGTCGGACGCGTCGGTCTGCCGCCAGGCCAGCGCCAGGTCCAGCGACTGGCGCCGCACCGCCCGCTCGAAGGCTTGCCGCCACGCCGGCCCCTTGGCCAGCGAAGGCTGCAGCAAGGCGCGCAGCGGTTTCAGCGCCGCTGGCATGGTGCCCTGATGAAGGACAGGCACGCTGAGCACCGGCGAGCCGGCCAGCAGCGCGTGGCGCCTGGCCGTGCTGAGGAACACGCCGGCCTGCCGGTCGAACACGTCGAACTCGCAGAAGTAGTGCGGCAGCCGGTCGTAGCTGACCGAATGCTTCGCGTACAGCCACTCGCCGTACATCACGTAGCGGTCCTCCAGCAGCGCGAGCAGGGTCGCTTCGTGGGCCTTGGCCCATTGCTTGAACGGTGCGAACTGGCGCTCGCGCCCGCCGCCGGCCAGGTAGTGGCCGCGGGATTGCAGCAGCAAGTCGCCTGCCGAGGTGAACGAGACGGCGACGTTGGCGCCGTCGAGCTTTTCTTCGATCACGGCATGCCGGCCGCGCAAGTCGGCCAGCGGCACGTGGTCGTGCCCTTCGTCACCGGCTTGCAGCCGGGAGCCCTCCAGGTGGGGCGTGCGGGGGTATTTCAGGATCTCCAGCGAGTGGAGTTCGGGCGCGAGCGGATGCTTCGCGTCAAATGGCGCAGACATGGTCGTCTCCAGGTTCGGGTGAACGAACCGACGACCTGACAACGCGGTGCCTGCCTGGCTGGGTGCGGCGCCTCCACCATGGCGTGGCGGCGCGGGCACGGAGCGCTTGCAGCGGCGGCCGGACTCTGGGGCATGCGCCGGGGCGGCGGCATGGCGAGGGCTGAGGGGTCAGCGCCTGGGGCGAGTCGGAAAGCGGTCGACGGCTTAAAGGGCGGCGATGCGGCAGGGCAATTGAAGCTCCGTGGCGGCTGGGGGTGGCAAAGGGAGCGCAGTCTAGCCAAGCAGGCCGGTGCTGACAAGGGCTTGCATGTTGCGTCTCGCTGCGGCAACTTGCGCTTGGCTGAGCACTCCCAAGGTACAGGGTCAACCCGGCCATTCGACCTAGACCGGACACGGGTGTCATGGCGATGTCGGGCTTGACGCGGGTCAACACAATGACTTCGTCCAACCCACGAACCCGCGAGGAGCACCCCGGTGTCCATCGAATTCGAAACCACTTTGGCGAACCTCAGCCGCCGGCAACTGCTGGTGAGCGGTGCCGGCCTGGCCGCCACGTTCGCCTTGCCCGGTGCGGCCATTGCCGCGTCTCATCTGTCCCACCCCAACGACCCAACAGGAAATCAAACCATGAGCTATGTGACCACCAAGGACGGCGTCCAGATCTTCTACAAGGACTGGGGCGACAAGTCGGCCCAGCCCATCGTGTTCCACCACGGCTGGCCGCTGTCCAGCGACGACTGGGACACGCAGATGATCTACTTCCTGCAGAAGGGCTTCCGCGTGGTCGCCCATGACCGGCGCGGCCACGGCCGTTCGGCGCAGGTCAGTGAAGGCCACGACATGGACCACTACGCGGCCGACGCGTTTGCGGTCGTCGAGCATCTGAACCTGAAGAACGCCGTGCACATCGGCCACTCGACCGGCGGTGGCGAAGTTGCCCGCTACGTGGCCAAGTTCGGCCAGCCGTCCGGCCGCGTCGCCAAGGCCGTGCTGGTCAGCGCCGTGCCGCCGCTGATGCTCAAGACCGCGAGCAACCCGGAAGGCCTGCCGATGGAGGTCTTCGACGGCTTCCGCAAGGGCGTGGCCGAAAACCGCGCACAACTCTTCCTGGACGTGCCGGCCGGCCCGTTCTACGGCTTCAACCGTCCTGGCGCGAAGACGCTGCCGGGCGTGGTCCAGAACTGGTGGCGCCAGGGCATGACCGGCAGCGCCAAGGCGCACTACGACGGCATCAAGGCCTTCTCCGAGACCGACCAGACCGAAGACCTGCAGACCATCAAGGTGCCGACGCTGGTGATGCACGGCGACGACGACCAGATCGTCCCCATCGCAGACGCGGCGCTGAAGTCGATCAAGCTGTTGAAGAACGGCACGCTGAAGGTCTACAAGGGCTACTCGCACGGCATGCTGACGGTCAACGCCGACGTGCTCAACGCCGACCTGCTGGCCTTCATCAAGGGCTGAGTCCCGCGCGCGGGCTTCCGGCTCGACGCAAAAGCCCCGGCCCGCGAAGGCCGGGGCTTTTTTGCGTCTGCGTTCAGCGCGCCGGCGCGGAGGCCGCGGCGGGCGCGGGCAGCCAGCTGGTGAACGCTGCCGGTGCCCAGTCGTAGCGCCCGTCGCGCGCCAGGATGTGGCCAATGCCGGGGAAGGCGATGTGCGCCGCAGCCACCCACTGGCCCTGCTGGGCCGCTTCGGCAAACAGTTGGCGCCGCACCTGCTCGGCCTGGTCCTGGTCGCTGTCGTATTTCAGGCGAATGCCGGGTGCGGGGAACTGGATGGGTGCGACGTGCACCACGTCGC
The DNA here is from genome assembly GCF_021043325.1 of Ideonella azotifigens. NCBI lineage: Bacteria > Pseudomonadati > Pseudomonadota > Betaproteobacteria > Burkholderiales > Sphaerotilaceae > Ideonella > Ideonella azotifigens. Next base: position 218,297 of record NZ_JAJNKD010000007.1, read on the forward strand.
CCCAGACGACCAGCTTCTGCCCCCGGCTCTCGACCACATAAGCCGTGTGGCCAGGCGTGTGCCCGGCGCTGGGCATGGCGCGCAGGCCAGGCAGCAGGTCCACGCCGCCGACGAAGGTCTGCACGCGATGCGCTGCCAGGTAGGGCTGCAGCGACTCGATGGCGCCGTCGAACATCGAGCCGAGGAAGGCGGGCGCGAGCTTCTGCTGGTCGCGGCTGGTCCAGTAGTCGGCGTCGGTGCGGCTGATGTGCAGCGTGGCGTTGGGAAACGCCATCTGGCCGCGGGCGTTGATGCCGCCAACATGGTCGCGGTGTAAATGGGTCAGGAAGATGTCGTCGACCTGCTCCGGCTGGTAGCCAGCCGCGCGCAGGTTGGCGATCAGGTGGCCGCAGCACTCGCCGTACAGCGTGCCTGCGCCGCTGTCGATGAGCACCAACCGCGAGCCGGTGTTGATCAGGAAGGCGTTGATCGGACCTTCGACCGGGCGCGGCGTGTCGGCGCTGGCGAGCAGCTGGTCCAGCTGTTCGTGCGTGGCGTGTGTCATCACCTCGTCGACCGGGAACGGGTGGGTGCCGTCCAGCAGCGCGGTGACTTCGAAGTCGCCCAGCATCATGCGGTACCAGCCGGCCACCTGCACCCGCTGTTGCGGGGCGGCCGCCCGGGCCGGCGGGACGGCAAGCTCGACGGCGAGCAGGGCGCAGGCCGTGAGGGCGCCTGCCATGACAGTGGAGATCTTGCCGGGAATGCGCGAATGAGGAGACATCTGAATGCTTTCTGAAGCGTGCGGCGCTCAGCGCAGCATCTGGCTGAGTCGGTCGACCACCTCGGCCCACTCGGCATCGTCGGCAATGCCGGTGCAGAGAAAGTCCGATTGCGCGGGCGTCCAGAACGAGGCTTCGGACAGCACGACGCCGGGGGCCAGCGGTCGGTGCGTGGCGACGAAGCGGGCGATGTCCTCTTCGGCGCTGGGCAGGCCGAGCTGCTGGAACAGCGTGGGCAGGTCGTGGCAGGGCTGCTGGGTCATGGGAACTCCTGTGGATCGGTGGTGGTGCGCGACATGCGCCCATGGCGCATGCTCGCCGCGTGCGCGGCGATCCGTCCCCTGGCAATGGGGCCGTCGCCGCTCTCCCGAAATGCAGAGGTCGACGCTTGCCCGCCGCTGCGCGGGTTCAGTCTTCGAGGAAGGCCTTGCCCTGCAGGATGTACAGCAGCGTGCGCAGCGTCATCCACAGCACCATCAGCGTGGCGCAGCCCAGCGCGACGGCGGCCACCGCGCCGGTGGCGGGGCCGGGCTGCAGGCGGTGGTAGGCCAGGCAGGCGCCGGCCCAGCCGTCCAGCGGGAAGGTCATGGCCCACCAGCTGAGGAAAAACGGGCCGTGCGTGATGCGCGGCACCAGCGTGGCCAGCAGGATGGCAATGAACAGTGCCAGGTTGTAGAGCACCGTGGCAAGCAGGCCCACCTGGCCGACCTGCGTGGCTTCCAGCGCGGTGTAGGCCGCAAAGCCGATCGACGGCGGCGCCAGCAGGATGAACAGCGTGGGGATGCTGCGCTCGCTCATCGGCGCGAAGAACAGCACGCGGTGCATCGCGATCGTGAAGAACACCAGCCACAGCACCAGGCCGACCGAGAAGAAGAACCAGCTGGCGTGCACGAAGCCCAGCGGCGCGCCGCCGACCGGCAGCAGGATGTTGCCGACCACCGGGATGAACCAGGCCGGCGTCATCACGCTTTCGTCCTGCGCCGCGAGCAGCCAGCGGCGGATCAAGGTGAGCGCCAGCGCGAAGTGCGCTGCGGCGCCCAGGCACCACAAGGCCCGCGCCAGTGGTTCGTTGTAAGGCCGCAGGCCGATGGCCACGACCACGGTGGCGACCGAAGCGGCCGGAAAGAAGCTGGACCGCACCGCGTGGTTGAACTCGGCGCGCACCGCGTCGAAGTGCAGCAAGGCCTTGGCCACGTGAGTCACGACCAGCAAGGCAAACAGCGCGCAGCTCAGCCCCAGCAGCACCTGGCTGCACCACAGCGGCAGGCCGAACACCGCGTGCGCGCCGGCATAGGCATTGGCCAGGCCACCCAGCCCCATGACCCAGGCGAAGTTGGCGACGGACTGGCGCGCGAGCAGGGGTTGGACAGTGGGCAGCGCGGTGGTGGTCATGGTCGTCTTTCGGTTGGCGCGCGACGCGTGACAACGCGTGTCACGCGTGCGTCGGACCCTGCCACTGTCAGGCAAGACCCGCCGAAAGACGACTCCCATGTGGACGATGCGCCGCCCTCCCGGGCGGCGCCGCTTACCGGGCGTGGGCGCGGTTCAGCCGCTTCTCCTGCCAGGCCTGCAGGCGCTCGAAGGCCAGGCTCATCAACCAGTACAGCGCGGCGGCGGCGAGGTACAGCGGCAGCGGACGGAAGGTGGCGGCGATGAGTTCCTTGGTCGCCAGCATCAGCTCGGTCACGGTGATCACCGAGACCAGCGAGGTGTCCTTGATCAGGCTGATCAAGGTGTTGCTCATGCCGGGCAGCGCTGTGCGCAAGGCCTGTGGCAGGACCACGAAGCGCAGCGCCTGCGCGTAGGTGAGGCCCAGGCTGTAGCCGGCGGCCCACTGGTCACGCGAGACGCCGTTGAGCGCGCCGCGCAAGGTTTCGGAGAGATAGGCCGCGGCGTTCAGGCTCAGCGCCAGCAGGCCGGCGGTGAACGGCGAGAACTCGATGCCGATGCTGGGCAGGCCGTAGTAGATGACGAACACCTGCACCAGCAGCGGCGTGCCGCGCATCATGCTGACGTAGGCCGCTGCCGCGCCGCGCAGCGCCTTGTTCGGCAGCACGCGGGCAATGGCCAATGGAAAGCCCAGCACGGTGCCGCCCACCATCGCGCCCAGCGCGAACATCAGCGTGTAGCCGCAGCCCTTGAGCAGGATGGGCGCGGCATCGCGGAACAGTTCCCAAAGATCCAGCAGTTCCATCGGTGGGTCTTCGTCAGTTGCTCAGCGCTCGGACGGCGCTTTGCTGACGTCCACGCCGAACCACTTGACCGAGACGGTCTTGAAGCTGCCGTCCTTGAACGCATCGGCCAGCGCCTTGTTCAGCGCGGCCAGCAGCTGCGGGTTGCCCTTGACGACGGGAATGGCCGACTTTTCCACGTCACCCACCGGCGCGCCGGGCTTGATCGGCAGCGGCGAGGTCTTGACCAGGTAGTTGACCATCAGGCTGTCGTTCAGCGCCGCGTCGATGCGCTTGGCGGCCAGGTCCTGCAGGTATTCCGGCGCGCCGGGGTAGCTGCGCACCTCCACGCCCGGCGTGGCCTTGGCCTTCTGCTCGAAGTTCGTGCCCTGGCCCACGCCCAGCTTCAGGCCCTTGAGCGCTTCGAGGTTCCTGAATTCACGCGTCTCGTTCTTGCGCAGGATCAGCTGCGGCGCCGAGATGGTGTACGGCTCGCTGAAGTCGAAGGCCTGCTTGCGCTGGTCGGTCACACCGACCTGGTTGAGGATCACGTCGTACTTGCCGGCTGAGAGGCCCGCCAGGATGCCGCTCCACTCGGTGGTGGTGAACTCGGCCTTCACGCCCAGCTTGGTGGCGATGAGCTTGGCCAGGTCCACCTCGAAGCCGGCGAGTTCGCCCTTGTCCTTGAAGTTGAACGGCGGGTAGGTGCCTTCCAGCGCCACGCGCAGCGTGCCACGGCTTTTCACGCCGTCCAGCAGGTCGGCCGCGTGAGTGGCGAGGGCAGCGGTGGCAAGCGCCAGGCCGGCGAAGAGCGAGGTGGAAATCTTCATGATCTTGTGCGCTTCCTGAGTGAGGCGATGCCCGGTGGCACCGAGGGGAGTGAGGCTGCCAGAGGCGGCGCGGAGATTGTGGACCAAGGCCCGCGAAGCTGCTGGCGCGTGGCGAAAGCACCAAGGAAAACGGCGCCCCGCGGGGCGCCGTTGCCGGTCAGTTCAGCCTGCCCGCATCACGGGAAGCTGGTCACCGTCACCGGCGTGCTCGGGTTGGTGATGAGCGCCGGGCCGCCGGTGCTGTTGATCACGTTCAGCGTCCCTCCCATGCCGTGGCTGGGGTCCAGGAAGATGGTCGTGATGTCCTTCAGGCTGCCCTTGGGCAGGCTGCGCGGCACTTCGAACGCGCGGGCCGCGAAGATGTCGATGCCCTGGTTGAAGAAGGTGTACGAGCCCAGCGCCCAGGCGTTGAAGGCCTTCACGTCCTTGTCCACCTTCAGCGCGGCCCAGCCGGGGCTGGTGGGCGACTTGGACCAGGCGGCCTGCGAGGGCGGGTCGTAAGGCATTTCGTTCTGGAAGAAGATGACCTTGCCGCGCTCACCGTTCCAGATCGCCTGGTACTTCTGGTAGTGCTCGACGAACAGGCCGTAGGCCGTCACGTCGTCGCCGTTGACGATCACGCCGTGGTCGGCCGGATTGACCGTCCAGCCCACGCCGTTGCCGTGGTCGGCACGCCAGGCCCAGATGTTGTCCAGCAGGGTGCCGCCGGTGTTCACCGCCAGGCTGTTGGTGGCCGAGCCGGCCGCCATGCCGCCGATGCGGAAGAACACGTCGTGCAGTGCGCCGGGCTGGTCGGTGAAACCAGCGGTGTTGGCCTTGGTGCCCACTTGCAGCAGCACCGAGGACAGCACCGGGCCGGCATCGAAGACCACGCCGGCGATGTCGACACCCGGCACGTCCGTGACCTTCATCGCGATCACGCCGCCCTGCGGTACCAGCGTCGGAAAGCCCAGGCCCAGGACCACGGTGTTGGCGCGCTTGACGACGATGGTCTGGCTCAGGTTGTAGACGCCTGGCGTGAGGATCAGGTGCTTGCCAGCGGCCAGCGCCTGGTTGATCGCGGTCACCGAGTCGCTGGGCTTGGCGATGAAGAAGTCGGCAATCGGGATCGCGGTGCCGGCGGTCGGGCCGTTGGCCCAGGTCGTGCCGCTGGAGTTGCGGCGCAGGGCCGGCACGAAGACCTTGTAGCCGCTGTCACCGTCCACGTAGAGGTAGGGCGCCTCGCGCGTCACCGGGCTGGTGGCCAGCGTGGTGTACGGGCCGCAGCCGTTGCCGCCGGGGAAGCATTGCGCAGGCGCGCCCAGCACGCCGGAGAAGACCTGGTTCCAGACGCCGTTGCTCCAGCCGGCCATCGCGCTGTCGCGCACCAGCCATTGCTGCTGCGAGCCGTTGATCACGGTGTTCTCGAACTTCGAGTCGGCAATGAAGCCGCCGCTGGCATAGGACGGCCCGGTGCAGTAGTCCATCAGCGTGGTGTTGCCGTTCACGCGCACGCGGCGCATGGGTGCTGCCTGCGAGACGGCCCAGAACTCGCCGGCGTAGCAGCCGAAGCTGCTGTTGCTGACCTCGATGTTGAGGTTGGACAGCGAGCGCCAGAAGTTGCTGAGCGCAAAGCAGCCGCTGCTGTCGCACTGGTTGTAGACGTTGATCGAGCCGGTCACGGTCACGTCGGTGGGCGAGCGGCCGAGGCCGGCAACGGCGGTGTTGTAGCCGACCTGGAAGTTCAGCGGCGCAGCCGGCGTGCCGTAGGCGCCGGGCATGAACAGCACGGCATCACGCTCGGGGCCGAACTGGTTGGACACCTGGCGCGCGGCAATGCCGTCGACCACGGTCTGGATGTCGGCCAGCGCCATGTCGGGCGTGAGGATGTGCACGTTGGGGCCGAAGTCCGGCGCGGCGACGACCGTGGGCTTGACGGACTTCGCGAAGGCCGTGGCCGACAGGCCGGTGGTGGCGATGACGGCGGCCAGCGCCAGCATCAGCGGTCGTGTGCGCCGCGCCTCGGCGTTGTGGCGCGCGGGCGCGCGACCCGCCGGTGAGGTGGGAAGAAGCTGCATCTCTGTCTCCTTTTGTTGTGGCGGCGGCCGCGATGCGGGCAGCGCGCTGCGCCGGTTTGGAACCGATTCCATCGGTGCCGCGGCGCAGCTTACTCCGCAGGAGTTTCGAGGGGGTTACTTCTTGTGCGTCAGGGCGCTGCGGTGTGGGTGAGCCAGGAAAAACGGCGCCCCGCGGGGCGCCGTCGTGTCAGGGGCAAAAAGCAGCTCAGTGGCAGGACTCGCCCGCCGCCGCGCCGGGGCAGCTGCTGTAGTTGCTCTGCAGGTCCACGCCGTCACCGGTGCGGCCATAGAGCGCCAGGGTCTTGGCGTCGTTGGCATTGACCACGCTGCCGCGGTTGCTCAGGCTGATGGTGGCGTCGCGTGCGCTCGGGCTCAGGCCGCGGTCACCCAGGCGGCCGTTGCCGCCGTCGCCGCAGTCGGCACGGCTGGCACAGACGGTTGCGCCGTCCAGCCCCAGCGGGCCGTGGGCGAAGCTCCAGGCGGCGTGGAAGCTGCCGCTGGCGCCGCCGTCGATCGCCAGGCTGCGCAGGGCGCTCACGCTGTCGGCGTCCAGTTCGGGCCAGGGCAGGCTTTCCATCGCCGACCAGACCGGCGGCACGCCGTTGACGTCCACGTCGTAGCTGGTCTGGCCTTCGATGGCCATGGGCACGCTGCAATCGCCGTCGCTGAAGAACGAGAAGGTCACGGTGCGGCCGCCGCGGTAGAAGTTGCGCACCACGGCGTCGCCATCGGTGCCTTGCGGCAGGGCCACCCAGGTGTCGTCCGGTCCGCGCAGCTGGCCGACCAGGCGGTCGGTGCTGGCGCCGTTGCCCCAGCCGTCCACGGTCCACAGCGACAGGCGCTGCACGTTCTCGCCGTAGCGCTTGAAGTAGGCGATGGTGGTTGCGGCGCCGCTGCTGTCGCGCTGCGAGATCTGGGCGCACATCAGGCCCGAAACCGCGCCCACGTCGAAGGCCAGCGCGCGGTCGTAGTCGAACACCGGCTCGGTGCTGTCGATGCGGCGGGTGCGCTGGGCCTTGGCGGCGGCGTGCAGGCTGATCGGCAACAGGTCGCCGAGGAATTTCCACTGGCCGTCGACCTGGGTCACGGCCATGCCGTCGCCCACAGGCTTGACGTTGCCGTCGGTGTCCTGCAGCACAAACGAGACGCGGCAGGTCGGCGTGGCGCTGGTGTCGCAGCGGCCCAGCGTCGGGCTCATCAGCCGGGAGCCCCACATCGGCGTGCCGTTGTCACCCTGGGCGAAGAAGCTGCAAAGGCCTTGCGCGACCGCAGTGGCACCGCGTGCGACGTCGTTGCCGTCGCCCAGCTGCATGTGGGCGTTCGGTGCCAGCGAGCGCAGGATGCCGGTGCTGGTTTCGCTGCAGGCCGAGGCGCTGGCCAGCGAGGCCGTCATGTTGTTGAACAGGGTTTCCAGGCCGCCCAGCTGCAGGCTGCTGGCGCTGGCGGTGGTCGTCACGGTGCCGGAGGTGTCGCCCTGCGTCATGTAGACGTTGCCCTCGCCGATGCGCGGCGTGATCTGCACGAAGGCGGTGCCGGCGTCAGAGCCGGTGCTGACGCCGATCGCGTCCAGCACACCGTCATAGCCGGTGCGCGAGCCGGCGTCCAGCGGGCTGGAAACAAAGTCGAGGGTGCCGGTGATGCCGGCGCTCGCCAGCACGCTGGACAGGCTGGTGCGCAGCTGGTCCTGGGCGGAGGCGATGCTGTCGGTGGTCAGGGCAGGGTTGCTGCCGCTCATCAGCGTGTCGGGCGACTGGCCCGAGGCCAGCAGCACCATGGCGCTGGTCAGCGGCGTGACATTGGCGGTGCCGGCGGCGCTGGTCACCGAGTAGACGCAAAGGTAGTTCGGGCCGGCATAGCCGCAGGCTTCGATGCGGTACGGCGCCGGGCCGGTCAGCGTCACGTCGGCATAGGTGCCGTCCGCGGCAATCGCCAGGTCGCTGACGACCACGTTGCCGTTGGCGTCCAGCACGCGCAGCCTGCCGTTGGTGATGGGCGCGCCCACGGCCACGGTGCCGGCAATGGTGGTGGCCGGCACCACCGGTGATCCGCCGCCGCCGCCTGCATCGGCCGAGTCAGTGCCGCCGCAGGCGGCCAGCATCACGAGAGAGGCCATGGCCACGGCCGTCAGGCCGAAGCGCCGCGTGGGCGAGAAAAAGCGCATCGAATGTCTCCTGCCAAAAAAGGCGTTGGGATGGGGTGTCCCGGCTTTTCGGCTGGTACATGGGCTGCTGAAGCGCAAAGGCGGCGGCGGCTGTCGCCGCGTTGCCAAGCGTGACGGGCGGCACGCTCAGGCCCTCGAATGGGCCGGAGGTGCCGTAAACGTCACGGCCTGAGGCTGTCGCCCGCCACCCGGCTCAGCGCCGTGCGGCCGCTGGCCAGCGCCTGCAGCCGGCTCTGCAGGTAGTCGGCCAGCCGGGCCTGCTGGCTGAAGACGACGTTGAAGCGCAGGTGCGGGTCTGCGGCGGCGCCGGGCGCGGTGTCGGCCCGGAAGGTTGCGCCGCGGGCCAGCAGGATCTGCTGGCGGTAGGCGTCCTGCACCAGCAGGTCCACGTCCACCCCGGCCGGCAGCCGGCCCCACAGGAACAGCCCACCTTCGCCAGGCGTGCCGAAGCTGATGCCGGCTTGCGTGAGCTGGCGGGTGCAGGCGTTGCGCGCGGCCAGCAGCTTGCGCTGCAGCCGCTCCAGGTGCTTGCGCCAGCGCCCGGCCGAGAGCAGCTCCAGCAACACGTATTCGTTCAGCGCCGCGCTGCTCAGCACGGTGTAGATCTTCTGGCGCAGCAATTGCCGCAGCAACTCGGGCGCGGCGGCCATGTAGCCCATGCGCAAGGCGGGGCTCAGCGCCTTGCTGAAGCTGGCGTAGTAGATCACGCCCTCCAGCCCCGAGAGCGCGGCCAGGCGGGTGGGCGTGCCGGGGTGGAAGTGACCGTGCACGTCGTCTTCGGCCAGCAGGCAGCCGTGCTGCTGGGCCAGCACCAGCACGCGGTGCAGGTTGGCGGGCGTGCTGCCCCAGCCGGTGGGGTTGTGCAGTGTGCTCTGGATGAAGAAAAGCCGCGGCCGGTGTTCGCGGCAGGCGGCCTCCAGCTCGTTCAGGTCCACGCCATCGGGCCGGCGCGTGATGGGCACGATGCGCACGCCAGCTTCGCGCAGCCGGCCGAACATCAGGAAATAGCCCGGGTTCTCGACCAGCACCGTGTCGCCCGGCTGCAGGAAGGCGCGGCAGATCAGGTCGATCGCCTGGGTGCCGCCGTAGGTGGTGAGCACGCGCCCGGCGTCCACCGCCATGCCCTGGCTGCGCAGCAGCATCGCAATGCGCTCGCGCAGCTCGGGCAGCCCTTGCGGCGGGCAGCGCGAGGCCATGCCGGCGCTGCTGCGCGCCAGGCCGCGCTGCACCACGGCGGCCGGCACCGCGTCTTCCAGCCAGCTCGGCGGCAGGCCGCCGCTGCTGGCGAGCAGCACGCCGGGGCGCTGCTCGTTGGCCTGCTGCGCCAGCCACACCGGTTCCTGCTCCTCACCGGCCTCCAGCGCCGCGGCGTCCGGCAGCGAGGCGGCCTGTTCGCAGACGAAAAAGCCGGCCGTGCCGCGCGAGTCGATGCAGCCTGCGGCCACCAGCCTGTCGTAGGCGGTGATCACGGTCTGCAGCCCCACGCCGAGCTGCTGCGCGAGCTGGCGGATGGACGGCAGCCGCGCGCCAGCCGGCAGTTGGCCGCTGGCCACCAGCGACCGCACGCCGGCCTCGATCTGGTCGGCCAGGGCCACGGGGGAGTCGCGATCGATCGAGAACATCGCGGCAGTCTAGGTGCGCAGCATCGAGACGGCCAGCACCGCGAGCGTCAGCCCCATCAGCGCATTGAAGGCGCGTTGGCGCCGTGGGTCGGCCAGGAAGCCGCGGATGCCCGCGCCGAACATCACCCACACCGAGTTGCACGGAAAGCCGATGGCCCAGCCGACCAGCCCGATCAGCAGCGCACCGGCCAGCGGCGGCATGCCGGCCGGCATGAAGACGGCACCCAGCGTCAGCGCCTTGATCCAGCTCTTGGGGTTGACTGCCTGGAACGCCGCCGCCTGCCAGAAGCCCGGCTGCCGGCCGGCGCGGGCCTGCGTTCCGGTGCGCGTGCGCGCCATCTGCCAGGCCAGCCACAGCAGGTAGGCCACGCCCACCAGCCGCAGCACCGCATGCAGCCGCGGGTGCGCCAGCAGCAGGCTGCCCAGCCCCAGGCCGCACAGGACGGTCTGCAGGAACAGGCCCATGTTGATGCCGAAGATGAACGGCAGGCTGCTGCGGTAGCCCTGGTTGGCGCCCAGCATGGCCAGCATCACGTTGTTCGGCCCGGGCGTGCCGGACATCACCAGGCAGTAGGTCAGCAAGGGCATCCAGTCGGTGTTCGTCATGCTGTGCAGCGTAGGCGGCCGGGTCGTCGCTGCCCAGGCACAACGGCGCTGCGTCTTGCCGCATCTGTGCGGGTGCCGGCACCCGCACAACGGTGCTCCAATGCAGCGGCTTTCACTGCATGATCCACCGCCATGCCCACCTCGAAAAAAGCCGGCAAAGCCGCAGCGTCCAAGCCCGAACTGAAGCTGCGCATGCGAATTTCGCTGGGTGAACTGGTGGGCGTGGGCCCGGGCAAGGTGGCCTTGCTGGAAGCGCTGGCCGAGACCGGCTCCATCACCGCGGCGGCCAAGTCGCTGGACATGTCCTACCGTCGCGCCTGGCTGTTGGTCGACGAGCTGAACCGCGCGCTGCGGCAGCCGGCGGTCAGCTCGGCGGTGGGCGGCCAGCGCGGCGGCGGCAGCCAGCTGACGGACACCGGCCGCGAGGTGATTGCGCTTTACCGCAGCATCGAGGCCCAGGCACTGAAGGCTTGCCAGGCCGACATCCGCAAGCTGATGAAGCTGATGGCCGGCTGAGCCACGCCAGGGCGAGCGTTGTGCACTGCGATATATTGCGCTGCCTTCCTTGCCTTCTTCCTCGGACTGCACAGCATGACCTTCCCCTGGACTTTGAAGCCCCTGCGCCAAGGCGTGTTCGCTGCGCTGGCCCTGCTCAGCCTGGCCACGCACGCGGCCGAGCTGACCGTCTCGGCCGCCGCCAGCCTCAGCAACGCCTTCAAAGACCTGGCGCCCAGCTTCGAGGCGCAGAACCCCGGCACCAGGCTGTTGTTCAATTTCGCAGCGTCCGACGCCTTGCTGGCCCAGATCGCCAAGGGCGCGCCGGTGGACGTGTTCGCCTCGGCCGACCAGGAGACCATGGACAAGGCCGAGCAGCAGAAGCTGCTGGCAGTGGGCAGCCGGCGCAACTTCGCGGCCAACAGCCTGGTGCTGATCACGCCGCTGGAGGGCGGCCTGCCGCTGCAGTCACTGGCCGACCTGGGCAGGTCTGAAGTCAAACGCATTGCACTCGGCAAGCCCGAAGGCGTGCCGGCCGGGCGTTATGCCAAGGGCACGCTGGAGGCGGCCAGGCTGTGGCCAGTGGTCGAGCCCAAGGCGGTCTACGCGCAGAACGTGCGCCAGGCGCTGGACTATGTGGCCCGCGGCGAGACCGAGGCCGGCTTTGTCTACGCGACCGATGCCGCGGTGCAGAAGGACAAGGTCAAGGTGGTGCTGACCGTGCCGACCGAAACCGCCATCAGCTACCCCATTGCGGTGATCGAAGGCAGCGCCAATGCCGACGCCGCGCGCAAGTGGCTGGCGCACGTGCTGTCGCCGGCCGGCCAGGCCGTGCTGGCGCGCCACGGTTTTCAGAAGCCTTGATCGAGGGCCGCAGTGGACGCAGCCTGGATCGCCCTCGCGCTGTCACTGAAGGTGGCCGGCTGCGCCACCGCGCTGAACCTGGTGCTGGGCACGGCGGCGGGTTTTGCGCTGGCGCGGCTGCGCTTTCCTGGCCGCGAACTGGTGGATGCGCTGCTGACGCTGCCGCTGGTGTTGCCGCCCACGGTGCTGGGCTATTACCTGCTGGTGCTGCTGGGCAAGCGTGGCTGGCTGGGCGGCTGGCTGTACCAGCACTTCGGCATCCAGCTGATCTTCACCTGGCAGGGCGCCGTGCTGGCCGCCAGCCTGGTGGCCTTTCCGCTGGTGTTGAAGTCGGCCCGCGCCGCCTTCGAGGGCGTGGAGCCGCAGCTGGAGCAGGCCGCCCGCGTGCTGGGCCTGGGCGAATGGGCGGTGTTCTTCCGCGTGACGCTGCCGCTGGCCTGGCGCGGCGTGCTGGCCGGGGTGCTGCTGGCGTTTGCACGCGCCTTGGGCGAATTCGGCGCCACGCTGATGGTGGCCGGCAGCATCCCGGGCCGCACGCAAACGCTGTCGGTCGCGATCTACGAGGCCGTGCAGGCGGGCCAGGACGACACCGCCAACCTGCTGGTGCTGATCACCTCGGTGACCTGCGTGGCGGCGCTGCTGCTGGCCGGGCGGTTGGCGCCGGCGCGGAATGCCGCGACATGAATCCCGCACGGCCGCCCGAAGGGGCTCGCATCGAAGCCGCTGGCGGCGAAGGTTTGGCAGTCCGTTGGGACGTGGCGATCCGCAAGCGCTTGAGCGGCGGCGGGCGGCAGTTCGAGCTGAACGTGGCGTTCCAGTCCGACGCGCAGCGCGTCGTGCTCTACGGCCCGTCGGGCGCCGGCAAGAGCCTGACGCTGCAGGCCATTGCCGGCCTGCTGAAGCCCGACCACGGCCACATCCGCTTTGGTGGCCAGACCTGGTTTGACGCCGCAGCCGGCGTCAACCAGCCCGCGCGCAGCCGCCGATTGGGATACCTGTTTCAGGATTACGCGCTGTTCCCGCACCTCACGGTGCAACAGAACATTGGCTTCGGCCTGCAGAGGGGTTGGCTCAATCCCGGCGCCCGCAGGGGCAGCGAGGCCGTGCAGCATTGGCTGCAAGCCTTCGAGTTGGGTGAGATGGCCGGCCAGCGGCCGCACCAGCTCTCGGGCGGCCAGCGCCAACGCGTTGCACTGGCGCGCGCGCTGGTCAATCAGCCGCAGGTCTTGCTGCTGGACGAGCCTTTTTCCGCGCTGGACCCGGCGCTGCGCGGCCGCATGCGCGACGAGCTGCAGGCGCTGCTGGACCGCATCAAGCTGCCGATGCTGATGATCACGCACGACCCGGAGGACCTGGCGCGATTTGGCGAGCACCGGCTGCTGATCAGCAGCGGCACCATCAGCCGTTGACTCGTTGAATCAGGACTGGGGTACGGCGCACAGCCTGCGGAAGGGCGCATGCAGCAACTCGCGCCGGTGCCAGCCGGTGCCGTCGATGATCGCGTACTCGGCTGCGTAGCAGCCGTCTTCCGAGGCGATCTCCACGTACAGCGTCGGCTTGGCCTTGCCGCCGCCATGCTCGCAGACATAGACGAACAGGCTCTCCGGCCGCTGTTCGGCCAGCAGCTTGCGGAACAGCGCGCGGCGTACCGGCGCATCGGCCAGCATCGCCGCGTCGTCCACGCCGCGCGTGGCCGGGGGAATCCATTCGGTGCCCAGCATCTGGCCGGGAATGCAGCCGTCCATCTCGATCGCGTACAGCTGGCCATCCAGCGTCATGCCGCGGCGGATGTTGGTGCGCAGCGGCGTGAACACTTCACGAAAAGCCGAGTTCAGGTCGGCTGACTCCATGAAGCGGTGCTGGCGGCTGCCGCGGTGGTCGTCCATGGGCAGGGAAAAAGCCGGGTTGCGCGTGTTCATGGCAGTTCTTCGGCCATGCGCGCAAAGGCTTTAGCCGGCAATCACCCGAAAAGCGGGTCAACCCGGTAGTGATCCGGCCGCCGCGGCCTGCGGCAGGCCGCTGACGAGCTGGGCCAGCACCTGGCGGGCCTGGCGGGTCAGGGCGCTGGGGCGCTTGTGGGCCGAGGTGGTGAGGCACAGCACGCTGTTGAGCAAGGGCGTGAGCGGGCGCACGGTGAGCAGGTCGCCGCGGCCGGAGGCGACCACGGCGCTGGGCGTGAGCACGGCGTGGCCGTAGCCGGCGCAGACCAGGTCGATCAAGGCAGCGACGCTGGAGACTTCCCAGGCGACCTGCAGCTTCAGGCCGGCCAGCAGGGTCTGGGTTTCGAGCAGGCGGCGGATGACGTGGGCACGCTCGGGCAGCACCAGCGGGAACTGCGGCAGCTCGGCCAGCGGCAGGCTGCGTGGCGTGCTGCGGCGCGGCTGGCCAGTGGCTGGCGAGACCAGGCCCAGCGGCTCGCTGAGCAGTGGCTCGAATTCGAGCTCGGGCTGCGGCTCGGGGTTGTAGACCAGGCCGAGGTCGACCCGGCCGGAGACGATCCATTCGGCGATGTGGCTGGACAGTCCTTCGACGACGGCGAGCCGGGCGCGCGGCAGCTGGCGCTGGAAGGCGTTGATCAGCGGCAGCGTCAGCTGGCGGCCCATGCTGGGCGGCAGCGCGATGGTGATGCGGCCCACCGGCTCGTCGCGCTGGGCGCCCAGGTCGGCCCGCGCGGCGGCCAGCTGCTGCAGCAGGCCCACGCTGTGCTGGAACAGGCGCTCGCCGGCTTCGGTCAAGGTCACGCCGCGGCCGTTGCGGCTGAGCAGGGTTTCGCGCAGCTCCACTTCCAGCAGCCGCACCTGGCGGCTCAGCGCGGACTGCGCGATGTCCAGCGACACGGCGGCGCGGCTGAAGCTGCGGTGTTCGGCAACGGCGACGAAATACTCGAGCTGCTTGAAGTCCATGGGGCGAAGGAGGCAGTTTCGCCGCGCACAAAAAAAGCCAGCCCGGCGGAGGGCAGAGTGTGCCCCACGCCGGCTGGCTCAACCACAAGGCTCATCGCGAAGATGAACCAGCGGACTCATTACCTGTGCGGGGCGGTCCGCCGACCGCCCGTGCCGTTCACTGCGGCGTGATCTGGCGGATGAACAGGTTGTCCACGCCGACGTTGAAATAGGTGAAGCCGTAGACCCAGCCCGGGATCAGCGTGGTGAAGACGATCTCGTCGGCCCCGGCAATCACGTTGGCGAAGGTGCGGCCTGGCGGCAGCTTGGGCTCGTAGGTCACCGGGTCTTCGGCGCCGTAGCCGCCCCAGCCTTGCGGCAGCGTGGTGGCGGCCGGGTCGGCCACGGTCACCGAGTAGTGCTGCCAGCCCTTGTTGGCCGGGCTCAGCGTGCCGACGATGTACCAGACGGAGGTGTAGGGGTAGCCTTCGGGCGGGTTGTCGTAGTCGCGGATCTCGACGGCCAGGTCGCGCGTGACCGAGTCGTGGAAGAACACGATGTCGTGCACGTTGACGTCCAGGCCGATCTCGAAGGCCTTGCCGGTCTTCAGGTCGCCGGTCCAGCTGGCCTTCTGCTCGCTGAAGGTGATGCCGAAGTCCTCGAACTTGGTCTGCAGCGATGGTGCTTCGTTGCCGGACTTCTTGTTGATGAAGCTGGCGCCACCAATGCCGCCGGGGCCGGTCCAGCCCGAGCTGTTCTTGCTGAAGGTGGCCACGCGCAGGCCTTCGTCTGCGGCTTGCGAAGCCAGCGGCAGGGCCAGTGCGGGCAGCAGCGTGGCGAGGGCGGCCAGCAGCCGGGAGGTGGACAACTTCGAGGGCATGGGCGGTTTCCGTGGGTTGAGGGAGTGTGGAATCAGTTTAGGAACGCGGCCGCCACGGGGCCAGCCCGGATCGTGCAGCCCGGGGGCTACCCTTTCGTGTAATCCGACCGCACACGCCGGACCGGCCGGATGGCGGCCTGCTGCCACAATCGGCCGCAGCAGTGCCCGGGCCGCCTGCCCCGCAGCCCGGTGGTTTTTCTTTCCTGGAGCGGATGGCAGCACGATGATGGCGCGAGCGCGCAGGCCTGCCATGGCGTGGCGATGGATGGTGCTGGTCGCGGCCTTGCTGGCCGGGCTGCCGGGCCGCGTGCTGGCGCTGCCGGCCATGCTGGACCTGGCCCAGTTCCACCATAGCGCCTGGCTGACCCGCGACGGCGCGCCGTCCGAAGTCAACAGCCTGGCGCAGACGGCCGACGGCTACCTCTGGCTGGGCTCGGCCACCGGGCTGTTCCGTTTCGACGGCGTGCATTTCGAGCGCTTCGCGGCCGGCCCCGGCCAGGCCCTGGTGTCGCAAAGCGTGGCCTCGCTGCTGGCGCAGCGCGATGGTGGCTTGTGGATAGGCTACCGCTACGGCGGGCTGAGCCACTGGCAGGACGGGCGCCTGCAGCACGTGGGCCCGGCGCAAGGCCTGCCGACCGGCACCGTGACCGGGCTGGCGCAGCAGGCGGACGGCAGCCTCTGGGTGGCCACGGCCCACGGGCTGGCGCGCCAGCTGGGCGAGCGCTGGCAGACGCTGGGCGCGGCGCAGGGCCTGCCGGACCTGCCGTTCTATGCGGTGGTGGTGGACGGGTCCGATGGCGTCTGGGCGCTGGCGGACGACGCGGGCTATTGCCTGCCGCGAGGCGCGGCGCGCTTTGCCCGCTGCGGCGATTCGCAGGGCCACGGCCAGCTGGCACTGGGCCCGCAGGGCGCCGTGTGGGCGACGAATGGCACGCGTGGCGTCTGGCCGCTGACTGCGGCGCCGCAGGCGCCAGGCCAGCCGCCTGCGCTGTCGCCTTCGCTGCCGGCGCGCGTGGCGATCGAACCCGGCCCGGGCGACCTGAGCACGCTGATGTTCGACCGCGACGGCACGCTGTGGCTGGGCGCGCGCAGCGGCCTGGCGCGGGTGGTCGCGCCGCTCCAGATGCCCGTCGGCGGCTACCTGGGCCTGCCGGACGCGGAGACCGCGCAATGGTTCAAGCCCTCGCAGGGGCTGAGCGGCGAGCTGGTGATGAGCATGCTGGAGGACCGCGAGGGCACGGTCTGGGTGGCGACCACCGGCGGGCTGGACCGCTTCCGGCGCAACAAGCTGACGCGGGTGCTGCTGCCGCCGCAGTCGCTGTGGTTCAGCCTGGCCGCGGGCGAGGGCGGCAAGGTCTGGGCCGGCAGCGTGACCGGCCCTTCGGCGCTGCTGCTGCCCACCGGCGGCACCAGCCCTGGCTTTGTGCGGCAACCGACGCTGGGCCCGCGCATCACCGCGGCCTACCGGGCGCGCAATGGCGAGGTCTGGCTGGGCGGGGCCACCGGGCTGTGGCGCGCGCGCGGCAGCCGGGTCGAGCCGGTGCCCTTGCCGCCGGCCGCGGCGGGCAATCCGCTGCAGGCAATTGGCGAGGACGCCCAGGGGCGGCTGTGGCTCTCCGTGATGCGCGAGGGCATGTTCCGCCGCGAGAGTGGCAACGACGCCAAGGCCTCCGCTGGTGCGGAACGCTGGACGCGCCAGCCGTTGCCGGCTGGTGTCGACTTTGTCTACCCGCTGGCCATCGGGCTGGACCGCCAGGGCGCGCAATGGCTGGCCTTCAATGCCAACCACCTGGTCCGGCTGTCGCCCGGCGAGCCGCGCGAGGCGCGGCATTTCACCGAGGCCGACGGGCTGAGCCTGGGCTCGCCGCTGGCGCTGGACGGCAGCAGCGAGCGCCTGTGGATTGCCGGCGAGCAGGGCGTGGCCTGGTTCGACGGCCAGCGCTTCCACGCGCTGCAGCTGGCTGGCGAGGCGCTGATGGGGGTCTCCGGCCTGGTGCTGGGTGGCGATGGTGGCCTGTGGTTGAACAGCGCGTCCGGCATCCTGCACATTGCGCCGGCCGAGCTGGCCGCGGCGCTGCAGCAGCCGGCGCATGCGGTCACCTTCGAGCGCTTCGACTACCACGACGGGCTGGACGGTGCGCCCTCGCAGCTGCGGCCGATTCCCTCGGCGGTGAAAGGCAGCGACGGGCGCTTGTGGTTCGCGACCACCAACAGCGTGGTCTGGCTGGACCCCAGGCGCATTGCACGCAATCCGCTGCCGCCGCCGGTCCGTTTGCAGGCACTGGTGGCCGACGGCCAGCCGCAGCCGCTGCAGGACGGCCTGCAGCTGGCGGTGGGCACGCGCAGCCTGGAGATTCACTACGCGGGCCTGAGTCTGTCGATGCCGGAGCGGGTGCGCTTTCGCTATCGGCTGCAAGGCGTGGACAGCGACTGGCAGGACGGCGGCACGCGCCGCGCGGCCTACTACACCAACCTCGGCCCTGGCCGCTACCGCTTCGAGGTGCTGGCGGCCAATGAAGACGGCGTGTGGAGCCCGCAGGGGGCGGCGCTGTCGATGCGCATCCTGCCGGCCTTCTACCAGACCTGGTGGTTTCCGCTGATGTGCGTGCCGGTGGTGCTGGGCCTGCTGGCCTGGGCTTTCCGGCTGCGCATGCGCAGCCTCACGCGGCGCCTGAACGAGCGCCACCAGGCTCGCTTGCTGGAGCGCGAGCGCATTGCCCGCGAGCTGCACGACACGCTGCTGCAAAGCGTGCAGGGCCTGCTGCTGCGCTTCCAGTCCGCGGCCGATCGTTTGCCCGAAGACACCCGTGAGCGCGCGGGCCTGACACGGGCGCTGGACCTGGCCGAGCAGGTGCTGGTCGAAGGGCGGGACCGGGTCGGTGCGCTGCGCTCGCCAGACGAACCCGGACCGGCGCTGGACCAGCGGCTGCAGGCCTTGGGCGAGCAACTGGCGCAGGAGCACGGCGTGCCGTTTGAATTGCGGCGCAGCGGCGTGCCGGTGCAGCTGGCGCCGGCCGAGCAGGAGGAGCTGTGGCTGATCGCCCGCGAGGCCTTGCTGAATGCCTTCCACCATGCCGCGGCCAGCCGCGTGCAGCTGACGTTTGCGCAGGGCGCGCAACAGCTTTTGCTGGAGGTGCAGGACGATGGCCGCGGCCTGCCGCCGGAATGGCTGGCCGCTGGCGGCCGGCCCGGCCATTGGGGCCTGGCTGGCCAGCGCGAGCGCGCGGCCCGGCTGGGTGCACGGCTGTCGCTGCAGAGCGCGCCTGGCCAGGGCACGACGCTGCGCCTGGAATGGCAGCGCCGCAGCGCCGGGCCGTGGCAGCATTTGCGGCGCTGGTGGCATGCCGCTGGCGATGGACCGACCCGATCCGACGACACTTCCGATCTCTGACTCCCTCACGCATGACCACCGAAGCGCCTCGCCCCGCCGAACCGCCGCCCCCGATCCGGGTGCTGACGGTGGACGACCACGCGCTGCTGCGCGAGGGCATTGCCAGCATGCTGGCGCAGCAGCCGGACCTGCAGGTGGTGGCCGAGGCGGGCAATGGCCGGGAGGCCGTCGAGGCCTTCCGGCTGCACCGGCCCGATGTCACGCTGATGGACCTGCAGATGCCGCTGATGGGCGGTGTGGAGGCAACGCTTGCGATCCGCGCCGAGTGGCCGCATGCCCGCATTGTCGCGTTGACGACCTACAAGGGTGATGTGCAGATCCGCCGTGCCCTGCAGGCCGGCGTGAGCGGTTACCTGCTCAAGAGCATGCTGCGCAAGGAGCTGGTGGAGGGCATCCGCCAGGTGCATGCCGGCCGGCGCCTGGTGCCGTCGGAAATCGCCGCCGAACTGGCCGAGCATCTGCTGGACGAGGCGCTCAGTCCGCGTGAGATCGAGGTCCTGCGACTGGTCGCCCAGGGCGGCTCCAACAAGCGGGTGGCGAGTTTGCTTACCGTGACGGAAGACACGATCAAGGCCCACATGAAGGGCATTCTTGCCAAATTGGGCGCAGTTGACCGCACGCATGCCGTGACGATCGCGCTGCGGCGGGGCATCATCGAACTCTGATCAGGCCGCGCATCCACCGGGCGGCCTGCTGCCTGTCACGCCGCTGTCAGGCTCGTTGTGCCGGCCCTTCACTTGCTTGCAGCCTGGCGCTGTCTCGTGTTCGGCGTGCTGCCGGCAAAGTGAAGCCGGCTTCAGGGCTTGGGCAAAAGAAATCCGGTGGGCCGCGGCGCATGCCGCAGCAGAGTTTTGTTGCTCCAGGAGGAAGTTGCTCGTGATGCAGTACCGTTTTTCGCACCCGTGGTCGGCGTTTTCGCGCCGTGTGGCCGGCCTGGCAGCATTTGCGCTGGTGGCCGGCGTGCTGGGCTCGCTGGCCAGCATGGCGCCGGCCTGGGCCGGTGTCATCTCGCCGACGGTGAGCTCGCTGTCGGGCACCAACCAGCGCCTGATCTCCTACCGCCACCAGGAGCACATGTGGATCACCGATGACGGCGTCTACCACCTGCTGGCCAACCGCGGTGCGCAGACCAGCGGCGACTCGCTGCAGCTCTACAACAGCACCGATGGCATCACCTGGACGGCGGCACTTTCGCTGGCGGGCACCGGGGCCAAGAGCACGTCGGATGGTTCGCTGAGCAACGGCGTCCTGTCGGTGGTCTATTCCGGCTCGTCCGACGAGATCCTGTTTGCCCCGCTGAAGTACGACCCGACGACGCAGGTCTGGCAGATGAAGGGCCCGGGTCAGACCGTGCGACCCAAGACGCCCGGCGGCTCCGCCGGTGCCACCAATCCCAGCCTGGTGCAGGACCGTGCCGGCAACTTCTGGGTCTCCTTCGTCGAGCAGGACAACGTCACCGGCACCTCGGTGCTGGTGCTCTACTACCGCGTCGCCGGTGGCAACACCTGGATCAACACCGGCGTCACCTTCGGCCCGCAGGACGCGTTGTCGACACTGGATTCACCACAGCGCAGCGCCCGCCTGGTGCTGACGCCGAATGGCATTGGCGTGGTGTATTCGGTTCGCGAAGGCATCTTCTGGCAGCAACGCCCGGCTGGCGGCACGCCGCAGGATCCGTGGCAGGCGCAGCAGACGCTGGACCCGGGCGACCCGAACAATGTCGACACCGACCCGATGGCCAGCCACTTCAGCCTGGCCACGGACGACCAGGGCTACATGCACCTGGCCTTCGTCAATGCCGGCTTCCCGTTCTACCTGCGCTACAACGCTGCTGCCAACGTGCTGGCCTGGTCCGTGCCCGCCACCCAGCTGACCAGCGACAGCATCAACGCGGGCTACCCGCAGATGAGCTGGATGGGCGGCTCGCAAGTGGCGCTGGTGGTCAATGCCGGCTCGATGCCGCGGCTCTACCAGTCGGCCTCGCGCGGTGCCAAGGGCAGCTTCGTCTGCACCGACCGCATGACCCATCCGCAGGCCACCACCGACAACGGCCTGAACTTCGACCACCCGCGCATCGAGACGCCTTCGAAGGTGCCGTCAGGCGTCTCGCCAATGCTGATGCAGTACACCAAGAACGGTGTGCAGAAGGCCTATGCCTACAGCTTCGACGCCAGCAGCGTCGCTGGCTGCCAGTGAAGGCAGCAGGGTCTTTGTTCGCAGCGCCGCACGGCAGGTGAGCGAGCCGGCGATTCACTGAAAAACGTGTTTTCTCATGAGGCCGCCCGGGCCATGCCCGGGCGGCCTTTTTCACGTCTGCACCACAGCTGCGCATGCTTCTTGCTCAGGGCTTACCCCGAGTTAATCGCCCTTTGGGTCCGGCCAGCGCATGTTGCGCAGGGCGGGTTCGATGGTGTGTGGTGTGGGTTGCGGGGTCGACTGTCAGGGGTCGGCCGTGCCTCCCGCCCTTGGTGGTGGGGTGAGGTTCAGGTTTGCCCCCGGTTCGTCAAGCGCCTGCAGAGCGCGGCGTCCGGGTCCTGGACAAAACCCCGTACCGGCGATCTCGCCAGATGGGAGTGTCATGTCAAGAAGCAGTACCAGGCCGGCAGCGGCCGGCTTGCTGGTCGGCCTCGCGGCCGCCGCAATGCTGGCGGGTTGCGGCCGCAGCAGTGAGTCCTCGGTCGCCACCCAGGTCGCCGTGCGCGTCAATGAACGCGACATCACTGTGCATCAGATCAATCAGCAACTGGCCCAAAGCCGACAGTTGGGGCCCGAGCAGGTCCAGGCTGCCAGCCGGGAGGTGCTGGAGCGGCTGATCGACCAGGAGCTGGCGCTGCAGCAGGCGCTGGACCAGAAGGTCGACCGCGAGCCGACCGTGGTGGCCGCCATCGAGGCCGCCAGGCGCGACGTGATCGCCCGTGCCTACATCGAACGCATCATCGGCGGTGTTGGCGCGCCGAATGCCACCGAGGTCCAGGCCTACTACCGGGCTCATCCCGAGCTGTTTGCCGAGCGCCAGATTTACACGCTGGTGCAAATGGACGTTGCGTTGCCAGAAGCCCGCCTGCCCGAGCTGCAGGCCAAGGCGCAGGAAGGCAAGGGCGTGGAGGCCGTCGCCAGTTGGGCGGCCAGCCAGTCGCTGGCGCACGCATCCACCCAGTCGACCCAGGCGGCAGAGACCCTGCCACTGGATCTCGTGCCGCAACTCGCCGCACTGCCGGCCGGGCATGGCGCTGTCCAGGCGGCCAACGGCGGGGCGCATGTCTGGTTCGTCACGGCGCGCCAGTCCTCGCCGGTGGCACTGGACCAGGCCCGGCCGGTGATCGAGCAGGCGCTGGTCAACGAACACAAGCGCCTGGCGGCGCTGGCCGAGGTCAAGCGGCTGCGCGGCACAGCGAAGCTGGAATACCAGGGGCCGTTTGCGGGTGCCGGTCCGGTGAAGACGGTGGCCCAGGCGGAGCCCGCTGCAGCCGCCGCCTCCGGCACCGCACTTGACGATGGGCAGCTGAAAAAAGGCCTGGGATTGCCATGATTGTTGTACCTGTTTCCTTTTGTGACATGGCTGCCGCCGTGCTGCCCCGTGGTGCGGCGCTGCTGGCCGCATGGCAGCGCATGCGAACCCGCTGCAAGGCTGCCGCCGCGATGGCCGCGGCAGCCTTGCTGATGTCCACCTCGCCTGCCTCCGGCTGGGCCCAGGGCGCGGCAGCCGCAGTGGGTGTTTCGCCCAGCGCTGCGGCGACCGCGCCAGCCGCGCCGCTGGCCGAATACCGGCTGGGTGGCGGTGACCTGGTGCGCGTGCTGGTCTACCAGAACCCGGACCTGACGATGGAAACCCGGTTGTCCGACAACGGGCTCATTTCCTATCCCCTGCTGGGTGCGCTGAAACTGGGCGGCTTGACGGTTGGCGAGTCAGAGCGAGTGATCGCTGACGGGTTGCGCAAGGGCGATTTCGTCAAGAACCCGCAGGTCAGCGTGCTGTTGATGACGGCGCGCAGCAGCCAGGTCAGCGTGCTCGGCCAGGTGCAGCGGCCGGGTCGCTATCCCCTCGAAACCGCGCAGACCCGTCTCAGTGACGTGCTGGCGCAGGCTGGCGGCATCCAGCCTTCGCTGGGCAGCGACCAGATCACCGTGGTCGGCATTCGTGATGGCAAGGCCTTTCGCAAGCTGGTCGACCTGCCGCAGGTCTTCAGCGGTGAGCAGCGGCCCGACGACATCATGCTGCAGGGCAACGACGTGATCTTCGTCGACCGCGCGCCGGTGTTCTTCATCTATGGCCAGGTGCAAAAGCCCGGCATGTTGCGCCTGGAGCGCGGCATGACGCTGCTGCAAGGCCTGGCGGCCGGCGGCGGCTTGACGCTGCGCGGGACCGACAAGGGCATTCGCCTGCACCGCCGCATGCTGGACGGCCATACCGCGGTCGTCGAGCCCGGCATGGACGACGCGCTGCGCGACGGCGACGTGATCTACGTGCGCGAAAGCCTGTTCTGAGCGGAGACGCAAGCCATCATGACCCTCTCACTGCCCCAATTCATTGCCGTGTTGCAAGGCCGCTGGAAGCTGGCGCTCGCGGTGCTCGCGACCACCGTGCTGCTGGCGATGGCCGTGACGCTGTTGATGACCAAGAAGTACACCGCCTCGGCCAGTGTGGTGATGGACGTCAAGCCTGACCCGCTGACCGGCATGGTGGCTGGCGGCGGCGTCAATGCAACGCTGATGGCCACGCAGGTCGACATCGTCGAGAGTGATCGTGTGACGCGCCGTGTGATCCAGAACCTGAAGCTGGATCAGAACCCGGCGTTGCGCGCCGCCTGGCTGTCGGCGACCAACGGCGTGGGCACGGTGGAAGACTGGCTGGCCAGGGTGCTTGCGGTTTCGCTGGACGTGCGTCCGAGCCGCGAGAGCAACGTGATGTTCGTCAGCTATGAAGCGGCCGATCCCGACTTCGCCGCGACGATGGCGAATGCCTATGTGCAGGCCTACATGCAGACGACGCTGGAATTGCGGGTCGACCCCGCCCGGCAGTACAGCGACTTCTTCGACCAGCGCAGCAAGGATGCACGCAACACGCTGGAGGCCGCGCAGGCCAAGCTGAGCGCCTTTCAGCGTGAGCACGGCGTGATCGGCAGCGACGAGCGCATCGACGTGGAGACCATGCGGCTCAATGAACTCAGCAGCCAGTTGGTGACACTGCAGGCCCTGTCGTCCGAAAGCCAGAGTCGTCAGGCACAGGTCCGTGGCGGCCACTCCGATCAACTCGCCGAAACGCTGACCAACCCGGTCGTGTCTAGCCTGAAGCTCGACCTGGGGCGGGCCGAGGGCAACCTCAAGGAACTCGGCATGCGTTTGGGTGCCAACCACCCTCAGGTCCAGCAGGCCCAGACCCAGGTCGCCGAGTTGCGTAACCGGCTGGCCAGCGAAATGGCGCGTGCCTCCGGCAGCGTTGGCGTGAGTGCCAGCATCAATGCTGCGCGCTTGGGTGATCTGCGCACCCAGTTGGACCAGCAACGTACCAAATTGCTGTCGCTCAAGCAGGTCAGAGACAGCATGGGCGTGCTGCAGCGTGACGTGGATAACGCGCAGCGTGTCTACGACCTTCTGGCGGGCCGACAAAGCCAGACGGCGCTTGAAACCCATGTGCAGCAATCCAACGTGAATCCGCTGAGCCCTGCCGTGGTGCCCGCCAGTGCGTCATCGCCCAAGCGCCTGCTCAACCTGGTGGCCTCGGTTTTCGCCGGCCTGTTCTTCGCCGCGCTCGCTGCACTGGTGGCCGAATTGCGTGACCGCAGGGTGCGTGGCCCAGGAGATCTGGTGCAGGCGCTGGGCTTGCCGATGCTGGGCGTGTTGCCGACACCGCGCAACCCCAAGCTGAACGCCCAACAACTCAAGCAGCGCGTGGTCACCGGCCGCGCGCTGACCCCGGCCCGCCGTTGAAGCCAAGGAGCGATTCGATGAATTTGCAGGACATCCTCGCCCCCCGCCCGAAGGCGGCCAGGCCCATGCCGTCGGATGCCGAAGACGGCACGCCATCGCACACCCCTGCGGACGGCACGCGCACGCTGGGCGAGATCCTTGCCGAGCTGCGCCAGCTGTCGCCCGAACAGATCGAGAAAGTGGGCAGCCACCAGCGCGAGAACGGCCTGCGTTTTGGCGAGGCCGCCATCGAGCTCGGCCTGGTGTCGCACGACGACGTGCTGCGTGCGCTGTCGCTGCAGTTCAACTATGCCTACGGCAGCGACGAGAGCCAGCGCCTCAGCCCCGAGCTGGTCGCGCTGAACCAGCCGTTTGGCCACCAGGCCGAGGCCTTCCGCATGATCCGCTCGCAACTGCAGCTGCGCCTGGGCGGTGCCGAAGGGCCGGTGCGCACGCGCCGGCGCGCGCTGGCCGTGGTCAGCCCCAATTCCGAAGATGGCAAGACCTATTTCTGCGCCAACCTGGCGGTGGCGCTGAGCCAGCTGGGCCAGCGCACGCTGGTGGTCGACGCCGACCTTCGCGGCCCGCGGCTGCACGAGGTGTTCGGTGTGCCCAACGACCTGGGCCTGTCGGGCCTGCTGTCCGGCCGCCATGGCGACTCGGTGATCAAGCCGGTGCCCGGTGTGCCGGATCTGTTTGTCTGCCCGGCTGGCACCCGCCCGCCGAATCCTCTGGAGCTGCTGGAGCGCCCGGCCTTCGGTTTGCTGATGCACGAGCTGCAGCAGCGCTTCGACCATGTCATCGTCGACACGCCGGCTGCCGAATACGGCGCGGATGCATTGGTGGTCTCCGCCCGCTGTGGCCAGGCGCTGGTGCTGGCGCGCAAGCATGCCAGTCAGGTGGCCACGCTGCAGGAACTGAGCGCCTTGCTGAGTGCCGCCAACACCACGCTGACCGGCGTGGTGATGAACGACCGCTGAGCGGGTGCACAGCCTGATGAGCTCGGTGCTGAGCCCCTCCCGACCGCTGCGCTCCGGCCAGGCGGCGTGGGCATGGGGCTGGCTGGCGCTGGGGCTGGCGGTGATGTATGTGCCGGCCCTGCTGGCGCTGGCACGTGATCTGTGGGGCACCGACCGGCAGGGCCATGGCCCGCTGGTGCTGCTGGTGGCCGGCTGGTTGTTCTGGCGCCAGTGGCCGGCGCTGAATGCCGCGGACGGGCGCCGGCCCGCCCTTGTTGCCGGTTGGCTGCTGCTGGTCGCGGGCTTGCTGCTCTACGTGCTGGGTCGATCGCAATCGACCTACGTGTTCGAGATCGGTTCGCTGATTCCGATGGTGGCGGCCTGCGTGCTGCTGCAGCAGGGTGGCGCTGGCCTGCGCACCGTGGCCTTCCCGTTGTTTTTCCTGCTGTTCGTCGTGCCGTTGCCCGACAGCTGGGTCGACCTGCTGACCCAGCCGATGAAGGCTGCCGTTTCTGCCGTCGCCGAATGGCTGCTGCGCAGCCTGGGCTACCCAATTGCCCGCACCGGCGTGGTCCTGCAGATCGGGCAGTACCAATTGCTGGTGGCCGATGCCTGCGCCGGCATCCAGTCGCTGTTCACGCTGGAAGCGCTGGGATTGCTGTACCTGAATGTGGTGCGGCATTCTTCGGCGCTGCGCAATGTGGCGTTGGCGATCCTGGTGGTGCCGGTCAGCTTCACGGCCAACGTGGTGCGGGTGGCGGCGCTGTGCCTGATCACTTACCACCTGGGCGATGCAGTGGGGCAGGGCTTCCTGCACCAGTTCTCCGGGCTGCTGCTGTTCCTCACGGCCTTGCTGCTGATCATCGCCGTGGACAGCGGCCTGCGCCGGCTGTCCCTGGCACGCGGAGGCAAGCAATGAGCGGCGTGACCAGCCTGCCGCCGGTGCCGCCCTTGTCAGAGCGCCGGACCGATCCGGTGCGGCGCGCGGTGCTGGCCGCCGGCTTGATGGCGGGCGCGGCCTGGGTCGCGGCGCAAGTCACGCCGCGCCAGCCCCTGGTCGGCCGCATCGGTCGGCTGGACCTGGCGCATGACGTGCCGGAACGCTTCGCGGGGTGGCAGCTGGATCCCCAGGGCGAGGTGCTGGTCGTCAACCCGGAGCAGCAGGCCTTCATTGACCGGATCTACAGCCAGACGCTGAGCCGCGTGTACCTGGACGGGGCAGGACAGCGCGTGATGCTCTCGGTGGCCTACGGCGAGGACCAGCGCCGCGGCTCCGCGTTGCACGAGCCGGAGATTTGCTACCCCGCGCAGGGCTTTCGCATTCAGCGCCGATCACAGGGTGAAGTGCGGTGGATGGATGGCGCACGGTCATCCGCGGTGTTGCCGGTTCAGCGGCTTGAGACCGTGCTCAACGCACAGCGCTTCGAGCCGCTCAGCTACTGGATCGTGATCGGCCGGCGCCGGGTGGTGGGTGCGCTGGAACGCAAGCTGGCGCTCTATCACTATGGCCTTCAGGGGCTGATTGCCGACGGCATGATCGTGCGTGTCTCAACCGTTGGCCGCGACAGCGCACAGGAATTTGCGCTGCAAGCGCGGTTCATTGCCGAGCTGCTGGCGACCCTGCCCGAACCGGTGCGCAGCCGGCTGGCTGGTCGGGAGGAACCCGCATGACCCAGGTGCTGATGCTGACCTGCCAGTACATGCCCGATGTGTTTGGTGGCGCCGAGAAGCAATGCCAACGCGTGGCCACTGGCCTGGCGGCCCACGGCCAGCAGGTGCAGGTGCTGACCTCGACCCAGCAGTGGGCCGCGCGTGGCCTGAGCCAGGAGGCCGCCGTCGCGGTGCACCGGCTGTGGGTGCCGGCGGCGCCGGATCTGCTCGGTCGCTGGCTGTTGTTCTCGCTGTGGTGGTGGCTGGCCGTGATGGCCTGGGGCTGGCGGCACCGCCGCAGCATCGACGTGGTGCATTGCCACCAGGGCAAGTTCGGCGCCTTTGTCGGCACCTGCCTGGGCCGGCTGCTGGGCAAGCCGGTGCTGATCAAGATCGGCAACTCCGAAGACGAGATGGACCTGCGCTGCCTGCAGCGCAAGGCGCTGGTCGGCAAGCCGATGACGCGCTTCGTGCTGCGCCAGCGGCCCTTGTTCGTCGCGATCTCGGCTGTCATCGAGCGCAACCTGCGCGAGTTCGGCTGCCAGGACGTGCTGCGCATTCCGAATGGGGTGCCGGTCAGCCTGGCGCAGCCAGCGCCAGAGTCCGGTGCTGCGGGTGCGTTGTCAGATGGGCCGCAGTTTTTCTATCACGGCCGCATCGAAGAGATCAAACGCGTGGACGTGCTGATCGCTGCGTTTGCCGCACTGGTGCCCGAGCTGCCGCCTGGCAGCAAGCTGCACATCGTCGGGGATGGCGCTGGCCTGCCGGCCGCGCGCGCTGCCGCCGCGGCGCTGGGGCCCCTGGCCGCGCGAGTGGTGTTCCATGGTGCACTGCCGCAGGCCGTGGCCTTTGTGCAGCGCTTCGATGTGTTCGTCAACGCTTCGCGGGCCGAGGGCTTTTCCAACTCCCTGCTGGAGGCCCTGGTGCTGGGCAAGCCGATGGTCTCCACGCCGGTCAGCGGCGCGGCCGAGGCCATCGTCGACGGCGTCAATGGCCAGCTGGCCACTGCTTTCGACGCAGCTGCGTTGGCCGCGGCCATGCGCCGTGCGCTGCCGCTGCTGGACGCCGAAGGTCTGGTTCGGGCCCAGGCGGCCTCGGCCCGGCTGGTCGACGAAGTGTTTGCCATGCCGCGGGTGGTGCAGCGCTACGAGGCGCTGTACCCGCGGCTGGTCGAGGCCGCGGGCAGTGCCGGTGCAGCCGGCGCCGCCGGTTGGTCCTGAAGCCTCATTCACGCACGACAGGGAGAAAACACAATGAAAGTGCTGATCGGCATGACACGCTCGGACACCACGCTGTCCGGGTCCTTCACCCACATCTGCCAGACCGGCGAGGCCTTCCGTGCCCGTGGCGCCGAGGTGGTCTATGTGCTGGGCGGCCAGGGCCCCGCCAACGAGCGGCTGCGCCAGGCCGGCTTCAAGGTCCACGAGTTGCCACAGCTGCACCGCGAGCTGCGCCCGCTGCGCGATGTGCTGGTGCTGCTGCAGCTGATGTGGCTGCTGGTCAAGGAGCGCCCGCAGGTCACCTCCTGGCACACCGCGAAGATCGGCGCGCTGGGCCGCGTGGCGGCCATGCTGACGCTGCGCCGGGCCTACTACGTCGCCCACGGCGTGCCCTTCGTCAACACCCCGCAGAACAGCGGCTACAAGCTCTACGAGCGGCTGGAGCGGCTGCTGGCCTGGTTGCCGGCGCGCATCATCTGCGTCTGCCGCTTCGACTTCAACGAGTACCGGCGCATCGGTGTCGGTGCCGACAAGCTGATGACCATCCCGAATGGCATGAACGGCATTGACACCAGCGGCGCGCTGTCGGACGCGGCCAGTGGGAGCCGCCCGCTGCGCTTCGTGACTGCCGCGCGTTTCGAGACCCAGAAGGACTACGTGACGCTGGCCGCCGCCTGCCGACGGCTGACCGATGCCGGCCTGCGTTTCGAGCTGCACATCTTCGGCAATGGCTCGCAGGAGGCCCAGGTGCGGCAGCTGATGGCCGGGCTGCCCGACGGCACGATCCACTTCCGTGGCGTGGTCGACAACTTTGCCGCGCAGCTGACCGAGCATGACGTGTTCGTGCTTTGCAGCCACTGGGAAGGGCTGCCGCGCAGCATCATCGAAGCCATGGCCTGCGGCCGTCCGGTGATTGCCAGCGACGTGGGCGGTGTCTCGGAGCTGATCGAGTCCGGCCGCAACGGCGAACTGATCGGGCAGGGCGACGCCGGCGCGTTCGCCAGCGCGATGCGGCGCTACATCGAGCAGCCTGCGCTGTGCCGCGCGCATGGTGAACACAGCCGCCGCAAATACCAGGCCGACTACACGCTGGACGTGATGCTGAGCCGTTATTGCGCCGAGTACCTGGGCGCGCCGCTGCCGGCCGCCAGCCCGGTCAGCCAGGCCAAGCAGGGGGCTTGAGATGGCGGCATTGCTGACGCTGATCTGCCCGGTCTACAAGGCTGGAGAACACATTGTTGCGCTGATCGACAGCCTGATCTCCGCCGTCAACAGCGAGCAGGTCAAGCTGATCTTCGTTGACGATGCCAGCCCGGACGACTCGGTGGCCCGCGCCCAGGCGCGGTTGGCCGAACGTGCCGGCGTGGTCCGCTTTGGCGTCGAATGGTGCCTGCAGCCGGTCAACCAGGGCGTGGCTGCAGCGCGCAACATGGCGCTGGACCGGGTCAGCACGCCGTATGTGGGCATGGTCGACTCGGATGACCTGCTGGATCCGGCCTACCTCACGGTGCTGCGCCCGCTGATGCTGCAGCGCCGCTGGGACATCATCGAGTTCGGCTTCCGTGAATTCAGTGCCGCCAAGCCAGCGCTGCTCAGCGGACCGGGCGCGCCGCCCAGCGGACGCCTGCTGCCGTCGTCGCAGCTCAATCCCTTCGAAACCGGCTTCTTCTCCTGGAGCCGCGTGTACGCGACACCGTTGCTGGCGGCCGTGCGCTATCCGCGGGGCACGGTCTACGAAGACGTGCATTTCGTGGCCGAAGCCTTTGCGCGCAGCACCCGCAGCGTTCGCACCAGCGACGTGCTGCTGCACTACCGCCGCCATCCGAATTCGATCACCGCGACGCGCGACCGGCGCTATGCCGACCATTTGCGCAACCTCGTCGGCGGCGTATTGGCCGGCCTCAGCCATCACCGGCAACAGCAGCGCCTGCTGCACCTGCTGGCGCGGCGCTGCGTGCGGGTGCTGCTCAAGGGCTTGCGCATCAAGCCGGCCGACGAGCGCCGCGCCTTCCTCGCCGCCTGCCACGCGCCGCTGCAGCAACTGGCGGGCGCGTTGCGCACCGAGCGCGCGGGCTGGCGCGCCATGGCCTGGCTGTGGGTCTGCCAGCGCATTGTGGGCAGCCCCTTGGCTTCCGGCGGTGGCCAGCAGGTGGGGAGTCTCTGATGCGGGTCTTGCATGTGCTGCGGGACCTGTCGCGCAACGGTGGCGTGCAGCGGCTGGTGCATGACCTGGCGCTGGCCGGATTGCGGCGTGGCCAGCAGCCAGAGGTCGTGGTGTTCCACCGCGAGCCGGGGCTGGACTATGCCGACGCGCTGCGTGCCGCTGGCGTGCCTGTGCACCATGTGGCGCGCTGGCAATGGCTGCGGCTGGCCGGCCTGCTGAGGCGGGCCGACGCGGTGCATGCCCACCTGTTCCCCGCGCTGTACCTGGTGGGCCTGATGAAGCCCGGCAGCGTCTACACCGAACACAACACCACCAACAACCGCCGCAAGCGCGCCTGGCTGCAGCCGGCCGAGCGCTTCATGTACCGGCGCTATCGCCATGTGACCTGCATCAGCCCGGAGGTGCAGCAAGCCTTGCGCGGCTTTCTGGGCACGGGTGCAGACGACAACAGCTGCGTGATCTACAACGGCGTGAACCAGCCCGCGCTGGCCGCCCAGGCCCAGGCCGCGCGGCAGGGGTTGGCGACCAAAGAAGGTGCCGCAGTGCGTGGCTACAGGCTGGCCATGGTCGGCAGCATGACGCCGAAGAAGGACCAGGCCACCTTGATCCGAGCGCTGGCCAGGCTGCCGGCGCAGGGGGGCCAACCGGCGTCGCTGCACCTGGCTGGCGATGGCCCGGAGCGCGAGGCGCTGCTGGCGCTGGCGCGGGCCGAAGGCGTGGCCGGGCAGGTGGTGTTCCACGGCGTGGTGGCCGACGTGCCGGCTTGGCTGGCTGGCATGGACCTGTATGTGCAATCCTCCAAATGGGAAGGCTTTGGGCTGGCCGCCATCGAGGCCATGGCCTGCGGCCTGCCGGTGCTGTGCGCCGATGTGCCGGGCCTGAGCCAGTTGGCCAACGACAGTTCACTGCTGTTCAAGCAAGGCGATGCCGACCAACTGGCCGCGATGGTGCAGGACTGCCGCAGCAACCCGGCCCGTCACGCGCACTTGCTGGCGGTTGGCCAGGAGACGGCGGCGCGCTACAGCGTGGAGACCCTGGCCGCAGAGCTGGAGCGCCTGTATGCCGCGCCAACGCCCTCGGCGCCGCCTGGCGCGGCCCAGCCGAGAGGGGCGGCATGAGCAAGCACTTCACGGCCGATGCAGCGGCACCCTCGCTTGCCGCGCAAGGCGTCCTGCCATCTGCGGCACGCAGTGACGTGCTGTTGGTCATCATGGCCGCCGCTGTTGTGCCGCTGTACCTGTCGATGTTCCGCTTTGGTGGCGGTGGTGTGCTGGTGAGGCTGGCGGACCTGCTGGCGCTGGCGCTCATCATTGGCACCTTCTGGACCCAGCCGGCCATCGGCCGCGCGTTCCAGCGGCCGCACTGCCTGATGCTGATGGCGCTGGTGCTGGGCGTGCTGATCCAGGGCATGCTGATGAACCGGGTCAAGGTCTCGCTCAAGGAGGCGATCCAACTGGCCTTCGTGCTGGTCGTGGTCACCACCGTGGGCTGGCATGCCGAACGCGATCCGACGCGCTTCCTGAAGTGGTTCATTGGCGTCGGGGTGGTTGCGATGCTGCACACCGTTGCCATCCACATTGCGGGCGGCAACTACGTGCGCTACAAGCTTGCTGGCGACGCGCGCTACATCTTCGGCGTGGTCAGCGCAGTGCTGTTGCTGGCCTGGCGCCAGGCTGGTTGGCGGGGCGCCTGCGGCTGGCTGTTCCTGATGAGCTTGCCGCCCTTGGTGGCCAGCATGGAACGCAAGGGCCTGTTGGGCGTCATCTTGATTGCGCTCGGGCTTGCCTTGGCGGGGTTGCTGCGCAGTTTTCGTGTCAGTGCGTGGATTGCCTTGCTGCTGGCCGTGCTGCTGGGCTTGGCGATGTTCAGTCTGGAGCACGACGCCTTGATCGACGCCCTCGCGCTGGCCGAAAAGAACAACTACTTCGTCGACCAGAGCGAAGCACTGTGGGACTCCAATACCCACCGCACTGCGCTGTTGTTGAACGGCGTGGACATCGTGCAGAAGCAGCCCTGGTTCGGCAGCGGCGCCGACAGCCTGCGCGAGCAGATGGGCGTTTACTTCAGTGACTCGCGCCTGTCCAACAGCACGCACAACTTCTTCCTCGACAACCTGATCAAGTACGGCCTGCTCGGTGGTGGCTTGTTTTTTGCTGCGATCTTCACGGGCCTGCGTCGTGCGATGCGGCTGTCGGATTCACCGCTCGAAGCTGGCTTGTTCAGCGTCTACATGCTGTTCGCGGTGTTCTTCATTTCCGATGGCCAGGCAGTGACTGTGATGGCCCTGCTGCCCACCTTCATCGGGCTGGCCTTCAACCGCCGACCCACGGCCGACGCACAGGCGAGTTGCCGAGCGTCCGCCGCCTTTTCTTCTCCCGTTTCTCTTTCACCCTCAGGAGCACTGCAATGAAAATTACCGTCGTTGGCACTGGATATGTTGGCCTTGTCACCGGCGCTTGCCTGGCAGACATGGGCAACCACGTGGTCTGCCTGGATGTGGATGAACGCAAGATCCGCGTGCTCAACGAGGGCGGCATCCCCATCCACGAACCGGGACTGGACGTGGTGGTCAAGCGCAACGTGGCAGCTGGCCGCCTGCAGTTCACCACCGATGTGGCGGCCTCGGTGGCCCACGGCACGCTGCAGTTCATCGCGGTCGGCACGCCGCCGGACGAAGACGGTTCGGCCGACCTGCAATACGTGCTGGCCGCAGCCCGCAACATCGGCCGCCTGGCCACCGACTACAAGCTGGTCATCGACAAGAGCACCGTGCCGGTGGGCACCGCCGACAAGGTGCAGGCGGCGATTGACGACGAGCTGGGCAAGCGCGGCCTGGACCTGGCGTTCTCTGTGGCGTCCAACCCCGAATTCCTGAAGGAAGGCGCGGCGGTCGAGGACTTCATGCGGCCGGACCGCATCGTCGTCGGTGTGTCGGATGAGCGTGCGGCGAACCTGTTGCGTGCGATCTACGCGCCATTCCAGCGCACCCGCGACAAGCTGGTGGTGATGGACCTGCGCTCGGCCGAGCTGACCAAGTACGCTGCCAACGCGATGCTGGCCACGCGCATCTCGTTCATGAACGAGCTGGCGCTGCTGGCCGAGAAGATGGGGGCCGACATCGAACTGGTGCGCCAGGGCATTGGCTCCGATCCGCGCATCGGCTACCACTTCCTTTACGCCGGCTGCGGCTACGGTGGCTCCTGCTTCCCGAAGGACGTGAAGGCGCTGATCCGCACCGCGTCTGACCAGGGCCAGGACCTGAAGGTGCTGCAGGCCGTCGAAGATGCCAACGACCACCAGAAGACCGTGCTGACGCGCAAGGTGCTGGCCCGCTTCGGTCAGGACCTGAGCGGCCGGCGCTTCGCGCTGTGGGGCCTGGCCTTCAAGCCCAACACCGACGACATGCGTGAAGCCACCAGCCGCGTGGTGATCGACGAGTTGCTGGCACGCGGCGCGACCGTGACCGCCTATGACCCGGTGGCCACCGAAGAGGCCAAGCGCATCTTCGGCGACGAGCCGCGCATCACCTACGCCCAGGGGCCGATGGAGGCGCTGGAAGGTGCCGAGGCGCTGCTGATCATCACCGAGTGGAAGGAATTCCGCAGCCCTGACTTCGATCGCCTGAAGACCGCGCTGAAGCAGCCGGTGGTGTTCGACGGCCGCAACCTCTACGAGCCGGCGCTGATGCGCGACTTTGGCATCGAGTACCACGCCATCGGCCGTTCGGTGCGTGCCCAGGCGGCACTGGCCTGAACGCGACCGACCAGGAGCCAGCCATGACCGTGCTTGTCACCGGCGCTGCCGGTTTCATCGGCCTGCACACCTGCCAGCGCCTGCTTGCGCGGGGCGAGCAGGTGCTGGGCATCGACAGCCTGAACGACTACTACGACCCGACGCTGAAACGCGACCGGCTGGCGCTGCTCGAAGGCTCGCCAGGCTTTCGCTTCCAGCAACTGGACGTGGCCAACCGCAGCGGGCTGGAGGCGCTGTTCAGCCAGCACCAGATAGACCGCATTGTGCACCTGGCCGCGCAAGCCGGCGTGCGCTACTCGATCACCCATCCGCACGCCTACGGCGAAGCCAACCTGACCGGCTTCCTGAACGTGCTCGAGTGCGCACGCCAGGCCAAGGTCAGGCACCTGGTCTATGCCAGCAGTTCCAGCGTCTACGGCGGCAACGAGAAGATGCCGTTCTCGGAAGCCGACGCGGTGGACCACCCGGTGAGCCTGTACGCCGCGACCAAGAAGGCCAACGAGGTCATGGCGCACACCTACAGCCACCTCTACCGCATTCCCACCACGGGGCTGCGCTTCTTCACGGTCTACGGGCCCTGGGGCCGGCCGGACATGGCCTACTTCAGCTTCACCAAGGCCATCCTCGAAGGCAAGCCGATCCAGGTCTTCAACGAGGGCCGGATGAAGCGCGACTTCACCTACATCGACGACATCGTCGACGGCGTGGTCGCCACGCTGGACCGCCCGGCCGAACCCGACAACGGCTTCGATGGCCTGAAGCCGCATCCCGGCCGCTCGCGTGCGCCGTACCGCGTCTTCAACATCGGCAACCAGGATCCGGTGCAACTGGGCGAGTTCATCGCCACCATCGAAGCGGCGCTGGGCAAGGATGCGATCAAGCAGATGCTGCCGATGCAGCCTGGCGACGTGGTCGCAACCTATGCCGACGTGACCGCGTTGAAGGCCTGGACCGGCGTGTCGCCCAAGACCAGCCTGCGCGAAGGCATCGGCAAGTTCGCGGCCTGGTATCGCAGCTACTACGCTCAACGCTAACCAAGGAGTCATGTCATGACCCGTCCACGCGCAAACGACACCCCAGTTTCCACCTATCGGGTCCAGGCCTCGCGCCTTGAAGGCGAGGTGCATGTCAGCGGGGCCAAGAACAGCGTGCTGCGCCTGCTGGCAGCTTCCCTGCTGACCGGTGAGCAACTGCAGATCTCCAACTACCCCGCCACGCTGCTGGACGCCCAGATCCACCTGGACATGCTGCGGGCGCTTGGCAAGCGCTGCGAGGTCAGCGGCGACACGGTGATCATCGATGAAGCGAGCAAGCCGCCTTCCGAGCTGGTCTGGCCTGGCCGCTCGATCCGCAACACCTTGCTGATCCTGGGCGCGCTGACCGCGCGCACCGGTTCTGGCTCCGTGCCCTTGCCAGGTGGTTGCAAGCTGGGTGATCGCAAGCATGACCTGCACGTGATGCTGCTGGAGGCGCTGGGAGCCGAGGTCACCGAGACCGACACCCACCTCCAGGCCCATGCGCCCAACGGCTTGAAAGGCGCGGACATCCACCTGCCGATCCGCAGCACCGGCGCGACCGAGAACGCGATCATGTGCGGCACCCTGGCGCGTGGTGTCACGACGGTGTGGAACCCGCACATCCGACCGGAGATCCTGGACCTGATCGCGATGCTGCGCTCAATGGGCGCGACCATCAACGTCTTCGGCCAGGAGCGCATTGAGATCCGGGGTTCGGAAGGCCTGTTCGGCACCCGCCACAGGGTGATCGCCGACAACATGGAAGCGCTGACCTGGCTTGTCGGTGCCTGCCTGACCAAGGGCGACGTGGAGATCCATGGCTTCCCCATCGTGGACCTTGAAGTGCCGCTGATCCACTTGAAGGAAAGCGGTGCCTGCTTCTTCACCGGGCCCAAGAGCGTCATCGTGCGCGGCGGCACCTGCTATCCGGTGGAGATCAGCACCGGCGCCTACCCGGGCATCAACTCTGACATGCAGCCGCTGTTCGCGGTCTTCGGTGCGATGTCGCGCGGCGAAAGCAAGATCATCGACCTGCGCTTCCCGGGCCGCTACCTCTACGCAGAGGAAATGGCGCTGATGGGCGTGGACACGCGCGTCGAAGGCAACCTGCTGCGCATCAAGGGTGGCAATCAGCTGCGTGGCGCCGAGGTGACTGCACGTGACCTGCGCGCCGGCATTGCGCTGACGCTGGCAGGCCTGGTCGCGGAAGGCGAAACCGTGATCCGCGATGCCTGGCAGGTCGAGCGTGGCTACGACCGGTTCATCGACAAGATGCAGGCGCTGGGCGGCCAGGTCACGCCGGGTTGGTGATGCACGTGATCGACGCCCCCCGTCTCCTCGACTTCGCTGGCCTGGTGGCCGCCTTGGCGCAACTGCCCGAGCTTCGGCTGAGGCAGGGCGTGCCGCTGCGCAGCCTGAGTCGTTGGCAGATCGGCGGGCCGGCACGCGTGGTGGCGGAGCCGCTGAGCGTGGCGGCCACGGCCCAGGCCTTGCGCCTCATCAAGGCGCATGGTGCACCGCTGCTGGTGATAGGCGATGGCTCGAACCTGCTGTTTGACGACGAGGGCTTTGATGGCGTGGTGCTGCACATCGGCCGAGCGATGTCGAGCATGCGCATCGAGGGCCGGCGCGTGGTGGCGCAGGCCGGCATCTGGACGCCGATCTTTGCCCGCCGTGTGGGCTGCGCCGGCCTGTCCGGCGCAGAGCACGCCGTGGGCATCCCCGGCACGCTGGGCGGGCTGGTGGTGATGAACGGTGGCAGCCTGCGCAAGGGCATTGGCGAGAACCTGGTGTCGGTCACTTGCCTGGACCATGACGGCGAAACACGGGTGCTGAGCCACGATGAGTGCGGATTTGCCTACCGCACCTCGGTGCTGCAAACGCGCGAGCTGATCGTGGTGGAAGCTGAGTTTGAATTTGCCCCGGGTGAGGCCCGCGAGATTCGCCGCGAGATGATCAAGATCATGGCCGCGCGGCGCAAGAAATTTCCGCTGCGTCTGCCCAACTGTGGTTCGGTGTTTCTCAGCAACCCGGCCATGTACGACACCGTCGGCCCGCCGGGCAAGGCCATCGAGGAAGCCGGCTTGCGCGGCACCCGCATCGGCGACGCCCAGATCGCGCCCGAGCATGGCAATTTCATCGTCAATCTGGGCGCGGCGCGCAGTGCAGATGTGCTCGCCCTGATCGGCCTGGTGCGCAAGGCGGTTTACGAGCGAACGCGCTTCTGGCTGGACTGCGAGGTTCGGCATGTCTCCAGCAACGGCCATCTGACTCCCGCTCACATTCCGGCCGAAGCGCTTTGAATACGCGCTGACCCCTCTGCACATGAGAGTTCCATGCCCAAGGTAACCTTGATATCGGCCTTCTACAACCGCGCAGCCGTGGTCGAGCGCACCGTGGCCGGACTCCAGCGACAGACCTTTGCCGACTTCGAGGCCCACCTGATCGACGACGCCTCCAAGGACGGCACCCTCGGCGAGCTGCTCAAGCACGCTTCGCAGAAGCTGCTGGTTCACACGCAGCCCAACATGGGCTTCGTGAACACCATGATTTCCGCCATTGCCAGGACCGACAGCGAGTACATCGCGGTGCTGGGCTCCGGCGATGAATGCCTGCCGGAGCGGCTGGCGAAGCAGGTAGCCTATCTGGATGCTCATCCCGACGTGGGCGTGGTGGGTTGCCACAGCGAGATCGTTTTCGAGAGCGGCGGCGCCACTGAGCACTGGCGGCCCGAGGTGCAGGCCGACGTGAAGCAGCAGCTATTCCATGGCAACCCCTTCATCCATGGCGACGTGATGATGCGGCGCTCGGCTTACGAGCAGGCCGGCGGCTACCGCGCCTTCTTCACCTACCGGCAAGACCTGGACTTGTGGCTGCGCATCAGCGACCACGCCCGCCTCGCCGTGCTGCCGGAGGTGCTGTACCGCTGCTACAAGCTCAAGCAGTCGGTCTCCGAAGACGTGCGCAAGCTCATCGTGGCGATGACTTGCCGGGACTTCGCGGTGTACTGCGCGCGCGAGCGCCTGGCCGGTCGGCCCGATCCTCTGCAGGCCGGTGGCCCGGTGGCCGCGCTGATGCGACCGCGGTCCCGCGCGTTGGCCGAAGACCTGGCCTATGCCGCTCAGCGCCGCGCCCTACGTGGCGAGCGCACAGACGCAGCGTTGCTGGTGGCCGCCGCGTTGCGCGAACACGGTGGCGCCAAGGTGCGTATGGCCCAGGTCATGGTGCACCTGCCCGGCCTGGTGCAAGCCCGTGCCCTGGTGCGTGGGGTGAAGCGGCAGTGGGCCCAGGTGCGCCCGGGCCTGAACACCGCACGGGGCTGATGCCCAGCCCGGCTCCCGCTCTCCTAGCACTCAGCGCATGACAGAGAAGACTACTCCCCCGCATCCCAGCGAGCCGGCGCTGCCCCCAGCCGGGCCGGACGCGCCTGCCGGACGCCACCTCAGCCGCAAGGTGACCAGCGCGGTTGCCTCCACCAGTGTCTTCCACGGCGCCGGCATGGGCTTTGACCTGCTGCTCACCGCGCTGCTCTCACGCCTGCTCACCCCTGCGGACTACGGCATCGTGGCGGCGGCGATGCTGTTCCTTGCGCTGTGCAATCTGCTGCGCGAGGTGGGCATTGGCGCCACCGTGGTGCAGTTGCAGCAGCTCTCCAAGCGCGACCAGCGTACCGGTATGACGCTGGTGCTGATGAGCGCGGTTCTGTTGTTCGGCGTGGCACAGGCCTGCGCGCGTGCATTCGCAGACTTCATGCACCTGCCTGCGGCCGAGGGCGCGCTGCGCTTTCTCTCGCTCATCATCGTCATCCAGGCTTTTTCCACAGTCGCCGAGGGCCTGCTGCTGCGCCGATTGCAGGTCTCGCGGGTGATGAAGGCCGAGTTGGGCGCGAAGATGCTGGCCTACACGGGCGTCGGCATCGGCCTGGCCCTGGCGGGCGCGGGCTACTGGGCGCTGGTGGGCGCGATGCTGGCCGAGGCACTGCTGCGTGCGGTGGCGCTGATCTGGCTGGCCAAGCCGGAACTTACCCCGCTGCTGGATCGCGAATGCGCGCGCCGACTGCTGGGCACCGGCGGCGGCTTCACCGCCTCGCGGGTGCTGAATTTCATCGCGTTGCGGGCCGACGTGACGATCGTCGGCCGCCATCTGGACGCCGCCAGCCTGGGCCTGTATTCCCGTGCTTACAAGCTGATGAGCATGCCCACCGACCTGTACGCCAAAGTGGCCGATCGCGTGGTCTTCCCCGCCATGGCCCGCGTGCAGGACGAACCGGAGCGGCTGCGCACAGCCTACCTGCGCGGCGTGCAGCTCACGGCGCTGATGGGCCTGCCGCTCACCGCCGCAGTGTTCCTGCTGGCGCCGGACTTGGTGGCGGTGCTGCTGGGCCCGCAGTGGACGGCGGTGGTGCCGGTGTTCTCGGTGCTGGCCATCGGCACCTACTTCCGCCTGGGTGCGCGGGTCAGCGGCTCGCTGCTGAGGGCCAAGGGCGCGGTGCGTGAGCTGGTCATTTCCCAGGCCTTCTATGCGGTGCTGACCATAGGTGGCTCGCTGTACGCGGTGCGCCACGGGCTGGTGGCCGTGGGCATGGCGGTTGGCCTGGCCATCGTGCTGTGGTTCGTGCTGATCACAGTGCAGGCCTGCCGTGCGGTGGGTGTGTCGGTGGGCGCTTTTCTGGCGGCGCATGGCCATGGCCTGCTGCTGGGTGCGGTGTTGGGCGTTGCCCTATGGAGCCTGCGATATGGCCTGCATCGCCTGGAGGTGCCGGCCCCAGCCGTTCTGCTGGCCGCTGGCGCGGCATTGGCTCTGCTGGCCGGCCTGCTGGTGGCTTGGCCGCGCGCCGCCCTGCTGGGGCGGGACGGCGCCACCCTGGCGGGGCAAGTGCAGGGTGCATGCCGCAGACGCCTGTACCGCGCGTTCCACCGCTCCCCACGCGAGGCGACGTGAGCGCATTGGCGTACGACCAACTGCGCGCGGATCTGGCCGAGGACGGCTGGCACGTGCCCGGTGGTCGCTGGGGCTTCTGGCTGCGGTTGGGCAGGGCCTTGCTGACCGGCCGGGGCAGCAAGGGCCTGATGTGCTTGCTGCGCACCCGCGGCTACGTGCGGGGGCGCGGCTGGATGCGTGCCGGCAACTGGCTGGGGCTGCTGATGGAGCGGCGGTATGGCTGCTACATCAGCCCAAGCGCGCGCATCGCGCCCGGGGTCAAGTTTCCGCATCCGGTGGGCATCGTCATCGGTGAAGGCGTGGTGGTCGGCGCACGGGCGGTGATTTACCAGCACGTCACGCTTGGCGGCGGGCGGCGCGGGGACGGCGGGAGTGACCGATATCCCGTGCTGGGCGACGACGTGACCGTGTTCGCGGGCGCTGCCGTCGTGGGAAAGGTGAACGTCGGCGCCCGCACCACCATCGGCGCAAACGCCGTTGTGCTCAGAGACCTGCCCGAGGCCTGCACGGCCGCCGGCGTTCCGGCCCGGGTGTTGCGGCGCTCCTGTACAAGCTGAGTCGATGCTGGCGCGCGGGCGACCGGATCCGCCGCGGTCGCCGGCTCACTTCTTCTGGTAGACCTGGATGTAGTCCACTCCCAGCTCGCTGGTACCACTGGCCTTGGCAACTTCGGAAGAACTCATCGCCAGGTCAACCAGCAGGAACAATGGCTTCTTGGCTTCGACCGGCGTGGGGAAACGGGCCAGTTCCAGGCGGTCGAAGTAGTAGATGATCCAGTCGGGCGTCACCAGCACGCCGTAGGTGTGGTACGCGTTGTCGAACAGATTCACATCGGTACCCCATTGGGAGGCAGTGAGCCCGACGTAGTTGGACAGATAGCGGTGGGTGGTCAGGCGGCCAGCCAACAGCCTCGCCGCCGGCCAGTTGTGAAAGCTCTGGTGGTGACCTTTGGCATCGGAGGCATAGCCCTCGTAGGCATCAATCTCCACCCGGGTCTCGGTCAGCCGGAAGAACTCGTTGGTGGTTTTCAGCCAGAACGCAGGCCAGCTGCCGTAACCGTTGCCGGACTTGGCCCGCGCACGCATCTCGAAGTAGCCATACTGCCAGCTGCGCCCCTGCCCGTTGAGGTTCACCGATGTGAAGACGCCGCTTTGCCAGCCACTTGCACCCTGCTGCATGCGTACGATCATTTCGCCGCTCTGTTGCACGAAAGGTGGGGGTGAGGTGGTGAGCTTGGCTGTTTTTGCCGCGCCGGTCGCGTCTGGATGAACGGGGCTGTACCAGGGGCCTGCGCCGGTCACTTCATCGGTGACGCTGAAGGTGTCGAAAGTGTCCTGGAACACCAATTGATAGTTCACGAGATTCAACGGCTTGCGAAATGACTGCTCCAGTTGCAGAGTGATGTCCGTGGAATCCCAATAGGCCTTCAGCGTCGTCCATTGGTCTGGCGTCGTTTCGGCATAGACCGCCTGGCTATCAGTGACGCTGATCAAGGGGGCGCTGTTGCGGTATGGATGGGTGCTGGGCAACTGCGCCTGCGCACCTTTGCGCCACATGGCCCAGCCGGCCAGTCGCTGCGCATCGGCGAGTGAGAGCTCGTCCTGAAGCACGATCAGGCAGTCCAGTGTCCACTTGGGGCCGTTGTCTCTGTAATCACCGATCAGCCCGGTGGCCGAAGTGCTGCGCGGCAAACAGATGGCGCCCGCGCCGGTT
Source organism: Ideonella azotifigens (assembly GCF_021043325.1). NCBI lineage: Bacteria > Pseudomonadati > Pseudomonadota > Betaproteobacteria > Burkholderiales > Sphaerotilaceae > Ideonella > Ideonella azotifigens. The sequence goes on from NZ_JAJNKD010000007.1 coordinate 260,340, forward strand.
GCGAACTCGGGCGAGCCGTCGATTGAGCTGTATGCCGTGCCACCGACACGGCGCGTGATCGCGCAATGCCATTGGGCCGTGTCATTGCTGATGGTCAAGGGCTGAGAGTAGTAGCCGCGCGGGTCGCGCCATTGCGCGGACAGCGTGCGGGTGGCGCCATCGTTCTTGTAGAGCATGGCCGGTTGCCTGGACGTGGTCGAACCGTCGTAGCCGTTGAAGGCTGCAAAACTGCCATCGGCGCTGGTGCTGCCCGTGAAGTCCACTTTGAAGATCATCAGCACGGCGCGGTGGGCCAGGAAGGCTTGAGCCTGCGCGGGGATCAGCAGTCTTCTGGCGCCGCTCTGGAACAGCACGCCGTCTGATGTGTGTACCGGCTGCCGCGTCGTGTCGCCTTGGCTCGCCAGCATGCCGACGACCCGGTCCTTCCACTGGGAAACCGGTCCGTCCACCAAATCCTCAGCCCGCCAGTCCAGCCATACGCGCTCTCCCAGGGCGGCGGGGGTCCATGCCGCCTGGGCGACATTCGCAACATTCGCGACGTTCCGAGCATTGGCATGTGCCGTACATAGCTCACCAATTCCCCCTAGGCCGAGGCCGCCCAGGGTGGTCAGTACATCACGCCGCCGGTGTTGCCTGCTCGTCATTTCATTCTCCAGAGAAATTCGCCGATGAATTACAACTTTTGAAGGACAACGATCCTCAAAGGATATGGCCAAAAATGGTGCGTACACGCACCAGCATCGTGAAATTCGCGAGTCCGGCCTGTAGGAACTTTAGCTGCCTCAGGCACTCGATCATCTCGATTGAGGAGTCCGTTTTAATGACCTATTCGGCCTTTCAAAAACATGGCCATTGATGATGAGGTTTCGAAACCTGTCGAATGCGTGGCAATGGGTGGGCGGATAAGCGCACTTTGCTGTTGGAAATGCAGCAACTTGCTGTTTGCTAGGCAGTTCCTCGCTCGCATGGGGTTCGGCGTGACCATGGTGAGCCGCGAGCCGGCTCGGGCAGGTGGGTACGCGCCCGTGACCATGGGCATATGGGCATGAGGTCGCGGCTGCGTGCGTTCGCACAAGAAGCGAATGCGCACTGCGCTCGCTGGCCCGAATGTTGCACCATGTAACGCGTTTTGGACTTGCGCTCTGACGCTGGCCACGCCGCAATAAAGACACAGTGAGATTGGGAGCGGTGACTGTCCGTATTTTGAGGCAGACTTTCGATTGGACTGTGGTGTGAATAATAGATATCGTGGCGATATTGACGGCTTGCGAGCCGTCGCAGTATTGGTTGTTCTTCTTTACCATTTGGAGGTGCCAGGTTTCCCGGGCGGGTTCATTGGGGTTGATGTCTTCTTTGTCATTTCCGGCTTCCTGATCACCTCGCTGCTGCTGGCCGAATTGAAGACCGGCGGCATTGCGCTCGGCGCTTTTTATGTGCGCAGAATGCGTCGAATTCTGCCCGCTCTGCTGGTGGTCGTTTTGGCTGTCGTGGCTGCGGGCACGTGCTTGCTTTTCCCTAAAGACTTGCGCGATTTGGGGCGCAGCCTCGCGGGGTTGGCGCTGATGTCTTCGAATCTGTTCTTTTGGCTGGATGCGGGCTATTTCGCGGCCAATGCGCACCACCGGCCTTTGCTGCACACTTGGTCGCTGTCCGTGGAAGAACAGTTTTATTTGCTGTATCCAGCATTGCTTTGGCTGGTTTGCGCGAAGGCCCGCTGGCGACCCTTCTGGATGATTGCGGGGCTCGCGTTGGCGTCATTCGCCGCATGCGTGGTCGCGGCGTACCGCTGGCCTGACGCAGGTTATTTCCTGTTGCCATTCAGAGCTTGGGAACTGTTGGCCGGCGCGCTGGCGGCCACTTCGCGGCGCACTTTGCCGGCCAGGTGGGCGGGGCCCGGTTCGGCCTTGGGTCTCGCGCTGATCCTGTTTTCCGCCTGCCGGTTTTCAGCCGAGACACGCTTTCCCGGATACGCCGCCTTGATGCCGGTGGCCGGTGCGGTGCTCGTGCTGCAGTCCGGGCTGACGGAGGGGATCTGGGTCAGCCGTGTGCTCGCCTCCCGCGTGCCCGTGACGCTGGGCCGCTGGTCCTATTCGCTGTACCTGTGGCACTGGCCTTTGATCGTGTTCTACGAGTTGCATTTTCTGCAGCCGCCGGATGGGCTTGCCAGGGGGTTTCTCGGTGCAGGTGCGCTGGGCCTGGCCGTCTTGTCGTATCGCTTCGTCGAGCAGCCTGCCCGCCATGCGCGGTTGAGCGGCCTCCGGGTTTCGGCGGCCGCCATGACGGGATTGATGCTGGTGTTCGGTGCAGGCTACGGATTGCACTGGAGCAAGGGCTTGCCCGAAAGGTTCGAGGCGCGCGGCGAAACGTTCCCGGGGGAGGCGCTCTATCACCCCGAGACTTGTTTTTTCGTCAGTGGCTTTGTGGCGGGCAACTGGTCTGAGCGGGCATGCACGTTCGGCCAGGCTTCGCCGGCGGCCAAGCGCGTGCTGATCTGGGGAGACAGCTACGCAGCCCACTATGTGCCGGGGTTGGAGGCATTGCGGTTGACGACCTTCCGGTTGACGCAGGTGACCTACGCGGGCTGCGGGCCCTTGATGCCTGCGCCTGTTGGAGACAGGAAGGACTGCGCGGCTTTCAACCAGTTTGCGCTGGCTCGGATTGCCGAGCTGAAGCCTGATCTGGTGCTGATCGGTGCGCGTTGGAACCGCTACCGCGACATGGCCTCGCTCGAGGGCTCCTTGCGGCGTTCGTTGACGGAGCTTGCGCGGCTGGGAATACCGGTGCTGGTGCTGGGCGAGAGCCCGACGTACAGCGCAGAGGTGCCGGTGATCCGGGACATCTTGCGCGTGCGAGGGTTGCCGGACGATTTCTTCCGCCCCGCATCTGACTTCAAGGCTGAGCCGGTCCTTCGTCACACGGCTGCCGCGCGCCTGGCGAGTTGGTTTTCGGTGCGCGACCGGTTGTGCGTGGGCGAGCAGTGCCGGATTGCCGTCAACGGGCAGAGCCTGTATTGGGATGATGGGCATCTGACTGCCGCAGGCAGTGAGCTTGTGGCACGCAGCCTGAGCGAGCGCATCGCCTGTGCCCTGGGCCCGGCTGCCAGTGCTTGCGCGCCTGGCCCTCTCGCTGCGATTCAGCCCGGTTTGCTCGATTGATAGACCCGGATGTAGTCGAGTGTCAGCTCGTAGCTGCCGCTGGCTTTGTCTGCCTGCTGCGGCAGCAGCGCAAGGTCAACAAGTATGAAGAGTGGCTGCTTGGCTTCAATGGGCGTTGGAAAGCGCGCCAGTTCCAGGCCGTCGAAGTAGAAGCGGGTCCACTGCTCATCGAGCATCATGCCGTACAGGTGGTAGGCGTCGTCGAACAGGTCGACGGTGTGTTCGCCCCACCGCGAAGCCTTCAGGCCGGTGTAGTTGCCGACGCTGCGGCGTTTGCTGATGCGTCCTTCCACCAAGCGGGCCGCGGGCCATTGGTGCATGGCTTGGTGGTGCCCTTTGGGGTCTGAGCAATAGCCTTCGTAGAGGTCCAGTTCCAGTCTGGACTCGGTGAGCCTGAAGAACTCGTTGACAGACTTGAGCCAGAACGCTGGCCAGGCGCCGAAGCCATTGCCCCGGCTGACCTTGGCCCTGAACTCGAAATAGCCGAACTTCCAGGCATTGCCATGGCCGTTCAGGTTGACCGAGGTGAAGACGCCCGAACGCCACCCTTTGGGGCCGGACTGCATGCGGATTGTCAGCTCGCTGCCGGACTGCACAAAGGTCGCTGGTTGCTCGGCAACCCGGGCGGTTCTGGCCTTCCCGGTGGCGGCGGGATGCACCGGCGACCACCAGGGCCCGGCCCCGCTGACTTCGTCCGTGATGCTCAGCCGGGTGAAGTGGTCCTCGAACACCAGCCGGTGGCCAGACAGATCCAGTTCGGATCGGTAAGCTTGTTCCAGCGTCTGAGCCGGATTCTTGTGCTCCCAGTAGGCCTTCATGGTCAGCCAGTCGCTGTTGCTGGTCTCTCGAAAGGCGGGCTCCGGCGTGAACTGCGAGAGCTTGGGCGCCGCGTCGGCGTAGCGGTGGTCTGCGGGCAGGGATGTCTGAACACCCTTGCGCCACATGCCCCAGGCGATCAGGCGCTGGGCGTCTGCTTCCGAAAGTTCGTCCTGCAGCACCAGGAGGCAGTCCAGCATCCAGCTCGGGCCCTGGTTGCCGTGGTCGCCGATCAGGCCGGGTGTGCCGGTCACCCCGCGCGGCAGGCACAACATCCCTCCGGCCGAGGTCTGCTCCGGGCCGCCATCGAGCGAGCTGTAAGCCGTGCCGTTGACGCGTCGGGTCAGCACCACGTGCCAACGGGAGGCATCACTGGTCAACGCGTGGTTGCCCGCCCAGTGCCCGCGCGGATCCCGCCACTGTGGCAGCACGGAACGGGTGCTGCCGCTGGCTGCGTAAAACACGCCTGGCTGCCGGGAGGTGGGGGCCTCGTCGTAACCGTTGAACGACACAAAACTGCCGCTTGCGGAGGCAGCGTCCGCGAAATCCGCGCGGAAGATCATCAGCATCGCGCGGTGGGCGATGTACGCCCTGGAGAGTGCGGCAAGCGTCAGCCGCCTTCCGCCGCTTTTGAACAGCACGCCATCCGGGGTGCGCAGCGGTTGCTGGGCAGCGTCGCTTTGGGTGGCTGCCAGCCCGGCCACACGGTCTTTCCATTCGGCCACCGGACCTTCGGCCAGATCTTCCGCCCGCCAGTCCAGCCACACGCGCTCACCCAGCGCTTCCGGCGCCCACAGCGGATCGGCTGCTTTGGCTTGGGCCTGAGCATTTGCCTGTGGACTCTGCACGCCGATCAGCGCGCCCAAGCCTGCTCCGCCCAAGCTGGCAAGCACGTCGCGTCTTCGGTGTCGTGGTTCGCTGATATCCGCCCCGTGGATCTGGAAGTGTGAGCAAACGTGCAGTTGATTGCCTCGGCCTCGGTGTCTGGACAAGCCCAGGCGGTGCCATGGCCCTGCATCTCCTGCCTCTGAGACGAGCAAACGACATGCCATGCGAGGGCGTCCTCATGCTTGCGGATGCAGTTGCGATCAAGGCTTCACCACACGCGGGCTGTGGTCTGGGCGGGTCTGACTCTTGCATGGTTTTCCCGCAGTTCCAGCGGCATGGGTTGTTCAGAGGCCGGCATGTTCGATGTGGTGTGTGAAACCCAACAGCTTTGCCGCTCATGTGTCGCCATTGGTGCACCGGCGCGCGGTCAGGCGCGCTGGCGCAACTCAGACTGTGCCGCCCCGCCGCATTCGCATGCTTGTTGTCTTTTGCATTGCCGCGGTGGGTCTGGTCTCAGGTGAGAAGCCAGTTGGGACGGGGATCAAACCTCGGGCGACGGAAGCATAGAAGGCCTCAGAACGTCTTCAGTTCAGAAGTGCAGTACGAGTCTTTTCCTTTCCAATATTCAACCGAGGATTTCACATGAAACTGAAACCGCTGCTCGCGTCGCTGGCTTTGGCGGGCGCGAGCCTGGCCAGCCAAGCGACAACCTATTCATTGGGCGTCCTGCCAATAGCGCCGGCCAAGCCGGCGATCGCGGGCGCCGTCGTTTCTCCCGGCTCCTTCAGCGACTGGTGGTCGTTCAGCCTGCCCACAAGCACCAGCTTCGCCTCGTTCGCCACCACGTCCATCACCCTGGGTGGAACGCTTTTTGACATCGCCGGCCTGTCGCTGGGCGTCTACACCGCCATCGGCAGTGGCTATGTCACAGGAGGTTCCACCCACCTCAGCAACGTGGGCCTGACGGCTGGCCAGAACTACTACCTGAATGTCACGGGCACTGGCACCGGCTTGTTTGGTGGCAGCTATGCGCTGATCGCTGCAGCAGCGCCGGTACCGGAACCCACGCCCTTGGTGTTGCTGGGCCTGGGCCTGGGGGTGCTCGGATGGGCGGGGCGTCGCAAGTCCGAAGCTGCCAACGGCCAGGCGCAGGACCTGCCGAGCGGCGGCATGACCGCGGATCTCGCCATGGCCTGAAAGCCATCATAAGAGTGCGTTGGGAGAGGGTCGCGCGCCTGTGGGGCGGCCCTCGGTGTTCAGGTGGATCCTGGGCTCATTGGATGGCGGACAACAGCGACAGCGGCCCGCAAGGCGCCGAATGTCGCGGGAGGACATCTCGATGACACGAGTCAGTTTTTCTGTTTTCTTGGGTTGGCACGGAGGACGGTCGACATGATGGACGACCGCAGTGCCACGCGGCTGTTCCTGAACTCGCCGCCGTCGGTTTCGGCGCTGATCGCCGCCGTGCTGGAGCCCGGCATCGCCGCGCTGGGCCTGGTGATTGCGCATGACGTTTTCGCCGAGCCTTTTGACGGCCCGGCCAAGGCTTTGGTGTTGCTGTTGCTGGTGATGATGTTCCCTGGCGTGAATCGCTTCGGGCGGCGGGGCATCGGCGTCGGGCTTGACATCGTGCTGACCTGGAGCGGCATCCTTGCGGTGCTGGCATTGCTGGGCTACGCCACCGACAGCTTGCGCGAATTTGACCGCCGCATGCTGTCGGCCTGGGCCGTGGCGGTGCCGCTGGTGCAGTGGGCCTGCGTGGCTGCGGGCGGGCAGTGGATGCGTCGCCACGCTGCGCAGCCGCAGGCGCAGCGGCCGGCGGTGATCGTCGGTGCCAATGGCATGAGCCTGCGCGTGGCCGACATGCTGTCGCTGCGGCGCGACCAGGGCCGCGAGCTGCTGGGTGTGTTCGATGACCGGGAGCACACCCGCGTGGACCTGCCGCCGCACGTGGCCTTACGCGGCACGCTGGCCGAGTTGCCGGCCTATATCGACGCACATGGCGTGAAAGACGTCTTCATCACGCTGCCGCTGACCTCGCAGCCGCGCATCCTGGGGCTGATGGAGTCGCTGCAGAACACGACGGCGTCGCTTCACTTCGTGCCGGACGTGCACGGTTTCAGCATCATCCAGGGCCGGCTGGAGGACATGGGTGGCGTGCCGGTGGTCGGCCTGCTGGGCTCGCCGTTCACCGGCGTGAATTGGCTGCTCAAGCGCACCAGCGACCTGCTGCTGTCCTCGCTGATCCTGCTGGCGATCTCGCCCATCCTGGTCCTGCTGGCGATCGGCGTGAAGCGCAGTTCGCCGGGGCCTGTGATCTTCAAGCAGCGCCGCACCGGGCTGGACGGCGAGATCATCGAGGTCTACAAATTCCGCTCGATGACCACCGAGGACAACGGCCCGGTGGTCGTTCAGGCCACGCGCGGCGACCCGCGCATCACGCCGTTCGGTGCCTTCATCCGCCGCACATCGCTGGACGAGTTGCCGCAGTTCATCAACGTGCTGCAGGGCCGCATGAGCATCGTCGGGCCGCGGCCTCACGCGGTCGCCCACAACGAGCAGTACCGCAAGATCGTCAAGGCCTACATGGCCCGCCACAAGGTCAAGCCCGGCATCACCGGCTGGGCCCAGGTCAACGGCTTGCGTGGAGAGACCGATACGGTCGAGAAAATGGCACGCCGGGTCGAGTACGACCTGGAATACCTGCGGCACTGGTCGCTGGGTCTGGACCTGAGCATCATCTTCCGCACGGCCAAGATGATGTTTTTTGATCGCGGCGCGTACTGAATGCAGCGGGTTGGCAAGAAGGGGCCTGGTGCGCAGCTGCCACCTGCGCGCTGGGTGGTGGGTGTGCTGATTTGCGGCGCCACTGCGCTGGCGGTTGCGCAGGAGGCTGGCGGCGCGGGCAGTGGGGCGGGGACCGGGGAAGTTGGCAGCGGCAACGGCGTTGCCGACGGCATTGAAGCCAATCCCTACTCGATTTCCATCAGCGAATCGCTGCAGCACGACAGCAACGTGCTGCATGCACCTGCCGGACGGGTCGTGAGCGACATCGTCAGCAACACGGATCTGCGGCTGGGGCTTGACCAGTGGTTGGGGCGGCAGCGCCTGGATGTCAGCGCGGACCTGCAGTACCAGCGATTTCGGGACAGCCAGGCTTTCAACAACCTGAGCCCGATCTTGCGTGCACAGCTGGATTGGTCGACGGCCGAGCGCTGGCAGGGCCAGCTCGGCCTGCTTCACCAGCAGTCGCTCTATCGCAATTTCCTGGGGGAGACCGAAGACGGCAGCAGCGAGTTGCTGAAGAACCTGGAGCGCATTGACGAAGGCTTCTTCCGCGCCAATCTGGGGCTGGTCACGGCCTGGACCGTGGAAGGCGCCTTGACTGCATTCCAGCGCCGCTATTCCGCTGATGCCTCCGCCAGCAGCGAACTGGACAGGCGTGCTGTCGAACTGGGGGTGCGATATCGGCCCCACCCGGACTTCAGCTTCCGGACCTTGCTGCGCTACACCGATGGGCGATATCCCCACGGCGAAGCCGATGGGGAGGCCGACAGGTACGACAGGCGCGACCTGGAGGCCTCGCTGCAGTTGCGCCCCAGCGGAGCCAGTTCGCTGGTCCTGCGGCTGGCACACTCCAACGAGCATCATCACCAGGGCGAACTGCAGCGAGCGCAGCTGTGGTCGGGCTCGCTCAGTTGGAAGTGGCAGCCCACCGGCAAGCTGAGCTTCGACACCCAGGTTCTGCGCGACAGCGACACCGGCAATCTGCCGCTCAGCGAGGGGCAGGCCAGCCGAGACGTTCAACTCGGCACCGAGTTCTCCATCGCCTCCCGCTGGCAGGCGTCGGAAAAGCTGCAGTTCTCGTTGAACTATCAACAGAGCCTGCGCGATTTGCAACGTGGTCAGGGCACGCCGGATGCGCTGAGCGCCAAGGACAGGCAGCGCCGCATCACCTTGAAGGTGGATTGGCGGCCCAGTCGCGGCTTGGCGTTGGGTTGCCAGGCCACCCCGGAACGTCGCCAAACCTCTGGCAGCGCGGAGTTGACCACGCCTTACGACGCCACTGTGGTGGGCTGTTACGGCCGTTTCGTCTGGCAGTGAAGTGCAACCGTGAAAACCCGTAAACGGGCGTGGATCTTGCTCAGGGTTATCCCGTGCGCTGATCTCTCTGTTGCGGGATCGGGCGCCTCTCCGGGTGCAGTTTGGGTCCGGCCCTTTCTTTGCGGAGGAAACATGAACAAATCAATCGTCGCTTCTGTGCTCGCGGCTTCCGTCCTGGGGCTGGGTTCCGCGGGTGCCACGGCCCAAAACCTGCCGAACGCCAGTTTCGAAAGCCTGGTCCTGGGTGATGGCGTGGGCCGCACCGCGCCCGATGCAAGCAGCCTGGTCATGGTGACCCATGGCAACGTGTCGCGCCAGAGTTTCGGCACTGTGGCCGGCAGCGGCCTTGTCGCCACCGGCACGGTGCCGAAAGTCTCGTTCATGGCTGGCACGCCGCTGTTGAATGACAGCTTGCGCAGCAGCATGGGTTCCCGGCTGCTGGTCGACGGCCTGCAGTTCGCCGCCAAGGTGCCCGAGCCTTCGGGCTCGGCCATGGTGCTGGCAGGCCTGGGTGCGCTGGGCCTGATGTTCCGCCGCCGTCGCCTGCAAGGCTGACGACTCCCGTCGTCGAACGATCCATGTGACCCGCGGCGCTGCGGGTCTTCAGGGCCAGTTCGGCAGCGGATGCTGCTCAAACCAGGTCACCAGGAAATCCACCGCCGCCCGCGTACGGGCCGAAAGATGCTCGCGCGTCGGGTACAGCGCCATCACGTCGGCCGGCGGCAGTTGCCAGTCGGGCAGCATCGCCCGCAGCCGGCCTGAACGCAGGTAAGGCGCGGCGTCCCACACCGAGCGCAGCAGCGCGCCGTGGCCGTCCAGCGCCCATTGCAAGGCGGTGTCGCCGTCGTTGGTCGACATGCGGCCACGCACCTTCACGCTTTCCTGCCGGGGCGCTGTTCGGCTGCCCTGGCCATCGCCGCGTGGCGTGAACTGCCAGGTGTTGAACGCCTCCTCGTTCTCGCGCAGCAGGATGCACGGCCAGCGAGCCAGGTCCGCCGGCCGGCCGGGCTCGCCCAGCGTGCGCAGCAGCTTTGGCGAGGCGCACAGCACCCGGTGATTCGCGGCGATCCGGCGTGCGCTGAGGCGCGCATCCGGCAAGGGCCCGATCTGCAGCGCCAGGTCCAGGCCCTGTTCGACCAGGTTCACCTGGCGGTCGCTCAACGTAAGTTGCAGTTCGACCTCCGGATGCGCCCGCGCAAAGGCCGACAAGGCCGGCGCGAGCTGGCGCCGGCCGAAGCCCAGCGTGGCATGCACGCGCAGCAGCCCGCGAGGCGTGGCCCGGCTGCCGCCCACCGTCTGTTCCAGCGTCTGCAGCTCGCCCAGCAGCCGCGAACCCTCGGCCAGGTAGGCCTCGCCTTCGGCGGTCAGGCTGACCCGGCGCGTCGTGCGCTGCAGCAGCCGCGCGCCCAGCCGCCGCTCCAGCGCTGCCAGCCGCTTGCTGATCGTGGGCGGCGTCACGCCCAGTTCGCGCGCGGTGGCGCTGAGGCTGCCCTGGCGGGCCAGCAGCACAAAAAAGCCGAGGTCGGAGATGGCATCCATGCCTGCCATTCTGTCGCCACAGGCATCAATGATGTGCGCTCTGCGATCACACTTTCCCTGGCGGGCAGCCTACGATGCGCCCCATGCCTGCCAATCTGTCACCGTCTGCCGACCCGGGTGAAGTGCTGTTCCCCGGCTTTGCGTCCCACTTCATCGAGACCGATGTGGGCGTGAGCATCCGCGCCCGCAGCGGCGGCGAAGGCCCGCCCTTGCTGCTGCTGCATGGCCACCCGCAGACCCACGCGATCTGGCACCGCGTGGCGCCGGTGCTGGCGCGTCACTTCACATTGGTGCTGGCCGACCTGCGCGGCTATGGCGACTCGTCCAAGCCCGCGGGCGAGGCCGACCACGCCAACTACAGCAAGCGCACGATGGCGCGCGACATGCGCCGGTTGATGCAGTCCCTGGGCCACGAGCGCTTCGCGGTGCTGGCACATGACCGCGGCGCGCGGGTCGCGCACCGGCTGGCAGCCGATCATGAAGATGCGGTCAGTCGCCTGGTGCTGCTGGACATTGCCCCCACACTCGCCATGTACGAGCAGACCAGCGAGCTGTTCGCCCGTGCCTATTGGCACTGGTTCTTCCTGATCCAGCCCGCGCCGCTGCCCGAGCGCCTGATCACCGCCGACCCTGCCGCCTACATCCGCGATGTGATGGGCCGCCGCAGCGCCGGCCTGGCGCCATTCGACCCGCGCGCGCTGGCCGAGTACGTGCGTACCGCGGCGCTGCCTGGCACTGCCCACGGCCTGTGCGAAGACTACCGCGCTTCCGCTGGCATCGACCTCTTGCACGACCGCGCCGACCGCGATGCCGGCCGTCGCCTGACCCAGCCGTTGCTCGCCTTGTGGGGCGCCGAAGGCGTGGTCCAGCGTTGCTTCTACCCGCTGGCCGAATGGCAGCGCGTGGCAACCGACGTGCGTGGCCACGCACTCCCCTGTGGCCACTACATCGCAGAAGAGGCGCCTGAATCGCTGCTGGCCGCAGCCCTGCCGTTCCTGCAGGGCAGGGCCGCATGACCGGCCGCACGCTCTACCGCAAGCTGGTGGACAGCCACACCGTGGACCTGCTCGACGAGCAGAATGTGCTGCTGTTCTGCGACCTGCACCTGATGAACGAGTACACCAGCCCGCAGGCCTTTGCCGGCTTGCATGCGCAGGGGCGCCCGGTCCCGATGCCGGGTCAGCATGTGGCGGTGGTCAGTCACATCATCCCGACGCATGCTGCGCCAGTGGCTCAACGCGTGATCCTGGATCCACCGTCGGCACTGCAGGCGCGCAACCTGCGCCGCAACTGCGAGCAGCACCGCATCGCACTGTTCGACACGCAGGACCCTTTGCAAGGCATCGAACACGTGGTGGCACCCGAGCATGGGTTGATCCTGCCCGGCATGGTGGTGCTGTGCGGCGACAGCCACACGACGACCTATGGCGCGCTCGGTGCACTGGGTTTTGGCATTGGCACCAGCGAGGTCGAGCATGTGCTGGCCACGCAGACCCTGGTCTACCGGCTGGCGGGCGACATGCGCATCACGGTCGACGGCCGGCTGCCCCGGGGCACCGGCGCCAAGGACCTGGTGCTGGCGATCATCGCCCGCATCGGCGCGCAAGGGGCGCGCGGCTACGTGGTCGAGTTCTGCGGCGAAGCCATCGATGCGCTGTCGATCGAGGCCCGCTTCACGCTGTGCAACATGGCGGTCGAGGCCGGCGCTCGGGGTGCGCTGGTCGCGCCGGACCAGAAAGCGCTGGACTACGTGCTGGCGCACGCGCCGGATCTCGCCGAAGACGGCCCGTGGCGCGAAGCCGCGCTGGCGCATTGGGCCACGCTGCGCAGCGACGCCGACGCGGTGTTCGATGTCGAGCATCGCTTCGACGCAACCCAGCTGTCGCCCTTTGTGACCTGGGGCACCAGCCCGGACCAGGCCTTGCCGGTGCACGCCGCCGTGCCCAGCCCGCAAGACTTCGATGACCCCGTGGCGCGCAGCAGTGCCGAGCAGGCCTTGCGCTACACCCGGCTGTCCGCGGGTGCGCCGCTCGCCGGTACGCCGGTGCAGCACGTGTTCATCGGCTCCTGCACCAACGGCCGCATCGAGGACTTGCGCGAGGTCGCAGCCACGGTCGGCTCGCATCATGTGGCGCCCGGCGTGCGTGCCATGGTCGTGCCGGGCTCCGGCGCGGTGCGCGCGCAGGCCGAGGCCGAAGGCATTGCCGCGCAGCTGCTGGCGGCCGGCTTCGAGTGGCGCCAGCCCGGCTGCTCGATGTGCCTGGCGATGAACGACGACGTGCTGGCCGACGGCGTGCGCTGCGCCAGCACCACCAACCGCAATTTCGAGGGCCGCCAGGGCCGCGGCGCCATCACCCACCTGATGAGCCCGGCCATGGCTGCCGCCGCCGCCATCACTGGCCGCATCACCAACCTGGCCGATCCGCTGCAGTGGCCACCCCTGGCCCCACAGGAGACGCGACATGCCTGAGACCTCAACGACCGCGTGGATTACCCGCGCCGCCCCGCTGCCTCTGGCCAACCTCGACACCGACCAGATCATGCCCAAGCAGTTCCTGCGCGGCATCGACAAGGCAGGCCTCGCCCGAGGCCTGCTGTACGACCTGCGCTTCGACGCCCACGGCCAGCCCAGGCCCGAATGCGTGCTGAACCAGCCTGCGTTCGCCGACGTGGACGCCTTGATCGGCGGGCCGAACTTCGGCTGCGGCTCCAGCCGCGAACATGCGGTGTGGGGCTTGCTGCAGTACGGCGTGCGCGCAGTCATCGCGCCCAGCTTCGGCGAGATCTTCTATTCCAACGCGGTCAACAACCGCCTGCTGCCGGTGATGGTCTCGCCGGCGCACGGCCAGGCCTTGCTGGACCAGGCGCTGGCCTGCGCAGTGGCAGGCGAGGGCCCGTTGCCGCTGCAGATCGACCTGCCCGCGCTGCAGGTGCGCTGCGGCACCATCGAGGCGCCGTTCGCGCTGTCGCCGCGCCACCAGCGCATGCTGCTGCAGGGCCTGGACATGGTGGGTGCCACGCTGGCCCACGCCACGCAGATCGAAGCCTTTGCTGCGCGCCATTTCGCTGCCCAGCCCTGGTTGCAGGACCGCGCGATGCTCACCCAGGAGCGCCTCACGGCAGCCTGATCGCTGTCGCCGCACGCGAGAATGGCGCAAACAATGCGTGGAGCGATGTGTGGATTGGATGCGTGGACTTTCTTGTCGGTGGCGCTTGCAAACCAGGCCGGTGCCCGCGATATTGGCCGTGGCGCTGGCCGGTTGTGCCGAGCTGAACCTGCCTGACTTGCTGGCGTCGCCTGCGCCAGCCACCAAGCCGGTTCGTGTCACTCAGGTGGCCGCGCCGGTGGCCGCCGCAACGGCCTCGGCGCCTGTTGCCGTGACGGCCAAACCCGCCGCGCCGCCGCCTGCCGGGCCGGTGCTGCCGCCCAAGGCCGTCATTGCCTACGGCAGCGGCCCGCTGCAGTTCGGCGAACTCCGGTTGCCGCCGGGTGACGGGCCGTTCCCGGTCGCGGTGTTGATCCATGGCGGCTGTTGGACCAGCGGTTTCGCGACGCTGCGCAGCACCGCCGCGCTGGCCAGCGAGTTGACACGCTTTGGCATCGCCAGCTGGAACATCGAATACCGCCAGCGTGGCGACGCCGGTGGCGGTTGGCCCGGCACCTACCGTGACTGGGCCGCGGCGCTGGATCAGTTGCGCCAGCTGCAATACGTGCACCCGCTGGACCTGAGCCGCGTGGTTGCGGTCGGCCACTCGGCAGGTGGCCACGCTGCGTTGTGGCTGGCCGGCCGGGCGCAGTTGCCGGCCGACAGCGAGATCCGCGGCGCCGATCCGCTGCCGCTGCTGGCTGCGGTGGACATCGACGGCCCGGCTGACCTGGCCAGCTTCATCGGGCCGGACCAGCAGGCCTGCGGCGAACCGGCCGTGGCGCCGCTGATGGGCGGCCTGCCCGACGTCCAGCCCCAGCGCTACCGCCAGGCCTCGCCACAGTCGCTGCTGCCGTTGCGCGTGCCGCAGTACCTGGTGTCTGCCGCGGTGCTCTTGCCGGAAGCCGCGCAGGCCTACCAGGCCAGGGCTCGCGCGCTGGGCGACGAGGTCGAGTTGCTGTCATTGCCCGGCGTGGGCCACTACGACCCGCTGCAGCCCGGCCTGCCCGCGGGTGAGGCCGTGCGCAGGCTGATCGTCGAACGTGCCTTCACGCCGCCGTTCAGCACCAGCAGCGTCAACTACCGCTGCGCCACCGGCAAGCGCCTGTCTGCCGCGTACCTGAACCTGCGTGGCGGCGAGTCGTTCGCGGTGCTGTCCTGGCAAGGTCGGCAGGAGGTGTTGCGTGCCGGCCCGGGCGGCTCTGGCGTGCGCTATGCCGCGCTGCCGGGGGCGCCGGCGGGTTCGCCCTCTGCCGGCCTGATCTGGCAGACCCAGGGAACCGAAGGCATGCTGAACCAGGAACTGGGCCAGACGACGCGCACGCTGGCTTTCGACTGCAAGCCCGAGCGCTGATTTCCAGGGCACCGCCGGGGCTTGAGTTCTTCGGCAGTGGCGCCATCTGCAGGGCTTGTTGGAGAGCTGCGATGGGTGCGAGAGAGCAGATGACCGAGGCCTGGGACGGACGTCCTGATGGCGACATCCTGGATGCGTATTCGGAAACGGTGGCTGCCACCGTCGAACGCGCGCGCGACGCGGTCGTGTTCGTGGCCGTGTCAGGCCGGCAGCAGCAAGGCAGCGGCTCCGGCTTCGTGTTCACGCCGGACGGCTACGTGCTGACCAACAGCCACGTGGTGCGGGGTGCCGTGGCGCTGGAGGTGTCACGGCCCGACGGCACGCGCGGCCAGGCCGAACTGGTGGGCGACGATCCGGATTCGGACCTCGCGGTGCTGCGCATCGGCTCCAGTCGTTTCCTGCCTCACCTTGAGCTGGGGGACTCTTCGAAGTTGCGTGTCGGGCAGGTGGCGATCGCCATTGGCAGCCCGCTGGGCTTCACGCACAGCGTGACCAGCGGCATCGTCTCCGCGCTCGGGCGAACGCTGCGCTCGGCCACCGGCCGGATGATGGACAACATCGTGCAGACCGACGCTGCGTTGAATCCCGGCAACTCCGGCGGGCCGTTGCTGGATTCGCACGGCCGCGTGATCGGCGTCAACACCGCGATCATCCGGGGCGCGCAGTCGCTCAGCTTCGCGGTGGCGGTGAATTCGGCCAAGTGGGTCGTGCCGCAGCTGCTGGCGCAGGGTCGCGTGCGCAGGGCCTACATCGGCCTGTCCGGCACCACCGAGCCGCTGTCCAGGCGCGTGGCGCGTTACCTGGGTGTGGCCCACGCGAGCGCGGTGCGCGTGTCGGAGGTGCAGCCCGACTCGCCGGCTGAGGCCGGTGGCGTCAAGCCAGATGACCTGCTGCTGGGGATCGACGGCCTGCCGGCTGCCACCGTGGACGATCTCCAACGCCTGCTGGACGGCTCGCGCATTGGCAAGGTTTGCGTGGTGCGCGTGCTGCGTGGTGCAGAGTCGCTGTTCCTGCACCTGGTCCCGGCGGAAAGCCGCCCCGCGAGGGGCTGAACTGTCGCTCGCCGCGAGGCCGGCTGCCGGCGGCGGGTGTCAGCGCGTGAACGCTTGCACGCTGCCTGCCGGCATGCCGTGGTGGCGCGCGGCCATCAGCGGGCTCTGCAGCGTGGCGGTGTAGGTCACCAGGCCTGAGTTGCAGGGCTCCGTCTGCTTGATCGAGCTGTTGACGTCCACGTAGGTGGCCTCGCCGGCCTTGACCGTGCCGGTGACCGTGGTGCCGGAGACGTCGAACTTCATCGTCAGCGTCTGGTAAAGCGACTGGCCTTTGTACTCGCTGGACAGCTTCTTGGCGGTCACCGGCAGGTAGGCGCCAATGCCCCACCAGGCGAACTTGACGTCACCGGTCTTGCAGGTCTCGTTCCACTGGGTGGAGCTGCCGGTGAAGACGAGGCCGTCGGTCTCGCTGTTGACCAGCGTGATTTCAATGCTGAGCCCGTCGGACGTGGTGCCGGCATAGGTGCCGGCGACCTGGGCATGGGCCCCTCCGGCGATCAGGGCCAGCGTGAGGGCGAGGGCGGCGTGTGCAGTGGGTGCGCGCAGGGTCTTGGACATGGGAATTCCTCCAGGGATGAACGAGCAGAACAGCTGCTCGCCGCCGCGAAAGGAGTCCCGGGCAGGGCCGTTGGCGACGAGCTGGCGCATCGTCGCGGGCCACCGTTAGGCAAACGCTAGCAAGCCGTCCGAACGCCTCTGCCCAGGAGGGCGGGCGCGTCGGCCCGCGTCAGGAGGCCTGCTGCTCCAGGAAACGCTGCGCATCCAGCGCAGCCATGCAGCCGGTGCCCGCCGAGGTGATGGCCTGGCGGTAGACGTGGTCCTGCACGTCGCCGGCGGCGAACACGCCCGGCACGCTGGTCATGGTCGCAAAGCCGTTCTGGCCGCTCTTGGTGACGATGTAGCCGTCCTTCATCTCCAGCTGGCCCTGGAAGATGTCGGTGTTCGGATGGTGGCCGATGGCGATGAAGCAGCCCTTGAGCGCGATGTCCTGCGTCGCGCTGCCGTCCACCTTCTTCAGGCGCACGCCGGTCACGCCGCTCTGGTCGCCCAGCACTTCGTCCAGCGTCTGGTGCAGGTGCAGCTTGATCTTGCCCTGCGCGACCTTCTCGTGCAGCTTGTCGATCATGATGGCCTCGGCGCGGAACTTGTCGCGCCGGTGCACCAGGTGCACCGTGCTGGCGATGTTGCTCAGGTACAGCGCCTCCTCGACCGCGGTGTTGCCGCCGCCGACCACGGCCACTTCGTCATTGCGGTAGAAGAAACCGTCGCAAGTGGCGCAGCCGCTCACGCCGCGGCCCATGAAGGCCTTCTCCGAATCCAGGCCCAGGTACTTGGCCGAGGCGCCGGTGGCGATCACCAGCGCGTCGCAGGTGTAGTTGCCGGAGTCGCCCTTGAGCTTGAAAGGCCGTTCGCTGAAGTCGACGGTGTGGATGTGGTCGAACACGATCTGCGTCTGGAAGCGCTCGGCGTGTTCGAGGAAGCGCTGCATCAGCTCGGGGCCCTGCACGCCCATCACGTCGGCCGGCCAGTTGTCGACCTCGGTGGTGGTCATCAGCTGACCGCCCTGGGCCATGCCGGTGACCAGCAGCGGCTTGAGGTTGGCGCGCGCAGCGTAGATCGCAGCCGAGTAGCCGGCTGGGCCGGAGCCAAGAATCAGGACCTGGGCGTGGGTGGTGGGAATGCTCATTGGATGCTCATGGGGTGTTCATCGGGTGCTCTTGGTGTGCAACCGACACGGGGTCACAGCTGGGCGGCATCCAGCCGGCGGGCGAAGGCCTCGGCCGGCTCGAAGCCGATGGTGCGGGCGCTGGCCAGCTCGGTGCCGCGCGGGTCGAAGAACAGCACGGCCGGCGGGCCGAACAGGCTGAAGCGCTTCATCAGCGCCTTGGCCTCGGGTGTGTTGTCCGTCACGTCGGCCTGCAGCAGCAGTGCACGCGACAGCCGTGGCTGGATGCTGGCGTGGCGGAAGGTCAGGTGCTCCATTTCCTTGCAGGAGACGCACCAGTCCGCGTACACGTCCACCATCACCGGTTTGCCGGCCGTGCGCAGTGCGTCGTCCAGCTGCTGCAGCGAGGTGATGCGGCGGAAGCTGGGCGTGTCCGCCACGGCTGTGGTGGTGGCCCCGGCCACGCCGGCGCCGTTGCGCGCCAGGTGGCGCAATGGCTGCAGCACGCTCTCGCCGCCGGACAGCGCGCCGGCCATCAGCGCGATGCTCCACAGCGCCGCCACGCCGCCAATGCCGCGCCACAGCGGCCAGCGGCCGGTGTTGAAGGTGCCCAGCGCCATCAGTGCGACCATCACGCCCGCGCCCAGCACGAACATCGTCACGCCGGCCGGCAGCACCGGCGAGACCAGCCACAGCGCGGTGGCCAGCAGCATCAGGCCGAAGAAGGTCTTGACCTGCTCCATCCAGCGGCCGGCGCGCGGCAGCAGGCTGCCGGCCGACAGGCCCAGCAGCAGCAGCGGCACGCTCATGCCCGTGGCCAGCGCGAACAGCGCTGCGCCGCCCAGCAGCACGTCACGCGTCTGGCTGATGTAGACCAGCGCCCCTGCCAGCGGTGCGGCCACGCAGGGCCCGACCAACAGCGCTGAGAGCCCGCCCATGCCGAACACCGCCAGGTGGCGACCGCCGCCCAGCTGGTTGGAAGCATTGTTCACCCGTGCCTGGATGAAGGACGGCATCTGCAGCTCGAACATGCCGAACATCGACAGCGACAGCCCGGACAGCAACAGCGCGAAGCTGCCCAGCACCCAGGGGTTCTGCAACGCTGCGGCAAAGCCGGAGCCGAGCAGGCCGGCGGCCACGCCAGCGGCGGTGTAGACCAGCGCCATGCCCAGCGAATAGGCCAGCGCCAGCGTGAAGCCGCGCGAGCGCGAGACCGGCGCGCCCTGGCCGACGATGATGGACGAGAGGATGGGCACCATGGGCAGCACGCAGGGCGTGAAGGACAGCAGCAGTCCGCCCAGCAGGAACAGTGGCACCACCTTCAGCAGGCTGCCCGAGGACAGCGCCAGCGTGTTGCCGGCGTCGTCCGCCGCTGGTGCGGCTGCAGCTGCGGTGGCCACGGCTGGTGCTGCTTCCTTCGCAGCGTCACCGGCCGGTGGCGTACCGAACAGGTCGGCCGCCGGCTCCCAACGGGCCTGCAGCGCACCGCCCGCGTCCCGCGAGAGGTGCACCGTGCCCTGCTGCGGCGGGTAGCACAGGCCGCGGTCGGCGCAGCCCTGGTAGCTCATCGCCAGCGCAGGCGGCAGCTCGCCGGCCGGCAGCGGCTGGCGGACCTGCACCGTGCCTTCCCACAGCGTCATGGTCTGGTTGAAATTGGTGTCGAAGTACGAGCGGCCGGGCGGCAGCGTGGCCGCCGGCAGCGCCGCCCCGCCCTCGGCCTGCAGCGAGAAGCGCTCGCGGTAGAGGTGGTAGCCAGGGGCGACCTGCAGGGTCACCTGCACCGCCTGGCCGTCCACCGCGACCTGCGGACGGAAGGCGTCGGCGGGGTCGAGGAAGCTGTCGCCTGCAGGGGCTGATGAGGCTGCGGGTTCGGCACCTGCGGCCTGGGCCGCAGGCAGGCCGGCTGCAGCGGCCAGGGCCACTGCAGCCAGGGCGGCAACAAAAGCCCGCCAGGGCCGGAAGGAGGGGAGGAGGCTCATGGTGTGGGAGGTGCGGTGAAGTGGAAGAGCGAAGGGGGTTCGGCCGGCAGCGCGGGCGCTGCATCGGAAGAAGGTGGCCAGGCGGGCTCGTGTGCGTGGGCCTGGCCTTGCGCGTCGATGGCCAGGAAGGCCACGCCTTGCTGGCGCAGGAAGTCAGCGCCCGCAACGCCCATCAGCATGGCCAGCGTGCTGAGCGCACCGGCGGCGGCGCACACCGGCGCGGCCACGCTGATGGACTGCCAATGTGTGACCGGCTGGCCGCTGCGCGGGTCCAGCAGATGGCAGCAGCGGCGGCCGTCGGGGGTGACGAAGAAGCGTTCGTAGTCGCCGCTGGTGGCCAGCGCGCCGTCGCGCAGCTGCAGCGTGGCGCAGACCGCGCCGGGTTCGCGCGGATGCTGGATGCCGAAGGCCCAGGGCCGGCCGTCGGAGCGCGGGCCCAGCACGCGCAGGTCGCCGCCCAGGTTCACGAAACCGTGCCGCAGCCCAGCCTGCGCGAGCACGGCCTGCGCCCGGTCCGCGGCGTATTCCTTGCCGATGCCGCCGAAGTCCAGCTGCATGCCGGCCTGCGGCAGCAGCACCTCGCGCATGTTCCATTGCACGCGCGGCCAGCCGATCAGCGGCAGCACCTCGGCCAGTTGCGCCGCGCTGGGCTCGCGTGCGGCGCGGAAGTCCCAGGCCTGGCGCAGCACGCCGCTGGTGAGGTCGAAGCGGCCTTCGCTCAGCCGGTGCAACTGGTCGCCAAAGGCCAGCAGGCCGGCGGTTTCTTCGTCGATGGGCACGGGCTGGCCGCTGCCGGCTGCGGCGTTGATGCGCGAGACCACGCTGTCGGCCCGGTAGCGGGAATACTTGGCCTCGATGCGCCGGACCTCGGCCATCGCCGCCTCGCCGGCCTGGCGCAGCGAGGGCCCGGCGGGTGTGCCGGCGCCGCCCAGCACGATCTCGCAACGCGAGGCCATGGCCTCGAAGGCGAGGTGCCAGCCGTCGGCGGGTTCGTGCCAGGTCTGCAGCATGGGGGGCCTCAGTCGCTTAAAAACTGCGCGAGAGGCCGAACTGCCACCAGCGTGCCGAGAAGGTCGCCAGGCCGGGCGACCCATTGCCACCGGCACGCCAGCCAGAGCGCTGCTCGTAGCGCTCGTAGTTGAGGTCCAGCTTCCATTGCGCGTCCACGCGCCAGTCCACGCGCAGCCCGCCGGTCAACGCGCCGAAGGCCGAGAGCCGCTGGTCGGCCGAGGTGGGGTGCTGGCCGTCGAAGCCCGGTGGGAAGGGCTCGCCGAGCACCGGGTCATACACCGGATCCTTGTAGAACCTGGCGGCACTCTGCGTGGTGTAGCGCAGCGTGGGCGTGACGCTCCAGCGCTCGCCCAGCGGCTGCACCCAGGCGGCTTCCAGCGTGTGGGCGCGCACGCCGAAGCTGTCGTCGTAGAAGCGCCAGCTGGTGCGCAGCGTGGCCTGCAGCGGTTCGATGTGGTGGTTCCAGCGCAGCAGCGCGGTGTACTGGTTGCGCGAGCGCGGCCGGATGTCGGGGAACTTGTACGGGTCCGAGAAATACCCCCGGCCCCAGTTGGCACCGAGGTTGAGCTGCACCAGGTCCAGCGCCGAGACGGCCTGCGTGACGCCGGCGAGCAACTGCCAGGTGCCGCGGTGCTCGTGCAGCGTGTCGTCGTCGCTGGAGCCGATGCTGTCGTTGCTGCGTGCCAGGCCGATGTTCCAGGTGCGGTTGTTGTCCTCGCTGGAGAGCCGCCATTCGGCCGAGAGCGTGCGCGACTTGTAGTCGTGCTCGTTGGACCAGGCGCCGCCGATGGCCCAGGCCTGGCGGTCGTCGTAGTGCGTGAGCTTCAGGTCGCCGGCATGGCGCTGGTCGTCCATGTGCGAGGCACTGGAGATGGCGCTGTGGTGGCGCGGCGAGGCGCCGGACACGCCATCGCGCACGAACGAGCCTTCCAGCGACCAGTGCGCGTCCAGCGGCGCCAGCGCGTAGATCGACGGCGCGTTCACATGCACCCGCTGCAGGCCGGGCTGCCAGTCCTGGTAGGACAGCTGCTTGATCGCGATGACACCCTGCTCGGGCGCGGTTTCGGCCATGGCCGGGGCCACGATGCCAGGCAGCAGCAGCGCAGCGGCCAGTACGCCGCCCAGGACGGGGCCCGATGAAGGAACAGGACGTGGGCTTGCTGCCGTTGTCGCTCCGGTTGTCGCGTCAGTTGCAGCCACAGCCACCTCCGCCCACGCCGTAGCCGCCCGAGGCGTTTTCCTTGCTGGTGTAGATGTGCTGGTCGAAGCGATCGCCCAGCGGGTCGCCTGCCATGGTCATTTCGGGGCGGGCGAGCGCGCCCTTTTCCCAGGCCTGGGGCGCCTGCCAGCCGGCGCAGCCGCCGAGCGTGGCCGTGGCGAGCAGCAGGCTCGCCAGCAGGCCGGTGCGAAGTGGAGGGTTCATCGTGTCGTCGATTGCAGTAGGTCGTCAAAAAGAGGTCACTCAAGGAGCCGCCAGGTGGTTCCAAGTTTCCTTGTCGCCCCGCAGGGGGCGGGCTGGGCGCAGCCCGGCCCTGGGGGTGCTCTCAAGCCCCGAGGGCAGCGGCGAGGCGGGCTTCCAGCGGGGCCATGTCGTCCTCCCGGAAGCCGGCATGCGTGGCCAGCACCTTGCCGTCGGCGCCCAGCAATACCGAGCTGGGCATGGCCTTGACGCCGAAGCGGCGCGCGGTGTCCGCCGAGGGGTCGAAAGCCAGCGTGAACTGCGCCGGCAGCTCGGCCAGGAAGCGCTGCGCGTCGGCGGTCTGCTTGTCCAGGTTCACCGCGACGATGCGCAGCCCCTGCGGGCCGAACTTGGCCTGCATGCGGTTCATCCATGGGAATGACTGGCGGCAGGGGCCGCACCAGGAGGCCCAGAAGTCGATGTAGGTCGCGCGGGCCTTGCCGTCGAACAGCGGCACGCCGGGCTGGCCGGCGGCACCGGGCGCGCTCTGCACCGGCAGCGCATCGCCAGGTGCCAGCGCGGCCGCGAGGCCGGACCAGCCCAGGCCGCCCAGTGCCAGTGCCGCCGTGGCACTCTGCGCAAGCCATTCACGGCGCGTGGAATCGTGGAAAGGCGGGCGGCGAACAAAGCTCATCGGTGGCTCCTTGAAGCGCAGGAAGCGGGGCTGCTGCGCTTGCTGCGCAGCGGGTCTGCGCGTAGGTGCCGTCGGCGGCCCAAATGGTTGAAGGCCGCGTGCGATGTTGGTGAGAAAAGGTGTCCGCGCGGAATGCCGCGCCGCGCGCATTCAGCGTGCGGTACTGCAGTGGCAGCTGGGGCTTTGCGCTTCCAGCACGCGGCAGGCGTTGACCTCGGTGGCCGAGGGTGCCTGCTCGCGCAGCAGCTTTTCGATGCGCGGTCCGTCGAGCTGCGGCTGGTGCTGCAGCAGCAATGCGGCGATGCCGCTGACATGGGACGCGGCCATCGAGGTGCCGGAGGCGAAGTCGTAGCGCCCGCCAGGCGTGAGCGTCAGCACCTCGCGGCCGGGGGCCGCCAGGGCTGCAGTGCCGAAGGGGTCGGCGGTGGCGTCCTGCACCGCGATCACGCCGTGCACGTTGAGCGGAAAGCCTTCGCGCGAGCCAGCCGGCGGCAGCGCGCCCACCACCACCACGCCGCGCGCGATGGCCTGGCGCAGCAGCCGCGCCAGCAGCCCGTCCGGCGGGCCGCCGAGGCTGAGGTTGATGACCTGCGCGCCGCCGTCCAGCGCGGCAGCCAGCGCTTGCGAGAGGGTGAAGGAATTGCAGGTGGCGCGGCCGTCGGGCAGTTCCCAGCAGGCCTTGAGCGCCGTGAGCCGCGCGCCGGGCGCGATGCCGACGATGCCGATGCCGTTGCCCGGCTGCGCGGCGATCAGCCCGGCCACTTCGGTGCCGTGGCGATCCCGCCGGAACTGGGTGCTGTCGTGGTCGACGAAGTTGGCTGTGTCTGGTACGGCGCTGCCCAGGTCCTGGTGCGCGGTGTCCACGCCGGTGTCGATGACTGCCACGCGCACGCCGTCGCCGCGGGCGCAGCGGTGGGCCTGCGGCACGCCCAGCGCGAGCACGCCGCGCTGCAGCGGCAGGTAGGGGTCGTTGTAGGCGTTGGCGGTGGCGAGCATCTGGCGTGGCGTTGCGGATGCGGCGGGCAGGTCCGCCGGGGACGCCGGGGATGAGGCCTGCGCCAGCGTCTCGAACTGCTGCAGCGGCTGGGCCAGCGCCACGCGCGGGTCCTGGGCCAGGGCGGCCAGCACCGCCTCGCGCGAGACGCCATCGGGCACGCGCAGCGTGGCGCAGTGCAGGCCCAGCACGCGGATGGGCCAGGCCGCCAGCGGCTGCAGCCGGTGGGCTTGCGCGACCTCGGCCATCAGCTGCTCGGCCCGAACGCCAGTGGCGTACTGCGGCTTGCGTGAATAGAGGCCAGGCGTGGAGCCGGCGCTGGTGGGCAAGGCCTCCATCGGGTTCTGGACCGCCACCACGATGACCTGGCTGCCGTCACCCGCCGGGGCGCCGCCGACGAGGGGCGGCGCTGCCGCGGGCTCGCCGGTGCCGGGCGCAGCGCAGCCTACCTGCAGCGCCAGCACGGTGCCCAGCCAGGCGCCGTGCAGCCAAGCTCGAAAGCCCGTCATCTGGCCATCACCGCGCCGGCCCGGTGGACTCGGCGAACGCCACGGCCGGCAGGTGGCGCAACTCGGCTGCGAGGCCGTCCGCATCGCGCTGGCCCGCGCCTTCGGCCCAGCCCAGCGTGAACACGCCGGCTTCGGTGGGGCCCGCGAGCACCACCAGGCCGCGCTGCAGCAGCAAGGCCTGCACTTCATCGACGCGGCGCTCGCCCTGGAACACCACGCGCAGCACGCCGCGCGATGCACCGGTGCCGGCAGGTGCGTCGGTCAGGGTCTGGTAGGCCGGCGTTGCCGTGGCGGCCTGGCCCTGCCACCACCAGGCGACCACGCCAAGCGTCAGCACCAGTTGCAGGCCACCGACCAGGGCCACGGTGGCCAGTGGCACGCGCAAGCCGCTTTGGGCCGCCGCCGCCCAGCCGCCCATCCAGCCCTGCCGGGGGCGGGCTGCAACAGCCGGGCGCATGGCCCCCAGGTTCGCGCCATCCAGGCGGCGCATCAGCTTGGCCAGGCCTTGTTCCAGGTCGGGGCCGGGCGTGGCAGGCTCAGCCATTTCGGTGACCAGTTGCTGCTCGTGGCGCAGGGCCTCGCGGCAGTCGGCGCAGGTGGCCAGGTGGGCTTCGGCCTGGCGGCGCTGCGCGGGCGTGGCGCTGCCATTGGCCAGCCAGGGCAGCAGGGCCCAGGTGGCCTGGTGGCGCTGCATTTCAGCGGGATTCATCTTGGGTTCCTTCGCTGCGCGCCAGGCCGGGTTCGCCGGCCAGGTCGGGCAACAGGTTGCGCAGTCTCACCCGGGCGTGGAACAGCCGCGCCTTGGCGGTGCCGACCGGGCATTCCATGATGGCTGCGGTTTCCTCCAGCGTGTGGCCCTGGCCGTAGACCAGCTCCACCGTCAGGCGCTGGTCCGCCGGCAGGCGCGCCAGGCCTTTGGCCAGCCAGTCGCGCACCTCGTGGGTGGCGTGGGGGTCCTGCTGGCCGGCCAGGGATTCGAGATCGTCGTCGCTGCCGTGCCAGCAGGGATCGTCCTGGTCGCGCAAGGCCTTCATCGCCACGCGGTAGGCAATGCCGAGGATCCAGGTGGACACACGGGCTTCGCCGCGGTAGTCGCCGGCCTTCTGCCAGACGATCCACAGCGTGTCGTTGATGACCTCCTCGATCAAGGCCTCGTGGCGGGTCACCCGGCCGAGGAAGCGCACCAGGCGCGGCTGGTATTCGCGGTAGAGCGCGGTCAGTGCCTCACGATCCTGTGTCTCGGCAATGCGCCGCAGCCAGCCCTGGTCGGGCGAGGCGACCGAGGCCGATGCAGGGCGGCGGCGAAGCGAAGGCAGGAGGAACATGACGGGGGCCGTGACGGAAGGCGAGCGCTGGACGTCCGTCTGTACCGGGCTTGGCCGCAAATGGTTGCATGCCGGCGAAATAAAGTCAGAAACTCCAGACCAGGCTGGCCACCCAGCTGTTGTTTGTCGAAACACCGTAGAGCGGGCGGGCGGCTGGGTCGACCATCACGCGGTCGAGTTGCAGGGCCAGGTGGTCCTGCTGCCAGCCGGCACCGGCCTGGCCGAACAGGTAGCCGTCCCCGCCGCCGTAGAGCCGCCAGCCCGCGCCGCCGCCCAGGTGCCAGCCACTCGCCAGCGGCCAGCTGGCGTTGAGTTCCAGCGACCGGCTGACTACCGCCGGGCCCTGGTGCTGGTTGCAGCCAGGCCCGCGCCGGGTCTCGGCGGACCAGCTCAGCACCCAGCGGTCGGCATCGGCCAGGCTCAGGCCGGCCTCGTTGTAGCACCAGCGCTGCAGCGAGGGCGCGCCGGGGTAGCTGTTGTGGCGCAGCTGGGCGGTGACGGCCCATCGGCCGTCCAGCGTCCACTCCTTTGCCGCGCGCAGGCCGACTGCGCCTGCGGATTCATGCGCCTGGGTCTCCAGCCGGCCATAGAGCGCCCCGAGGGACCAGCCTTGCGCGTAGAGGTCCGCCCCGGCAAAGCTCACGGCAGTGCCGTCGCGGCTCAGCGGAATGCCGCGCACCAGCCAGCGCGAACTGGCGCCGACACGCCAACTGGTTTCAAGCCCCGCGGAACCGCTCTGGGCGGTCGCCGTCGTACAGGCCAGCGCGCCTGCCCCTGCAATCAGGGCAGGCCACGCGAGGCTGGGCATGCGGAGGAACATGAAGCGGCGAGTGCGCCACGAACAAGGTGGCGCTGGCGGGTGGGGCGATGCACGGTATCACGGGTGGCGGCCCAAGGCCGCCGAGCCGTGCGCGCGGACGACACAGCTTGACAGACGCGCTCAAAGACGCGCCTGCAGCCGCCCATCGACCAGTTCCAGCGTCTGATCGGCCCGGGCGATGAAACCGGGGTCATGCGTGATGACGAGCACCACGGGTTTGCCAGGCGCCTGCCGCAGCAGGGCCATCAAGGCCTGCGTGCCGGGGCCGTCGAGGTGATTGGTCGGCTCGTCGAGGATCAGCATGCGCGGTTTGCGCAGCAAGACCCTGGCGAGCGCGATGCGCTGGCGCTCGCCGCCGGACAGCGGGCTGCCGCCTGGGCCCAGCCTGGCCGCCAGACCTTCCGGCCAGGCTGCCAGCCGCGGCCCCAGGCCCACGGCTGTTGCCATGCGCTGCACGGCTTGCGGCGTGGCATCGGCCACGGCATAGGCCAGGTTGTCGTACACGCTGCCGGCGAACAGCACCGGGTTCTGCGGCAGGTAGCCCACGCCGCGCCGGAAGGCCGAGCGGTCGATCTGCGCCCAGGGCACGCCGTCGACGCGAAGCCTGCCGTGCCCGGCTTCTGTCAGGCCCAGCAGCAAGCGCAGCAGGGTGGTTTTCCCGGCGCCGTTCGCCCCGGTCAGCACGGTGATGCGGCCCGGTTCCAGTGCGAGGTCGAGGTCGCGGATGAGGCTGCGCGGGTCCGCCTGGCGGCTCATGCCTTCCAGCGTCACGCGCCAGTGCGTTGGCGGCACTCGCCCATGATGTGCCGGCGCAGCCTGCATGGCCAGCAGGCGCTCGATGCTGGCCAGCGCCGGCACACCCTGCGCCATTTCCTGCAGGGCGCGCAGCGCGCCCTGCAAGGCCCCGCGCAGGGCCAGCAGCAGGAACAGCACCGAAGCCAGGCTCGGGCCAGACACCGCCGGCCCGCCGGCCAGGGCCAACCAGGCCACCAGGCCCAGCAGCGCCAGGCCCAGCACCAGCGCGTCGAGCTCGGTCACCCAGGTCTGGGTTCTCGCCAGCTCACGCGCCAGCGCGTGGGTGTGGGCGACCTTCGCGCGGCTCGCCTGCTGCTCGTGAAGCTCGTTTGCGTGGCTGACGGCGAGTTCATGGCGCAGCACGGTGCCGCCCAGCTGCTCATACAGCTGGTCGATGGCCTCGTGTGCCAAGGCCATCTGGCCAGCCAGCCGATGCGAGAGACGCCGGCGCACCAGCCACAGCAGGGTCAGCGCGACGAGCAACGGCGCCGTCAGCGCGGGCAGCATCACCGCGATGCCACCCATGCACAGCAGCACCAGCACGGTTCCCGGCAGCAGGCCGCCAAAACAGGCCCTGGCCATCTGGTTGAGCAACTCGCCATCCCGCGTCATCGCGAGCACGAAACGTTCGGCGCCTTGTTGTCGCACGGTGTCGCCCGGCAATGCGAGCAGCCGCTCCACCAGTTGTTCGCGCAAGCGCGTCAACCCGTCCTGCACGGCATCGATGACCATGCGCTGCCCGAAGTAGCCCAGCGCCGCCGCGGCCAGCAGGCCCGTGGCGGCGGCCATCGCCGCCCAGGCCGCAGCCGGGCCACCACCCACCACCTTGCCAATCGCGATCGACACCCCTACCAGCAGACCCGCCCGCAACAAGGCCGCCGTCAGCCCGCCGAGCAAGGCCATCGGTCGCGTGGCGAACAGCTGCCACAGCCTGCGCACGACCCGCCAGGGATGCCAATCGCGTGCCGGCGCTGGCGTGCCGGTGCTGCGAGCCAGGGCGCTCACGTCGAGTGGCGCTGCCGAGTCTGCCGCGCTGCGGGCAGCGTCAGCGGTGGAGAAGGGTGCGGACATTGGATCCTGGTCCCGGTCGTGGAGCGAAACACCGACCGGACCTGCGCCGGCAATGGCATAGTGAAACTGGTGGAGCGCGGTGAAAACGGTTGAAGAGGCACGCAAGAAGATGGGATGGCAACAAGGGCGCGACCGGGTGCAGGACCGCCTCATGCGTTGCCATGTGCAGGCCTGCCTCGTCGCCGGCCGGCTTCGCGGCAGGCGGCGGCCACCTGAACAACCGGACGCGGCGCTGCAGCTGCGGGGCACCGAGCTTTGCGCGCAAACGCTGGCCCGCTTCAGCCAGGTCCGCGCTGCCTGCGGCGAACGTGCGCTGCTGGTGACACCGCCATCCCCCGCCGGGTGGGTGTGGTTCGAGGACTTGCGCTGCGCGATGCAGCACATCGGCGTGGCCGTGCTGCGCCTCGACGATGAACAAGGCCTGACGCCGGCGCTGGTCCGTGACTTCCAGCCCACCTTGATGCTGGGCCTGGACACCCACCGCCTGCACATGCGGCTGCAGGCGGTCGGGCTGGACCGCCCCTCGCGCTGCACACGCTTGCTGATCCCCGCGCGCGACGTGGCGGCATCGCTTGCGCCCTTGACCTTGGCGGAGGCACAGCGCATCGAGCGCACGGCCAGCGGCGCGGGTGCGGACATGCTGCTGTCGCTGCATGCCGAGCCGTTCATGCAGCGCACGGTTGGCGCGTGGCTGGCGCTGGGCAAACCTTTTGTGTGGCTGCCGCAGTCGGCCAGCCCGTTTCGCGACCGGCCGCATGGCGTGGCCCGTGAGTTCGATCATGTGCATCTGTCGGTGGCCAATCCGGAGCGCGTCCGGGCCGTGTGGCACACGATGCGCGACATCCTCTCTCGGCACCGCGGCCTGTTTGGCGAACGCGAGACCTGGGGCTTTGGCATGCCCCGCTTGCCGGTCGAGGCGCATGCCCGCTGCCAGGCCATGGCCCGCGTGTCGCTGGCACCGCTGGTCGCCCCGCTGCTCGAATCTGCCGGGGACCTGACGCAGCGCATCTATGCCGCAGCGGCCAGCGCGAGCTTCCAGATCACCGAACTCAGCCCCTTGACCCGGCAGCATTTCGATGCGGACGAACTCGTTGCCGTGCCGCGCCGGCCGCACGCGATGCGCGAGGCCTTCGAGCATTGGGTGGACGACCAAGCAGGGCGAGAGCAGGTCGCTCGCCTTGCGCTGGAGCGGGTCTATCGCGATCACACCAGCCTGCACCGGGCCGTGCAGCTCATTGACGACGTACAGGCCAGGCGCTGAGCAAGGGCAGCGAGGCCGTCCGCGTCCCCGTTCCGGTCTCCGTCCCGGTTCGTGCGGGCCGCCAGCGCATCCACCAGGCCGCGCCCGCCGGCAGCACCGCCGCGGCCGCCCAGGCGATGACGCTGGGATGCGGGTCGACCACGAAGATGCCCAGCTCCGCGAGGTAGAACCAGCCCACGGCGAGCATGCGATGGCCATGGGCCCGCCAGGCCGGGCTAGGCTTCGCCCGAAGGTCCTGGGCGGCCAGCAACGCCAGTGTCGACGCTGTCCAGGCAAACGCCAGCACGTCGACCAGCAAGCGCGTGGCCAGCAGGCGCGCGAAGCCTTCCAGCACGCCGCAGGCCACCAGCAGGCCGACGATGCCGAGCGTGCGCATCCAACGCCGCGAACGGAGAAACTGCGCGGCCCCGCTCAAGGCCAGCACCAGCGGCTGCAGCGCAAACAGCATGCCGAAGCGGTTGCGCGAATCCGCCGCCAGCCCCACGGCCAGCACGCTGCTGGCGACGACCAGCGCCACGAAGCCACGGCCGATCAGCGCATGATGCCGGCGCCACGGGGCGACATGGGCCGTCAACGCGGCCAGCCAGGTCAGCGTCACGCCGCACGACAGCAGCACATGGACCTGAATGACCAGGCCTCGTGCGTTCACCGAATGCCCTCGTGCTCCCGGACCTGCCGCGCTGGGCCAGGCCCCTCCGAGGGGTCAAGAAAGTTTGGGAACGGCCCTGCACTTTCCTGAGATGCCGGCACCACCCGCAGGAAGGCGTTCCATTCCAGCCAGGCCTGCCCGGCGCCGCGGAGCTGCAGGTCCAGTCCGTGGGCGCGGGCCACGTGGCGAATGCCCTCCTCGTCGCAGTCCTCCGAGACGATCATCAGCACCTCCGTGCGCCCAAGATCCAGTGCAGCCAGTTGCGGGAAGAGTGCGTGGAAATATTCGAAACCCTGGCCGCAGAACCAGGCACGCTCCGGCATCGAGCGCGGCGTGCGCGGGTAGTAGGGTGGCGTGATCAGCACGCAGTCCAGCGCAGAGGTCTGGATGCCCGCCAGCAGGTCCGCCAGCACGACCGTCAGCTGCAGGCCGTTCGCTTGCGCATTGGCAGCGGCATTCGCCACGGCGCCGGGGTTGATGTCCGACGCCAGCACCTGGGCGCCAGCCTCAGCCAGGGCCAGTCCGATGACCCCGCTGCCGCAGCCCATGTCGAGCACGCGCCGGCCTGGCCAGGGACCGGGGCCGTCGGGCGAAAGAAGCCACCGCACGAACATGGCCGAACTGAGCGTCGGCCCCGGTGGAAAGACGCCCGGGTCGATCCGCAGCCGCAATCGTCCCAGCCGCCAGTGCTGGACCTCGCGGCCGGCTCGCGCGAGCCGACCTTGCAGCCACGGCGACACAGCGCGTCGCACCGGCCCGCGCAGCAAGCGTGCCAGCAGGCCATGACGTGGCAGGCCCCAGCGCGTTTCGGGTCGACGCAGCAGACGTGCCATCAGCCCGACGCGCGGCAGGTCGGGCCGCATTTCGGGCGCGCTCACTGGAGCACCCTCCGCTTCGCGGGTCCCTCCGAGAGGGACGCGAGCGCGCCCTTCGGGCGGCCGGGCGGGCGCGCTCATGCCGGCTGCACCCCAACGCGGCGGTGCCACCACATGCCCAGACGCGAAAGGCACCAAGCCGCGCGATGGGCCAGCGCGCGGAGGCCGAAGGGATGCAGGGCGGTGGTCATGGCATGGGTGTGGGTGAGCAGGCGAACGGCGTGGCGGTAGTAGGCGTCGCTGTAGGTGCGCGGGAAGCGCCGGTCGCGGTCGCTGCCCTGGTCGAACGGCGGCGCGGTGGCCTGGTCGGCCACCTGGTCGTGGAACTGGGTGCCGCGGATCGGGTAGGCCAGCGTCACGGTGAACAGGTCCGGCCGGGCCTCGCGCAGGTAGCGCTCGGTGGCGACGATGTCCGATTCGGTCTCGCCCGGGTAGCCCAGCATCAGGAAGGTGCCGGTCTGGATGCCGGCGTCCGACGCGGCGCGGATCATCGCGGTGACCTGCTCCACGCGCACCTGCCGCTTCATCGCGTCCAGGATGCGCTGCGAACCGCTCTCGGCGCCGATCCACACGCGGGTGCAGCCGCTGCGCGCGAGCAGTTGCACCACGCGCGCGTTCATGCGGTCGGCCCGCGTGATGCATTCGTAGCGGATGCGCAGGCCCGCTGCGTCGAGCGCGTCGGCAAAGCCGGCCAGCCAGTTGTGGTTGATCGTGAACACGTCGTCGACGAACCAGAACTGGTCCGGCGCGTACTGCCTGACCAGCTTGCCCAGCTCGGCCACCACCTGCTGTGGCGAGCGGCGGCGGTAGCTGGTGCCGTAGACCGCGCGGCTGCACCAGCTGCACTTGTACGGGCAGCCGCGCTGGGTGCTGATGTTCAGCGAGGTTTGCCCATGGGCACTGCGCCAGGCCTGGAAGTAGGGCTGCAGGTCGATGCGGTGGCGCGCCGGCTCGGGCAGCTCGTCCAGCTCCGGCACGAATTTCCGCTCGCCGGTGAACACCGGCTGGCCCTGCGAGTCGGCGTGGATCAGGCCGGGAATGGCGGCCAGCGCAGCGGCATCCCGGCAAGCGGCGGCCGGCAAGCGGGCCACGTCGGCCATGGTCTGCTCGCCTTCGCCGACCACCAGCAGGTGCGCGCCGTGCTGCAGGTAGTCGGCCGCGTTGTGGCGCACGTCCGGGCCGCCGAGCACGATGGTCGGGCCGCCTTCGCCGCCGCCCAACGCGGCGATCAGGCGCAGCACCGAGCGGCGCGTCATCAGCGTCACATAGAAGGCGATCAAACGCGGGCGCAGCGCACGCACGCGCTGCACGAAGCGCTCGGCATTGAGGAAGGTGGCATCGATGACCTGGTGATCGATGCCGTCCCTGTCCAGCCAGGCCGAGATGGACAGCAGGCCCAGCGGCGGATAGGGCCGCATGATGCGCTGCTCGATCGCGTCGTCGGCGATGAAGTAGCCGTGGGTGAGGATCAAGCTCATCGTCAGCGCCTGCGGTATTGGATCAACACATGGTCGGAAAGGCGCGCGCCCCAGGCAGCGGTCAGCCAACGCCGGTCCAGCCGTTCCATCAACGCCAGCCAGCCCGGCGCGCGGGAGGCCAGTGCCTCCCGCGCCGAGGGCGGCACGGCCAGCCCCACCGGCCGCACCAGCGTGCGCTCGAAATGGGTGTGCCAGGCACCGTCCATCTGATGGACGCCGTGGAACCAGACCGGCAGCGGGGGCTGGCCCAGGCTTAGCTGGGCCAGCACGGGTCCGCCTCGCCAGCGCCGGGCCGCCAGGCGTGGCCGCAGCTGAAGCAGGGCCCAAGCGCTTTCCCAGAGACACAGGCGCGGCATCACCACGGCGATGATCTGCCCCTCGGGCGCCAGGCAGGATGCCAGCGGTGCGGCCAGGGCCTGCAGTGCCGAGGGCGACAGGCAGTTCAGGCCGCCGAAGTTGGAGAACACCAGGTCGAACGGGCCGCCCAGTTCCTGCGCGGTCACATGGCCGGACGCCAGGGCCTGCAGGTCCAGCGGCCGCGTCTGCGCAGCGCCACCGAGGCCGGCCCGGGCCAGCTTGTCGCGGGCCACCTGCAGCATTGCATGCGAGACGTCGGTGGCCACCACACGGTGGCCGGCGCGGGCCATGTGCAGGGCGTCTTCGCCGGTGCCGCAGTTCAGTTCGAGCACCGAACATGGGCGACCCGTCTGGCGCAGGCGGTTGTCCAGCACATCCCAGACGGTGCGGCGCTGGGCCGCACCCACCAGGCTGTGGGTGAAGTCGCGGTCGTAGTCCCGCGCGACCGCGTCGAACGCGGCGGTGTTCACGTCGCCACCATCGGTGCAGTGGCTGACTGGCGCTGTTCGCGCCACAGGCCGAGGCGAGCGCGCAGCAGTGCCGGCATGGCACGCAGCAGCGAGGCCAGTTCGCGAAGCCGGCCACCGCGGCGGGATGCGGGCAGTCGCCCACACAGCACCGACCAGCAGCGCATGACCTGGAAGCGCCGCGAGGTGTAGGCATGCAGGTGCCGGTAGAACGCCGGCGAGAAGTTGCCGGGGAACATCAGGTCCAGGTCGTTGCTGTGCAGCCAGTGCGTCTTCTTGCCCATCTGCGCCTTCACGCGTTCGTGGAACACGGTGCCGGGCAGCGGATAGGACACCGAGATGCCGATCTGGTCGGGCTGCAGTTCGTCCACCATCCGGTGCGTGAGCCGGATGTCCTCGGCCGTCTCGCCCAGGTAGCCGAACTGCAGGAACAGCGCCGGCTTCACGCCGTGCTGCTTCAGCGCCTGCACCGCGCCGTCGATCTGCGCCCGCGTGATGCCCTTGTCCATCGCGTCCAGGATGCGCTGCGAACCGCTTTCGGCGCCGATCCAGGCCGTCTCCAGGCCCGAAGAGGCCATGGCCTGCAGATCGTCGGCGTCGCGCAGCAGCAGGTCGGCCCGGGTCTGGATGGTGTAGCGCAGCTTCAGGCCGCGCGCCTGCACCAGTGCGGCGAAGCGCTGCACCCAGCCGGGCTTCAGCCCGAACAGGTCGTCGGTGACCCAGAAGTGCTGGGCGCCATGTTGCTGCACCAGCAGGGCCAGCTCGTCCACGACCTGCTCGGGCGAGCGCACGGTGTAGCGCTTGCCGTGCAGCGGCTTGGCGCACCAGTTGCACGCATACGGGCAGCCGCGCGTGGTGGCGATGTTCAACGAAAAGTGGCCGTGCCGGCGCTGCCAGACCTCGCGGTAAGGCGCCAGGTCCACCAGGTCCCAGGCGGGCGGGGGCAGTTGGTCCAGGTCGGTGATGGGCGCGCGTTGCGCGGACCTCACCAGGCGATCCTCCACCAGGTGAACCAGACCTGGAATCTCGGTCCAGGGCTGCTCGTCTCGCCAGGCTTGCAACACCTCGGCCAACGTGGCCTCGCTTTCGCCCCGTACCACTGCCGTGGCGCCAGCGCGCAGGTAAGGCTCGGGGAAATCCGTCGCGTCCGAACTGCAGACCAGGATGCGTGCGCCGAAGGCACGGGCCAGCCGGACCATCTGCAAGGCCGCATCCCGCATGCGGTCCAGGCACATCTTGGTCAGATAGTTGAAACCGTCTTCCTGCAGAACCACGAAGGCCGGCCGCTGTCGCTCCAACTGGCGCAGGAAAGCCAGCTCGCTTTCCGCCAGGCCTGCGTCGAACACCTGCGTCTGGAAACCCAGGCTGCGGACCAGGCCGGCGGCGTACAGGGTCCCGAGCGGCGGATAGGGCTTGCCGGCCTGCCACTGCTTGGGGTCGAGGCGGTAGTGGTAGGCAGAAGCCACCAGCACCGTGTCTTCTGCAGCACCGCGCGAAATCGTTGCTCCGGTCAGACCCTCCAGTCGGTCCAGGTTCGACTGGTATCGCTCGAGGATGCGGTACTTCCACTCTGAGTTGTGAAGCTTGGCGACATCGCGGTCCAACTGCAGGCTGCGTCGCGCCGTCAGGGACCGCAAATGCGGAATGGTGCGGCGGTGCCGGGTGTGAATCAGCTTCCAGGCACACCAGTCCAGCCAACTGCCAAATGGCCCCGCCAGGGCTGCCTCGCACAGCCCGCGCATTCGGTCCGGTACGGGCTCGGAAAATTCCGAGAGAGGCGGCCGATTCGGCAGGTACCCGTCCACCCAGGCATTGAGTTGCCGCATCTGCATCAGCTGGTCCCGGCCGGCGACTGGCAGCAAGGTGGCCAATTCCATCGCGGTAAAGGCATCCCGCTGCTCCAGCGCCAGCTTGTGGCTGGCAAGTACGTAGTTCGAGCACAGCATGTGTGGATTCGGCAAATTGTCGCGGTAGAGGCGCAACATCACGTAGACCAGCCACAGCCGGCGTCGGCGCGTGATGATCAGGAAGTCGAAGTCGCCATCCTCTGCTTGCGAGCGCTTGGACAAGGAGCCGGAAATCGCCACGCCATCCACGAAGGGCAAGCGCATCAGGCCATGGCCGACCTGCAGCGCCTGCGGCATCTGGGCATCGGCACGATCACGCTTGGCGATCCAGCGTTCGATCGGATCCTCCATCTCTGCAATCCAGAACAAGTCGTCACGGCCGGCCACCAGGCCAGCGGTTTGCAATCGCTGCAGGGCGGTTTTCACTTCTCGGAGCGATACGCCCGGCGCGTCCAGGAATTGCCAGACCTCGTCGGCCGACAGGGGGCAGTCGAACACCTGCCGGTACGCCAGCGCCCTCAATACCGCTTGTTGGGCCACATCCAGTGCCGGCATCTGAGCCGTCACGGGTTCAGTTGCTTTCAGCATAGAAGCCCTCCACTTCAGGACGCGTATAGCGGCGCAGGCGCTGCAGCACCTTCAACTCCAGCGGCCGCCGATAGATGCCGCTCCAATAGCGCGGCAGCGAGGCCGCCTGCATCATTCGCCGCCCCCAGTCGCCGAGGCTGAAATCCGTGCGCGTCGGGTAGCGCGCATTCATCACCGTCTCGAAGTCGTGGATGTGCCGCACCATCGCCGGCGTGAGCCATGGTGTCAGCGGATTGCGGTGCAGGTCGAAGGATTCCCACGCCGGGCTGACCCAGTCTTCCAGCGTGTTCGGGAAGCGGAACCCCGCGGCCTGGCTGCGCTGCTGCAGCGCAGTGCCCTCGGTGGGTACCGGGCTGTAGATGTAGAGAATGACTTCGGTCGCCGGGCTCTGCTGCTTCAGCTGCCGGATGAAGCCGATGTCGCGGTGGATCTGCGCCCAGACTTCGGCTTCGGTGGGCCTGGGAAAGCCCAGCACGAACGAATACTCGGGGGTGATGCCGAAGGACAGCAGGCGTGCGGCGAAGCGCAGGATCTGCGCGCCGGACTGGCGGCCGCCCTTGTCCACCATGGCCAGCACTTCGTCGTCGCCACTCTCGGCGCCGAAGAAGATCATGCGGCAGCCGGCCTCGCGCATCAGTGCCAGGGTCTGGTCGCTGAAATGGTCCAAGGTGTCGATGCGGCCCTCGCCCCACCAGGCCACGCCTTGCCCGCGCAAACGTTCGGCAAAGGCCCTCACCCGTTTTTCTGAAACGAAGAAGTTGTTGTCGGTGAATTCGATCGCGTCCACGCCGTGCGCGTCGCGCATCTGCAGCACGTCCTGGGCCACCAGCTCGGCCGAGCGCGCCACCCAGCGCCCCTGGTAGAGCGGCACCACGGCGCAGAAGGCGCACATGAACGGACAGCCCATGCTGGTGTGCATCGCGTGGGTGCGGCGGCCGAGGAAGGTGCGGGGCAGGTAGCGCCGGATCGGGTGGCGCCGCGCCAGCAGGTCCAGCGGCAAGGCGGGCTGAAGGTCCAGGTCCGGCAGTGGTGCCTTGCCGGTGCGCACCACTTCGCCATTGCGCAGGAAGATCAGCCCGGGGATCAGTTCAGGCGAGCGGCCTTCGCACAGTGCCGCCAGCAAGGCGGGCAGCGAGCCTTCGCCGGCCGACTGCACGACATAGTCCACGCAGCCCGACTGCAGCACGGCCTGCGGATGGTTGGAGGGAAAGTAGCCGCCCCAGATCGTGACCAGCCGCGGAAAGTTCGCGCGAACCTGGCGCGTGACCGGCACCGCCTGGCGCAGTTGTGGCCCGGGCATCACCGTGCAGCCGAAGAAGCCGAACCTGCCGGAGGCCAGCAGCGGCTCGATCACGGCCCAGGGGTCGGCCTCCAGGTTGCCGTCGACCAATTCGATGTCGCAGCTGTCGCCCAGCGCTGCTGCGATGTGCAGCAGGCTGTTGGGCACGCGGCCGGTGCGCGTGGCCCACGGGTTGAACAGCAGGATGCCGGGCTTCGGCCGTCGAGCTGGACCGGCAGTGGCGCCCGCCTCGCCGACGGCCACCGACGAACCTCGGCGGCTCACCGGAAAGCGCACAGGCACGGCCGCTGGCTCGCGCGAAACATTCATCGTTGCCCATCCTCTCTTCTGGCTGCTGTGCGGTGAGTACCGCAAGGCGCCGTCAGGGTTGAATGGGCTTTGAAATTTCCTTGTTTCTACTTGCTACGAGCTTCGCCGGGCCTGCGCGCCACGGGTCAATTGATTGCCGGGTAGCTGCCCGTGCCCTCCGGCCAGGGCGTCAGCACTTCGAAGCCCTCGGGCGTCACGGCCACCATGTGCTCCCACTGGGCCGACAGTGAATGGTCCTTGGTCACGACGGTCCAGCCGTCCGACAGCTCACGGGTGCCCGCCTGGCCGGCGTTGATCATCGGCTCGATGGTGAACACCATGCCGGCTTCCAGCCGCAGGCCCTGGCCGGGCTTGCCGTAGTGCAGCACCTGTGGTTCGTCGTGGTAGACCTTGCCGATGCCGTGGCCGCAGTATTCGCGCACGACGCTGAAGCCGTCGCGCTGGGCCACCGTCTGGATCGCGTGGCCCACGTCGCCCAGCGTCGCGCCGGGCCGCACCTGGCGGATGCCGGCCAGCATCGCTTCGTAGGTCGTGTTGACCAGCCGCCTGGCCATCGGCCCCGGCTCGCCGACGAAATACATGCGGCTGGTGTCGCCGTGCCAGCCGTCCTTGATCACCGCCACGTCGATGTTGACGATGTCGCCCTTCTTCAGGATCTTCTGGCTGGACGGAATGCCGTGGCAGACGACCTGGTTGACCGAGGTGCAGACCGTCTTCGGATAGCCGTGGTAGCCCACGTTCGCAGGAATGGCCTTCTGCACCTTGACAATGTGGTCGTGGCACAGCCGGTCCAGCTGCTCGGTGCTGACGCCCGGCTTCACGTGCGGCGCGATCATCTGCAGCACCTCGGCCGCCAGCGCGCCTGCTGCGCGCGCCATCGCGATCTCTTCTGGCGACTTGATCAGTTGCGCCGGTTTCTTCACGGCGCTCATTGGTGCACCCTGCGGCCTGCGGCCGGTCCCACCAGGCGGGAATGAGCCCCTTCGGGCGGCCGGGCGGCGCTCATGCCGCCACCCGTGCCGCTTTCGCAGCTCGCTTCTTCGCAGCGCTCACCTCGGGCAGCGCAAAAGCAAAACCGCCATCGCCACGTTGGCTGGCCTGCAGCATCAACTGGCAGATCTCGCCATGGCTCAGCGCCGGGTTCAGCTCGGCCAGCATGCCGACCCGCATCCAATGCTCGGCCTGGGCATTGATGGACCGGCTCAGCGCCTCGCTGGCCGCCCGCAGGTTGTCATGCATCTGGTCTGAAATCTTCACAATGCCCATGATGGTGTGCGCTATACGTTTCATACACAAAACATATATTACCTCAGCGCGTCGAATCCCGGCAGAATCCCGTCGCCATGAATGCGTCGCGTGCCGAACCGGCCCAAGGCTTCTTGTTGTCCCCCGCGGTGGGCGGGCTGGGTGCAGACCCGCGCTGGGAGCACTCGGAAGCGGGGCCAACAAGCTTCGGGATCTCAACCATCACTGTCGCGAGCACCGTGCTGTGGCAGGACGCTCGCCTGGTCTGCGACCAGGCCCTGGGGCGCGGATGCGCCTTCGTCGCGATCCTGCACGAGGCCGGCGATTTCGCCGACGAACATGTGCTTGCCGACGCGGATCGGCAGCGCGCCATGCGCTATCGGCAAGCCGGGGATCGCAAGAACTTCGTTCTGGGTCGAACAATGGTTCACCATCTCGTTCGACCCAGGGGCGCTTTGGTGCCCTGCGCTTTTTCATTCGGCGTTCACGGCAAACCTTTCCTGCCCGGGTTGCCCGCCTTCAATCTCTCCCACTCGGCCGAATGGGTGGCCTGCGCAGTCAGTCCGGGCGAGTCCGTCGGCATCGACGTCGAAGCTTTCCTGCGCCTCGGGGACCATCGGGACCTGCTGGCCGGGACCACCCATCCGGCCGAACGCCTGGCCATCGCCCGGGCCGAGCCGGATGAGCAGCCGGCGCTTTTCAAGCGCTGCTGGACTCGCAAGGAGGCGGTGCTGAAGGCGACCGGCAAGGGCCTGAGCGACGACCTGTGCGCGATCGACGTGGGGCTCGCGGAGCGGCAACCGCTTGTCGGCGATCCGGCCTCGCTGCGCTTGGTCGACCTGCTGGTGGGCGATGACCGGGTGACCGCCTGCCTGGCACTGGAAAAGTGGGTGCCTGGCGTCGTCGTCATGCATGTGTCGCGATAAGCGGTCATCCTGTTGCGGTTGGGTCCCGGATGCTGGTCGATCCTGGCAATCCCTAAATTCACCACGCAAGCTGTAATAACTGGCGCTGCATTGCATCAATTCGTAACTTTCGAATCGCATCGTGTGTGCTGTATTCGCAAGGGCGAAACACATTAAAGTGAGTCGATCAGGCGTTGCTGTGGTGTAAGAAGGCTGTTTGCTTGTTACCGACGCGAAGCTGTCGCCTGGCTGTCAGGTTGGGCCCCATCAGGGTTTGACCCAGCATTTTTGTGGTGAAAATTGAGACAGGGGTCGGTTCTCAAAAGGAGCCGATTTTCTCTTTTGCAGAAGGTGATTCATGTCCGGCATTCCGTCAGAAGCAATCTATCAAGTGGTTGTGAACGGTGACGGTCAATATTCGATCTGGCCATTCGAAAAGGCCAAGCCGGAAGCTCGGGGGTGTGCGGCTGTGCAGGGGCCGCGCGATGCCTGCGTTGAATTCATTCGCAAAACCTGCTTCGATATGCACCCGCGTCCAGTCAGTTCGCTGATTGAAGGCGCGACTTCGAAAGTGCGGAGCTGAGGCGCTCGCCGCCAGCACGGTGTCTCCACGCATCAGCATGCGCGCATGAGAACCGTATTTCTCTTCTCAGGGCAAGGCTCCCAGCATTTTCAAATGGGCCGGGAGCTCTTTGAGCGCCATGCCGGTTTTCGCGCCACGCTGGAACGCGCCGACCGCTTGGCGCGTGCGCATTGCGGCGAGTCGCCACTGGCGGCGTTGTTGGACGAGCGCCATGCCAGAGAGGCGCCGTTCGAGCGGCTCCTGCACACCCATCCGGCCATCTTCATGGTCGAGTACGCGTTGGCAAAGGCGCTGATGGCCGCCGGCGTGCAGCCGGACCTCGTGCTGGGCGCCAGCCTGGGCACCTTCGCCGCCGCAGCCGTGGCCGGCCATGTCGACCCCGACGCCGCGCTGCTCGCGGTGATCGACCAGGCGATGGCCGTGGAGGCGCATTGCGAGCCTGGCGCCATGGTGGCCGTCATGGGCGAACCGGCGGCATGCCTGACGCCGGAACTGTTCTCGATCTGCGAGCTTGGCGCCCGCAACTTCGCGACGCACTCGGTGATCTCGTTGCCGGCTGCCAACCTGGCGGCAGTCGAGCGCCAGCTTCGCCAGCACGGCGTGGTGTTTCAGCGGCTCCCCGTCCGCTATGCCTTTCATTCGCGCTGGATCGAGGCTGCCCGGCTGCCTTGCCAGCAGGCCTTGAGCGGGCTCCAGATTCGCCAAGGCAATGTCCCCGTCGTTTGTTGCGCCACCGGTGATTTCCTGCGCGCCTTGCCCGCAAATCATTTCTGGTCGGCGGTGCGCCTGCCCATCCAGTTTCACAAGACCCTGCACCAAATTGAATCCCAGGGCTGCCATCGTTATATCGATATCGGGCCGGGCGGGACGCTGGCGACATTCCTGAAGTACGGATTGCCAACTGGGTCGAAGTCCGCTGTCCATCACGTGATGGCGCCATTCGGCAGCGACTTGGGGCGATTCATGGGATTGGCCGCGACCGGACGAACTCCCAACATCACCGGCTCCGCGGCGAGGCGCCATCCGGACAACCCCACACCAGACGAACCCATCATGGACGCACCCCAGTTGAAGGCAGTCATCTTCCCCGGTCAGGGCTCTCAGTTCAGGGGAATGGGCAAGGCGCTGTTTCCCCTTTTCCCGGAAATCGTTGCCAGCGCGTCCGAGATTCTCGGCTATTCGCTCGACGAGCTGTGCCTGAATGACCCGCAGGGGAAATTGTCGCAAACCCAATTCACCCAGCCGGCGATCTTTGTCGTCAACGCACTGCATTACCACCGGCAACAACAGCTGCAGCCCGACCTTCGGCCTGATTTCTTCGCCGGTCACAGCCTCGGTGAATACAACGCCTTGCTCGCGGCCGGCGTGTTCCCGTTCGAGACCGGGCTGCGCCTGGTCAAGCGGCGCGGCGAACTGATGGCCGCCGCCAAGCAAGGCGGGATGGCCGCGGTGATCGGGGTTCCGGCCAATGAACTCAGGGCGCTGCTCGACAGGCACGGCCTCGAACAGGTTGACATCGCGAACTTCAACTCGCCAACGCAGACGGTGATCGCGGGCGAGAAAGGCGCGATCGCCCAGGCTGCGGAATTGTTCAAGCGGCAGGACCTGCGTTGCGTGACCTTGGATGTCGGCGCCGCATTCCACTCCCGCCTGATGCACCCCGCCCGGGCCGAGTTCGCCGGATTCCTGCAGCAGTTTTCGTTCACCGCGCCACATGTCCCGGTGATTGCCAATGCCACGGCGCGACCCTACGACCCCGGCCGCATCGCACAGACCCTGGCCGACCAGATCGCAGCGCCGGTGCAATGGGTCGATTCGGTGCGCTACCTGATGGGAAGAGGCGACATCCTGTTCCAGGAGATCGGTGCGAACGTGCTGACGAAGATGGTGCTGGACATCAGGGCCAAGGAGACGCCTATCCTCGATGCGCGCCCGAGCGCCCAGCCGGTTCGCGAATCGAAGCCTGAAGCCGCTGCAGTTCGTGAACCGCAACCGTCCATCGCGCGCAGCCCGCAACGCCGGGTCGAAGCCACATCGCTCGGCAGCGAGGTGTTCCGCCGCCGCTTCGGCCTGAAGTTCGCCTACATGGCCGGGGCGATGTACCGCGGCGTGGCCTCTGCCGAGTTGGTGATCCGCATGGGCAAGGCGGGCTTTCTGAGCTTCTTCGGCGCCGGCGGACTCTCGCTCGCCAAGATCGATGCGAACATCGTTCGCATCCAGGCCGAGCTGAAGCAGGGCCAGCCCTATGGCATGAACCTGCTGGCCAACTACGAATATCCAGCGCAGGAAGAGGCGGTGGTCGACCTTTACCTGAAGCACGGCATCCGCACCGTCGAGGCCGCTGCCTTCATGCAGATGACGCCAGCGCTGGTCCGGTTCCGGCTGCTGGGGCTTCGCACCAATGCACGCGGAGAGACGGTGTGCGACCACCGCATCGTCGCGAAGATCTCGCGCCCGGAAGTGGCGAGGGCGTTCATGATGCCGCCGCCAGCGGCCATCGTGGAGAAGCTGCTCGCGCAAGGCCTGGTCACGCCGCAGCAGGCCAGGTTGGCGCAAGGCGTGCCGGTCAGCCACGACATCTGCGTCGAAGCCGATTCCGGTGGCCATACCGATGGCGGCATTGCCGCCGTGATGCTGCCGCCGCTGCTGCGCCTGCGAGACGAGCTGCAGCGCACGCATGCCTATGCCGAGCCGATCTGCATGGGCCTGGCCGGTGGCATCGGCGGCCCCGAGGCCGCGGCCGCTGCGTTCCTGCTCGGCGCGGACTTCATCATGACCGGTTCGATCAACCAGTGCACCGTCGAAGCCGGGATGAGCGACGAGGGCAAGGCCATGCTGCAGGAGATCGACATCCAGGACACCGAATACGCGCCGGCCGGGGACATGTTCGAGATCGGCGCGCAGGTCCAGGTCATGAAGAAGTCGGTGTTCTTCCCGGCCCGCGCGAACAAGCTGCTTTCGCTCTACCGGCACTACAACAGCCTGGACGAAATCCCCGAGCGCACCCGTCGCCAGCTGGAGACCACCTTCTTCAAGAAGAGCTTCGACGAGATCTGGCACGAGACGGCGAACTATTTCAGGTCTGCTGGTCAGGCGCACGAGATCGCCAAGGCCGAAGCCAATCCGAAACACAGGATGGCGCTGGTGTTCCGCTGGTACTTCGCCTACTGCACCCGCATTGCGATGGCCGGCGCGCCCGACGACCGCGTGAACTACCAGATCCAGACCGGTCCGGCATTGGGGTCCTTCAATCAGTGGGTGAAGGGAACCGAACTCGAGCCATGGCGCCAGCGCCATGTGGATGCCATTGCGCTCAAGGTCATGGAGGGTGCTGCGGCGCACCTGGCGGGCTTTCTGACCCGCTTCATCGATCACACACCGCTTGAGGCCGAAGCGCCTCAGACACAAACCACGGAATGCCCTGTCGAAGTTTGACAGCCGTCAGCACCGGCTGACCAGGCACTTGAAAGAGACAGATCGCAGGGACTTGGATGAACACGGTTGATCAGCAGTTTGGGGACTTCGAAGACCACTCGAAGCCCTTGGGGCAGGCGCGTGGGGCAGACGACGGTCGTGTCGGCGACATCGCCATCATCGGCATGGCCTGCCGGTTTCCTGGCGCTGAAAACTACGCGCAGTTCTGGGAGAACCTTCGCCAGGGTCTGTCCAGTGTCAGCGAGATTCCGGCGGGCCGATGGGACCGGGAC
Organism: Ideonella azotifigens; assembly: GCF_021043325.1. Lineage (NCBI taxonomy): Bacteria > Pseudomonadati > Pseudomonadota > Betaproteobacteria > Burkholderiales > Sphaerotilaceae > Ideonella > Ideonella azotifigens. The sequence goes on from NZ_JAJNKD010000007.1 coordinate 304,168, forward strand.
GCCTTCTATTCGGCCGACGCGCAGGAGAAGAACAAGTCCATCAGCAAATGGGGCGGCTTCATCGAAGGCGTAGAAAGTTTCGATGCCGATTTCTTCGGCGTCTCGACGCGCGAAGCGGCGGTGATGGACCCGCAGCAGCGCCTCATGCTGGAGCAAGCCTGGACTTGCATCGAGGATGCCGGTTATGACCCGCTGCAGTTCAGCGGCAGCCGCACCGGCGTGTACGTCGGCGTCTTCAATTACGACTACGAAGACCACCTGCGGCATGCGCTCGATGTGATCGAGGGCCATGTCTCCACCGGCACCCACGCTGCGCTCATTCCGAACCGCATCTCGCATTTCCTGAACCTGCACGGCGTCAGCATGCCGGTGGACACCGCATGCTCCAGCTCGCTGGTGGCGCTGCACAAGGCGGCGCATGCGATCCGCCGCGGTGAATGTGATCAGGCCCTGGTGGGTGGCGTCAGCGTGCTCTGCAGCCCGACGCATTTCATCTCGTTTTCCAAGACCGGCATGCTCTCGCCGGACGGCAGCTGCAAGAGCTTCGACGAGCGCGCCAACGGCTATGTGCGTGGCGAGGGTGCCGCCATGCTGCTGGTCAAGCCGCTGGCCCAGGCCATTCGCGACGGCGACCGCATTGCCGCCGTGCTGCGCGGCAGCGCGGTGAACCACGGTGGCCATGCGCGCACGGTGACCTATCCCGGCTCGCTCGCGCAATCCAGGGTGATCGGCGAGGCCCTGCACGAAGCGGGTGTGCCGGTTGGCACCATCGCTTATGTCGAAGCACACGGCACCGGCACGCCCAAGGGCGACCCGATCGAGGTCGAAGGGCTGAAGCTGGCTTTCGCCCGCGTGGCGGCGGAGCGCGGCGAGGCCCTGCGCGACCACAGCTGCGGCATCGGCAGCGTCAAGGCCAACATCGGCCACCTCGAATCGGTGGCCGGGCTCGCGGGCCTGATCAAGACCATCCTGTGCATGCGGCACCAGGCGCTGCCGCCGCTGGTGCACTTCCAGAAGCTCAACCCGCGCATTGCGCTGGACGGCAGCCCGTTCTTCATTGTCGACACCGCGCGCCCGTGGCCGGCATTGGTCGACGAACAAGGTCACACCCTTCCGCGCCGGGCCGGCATCAGCTCCTTCGGCTTTGGCGGGGTCAACTCCCATGTCGTGGTCGAAGAGTATCTGGCGCCCGCGGAGGTCAAGCCTGCACCGGCCCAGCCTGCCCTGATCGTGCTGTCTGCCAGGACGACAGCCGTGCTGCAGGACAGCGTGCGCCAGTTGCTGGCCGCCATCGCGTTGCCGGAGACGCGGCGTGCCGGCATCGCGGACCTGGCCTACACGCTGCAAGTCGGGCGGCGGGCGATGGCCGCGCGGCTTGCGCTGGTGGTCGAATCCTTCGATGCACTGCAAAGCGGGCTCGAAGGCTGGCTGGCGCAAGGTGCCGGATTCCCCGGCGTTTTCAGCGGCGAAACCTCGTCGATGGACGGACACGCCAGCGCGCTGACCGCCGAAGGCGACTTGCGGGCCGCCGCGAAGCAATGGGTCGAAGGGGCCGAGTTCGATTGGACAGGCCTGCACAGCGGCGGCGCTCGTCGCCGGTTGGCACTGCCGACCTATCCGTTCGTCAGGCAGCGGCATTGGGTGGACGCCAGGCCCCTGCCGACAACGGCTGTGCACGCGACCCTTCATCCGCTGGTGCATCGCAACACCTCGAACCTGCACGGCCTGCGTTTCAGCAGCCGTTTCACTGGCAGGGAGTTCTTCCTCGCCGACCACGTCGTGCAGGGCCAGCCCACCTTGCCGGGTGCCGCGCAGCTGGAAATGGCGCGCTTCGCAGCCCATCAGGCATTCAGCGGCCAAGCTCGTCTGCGCCTCCAGGACATTGTGTGGTTGCGGCCCGCGGTGGTGGCCGAAGCCAAGGACCTGCACCTCGCGCTGTTTCCCGAGCGCGGGGGAGGATTCAGCTTCGAGCTCTATGACGGCGATGGCACCGGTGTCGACGAAGCCACCGTGTACAGCCAGGGCGCGGTCATGGTCCTCGGGAACGAGGCGGCGGTGGTGCATGACCTTGCTGCGTTGCGCGCGCAATGCAAGCAATCGCATGTGGACGCTGCGACCTGCTACGTGGCGTTCAGCCGGATGGGCCTGGACTACGGACCTGGCCACCGTGGGCTGAGCGAGCTGTTCATCGGCCAGGGCCTGGCGCTGGCGCGCATCACACTGCCGGACTCGGTGAGGACTGGGCGCGAGGCCCAGGTGCTCCATCCGAGCGTGTTCGACGCGGCGCTGCAGGCGGCGGTGGCCTTCCACGCCGACGGCGCGGGTGGGCTGGACAAGGCCACGCCGATGCTGCCCTTCGCCTTGGGTGCGTTGGACGTGCTGGGCGCCTGCAACGCCGGCATGTGGGCGCTGCTGCGCCGCAGCCCGGGCAGTGCCGCCAGCGATGCGCTGCAGAAGTTCGACATCGACCTGTGCGACGACGCCGGCACGGTTTGCGCCAGGCTCAAAGGGTTCTGCCTGCGCGCAGCGGCAGCTCCTGCGGCTGACGAGCCTGTGCGCAGCGCCTTGCTGCAACTGGCGTGGGCGCCGCAAGCTGCTGTCGCCGTGGCGAATGCGGCCGGCTTTGCGCGCCATGTCGTGCTGCTGTGCGGCGTGGAGGCAGCGGACCTGGCATTCGACCTGGCACAGCGCCTGCCGGGCGCAGTCTGTCTTTCCCCCGCCCAGGGTGACGACCTCGCCCAGCGCTTCGAGGCCGCGGCCGCTGCATTGCTGGAACAGCTGCAGTCCTTGGGCGCACAGCCCGGGCAACACCTGATCCAGGTGCTCGTGCCGGCCCATGGAGAGGACCAGGCCATGGCCGGCCTGGGCGGCATGCTGCGCACGGCGCAACTGGAGAACCCGCGCATCGTCGGCCAGCTCATCCACGTGGAGGCGGGCCAGGACCTGGTGCAGGTGCTGGCCGAAAACAGCGGCAGCGCGCCGGCTCAGCAAGTGCGCTACCTGGGCGGCCTGCGCCAGACGGCCCGCTGGGCCGAGCTGCCGCATGGCAGTGACGCACCCGCACCGTGGAAGGCGCGCGGCGTTTACCTGATCACCGGTGGCGCAGGTGGTCTCGGCTTGATCTTCGCGCGTGACATCGCGCTGCGCGCAAGGAACGCCGTGCTGATCCTGACGGGCCGCTCGGCGCCGGACGAACGCATCCAGGCCGAGATCCGGTCGCTTGAAACACTCGGCGCCGTGGTTCGCTACCACGCTGTGGACGTCACCGATGCAGCCGCGCTGACAGCATTGGTGCAGGGCATCCCGGAGGAGTTCGAGAGCCTGGACGGCGTCATCCACGCCGCGGGCGTGCTGCGCGACAGCCTGCTCTTGCGGAAGACCCGGCAGCAACTGAGTGAGGTGCTGGCCGCCAAGGTGGCCGGCACGGTCCACCTCGATGAAGCCAGCCGCGATCTGGCGCTGGACTTCTTCATTTGCTTCTCGTCCACCTCGGGTGCGCTGGGCAATGTTGGGCAGGCCGACTATGCGGCCGCCAATGCCTTCATGGATGCGTTTGCGCAGCACCGCACCGAGCTGGCGGGCCAAGGCCTGCGGCAGGGGCGCACGCTGGCGGTGAACTGGCCGCTGTGGGAAGAGGGCGGCATGCAGGTGGATGCGGCCACGCGCGAAGACATGCGGGCGCGCACTGGCCTGGTTCCGCTGCGCACGACCAACGGTCTTGCGGCGCTGGGCCAGGCCTTGGCCAGTGGACTGCCCCAGGTGCTGGTCGCGGAAGGCCAGATCCGCCGGTTCGAGGACAGCCTGTCCGACCCCGCCAGGCCTGTGGTGTCGGTGGTCGCGCACGAGCCAGTGGCACTCAACGCCGCGCCCGACGCGCTGCAGGAAAAGGCCCAGCGCTACTTCGTGCAGCTGCTGTCCAGCACGCTGAAGCGGCCGGCGCATAGCATCGACGCCAAGGCGCAGATGGAGGCCTACGGCATCGATTCCATCCTGGTGATGGAGTTGACGCGCACCCTGGAGCAGGTGTTCGGCCCGCTGTCCAAGACGCTGCTGTTCGAGTACCAGACGATTGCGGCGCTGGCTGAGCATTTCCTGCAGAGCCACCGCGCCCGCCTGAGCGAGGTGCTGGGTGCAGGCGAGGCCCTGACCGCACCCGTCGCCGCGCGTCACGAAATGCCTGCGCCACCGGTTGCGAATGCGAGCCGCCGTCCGCGTTTCGGGTCGACTGTGCTCGGCCTTCAGGACAGTTTCCCGCCGTCAGCTGAGACCTTGCGCACCCTGTCCAACACGGTGGGCAAGGACATCGGCGAAATCGCGATCATCGGCCTGTCAGGCCGCTACCCCGAAGCTGGGGACGTGGGTGCGTTCTGGGCGAACCTGAGCGCCGGCAAAGACAGCATCAGCGAGATCCCTGCGGAGCGCTGGGACTGGCGAGCGTACTTCGACGAAGACCGCAGCCGGGCCGGCAAGACCTACAGCAAATGGGGCGGCTTCATCGAAGGCGTGGATGAGTTCGACCCGCTGTTCTTCAACATCTCGCC